>CAVXIG010000062.1:0-111399 GCA_963761645.1 uncultured Acidobacteriota bacterium
CTCGGTCAGGTTCGTTATCAATTTCAAACCAGAAGATGGGGCGATCGTCGGAATGAGCCAAATAAGCTACATCCGCTTTCTCGGATTTAGGACCGAGTTCTGGCCGGTATTTCCACTCGACCTTGGGGTAGAAAAAGGAGTAGCGTCCAGCAATCTCGCATAACGCCCGGGTTATATTCGCTGTCGCGGCGGATATTTTGGTCGCTGGTCGCGATTTGCGGCTTCGCCCCTTCTTTTTACCCATGCTCAGTCTCTAGACGCCTCGATATTTCGCGATTTACATAAGCGACAAGCTCATCTGGCGTCGTAATGCTTTGGCGCCTTGCGGCACATATTGCCAACACCATCTTCTCGACAGCGTGCCCGATCTCTCTTTCGGCATCCCAGTATGACTCCCGCCCAAGGATCTTACGAATATGAGGATCGGGATCAGGAGTTCTTTCCTCGGCTTCCCGTACTCGTTCATCGAAGGTCACGAACTCGTCGTTCATGGTCATGTCGTCTACGAGGAATTGAACAAGCTGTAGGAAACTTGCCTTTCCTGAAGAGGCATGAACTAGGAAGGACGGCTCAAGTGCGGCCATCAACTCGTCGTCAAGTTTCGCAGTCGCCAACTGTCCATTAGCTAATGCGATAGCGTCCTCATCGAAGTCACCGCTACGTTTATCCAACCTTTTCCGCCAGTCATGGCTGGCGGCGGTCCTTGCCAGTCGATCAATACTGTCTTTCTCAAGGCCGAGCAGTTCCCCAATGACTTCAACAGCAAGTGTTTGAAGGAAACAATGAGCTGCGACATTGCCCCAATTGCCGTTTAGCTTTCCTCCCTCAGTCACAAGTCGATAGGCATTCGGGTACTTGCCGGCCACGTAACGGTGGAGGTGTTCATGCGTCATCATTTTTCCTTTCAAGTCAGGTTGCCTCTCGCTTGCCTTCAGCATTGAAGGACGTCAGTTGCATAGTGTCATGTGGCCATAACGCTTTGATGTAATTTGCTGAGCTATAATTCCACCAGCGTACCGGCCATAGCATAAAGGACTAGAGAGATGAAGAGAATACGACGCTTCACGGCTTCCGTGGAGTACAGGGATGATGAGGGAAGATCCCGCGAAGACTCATTCCCGGTCCAAGTCGAGGACTACTCGACCGCCAAGCGAATTGCCGTTGACTATGTCCTCCAGGTTCTACGCCCGCCCGGAGAAGTGCCACCTAATTCGTGACGAGCCAGTCATCCTCCTCGCGGAAGGCTGCCGCGATCACCTCTGTCCAGCTGGCCGTATTTCACAAACCGCGAGAACACCCAAAACCCCCCTCGCAAACTCAAGCCGTTCTAGGGCGAAGAAGATTCGGGGTCGATTTTACGTCTTATCTGTGCATGGGACGAAGACTCCGTTACATCCCCGAAGGCGGGGCCCTGGTCGAGGTCACCTGCCGAACCATCCACAGCCGCTACCTCCTCCGGCCCAGTCCGGAGCTCAACGACATCGTCGTCGGCGTGCTCGGACGCGCCCAGCGGCTTTACGAAGTCCGCTGCTGCGGTTTTTCCTTCCTGTCCAATCATTTTCACCTCCTGCTCGACGTCGACAACGTCCGCCAGCTCTCCCGCTTCATGGGGTACCTGAACTCCAACCTCGCCCGGGAGGTCGTCCGGCTCTGCGACTGGGAGGACAAGATCTGGTCGCGGCGATACCAGTCGATCCTCGTCAGTGGGGAAGAAGGAGCGCAGACCGCGAGGCTGAAGTATGTTCTCGCGAACGGCTGCAAGGAGGATCTTGTCGCACGTCCTCAGGATTGGCCGGGAGTGCATGCCGCCCACGCCCTGATCGCGGGCGAGGCCCTCACGGGTACCTGGTTCGACCGCACTCAGGAGTACGCCGCACGGCGGCGGGGAGAGGACTTCGACCGTCTCAAGTATGCGACGACTGAGACGTTGCACCTGTCGCCGCTCCCCTGTTGGAAGCACCCCCCGCCGGAATCTTGGAAAGAGCGCACCCTCCATCTGATCCAAGAGATCGAAAGCGAGGCCGCGGTCCGGAGGTCCAGAACGGGAAGCCAGCCGTTGGGGGTTGCGGCCATTCGGGGTCAACATCCCCACGGCCGTCCGAAGAGCCCGAAGAAGTCGCCCGCTCCGCTGTTCCACGTCTGGAGCTCCAAGGTCCGCCACGAGCTCTGGGAAGCGTACGCCTGGTTTGTCGCGGCCTTCCGGGACGCGTCGGAGAAGCTGCGAGCGGGAGACCGCCACGCGGTGTTTCCGCTCGGGAGCTTCCCACCAGCCTTGCCCTTCGTGGGAGGGTAGCGTTTCTCCAGGCCCGCGGACCAAAGACTTTGGAGCGAGCTTCTCGAAGAGGCCGGGGCGAAGTGTGTCCCGAAGGTTTTATGCAGCGAGAAGAACCTCCCGAAATCGATGACTCGGCGGTTTCTTGGCCTCCTATGATGAGGCGGATTGCCTTTTCGAGAGCCTCCAGGAGGCTTCGACACCGGGAGGAGGATGCAAAGAGGCTCGGTTCGGTGATTCCTTGTTCACTCTTCGTCGGGTCGGCTGGCACCTATTCCCCCGGATTGCCTTTCGAGAGCCTCCAGGAGGCTTCGACACCGGAACGAGGATGCAAAGAGGCTCGGTTCGGTGACTCCTTGTTCACCCAATCGTTGCAAAAGACCGCCTGCCAGCCTCGGCTGGAGCGCTTTTGCAACGGCCTCTGGCCGAGGAGATTCCCGCTGGGGGCAGGACTTCACCCAGGGTGCAATCCAGAGGCAGGCGCTTCGAAAGCTCCAAACACCCTAGCGGCATGGCTTTTGTTGTATTCATACGGTTTTCTCAATGCAACTGGCGGGTTCACTCTTCGTCGGGTCGGCTGGCACATATTGGGGGTGGCCCTTCAGCCTTCCATTAACCATACTTATTGAATCTGAGCCTTACATCACGCACTTAGTTCGACACGGCTAGGTACACCGAACGCAGAAAATAAGAGTGTCTCCGGCCGAACGCTACCCGCCAGTAGAGCTTCGACGTAGGTCTTAGTCAATCCGTGCCGCGCCATCGACTCACCCAGTACCCAAGCAGCAGTATGCCTAAATTGTCGAACTTCTAGAAAGGTGTGCGCCGCCCAGCCTAGGTAATCTCCTAGGACATTGCCGAGCGCCTTTCTCAAGACTGCATCTTTCTCCGATTTGCGAATTAGTGGGAGCAGCGGGTCATACAGTAAGGCTGTTGTCAGTTGCGTAGAAAATATTACTTGGTCTAGGCTTCTATGCTGATTTGGCTGATTTGGATTGAAAATGGCCGTCAGCAGGCGGCCAACAAAAATCGATGCAGTCAATGCATCGACACTGGCAAGGCTTGCTATTACACAAACGGCACCTCTGTAGAGAAGTCTCCGTACAAAGCAGCCGCGCATGGCGCCCGTGACGGACGTATCACAGGCAGAGAGGATCCACACCGGAGGAACTTGGGTATCTGGCAGGAGTTGATCGACGGAAGCAGGGCCATCGGGTAAATTGATCCAGACCTCATCTTTTGACTGATCGTATCGACCGTGTGAATCCAAGACTACGATTTCTGGCGAAGTCCGCTCTATTATGTCTCTGAATTCCGCTGCATTGGCCGGTTTCGCATAGATGTAGTTTTGCGATAGTTCCTCTGACGTCGAGATAAAAATATCCGAATGAATACGGATGGGATCATCCTGTGCAATTAGATCCAGGACCAACACCTTGCCAGGAGTTCGAGAGTTGATGGAGATTTGAGCTTCGAGAGTCATGTTGAGGGCGTCCCACTGGCTAAGTCCAGTTGGAATCCGGGATACAGGCCTCGTCAGACATAGCGGCCAATCATCTATTAGTGCCCATTCAAATGGTAGATCGCTGAAAAGAACGACAGGCGAGTCGCCTATGCAAAGCCATTCTCGGACGGCCGAAGGGAGCACGTCGGATAATCCTTGCTCGACCTCACGAAAAAGCTTTGTGCACTTTCGGCTGTTCGTCTTAATTGCTTGGTTAAGATCCCGAATCCTGTTGTGCATATCTCCAGGCACTGACCGTAACTGGAGAGGTATAGCAAGAGATCGCGAGGCCAAGCACGCTGTTTGACACGCTAGAAAGCGCTGTTCCAGCAAGAGTGTGTCGTAGGCTTGACCGTAGGCCTGCTTCTCATCGATAGAGCCGAAGTGTTTCCTCTCGATCCCTTCGATGAAATCATTTAGCGCTTGGATGCCGGACTTCGCCATTCTCTTATGGTCGGGGGCCGGTTTTACGCTCCCGGGGACTCGCCCTCGCACCAAGTCGGATCGCACAACAGGAATAGTAATGAACAGTCTATCCAACCTCATGTGGGCTACCCGGCTACCCAATTCAAGCATAGCCGCAAACTTTTGATTGGAATCGACCTGTGTTGATAGGAGTGTCGAATGCACTTCCTCAATTTCCTTGACGGACATCTGTAACGGCTCAGGAAGCCTCTCCCCCAGCTCGAAAAATGCTAAAGTCGCGACGGCGCGGAGGCTGGCTAGCAATAGCTTCGGAAATCGGATCTCGCCCCCTTCCACTTGGTCAGGCCTAAGGCTTGGACTGTCAACGTTATTTGACATCCTATTCAAAAGATACGCCGCCGCCCGGCCATTCCAAGGTTGTGGCAGGGGGAACGCTGGAAAGAAATCTAAACGCGATCGGCACTCAAATAGATCCAAATCACTTAATGCAGTTAGTTTTTCGCGTGTTTCGTCGCTGAGACGGCGATCTTGTCCACTCACTCGACACAGATCTCGAAAGATTCTGTAGAACTCGCGGATGTCATCCGGGTCACGTAGAAGCCCCGCCGAGATGACATTAGACCGTAGCGCTGTTTCTATCGTCGCCTCGTTCGGGCTCAGGAGGACTATCGGCCGCGCAGCAGCGAGATCGTTGAGCCAAATGGGAAGCTTGTTGCCTACCATCAGTACAAGTAGTGGCAACTTAAGAAGGTGATGCCACAGTGGTTCCGGCAAGGGTGCGCTAGAATTCGCCTTCCTGAACCGCGGCACATCATGCAACCGAACCAGAGCCTCATTAAACGGTCTCTTTTCAGAAACCATTCCGCTCACACTTGTAGGGAGGTACAACATCGCCATAAAACAACGAAGGAGCCTTGCCTCCGATTGGGATAATACGTGGAATACCGTGTGCCAAGGGTCTCCAGGAGTCTGGTCCTCAGCGAATAGATAGTAAATGTGCGTACCTGGCACCTTGAGGCCTCCTTGGCTGCCGTGGTTTGCCAAATGGCTATTGCCGCCTGCTCCCGACCTATTCTACTCCTCTCCTGGTACCCGCCCTCCCCCAGTCCATATAAACTTCGGGGCGGTGAATCTCGGAACCTTTGACCCAATAACCGAGACCATGAGTTCCCGACTCTGGAGCGCCCAGGGATGGACGCCGTTTCGGAACTGCGATTCTCTATTGGGGTCGAGGGATTGGCTCAAACCCTCTCTGGACTCGAAGCTGAAGATCTGTGTGGAGACACCAGCGGCAGATCGAAGGTAGGTTCTCTTTAGTAAGGGTATGCCCCATCCTGCCCCGGCCAGCCCTTGCCCTCGGCAACAGCCATGCCCTCCGGCGGAGACGTTCCGCGGTCCCCGTGGCCTTCGCGGGGTGTCGTATAGGACCTGGAACGTCTCTACCGCCTTCGCCGTGGGGGTTCCTGGGGTTGGAGCTTCTGGGATCTTCCACTGACCAGCCAGAGACCGGCCGCGATCAGCGCGAAGCCGATGCCTTCTTCCCAGCCGAAGTGCTCGCCCAGGAAGGCGGCGGCGAGGGCGGAGGCTACCAGGGGCTGGAGGGTGCTGTAGGCGGCTACCAGGGCGGGGGAGGAGCGGCGGACCGCCCAGGTGCTGGCGGCGTAGGCGAAGACGGTGGGGAAGATGATGATGTAGGCCACGCCGAGCCAGGCGCCGGTCCCCACCTTGGAGGGATCGAGGGCCATCAGCGCCGGGATCGCCACGGGGAGGATGCCGATGGCTCCGAAGAAGAAGGAGGCCGCGATCACCGTCCGCCAGGGGATGCGGGTCAGGATCGGCCTTTGCAGCACCAGGAACAGGGCGTAGCAGAGGCCGTTGACGAGGATCAGGGAGTTGCCGAGCGCGGCCGCGTGGCCGGTGGAGAAGCGGAAGGGGTTCACCAGCACCAGGGCGCCCACGACCGAGAGGAGGATCCCCGCCAGCCGGTTCAGGGTGATCCTCTCGACCCCCATCACCGCCGCCGCCCCGATCGCGAACACCGGGATCGAGGTCATCAGGATCGAGGCGTTGGTCGCCGTCGTGAACTTCAGGCCGGTGATGAACAGCGCCTGGTTGGCGAAGACGCCGAGCCCGCCGAGGAGGGCGAGCATGGGGAGGTCGCGCCGGGCGGGGATGAAACGGTCCCGCCGCCAGGCGAGCGCGATCAGGATCGGCGTCGCCAGCCCCACCCGGATCGCCGCCAGCGCCAGCGGCGCGAGGTCGGCGAGCACGGCCTTGGCCACCACGTGGAAGCCGCCGAAGGCGGCCTGGACCAGGATCAGCGTCAGGTGCACCCGCCAGACCGGGGCCGGCCCCGGCGCCGGCGGCGCGGCGGCCGAGGATTCAGGGCAGAGGCGGACGGCGGGTTCGGCGGGTTCGTTCATCGGGAGGACTCGTGAGCGCGGGGGGAAGGATACCCCTTTGCGCCCGCCCCGCCGAACCATTAGAATGGCGCTTGTGACGGGCATCACAAGGTGCCCGCCGGCTCCTCTCGAAAGCGCCAGACAAACTATGACCGAGACCACGCCCGGGATCAGCATCCGTCCCCTCGACGAGATGGACATCAGCGACATCGTCGCCATCGACGAGAAGATCGGCGGCAAGTACCGTCCGGAAGTTTGGGAGCGCCAGATCGGTTACTACCTGCGGCGGGACCCCGAGTCCTCGGTCGTCGCCGAGATCGACGGCAAGGTCGCGGGGTTCATGCTCGGCGAGGTCCGTTCCGGCGAGTTCGGGCTCGAGGAGCCGACGGGATGGATCGAGGTCCTGGGGGTCGATCCCGACCATCAGGGCAAGTCGATCGGCCGCCGCCTGGCCGAGGCGATCCTGGAGCACTTCCGGCAGCGCGGCGCCCACAGCGTCCGCACGCTGGTCGACGAGGACAAGCAGGCGGACATCCGCCGCTTCTTCGGCTCCCTGGGGTTCGAGCCGTCGACCTTGAGACCGTTCGTCAAGAGTCTGTAGTGCTTGTAGGGGACTAGTAGGGGAGAGATCGTATGAGCATGAAGACCACCACCCTGCCGAAGCGATACCACGAGGCCGTCCTGCGCTGGCGCGACGTCTTCCTGCCGGACTATAACTTCCTGATCGAGAACTGGGACAAGCACTTCCCCAACGACCAGACCTTCGAGCTCTGCGCCTACCGCGAGATGGGGATGTGCACCGAGATCGAGTGCGGCGACATGAAGGGGAAGCCGAAGGCGATGAAGGCCTCGGAGCTGCAGCCCGAGCAGGCCCATCACCTCTTCGGCGCCATCCGCGCCCAGGCCTCCACCGAGTTCGGCTCGATCCAGCAGCACCGCCTGACGCTCGCCCGCGCCCAGGAGGAGGAGGAGCAGTTCTGGGTCCTCCGCATGATGGCCGAGGAGCTGCGCCACGGCTACCAGATGCTGCATCTGCTCGCCGAGGACGACTGGAGCTCGGTCTCCAAGGACTCCACCTCGGACGTGATCGACGACATCCTGTCGATGAACACCGGCTCCCACGTCCTGGGCGCCTTCAACATCGACTTCGACTCGTTCGCCGACAACATCGTCTTCTGCGCCCTGATCGACCGGGTCGGCAAGTACCAGCTCCAGATGCAGAAGATCTCGGCCTACCAGCCGATGGCGGAGAGCATGCCCCAGATGCTGCGCGAGGAGGCCTTCCACCTCGCCGCCGGGGTGGTGCCGATGCGCCGCTGGGCGACCGCCGCCGCCAAGGGGGAGTCCTTCGTCACCATGGAGGTCCTGCAGAAGACGCTCAACAAGTGGATCCCGCGCGGCCTCGAGATGTTCGGCGACGAGCGGGGGGGCGCCTCGAACGTGCGCATGGGCCTCAAGCCGATGAAGAACGCCGAGGCTCAGCAGGCGTACTACAAGGAGGTCGAGAAGCTGGTGCGCGACCTCAACCTCCGCTACCTGCGCGCCCGCGTCGAGAACCTCAACCATGGCGATTCCGAGGCCTACCTCAACCGCATCCTCGCCGGCGAGACGGTCGAGGGGGTGCGCCGGGAGGATCTCGTCCACATGCCGCACGCCGAGTTCTTCCGCCGCCGCGGCGTCCCGGCCTTCCGCATGGTCGGCTCCCAGGGGGAGACCTTCACCTCGCTCCCGGAGTACCTCAAGCACCTGTCGCGCAACCTCCCCGAGTCCTACCTCGCGAGCCGCGACTACAAGGACTACGTGGAGGCGCTCACCCAGGTGGCGACGGGGGCGCTCACGATCGAGGCCGCCACCGGCCGCATGCCGGCCCTGCGCCGCATCGCCGGCGCCTGCCCGTGCTCGAAGTCTGTACGCTGGGTGGTCGACGAGCCCGCGGTGGCCGCGGGTTGCCGAACCGGTGATCCAGCCGGTATCCTGATACTTCTCCAGCCCGCAATGCCATCCTCGAGGGAGGCTCTGAGATGAGTGCGTTCAACCGCCTGCTGGTCACAGGCCTCCCCGCGGTGCCGAAGCCGCTCGTCGGCCGGGTGGCGTCCCGCTACGTCGCCGGCGAGAGCCTGGACGACGCCATCCGCGTCGTCCGCAAGCTCAACGAGCAGGGGGCGATGGCGACCCTCGACGTCCTCGGCGAGGAGGTGAGCGAGCGCGGCAAGGCGACCGCCGCCGTCGAGGAGTATCTGCGGGTCTTCGCCGCGATCGACCGCGAGAAGGTCGACTCCAACATCTCGATCAAGCTCACCCTCCTGGGGCTCAAGATCGACGAGGGGTTCTGCCGCGACAACGTCGCGCGCATCGTCGAGACCGCCAAGAGCTTCGGCAACTTCGTCCGCATCGACATGGAGGACTACACGACGACGGACGCGACGCTCCGCATCTACCGCGAGCTGCACGGCCGCTACGGCAACGTCGGCGTCGTCCTCCAGGCCTACATGCGCCGTACCCTGCGCGACATCGAGGAGCTGCCGGACCAGGGGGCGAACATCCGCCTCTGCAAGGGGATCTACGTCGAGCCGCGCAAGATCGCCTGGAAGGGGTACGAGACGGTGCGGCACAACTACGTCCAGGCGCTCGACAAGCTGATCTCGCGCGGCGTCTACGTCGGCATCGCCACCCACGACGAGTTCCTCGCCTGCGCCGCCTCCGCCCTGGTCGACAGGCACGGCCTGAAGCCCGACCAGTACGAGTTCCAGATGCTCCTGGGGGTGGACGAGGAGCTGCGCCGCATCCTCATCGCCGCGGGCCACCGGCTGCGCGTCTACGTCCCCTACGGCCCGGACTGGTACCCCTACTCGATCCGCCGCCTGCGCGAGAACCCCGAGGTCGCCCGCCACGTGCTGAAGGCGATGATGTCGGGGAAGTGAGTGCCCTGGTTTGACGCCTCCAGCCCCTGATGATACGCTTTTTGATCACCTGACCGGATCTTCTGGACCTCTCGCCGCCGAACCCATGGACGAACGGCACCGCTCCGACTCTCGCGACATCCTCCAGTCCCGTGGAGGCGACTCCGACACGGACGACATCGATCTCTCGCCGATTCACGAGAGCGGGATGACGCAGACGTACGAGGGGGCGACCCGCGAGCGGGGGGAGCACGCCAAGGCCCAGCTCGAGACCGAGGCGGACATCATCCTCATCGCGCACCCCGAGAGCCAGCGCCTGGGCTCGCGCTTCCGCCTCTCCCCCGGCACCACCCTGGAGATCGGCCGTTCCGCCGCGGTGGGCATCAGCCTGCCCGAGGTGATGTCGATCTCCCGCAAGCACGCGCGGCTGCGCTACATGGGGCCGGTGGTGACGATCGAGGACCTGGGGAGCACCAATGGCACGTACATCAACGGCCAGCCGATCCATGGCCGCACCGTGCTGCGCAGCGGCGACCGCTTCCAGACCGCCGCGGTCCACTTCAAGTTCCTCCACGAGCAGGACGTCGAGAGCGCCTACCACCTGGCGATTTACGAGCTGGTGGCCAAGGACGGCCTGACCGAGATCTTCAACAAGCGCAAGTTCGAGGAGGAGCTGCAGCGCGAGCTCGCCCGCGCCGCGCGCCACCAGCGGCCGCTGTCGCTGATCATCTTCGACCTCGACGAGTTCAAGGCGATCAACGACACCTACGGCCACCTCTGCGGCGACTTCATCCTCAAGCAGATCGCCTCGCTCGCCCGCGACCTCGTGCGCCCCGAGCAGGTGCTCGCCCGGGTGGGCGGGGACGAGTTCGTGATCCTCGCCCCCGAGACCGGCAGCGAAGGGGCCGAGTCCCTCGCCTCCAAGCTGCGCGACAAGATCGCCGGCTACGAGCACCGCTACGGCGACATCCGCATCAACGTCGGCTGCTCCGTCGGGGTCGCCGAGCTGAGCCGCGAGATGACCACCCCGCAGGACCTCTACCAGGCCGCCGACGAGGCCCTTCTGCTCTCCAAGCGGAACGGGCGCAACCGGGTGGCGGTCTACTCCGCGCCGCAAGGTTAGAAGGATACAGACGGATCCCGGGCCTCCCTGGTCTGCCGACCGCGAATCCGCGAAGCCGTTTTCCTCCCTGGAGACGATTCCCTTGAAGCGATTTCTCGTTGTTCTGGCGCTGCTCGCGCTCGCTCCCGCCCTGCGCGCCGAAGAGACCTCGGCGATAGCACCTCGGCTACTACCGTTATCCCGCGATCCACGGCGACACCCTCGTCTTCGCCGCCGAGGGGGACCTCTGGCGGGTGGACCGCCGGGGCGGGGTGGCGTCCCGGTTGACCACCCATCCGGCGGAGGAGTCCAATCCCGCGATCTCGCCGGATGGCCGGACGCTCGCCTTCTCGGCGGCCTACGAGGGGCCGACCGAGGTCTACACCATGCCGATCGACGGCGGGCTGCCGGTGCGCCGGACCTTCGAAGGGGCGGAGAGAGGGGGAGCCCTGGTGGCGGGCTGGACGCCGGGCGGCGAGATCCTCTACGCCACCACGACCGCCTCGGGGCTGCCGAGCACCCAGCTCGCGCGGCTCGATCCGGCCACCGGCCGGCGCGCCCTGATCCCCCTGGCGCAGGCGAGCGAGGGGTGCTACGACGGCGAGACCCTGTTCTTCACCCGCTTCGCCTTCCAGGGGAGCCACACCAAGCGCTACCGCGGCGGCACGGCCCAGAGCCTCTGGCGGTTCGATGGCTCTGCGAAAGACAACGCCGAAGCCGCGCCGCTCACCGCCGACTTCCCCGGCACCAGCCGGTCGCCGATGGTCTGGCAGGGGCGGGTCTACTTCGTCTCGGACCGCGACGGCACGATGAATCTCTGGTCGATGGACGAGAAGGGGGGCGACCTGCGCCAGCACACCTTCCACCGGGGGTGGGACGTGACCTCGCCCGACCTCTCCGAGGGCCGGATCGTCTATCAGCTCGGGGCCGACCTGCGGATCTTCGACGTCGCGGCCAACCAGGACGCGCCGCTGCCGATCCGCCTGGTCTCGGATTTCGATCAGATGCGGGAGACCTGGGTGAAGAAGCCGATGGACTTCCTGACCGCGAGCCGGCTCTCGCCCACCGGCGACCGGCTGGTGCTGACCGCCCGCGGGCAGGTGTTCGTGGTGCCGGTGAAGGAGGGGCGGATCGTCGAGGTGACCCGCAAGCCGGGCGTGCGCTATCGCGAGGCGCGGTTCCTGCCGGACGGCAAGAGCGTCTTCGCCCTGTCGGATGAGACCGGCGAGGTCGAGTTCTGGAAGTTCCCGGCGAACGGCGTCGGCAAGCCCGAGCCGCTCACCTCCGAAGGCAAGGTGCTGCGCTGGGAGGGGGAGCCCTCGCCCGACGGGCGGTGGATCGCCCATCACGACAAGGACCAGCAGCTCTGGCTGCTCGACCTCGAGACCCGCAAGCAGCAGCGCCTCGCCACCTCGACCTCCCCTTACGGCGGATTCCAGGACCTCTCCTGGTCCCCCGACAGCCGCTGGCTCGCCTGGTCGGTGGCCGGGTCCAACTCGTTCAACCGGATCTACCTCTACCAGGTCGCGACCGGCAAGACCGTGCCGCTGACCTCCGACCGCTTCAACAGCACGAGCCCGGCCTGGAGCCGGGACGGCAAGTGGATCTACTTCCTCTCCGACCGCAGCCTGCGCACCCTCGTCCGCTCCCCCTGGGGAGCGCGCCAGCCGGACCCCTATCTCACGGCGACCACCGGGATCTTCGGCGTCGCTCTGAAGAAGGACACCCGCTCCCCCTTCCAGCCCCCCGACGAGCTGCATCCGGCGAAGCGACGATAAGGACGACAAGGACGACAAGGATAAGGACAAGGGCAAGGACCAGGACCCGGGGAAGAAGGCGCCCAGTGTGGAGATCGACCTCGACGGCCTCGCGGGCCGGCTCTACGAGGTTCCCGTGCCGCCCGGCAACTACGAGTCGCTGACCGCGGGCGAGGATCGTCTCTACTGGCTCTCCGTCCTGCCCGGGGTCGAGGAGGACATGGCGTCGCTCGAGACGGTGCCGTTCGATCCCGAGAAGACCGACCCCAAGACGGTGCTCGCCGACGTCGACGAGTACGGCCTCTCGGCCGACGGCAAGAAGCTGATGATCCGCAAGGAAGAGGACTTCTACGTCCTCGACGCCGGGGACGCGACCGGGGAAGACGAGCTGGCGGAGAAGGATCTCGCCAAGGCCAGGGTGGACCTCGCGGGCTGGACGTTCCCTTTCAACCCCCGCGAGCAGTGGCAGCAGATGTTCCGCGAGGCCTGGCGGCTGGAGCGCGACTACTTCTACGATCCCAAGATGCATGGGGTCGACTGGCCGGCGATGCTCGAGAAGTACCGCCCCTTGAGCCTGCGGGTGACCAGCCGGAGCGAGCTCGACGACCTGCTGGGGCAGATGGTGAGCGAGCTGTCGGCCCTGCACACCTTCGTCCGCAGCGAGCGGCGGAAGGGGGACGAGGAGATCGAGGTGGCCTCGCTCGGCGCCGCGCTCTCCCGCGACGAGGCGGCGGGGGGGTGGCGGGTCGATCACCTCTACCGCTCGGACCCGACCTGCCGTCCGCGGCCGGGCCGCTCCAGGCGCGGGGAGTACGGGTCGGCGAGGGGGACGTGATCGAGTCGATCAACGGCACCCCCACCCTCTCCGTCATGGACCTGGGGATCCTGCTGCGCAACCAGGCCGGCAAGCAGGTGCTGCTGCGGGTCAAGGACGCCAGGACCAGAAAGAGCCGCGACGTCGTGGTGATGCCGGTCAGCCCGGAGGACGACGCCGACCTGCGCTACGGCGACTGGGAGACCTCGCGGCGGCTCGCCGTCGAGGAGAAGGGGAAGAGCGAGATCGGCTACGTCCACCTGCGGGCCATGGGCGGCGAGGACTACACGAGCTGGGCGCGCGATTTCTACCCGGTCTTCGACCGCCCGGGATTGATCGTCGACGTGCGCAACAACCGCGGCGGCAACATCGAGAGCTGGATCCTCGCCAAGCTGCTGCGCAAGGCGTGGTTCTGGTGGCAGCCGCGGCAGGGTGAGCCCTACCCGAACATGCCCTACGCCTTCCGCGGCCACCTGGTGGTGCTGATCAACGAGTCGACCGCCTCGGACGGCGAGGCTTTCGCGGAGGGGGTCCGGCGGCTGAAGCTCGGCCGGGTGATCGGCACCCGCACCTGGGGCGGCGAGATCTGGCTCACCGCCAGCAACGTCCTGGTGGACAAGGGGGTCGCCACGGCGGCCGAGTTCGGCGTCTACGGTCCGGAAGGGAGCTGGATGATCGAGGGGCACGGCGTCGATCCCGACGAGGTGGTGGACAATCTGCCGCGCGCCACCTTCGACGGCCAGGACGCCCAGCTCGACGCCGCCATCCGCTATCTCCAGGAGAAGATCAAGGCCGAGCCCGTGCCCGTGCCCAAGGCGCCCGCCTATCCGGACAAGTCGCTGGTCTACCCGAAGGAAAAGTAGGTTTTTCGATGTCTTACGAGATGTTCACCCACGACTGGGCCGTGGCCTGCGGCGAGCAGATCAACGCGAATGAGGATTACCGCAAGGCGGCCCGGAGCTGGCACTGGCCGCTGGTGCTCATCATGACGGCGGCGCCAGGGTTGAGCCTCTCGGAGCGGTCGGTCTACCTCGATCTGTTCGAGGGGGGCTGCCGCGAGGCGCGCACCGCGACGCCGGCCGATGTCGAGAGCGTTCCCTACGTCATCAGCGCCGATCCGAAAACCTGGAAACGGATGCTGGAGCGCGACCTCGAGCCGATCTTCGCGCTGATGCGCGGCAAGCTCAAACTGGTCAAGGGGAGCCTGGTCTCGCTGCTCCCCTACGTCGCCGCCGCCAAGGAGATGGTCCTCTCGGCGGCCTGCGTCGAGACCCGCTATCCCGAAGGGGTGTAGAGCGCCTACTGATCGGATGATGGCGATAAAGTTTCTATTACACATTTATCTCCGCTTCTGTAGATCGCCGCGCCGCGGTTCCGGATTTACTTTTAATGAGAAATTAAAATAAAATTGGATCTCCGGTGAAGGGGTAACGGGTCTCTCTCTCGAGGAGCAGGCCATGAGAACGGTCACGTTTTCTACGCTCTACCCGAACCGCGTCGAGCCCCGCCACGGCATCTTCATCGAGCAGCGATTGCGGCACCTCCTCGCCGCCGGCGAAGTCGAATCGCACGTGGTCGCGCCGGTCCCCTGGTTCCCCTGGCAGGATCCGTCCTTCGGCCACTATGGCGCCTTCGCCCGCGTGCCCTATTACGAGGAACGGCACGGCATCCCGATCTATCATCCGCGCTACCCCCGGCTGCCGAAAGTCGGCTTGAGCTCCGCGCCGTTGTTGATGGCGACGGCGGTCAAGCCGGTGCTCGAGGGGATTCTCGAACGGGGATTCGATTTCGATCTGATCGACGCGCACTACTCTATCCGGACGGCGTCGCCGCGATGCTCCTGGGGCGGCATTTCGGCAAGCCGGTGGTGATGTCGGTGCTGGGCGACGACGTGATCACGTATCCGAAGTTCCTGGTGCCGCGCAGGCTGCTCCTCTGGGCGGTGGAGCGTGCCGCCGGGATCACCCCCGTCTGCGAGGCGCTCAAAGTGGCCTGGTGGAGCTGGGAGCTCCGGCGGAGAAGGTGCGCGTGGTCCTCCACGGGGTGGATCTCGACCTCTTCCAGCCGGTCGACCGCGACGCGGTCCGCCGGCGGCTGGGGCTCGCCGGGACCGTGCTCCTCTCGGTGGGGCACGCCACTCCGCGGAAAGGGCACCACCTGGCGATCGAGGCGCTGCGGGACCTGCCGGGGTTCACGCTGCTGATCGCGGGGGACGGCTGGTACGAGCCGCGGCTCCGCGAGCTCGCGGCCTCCCGCGGCGTCGCCGGTCGGGTGCGCTTCCTCGGCCATGTCGAGCAGGAGGAGCTCAAGGAGTACTACAGCGCCGCCGACGCGCTCGTCCTGGCGTCCAGCCGGGAGGGGATGGCCAACGTGCTGCTGGAGGCGATGGCCTGCGGGACACCGGTCATCGCGACGGCGGTCTGGGGGACGCCCGAGGCGATCAACGTCCCCGAGGCGGGGGTGCTGATGACGGAGCGGACGGCGCCGGCGCTGGCCGAGGCGGCGCGGCGCCTCTTCGCCCACTACCCCGACCGCGCCGCCACCCGCCGGCACGCCGCCGGCTTCCGCTGGGAGCAGACCAGCAGCGACCACATGGAGGTGTTGCGGGAGGCTCTGGCGTCCGCCGCCTACTCGATCCCGAGCTGCGTCATCCGCTGCAGGAGCCCCTTCTTCGAGACTTCCAGGCGTTCGACCATGGCTTCGAGGCTCCCTCCGCAGAGCTGGCGCGCGGCCAGGATCTCCTCCCGGTCGAGGTCCGACGCCTTGCGGATCGACGGAAACTTTTCGATCAGGAGATAGAGCGACGGCCGGGAGATGCCGAGGCGCTCGGCGGCCAGCTTGACCTCCCAGCGGGTGGCCCGCAGGGTCTCGGTCAGCTCGGCCTCGGTGACCTCGGCCGGGGAGCGGTACTCCGCCGCCTCGGCGCGGCGGCGCGCGGCGCGGGCTCGAGGGTGGAGCGCGGCTTCGGGCGCGGCCGCCGGCGGCGACAGCGGCGCGGCCTCGCGCAGCAGGCGCTCCACCTGGGGGCCGATCTCGACGGTGTCGGAGGCGCGGCTGGCGATGACCATCTGCCGCACCGTGTTGTGGAGCTGGCGGATGTTGCCGGGCCAGGAGTGGCGGGCGAGGCGGGCGACGACCGAGGCCGGCATCCAGAGCGGAGCGCCATCCGCGGGCGGCGCCAGACGGTGCTCCTCGCCGGTCCCCCGCAGCTCCTCGGCCAGGTAATGGCAGAACAGCCGTCCGAAATCGTCCCGGCGCTCCCGCAGCGGCGGGATCACCAGCTCGTAGCCGGCGAGCCGGTGGAGCAGGGGAGCGCGGAAGCGGCCGGCCTCGATCGCACCCTCCAGATCGGCGTCGGTCGCCGCGATCAGCCGCACGTCCACCCTCTGCGTTCCGGCCCCGCCGATCCGCTGCAGCTCTCCGGTCTCGATCACCCGCAGCAGCATCACCTGCACCTCGGGCGGGGCCTCGCCGATCTCGTCGAGGAACAGCGTGCCGCCGTGGGCGCGATGGAAGTAGCCGGGCTGGTCCCGGACCGAGCCGGTGAAGGAGCCCTTGACCGCTCCGAACAGCTCGGAGCTGGCGAGCGACGCCGGGATCGCGCCCATGTTCACCGACAGGCAGGGGCCGTCGCGGCGCGGGCTGGCCTGGTGGATGGCGCGGGCGACGAGCTCCTTGCCGGTGCCGGTCTCGCCCCGCAGCAGCACGGGCACGTCGAGGTCGGCCACCCGGCGGATCTCGTGCCGCACGCGCACCAGCCCCTCGCTCTCCCCGATCAGGCCGAAGCTGTCGGGAACGCGGAGGGGCTGGGACGGCACCGTGTGCAGCAGCAGGACCACCCGGTCGGCCAGCTCGATGACGACCCCCCGCTCGACGTCGCTCGCCGGGAAGGAGCACCCTCCCCTGGCCACCGGCACGCCGTCCGCCACCAGCCGCGTGCGGCTCCCTTCGGTGGCGATGCCGATCGTCCCGTCCTCCTCCCGCGTGATCCGCAGGGGCGAGCGGCTGATGCCACGGTCCAGCAGCGGCCGGGTGTCGCCCTGCGGGGGCATCTCGAAGCCGGGCTCGAGACGGGAGAGGGGGACGTGCCGGCCCGCGAGCAGCCCGCTGAGGACCGCCCGCTCGCCGACTCGCCGGAGGTCGGGGTGATAGAGGATCGTCAGCGCGGGATAGCGCGACCGCGCGCGTCTGCGGCGCTCGCCGGCGGAGAGCTCATCCCAGAGTGGCTGCTCGACCGTGAATCCGGACGTGGCATCGGACATTGGATCAATGTAACCACGGGCCGGCGATTCGCGCAAGGAACAAAAAAAGGGCTCCCCGCGGTGGGACCCGCTGAGGAGCCTGCTTGGAGGGCACGTCAATACCCTTCTACATAGCAGGGTCCGTGCCAGCGGCGTGATTTCCGTAAGCCATTGAAATCACTATGTTTCTATCCGGCGAGGAACCCGCGGGCGAGGCCTGTCAGCTCTGTCGGCAGCGTCAGTGGCGGACCGGTCCCTTCTTCCTGGGAGGTCGGAAGCGCTCGATCAGCGTGCGGGCGCGTTCGACCTGCGCCGGGTCCCGGGTGGTCGTCAGCAGAGGCTCCAGGATGGCGATCGCCCCTTTGACGTTCCCCTGGTTGGCCAGCTCGACGGCCTGGTTGTAGCGCTCGGCGAAGGTGTTGAAGTCGAGGGCGCGCTGGATCTCGTCGATCCGCCGCTCCAACTGGTCGCGCCGCGTGGCCCGGCTGGTCTTCGCCTTCACCTTCTGGAGGAGGTCGAGCGCCTCGGCGAGCTTCTGCTCGTCGATCAGCTCCTCGGCCCGCCGGTGATCCTCGTCGAGCAGGGCCTCGCGGGCGCTCTCGATCTGCTCGGGGGTGCCTTGCGGGACGAGCACCCGCTCGATCAGCTCCTCGGCTTTCTCAGGTCTGCCCGTGCGCGTGTAGGCCACCGCCAGGTTGTGGGCGACGTCCACCCGCGAGGGGAGCAGGCGATGGGCCGTCTCCAGGGCCTGGATCGCCTCGGCCGGCAGCTCCTCCTCGGCTTGATAGGTGTAGCCGAGCCGCGCCCAGGCCTCGCCGAAGTCGGGCCGCAGCGCGACGGCCCGGGTCAGGGCGGCGCGGGCCTGCCGCAGCGAGTCGGGGCCGGGATCGTCGGTCAGGTTCGCGGCGTAGAGGTACTGCACGAGGAAGTCGTCCGGCGCGAGCTTCGCGGCCTTCTCGTAGAAGGGGCGCGCCTCGGCCGGGCGCTCGGCCCGCTCGGCGAGGAAGCCGAGGCCGGCGAGAGCGGGGGCGTGGTCCGGCTGCAGGGCCAGCGCGGCGCGGAAGTGCTCCGCGGCCGCGGCGCGATGGTCGTCGCTCGAGGTTGGCGAGCAGGTTCCCGAGGCGGGAGAGCACGTCGGCCCGGGCCATCGGCTTCACTTCCAAGGCGAGGCTCGCCTCCGGCCGGATGGGAGCGCGGACGAAATTGAACAGGCGCTTCTGCACGTACGTGCGCAGCTCGCGCTCGAGGATGGCGGGATCGCTGCCGAACGTCCTGGCGAAGAGCTGGTCCGGCGGCGTGCCGGCCTGCGCCAGCCGGAGATACTCCGAAGCCTGCCGGCGGCGCTCCGGGCTGCCGGAGATCAGATAGTGGACCAGTGCCCAGGACTCGGCGTAGAACGCCCCGCGCCGCGACGACTCGTTGTACTCCGGCGAGCGCTCGTCCACCGTGAAAAGGGTGGTGAGCGGGATCAGGGAGTGCTGCCGCAGCCAGAGGACGTGCTCGACGACCGGCAGCCCGATCCGGGCCTCGTTCTTGGCGGCCTGGAACGTGCTGTAGTACTCGGCGAGCCCCTCGTGGAGCCAGAGCGGCAGGGCCGCGTAGTTGTTGTGCATCACGTAGTGCAGGTACTCGTGATAGATGATCACCCGCTCGTCGCCGTGCTGGTCGCCGTTGATCGCCACATAGTTGGCGAGCTGCCGGGAGAGGAAATAGCCGCCGGAGTCGAGGGGGCGGCCGTTGTAGGTCCGCTCGTACGGCCGGAACGAAGCGGCGTCGCGGAAGACGAAGATGTAGGTGGGGGCCGGCGAGTTGAGCGCCAGCCCCGGGGAGAGCTGGGAGAGGGCGTCGCGCAGGCGTTCGAGATCGGTGCCGATGCCGCGGGTCTTCGCCTCGCCGGCGTTGCTGAACAGCGTGAAGCTCGGCGTGCGGACCGCGATCCACTCCTCTTTCGGTCCGGGCAGCGCCAGGGCCGGCAGGCCGAGGGCCAGGAAAAGGAATCGTGATTCCGGCGACATGAGGGGTGAAGCGCTTCATCGCCGGGAAAATCTTAACATCCTCTCTCAATCGGCTTTCCGCGGATCCCCGCGCTCGCTCGCCGGCACGCGCCAGGAGACGAGATAGGTCCGCTCCCGTTTCTCGAACCGGAGGTCCCGCCATTCGAACAGGCGGGCGAGCTGCCGCAGGATGCTCTTCCCCCCGTAGGTCTCGCCGTCGCGGTCGCGCGGCTCGCTCCCGAGGTCGTTCTCGACCTCGAAATGGAGCTCCCGGCGCACGCGGTCGAGGGTGATCCGCAGCGCCGGGGTCGAGCCCGGCCGGCCGTGGCGGATGGCGTTGATCAGCACCTCGCCGAGGAAGAAGCCGAAGCCGCCGCGCACCGGGCAGGTGAACCAGTACTCCCCGGGCCAGTCGATCTCGAGCGTGAAGACCGGCGCCCGGGGGTCGGGGCGCTGCGAGAGCACGCCGTTGTCCCAGTGCAGGCGGGTGCGCAGGTCGGCGTCGCCTGAAGCGAGCGCGAAGACCCCCTGGAGCCGCTCGATCGTGACCCGCGCCTGCGAGGCCTCGATCGAGCTGTCGGGGGGCAATGGCGGCTCGGCCTGCCAGTGATCGAGCAGCCAGGCGGTGGTGCGCAGCCGCCGGTCGACGTACTCGGCGAGCCAGGAGGCGAGCTCCGGGCGCGCGGCCGCGCCGCCGGTCGCCCGCAGGCTGTAGGCGAGCACGCGGATCAGGGTGTCGACGCCGTGGGAGAGCAGGCCGGCGAGCTTGCGCCGCTCGTCCTGGCGGGTGTCGCCGATCAGGTCCTCGGTGAGCAGCGCGAGGTCCGCCTCCGGCTCGACCAGGAAGAGGATGCCGAGGCGGTGGCGCTCGTCAGCGTGCAGGGCCTCGATCGGCGCGGTGACCGCCACCGAGCGGACGATCGCGTAGCGTTCCTCCTCCTCGCCGTCCTCGCCGCGCACGCGCAGGGGGAGGCCGTAGGCGCGGCGCGGCTCGGGGCTGGCGACCTGCATGCGCTCGTAGTGGGCGCGGGCCCGCGGATCGGCGGAGACCCGGTCGCCGATCCGCGAGCCGGCCCGCACCCCGAGCTTCTCGGCCGCCTGGTTGCCGTAGACGACCTCGTCCGTGTTCGGGTCCACCACCACCAGCGGCACCTGCATCGTGCTGAGCAGGTTCTGCTTCTCCTGGAAGGCGGCCTCGGCCCTCCCCTGCGCACTTTCGGCCCGGCGGCGGTTGAGCTCGAACCCCCAGAGCAGGGCGACCAGCATCACCGCCGACAGCAGCACCGGGATCAGCGGCAGGTGCGACTGGGTCTTGGGAAAGAGCACCACCAGCCACGTCGCCGCCGCCACCTGGAAGGCGGCGACCGCCCCCCGCCCCTCGACCACGCCGTGCAGAACATAGGGGACGCTCTCGGCCGCTCCCGCCTCGCTGGAGGGGAGGGCGGCGAGCGCCGCGACCGCCCGGCGGAGCGCCGCCGGCTGCCGCCGGGAGAAGGCGTTGCCGATGTCCGTCCACGGGCGGCTCCGCACCGGCGGCTGGGCGAGATGGACGACGCCCGCGATCATCGGCGGATCGATCCGGCGGGCGAACTCCTCCCAGTCGATGGCGAACGAGAGGTCCGCGCCGACGATCCCGCGCCCGCCGAGGGCGGGATCGCGCAGCGGCGCCGTGATCGTGGCGACCAGCCCCTGGCCGCCGAGGTCGAGGTAGAGGCCGGAGTAGAAGGTCTGGCTCTCCGGGCCGGCGAAGTCGAACCGGAAGTAGAACTCGTTGGAGACGAACGTCGGCCGCTCGGGCGAGCCGCGGAACTCGCGCCCCTCCGCGACGACGGCGCGGCGGCTCTCCGCCGGGTCGGCCGGCTGGGGGAGGGAGATCAGGGTGCCGTCCTCGGAGATGGCGTAGAGCCGCACCACCCGGGGAGAGCGGCTGCCGGGCAGGGCGGGCAGCGGGTGGGCGGCGAGAAGCCGCCGCAGATCCTCGCTCAGCGCCAGGAGATGAGGGGCCGCGGAGGTCAGGAACCGGTTGGAAGGATTCGCCGGGTCGGTCGAATCGAGCGCCGTCCGGCGGGTGACCGCGAACCAGCGGCGGTCGAGCTCGACATAGCTCTGGGTGCGCAGGGAGAACGGCCCGGCCGCCGGTTCGCCCAGATCCGCGGGCGCATGGAGCGCGGGGGGCGCCGGGGTCTCGGGACGGCGCAGGGGGCTCGCGAGGAGATCCCGGATCGGCGCGAAGAACGGCGGCACCGAGCGGGTGTCCTGCCACTCCGCGACCTCGCCGTAGAGGCGGGCCTTCCCGGGGTCCGAGATCCGCTCGCGATAGCGCCGCAGCTCCAGGTTGAGCCATGCCGTGGCGCCCGGCGTCTCGGTGGGGCGGGCCGGGGTCTTCCCCTGGACGAGCTGGAAGATGGCGTCCGACCGGCTCTGCCCGATCCGCTCCTGCCACTCCCGCCGGATCGACAGCGCGGCGAGGATCACCAGCACGGCGAACAGGAAGACGCCGAGATAGAGCAGGCGCGAGCCCCACCGGCGGGCGGGATGTTCCGGATCGGAGGTCACGCTGGCTATAGTAGCTTTCATGACTTGGGTCGGAGCCACTGGTTTTACTCGACGCCCCCTGGTGGTCGTCGAGGACCACCTGCATCACGTCTCCGAGCTGCTGGACGTCCTCGCGGAGCAGGACGGCGTTCTCGATCAGACGACGGTCGTCTGCCTTGACCGCCCCGGACCGGATACCACCCAGATCACCTCGTCGTGGCTGGAGAGGTACCCGGGCCTCCAGGTCGCCACGAGATTGGTGGGCGGTCATTCCACTCCGCGGCGGATGCCTCTCGATCCGGCCGTCTTCGAAGATGCCCATCGCTTCTGCAAGGGGGTGGCGGGGATGCTCCGTCCCGGCGGGCTGCTGCTCCAGGACATCCAGCTCGCGACTCTCGGCTTCATCCCGCCCGACCGCTGGTGGGAGTCGATCTACCTCGCCAACACCGTGCGCGGGATGTTCGCCGGCAGCCCGCCGGCCTGCCGTTTCCTCTCCAACAAAAGAGGGTACGAGGCCACCTTCGGCCGCGACCTCCTCGACGCCGGCTTCGATCCCCGGGACGTGATGGACAAGAGCGATCTGCCGGGCATGGTCGTGCCGGTCGTCCGCTCCTATCTCGGCCGCGCCTTCCCGCTGGTCCTCCAGATGGCGAACGCGCCGGACGCCGCGGTGGCCAAGACGGAGGAGGACCGCCGCGAGATCGAAGGCGAGCTCGATCTGGCGGTCTGGAGCGGCGAGCCGGTCGAGATCGGCGGCCGGCTGCTCCCGCGGGTCGGGCTCAAGGCGGGCAGCCAGGAGGCGGTGACCTGGCTCGAGCTGATCGAGGATCGTCTGAACGGTGGGGAGGGGCTACCCGTGGCGGACGTCGGAACCCGGCTCGCGCCCGAGGGGGCCGGCCGCGCCGAGATCACCAACCTCGCGGCCCGGCACATCCACGGCCTGCGGAACCGTCTGAAGGACGGCGGGGCCATCGTGACCGCCCACCACGCCTATCGCCTGGCCGACGAGCTGCGGGTGGGGCGGGTGGTGGCGCGGGAGCGGTGAGGGTAGGGGCGGCCCTGTGTGGCTGTCTCGCCCTGAAAGGGCGAAATTTGAATAGCCTGGCGCTTCAGCGCCAGGTAAGCGGTCCTACAATCCCGCCCGCCCTGAAGGGGCGGAACCCAACGCCTGGACTGAGGGCCGTCGCTGAAAGCACCGCCCCCTCGGGGCGATTGGAGGATGGGGGCGGCCTACCTGGCACTGAAGTGCCAGGCTATTCAAATTTCGCCCTTCCAGGGCGAGGGCGGCCACATAGAGCCGCCCCTACACCCATCATTCTGGCCGTGACAGATCACTGACAGCGAGAGTCACATCCTTTCGATTTCCTCGGCTGACATGGTTGGCTGGTTGGGGTCTTCCGGGGGCTCTTCTCCCAGGCGGTAAACGCGGATCGGCCAGGACTTTCTGGCGGCGGCCCGCGCCTTCCGCTCACGATCTTCAATGGATTCGCCCATATCCGGATTATAACCTCCCTCCACCTCCCCTCCCGCCCACGCCGCCACGAAGGTTGCGAGGAATAGTCCCGCCGTCTGCCCCCCCTCTAACCTCCCTCCAGAACGGAAGGAGGTAAACCCGTGGCGAATCCACTGTTCGCCCGAAAACCCCTGACATGCTCCTGGAGGAGATGAAGGGGGAGGACCGCCTCCGGCGCGTGCTCGGGCCGGTCGCTGACCAGCCTGGGCGTCGGCGCGATCATCGGCACGGGCATCTTCGTGCCTGACCGGCGTCGCCGCGCACGACAAGGCGGGCCCGGCGCTGATGCTCTCGTTCGTCGTCGCCGGGATCGCCTGCATCTTCGCCGCGCTGTGCTACGCCGAGTTCGCCTCGATGGTCCCGGTCGCCGGGTCGGCCTACACCTATGCCTACGCCACGCTCGGCGAGCTGTTCGCCTGGATCATCGGCTGGGACCTCGTCCTCGAATACGCCGTGGGCGCCGCCACCGTCGCGCACGGCTGGTCGCACTACTTCCAGGACTTCATCAACATCTTCGGCTGGAAGCTCCCGCACGCCATCTCCGGAGCCGCCGTTCGACTACGACCCGAAGCTCGGCAAGTTCGTCGCGACCGGCACGCTGTTCGACCTGCCCGCGGTCCTGATCATCGTCCGTCATCACCGTCGTCCTGGTCAACGGGATCAAGGAGAGCGCCGGCTTCAACCCGCGATGGTGGTCATCAAGCTCGGCGTCGTCCTCTTCGTGATCGTCGTCGGCGCCTTCTACGTCGACCCGCGCGAACTGGAGCCGTTCGCCCCGTTCGGCTACCGGGCTCAGCTTCTTCGGCCAGACTCGTCCTCGGCCAGACGACGCCGGCGGCAGAGCCGCTCGGCATGCTCGCCGGCGCGGCGACGATCTTCTTCGCCTACATCGGCTTCGACTCGGTCTCGACCCACTCCGAGGAGGCGAAGAACCCGCAGCGCGACGTGCCGATCGGGATCATCGTCTCGCTGGTCCTCTGCACGGTCCTCTACATCGCCGTGGCGGCCGTGCTGACCGGCATGGTCCCCTACGACAAGATCAACATCGACGCCCCGGTCTCCGACGCCTTCGAGCCAGGTCGGCCTGCCCTGGGCCCAGTCCTGATCTCCTCGGCGGCGCTCGCCGGGATCACCTCGGTCCTGCTGGTGATGATGCTCAGCCAGCCCCGCGTCCTGCTGGCGATGGCCCGCGACGGCCTGGTCCCGCCGGGCTTCTTCGGCGCGATCCACGAGCGGTTCCGGACGCCCTGGAAGTCGACGATCCTGACCGGCGTGTTCGTCGCCCTGATGGCCGCGTTCCTGCCGCTCCGCATCCTGGCCGAGCTGGTCAACATCGGCACGCTGCTGGCGTTCGTGATCGTCTGCGCGGCGGTGCTGATCATGCGGCGGACGCACCCCGAGGCCGAGCGGCCGTTCCGCGTCCCGCTTCGTGCCGCTGGTGCCGATCCTGGGCATCCTGACCTGCCTGCTGCTGATGTTCTCGCTGCCCGCCGAGAACTGGCTGCGGCTGGTCGTCTGGCTGGCGCTCGGCTTCGTGATCTACTTCGGCTACGGCCGGCAGCACAGCAACCTGGCGCGCCTGCGCGCCCAGGGCGATGAACCTGACGAGGAGGTGAAGACGGCATGAGCTCCAGCTCCCTGCGCACTCTCATCCGCGGCTTCTCGCGCACCTTCTGGGTGGCGAACACCCTGGAGCTGTTCGAGCGCTTCGCCTTCTACGGCTCGAAGGCGGTGCTCACCATCTATCTCGCCCAGCGGGTGGGATTGGGACCCGAGGTCGCCGGCTCGCTCGCCGGCATCTTCTCGGGCGTCCTGTATTTCCTGCCGGTCCTCGCCGGCACCGTGGTCGACCGCTACGGTTTCAAGCGCAGCCTCGCGGCCTGCTTCTCGATCTTCTGCGTCGGCTACTTCCTGATCGGCCTTGCCGGCCTGAATTTCGGGCAGTCGATCGTCGCCGCCATCGGCAAGGGGCCCTACATCTTCGCCGTGCTGATGCTGACCGCCGTCGGCGGCTCGCTGATCAAGCCGAGCATCGTGGGGACGGTGGCGCGGACGTCGGCGCCCGAGGCCAAGTCGCTCGGATATTCGATCTATTACACGCTGGTCAACATCGGCGGCGCGCTGGGACCGATCCTGGCGCTCGGCGTGCGCGAGAACCTGGGCATCGAGTACGTCCTGATCATGTCGTCGGTGACCTCGTTCTTCCTCCTGCTGGGGACCCTGCTGTTCTTCCGCGAGCCCGAGCGCGCCGCGGACGAGCCGGCGCCCACCTCCTTCGCCAAGGTGCTGCGCGACATGCTGACGGTGTTCCGCGACGCGCGGTTCCTCGGCTTTCTCGCCGTCTTCTCGGGCTTCTGGATCATGTTCTGGCAGATCTTCTACTCGCTGCCGTTCTATCTGACGGAAACCCTCAAATTCGAGCGCTTCGAGCTGATCGAGACCGTCGACGCATGGACGCTGATCCTGCTCACCGTGCCGATCAGCGCCATGGTGCGGCGCTGGCGGCCGATCCGGGCGATGACGGCGGGGTTCGCCGTGGCCTCGGCGTCCTGGGTGCTGATCGCCCTCTATCCGTCGCCGCGGACGGTCGTCGTCGCCATGTTCGTCTTCGCGTGCGGCGAGGGTATGCAGGCGCCGCGCTTCTACGAGTACGTGGCCGACCTCGCGCCGCGCGAGCAGGTGGGCACCTTCATGGGCTTCGCCTTCCTGCCGGTGGCGATCGGCTCGTTCGTGGGCGGCCCGCTCGGCGGGCACCTCGTGCAGCGCTACGTGCGTGAATCGAGCCACCCGGAAGGCATGTGGTGGGTGGTCGCCGGCATCGGCTTCGCGGCGACGATCGCGATGTTGCTCTACGATCGCTTCGTGGCTACTCCGCGTACATCCTGATCACCCGCTCGATCGCGCGGGCGCAGACGTCACAGAAAGATTTTGGATTGCGGCTGAACATGATGCAGTCCACCTCGGGGCGGTAGAGCCCTTTGGCCTCGTAGGCGGCGCCGCGGAAGGCGCCCACCTTGCCGAAGTACTTCTCGGCGTGGAGCATGGGGGTGGTCTTCTCGCGGACCTCCTGGAAGAGCGCCTCCATCCGCTCCTCGGGCGCATTCTTCTCTCGCAGGTCCCGCCGGATCTTCTCGTAGGAGAGCACGAGCTTGTCGTAGGCCTCCTGGTTCCAGGGGGTGGGGACCGGCGTGCCGGCGGCGACCAGATCCTCCCACTTGGGATGCTGCGGGTCGAGGAGCGCCGTGACGTTGGGCTCCCAGGGCTCGGTGCCCGGCGGGTTGAAATTCTCGTAGGAGACCTGCGAGGTGTAGTACTCGTCCCCGAGGCCGGCGAAGGAGTGGCCGAACTCGTGGACGACCAGGTAGGCGGATTCGGCGCTGTCCACGGCGGCCGTGTTCCAGAGGTTGAAGATGCCGCCGCCGCCGTACTTGCGGCTGTTGGAGAGCAGGATCAGGGCGTCGTAGGGGGCCTGCGCCGCGGCCTCGCGGATCGCCTCGTCGGCGAAGGAGAGCATGTAGCGCTCGGAATCGAAGGCGTTGTAGGCGAGGCCGAGCGGGCTCTTGCGCCAGGTGCCGGTGCGCGGATCGGTGACGCCGGAGGCGGCGGCGGGGAGATCGATCGCCCGCACGTTGAAGTCGCTCCGGTGGCTCTTGTAGGGCTCGGTCGCGAACAGGGCATCCGTCAGCCGGCGGACGTCGGCGTGGAACTTCTCCATTTCTTTGCCGGTGTAGCCGTCGCCGAGCACCAGGAGATCGACTTTCACCGCCGGCGGACCGCTCTCGAGGACCGGCCAGACCTTTCCCGCGGCGGAGACCGGCGAGCGGTCGACGAAGCGGCTCGCCGGATCGATGACAGTCGAGAAGATCTCCCGGAAGGCGCCGTCGGCGCCGCGCTTCTTGAGCACGAGCTGGACCTTCCCTTTGGGCTCGGGGAAGCGCATCGACTCCTGGAACGACCGCCAGGTGCCGGCGGACGCCTCGCCCGTGGTCTCCCATTCCCCGTAGATGCTGGAGAAGCCACGCGACCAGATCGCCTGATTGGTGGCGGGATCGATCACCTCGAACAGGTACTTGCCGAGGTTGGTGCCGTCCAGCAGGTGGATGCGGCTGCCGGGCCACTCCCCCTCCAGGCGGAGGCCGCCGAGGCTGACGTGCTCCTCCTTGGCGGTGCCGCCGTGGAAATAGTCGAAGCGCAGGGTGCGGCCGGTGAACTGGGAATCGAAGCCGGACGGCGTAGTGACAGCGGCGGCGGCGGCGAGGAAGAGCCCGAGGAGAAGTCTTGTCATGCGGGGATCTTAGTTTCGATCGGGTAGAGTGGAAAGAGCGATGCCGACTTGCGCCCAATCCCGCACCTTCCGCGCCGACCGCGGCGACGCCCGGGAGCGGCTCGATCACGTCCTGCGGCGTCATCTGGCCGACCGGCCGGACGTCACCCGCGCCCGTCTCCAGGCCTGGATCGCGGAGGGGCGCGTGCGGGTCAACGGCCATCCGGCCGCCAAGCCGTCGAGCCGGCTGGTTCTAGGCGATCAGGTCGAGGTCCCCCTGCCGCCGCTTCCCGAACGGCGCGGGGTGACCGCCCAGGAGATGCCGCTCGCCGTGCTGTTCGAGGACGAGCATCTCCTCGCCCTCGACAAGCCGCCGGGCCTGGTCGTCCATCCGGCGGCCGGCCATCGCGACGGGACGCTGATCAACGCGCTGATGTGGCGCGCCCGCGACTGGGAGGAGGGGCGGCGTCCAGGCTTGGTCAACCGGCTCGACCGCGGAACGTCGGGGGTGCTGCTGGTCGCCAAGACGCCGGAGATCCACGCCGCCCTGACGCGGCGGCTCCGGCGTCCCGACGCCGAGAAGGAATACCTTGCCGTGGTCTACGGGTCGACACCCTTCTCCCTCGGGCGGATCGAGCTCAAGATCCTCCGCGATCCCGACGACCGGAAGCGGCGGATGGCCTCGAAATCGGAGGGGAAGGACAGCCTGACCCTCTATCGGCGGATCGGCGAGGCCTCCGGCCTGACACTGCTGAGCTGCCGGCTGCTCACCGGACGTACGCACCAGATCCGCGTCCATCTGCAATCCCAGGGGTGGCCGATCGTGGGCGATCCGCTCTACGGCGAGCCGCGCTGGAAGGGGATCGCCGACTCCGCGGTCGCCGCGGCCTGCAAGGATTTTCCCCGCCAGGCCCTTCACGCTTTCCGGCTGTCGTTCCTCCATCCGGCGACCGGCGCGCCGACCGAGATCGTCGCGCCGGTGCCGGAGGATATGGCGGCCCTGCTCACCGCCGCTACGCTCAAGGCGTCGTGAGCTGGACGCGGGCACGACCTCCTTGGCCAGGCCCGGGGCCGACCAGAGCAGCTTGGCGACCGCGCCGCCAATGTTTTCGTAGTACTCCACTTTGAGGTCGTACGCCTGGCCGGCATTCAGGAAGAGCGTGTTGCTGTTCTCCGTGGGCGGATGGTCGGTCCAGTTGTCGACCAGCAGGATGCCGTTCACCCAGAGCCGGATGCCGTCGTCGCTCTGGGTGTAGAAGGTGTGCGTGCCGGTCACCTTGGGCGTGACCTTGCCCATCCAGCGGGCGCTGAAGTTGTTGGTGCCGATGCCGGCCGCCGGGCTGCCGGTATCCCAATCGAAGTCGAGGTTGGGATCGACCCGGGTGACCGGGGTGCCGGTGAGAGCCATGCCGTTGAAGTAGCTGGCGGCGAGCCCCGGCGTGGACGGATTCGGCGGCGGCGGGGGCGGGGTGGCGCCGCTCGGGAAGAGCTGCGACGTCGGCACGACCTCCTTGGCGACCCCGGCAGCCGACCAGGAGAGCCGGGCGACCGCGCCGTTGCTGTGCTCGTAGAACTCCATCTTGAGGTCGTATCTCTGGCCGGCGGTGAGGTTGATCGTGCCGCTGTTCTCGGTGGGGCCGTGATCGGTCCAGTTGTCGATCAGCAGGACGCCGTTTACCCAGAGGCGCACGCCGTCGTCGCTCTGCGTGTAGAACGTCTGCGTGCCGCTCACCTTGGGCGTGACCTGGCCGGTCCAGCGGACGCTGAAGTTGTTGATGCCGATGCCCGCCGCCGGGCTGCCGTCCCCCCAGTCGAAGTCGATATTGGGATCGGTCCGGGTGACCGGGGTGCCGGTGAGGTCCACGCTGTTGAAGTAGCTGGCGGATATCCCATTCGTGCCGGGCGGAGGTGGAGGCGGCGGCGGAGTTGCGCCGCTCGGGAAGAGCTGCGACGTGGGCACGACCTCCTTGGCGACCCCGGCAGCCGACCAGAGAAGCCGGGCGACCGCGCCGTTGCTGTGCTCGTAATACTCCATCTTGAGGTCGTATCGCTGGCCGGCGGTGAGGTTGATCGTGCCGCTGTTCTCGGTGGGGGCGTGATCGGTCCAGTTGTCGATCAGCAGGACGCCGTTCACCCAGAGCCGCACACCGTCGTCGCTCTGCGTGTAGAACGTTTGCGCGCCGCTCACCTTGGGCGTGACCTGGCCGGTCCAGCGGGCGCTGAAGTTGTTGATGCCGATCGCGGGTGCCGGGCTGCCGTCCCCCCAGTCGAAGTCGACCGTGGGGTCGGCCGGGTGACCGTCGTCCCGGTGAGATCCACGCTGTTGAAGTAGGTCGCGCTGAGCCCGTTCGTCCCCCCGCCGCCGCTCGCGACACGGAAGGTCGCCGTGTAGGTGGTGTTGCTCGCCGGGGTGTTGATCGAATGGGTGGCGGCGCCGCCGTCCGACCAGGAGACGAACTCGTAGGTGACGCCGCCGGCCGTCTGCGGGGAGACGACCCCCAGCGTGCGGGTGAGCCCCACGACCCCCACGACGGAGCTGGGGGCGGTCACCGGCTGGCCGTCGAGCGTCACCTGCAGGCCCGTGGGGCTGGTGGCGAGCGAGAGGGTGACCTTGCGCGGCACCACGTCCACGTAGGTCGTGCTGGTCAGGCCCCCCGAGTCCTTGACGGTGAGGTGGATGCGGTACCAGACGTTGGCCGAGGTCTCGCCGACGCGCGGAATCGTGAACGTGCCCCCCGTGGCGCCGCTGGTCGCCGGGATGAACGGGTGGAGGTGGGTGTCGTGGTGGAAGTCCACCTGCCAGGTGAAGGCGCTCGCCGGCAGGTTGCCGTCCTCGGGATCGGTGCCGGTGCCGCTGTAGGTGATCGTGTCCCCGGCGCTGTAGAGGGTGTTGTTGGCGGGGGCGGTGATGGTGGCGGCGGGATTGCTGTTGGAGGTCACCGTCAGGGTCGCCGTGTTGCTGGTGGCGCTGCCGAAGCCGTTGGTGACCACCACGTCGAAGACGGCGCCGTTGTCGGCGAGCTGGGCCGAGGCCAGGGTGTAGCTCGCCGCCGTCGCGCCGGCGATGTTGCCGCCGTTGCGCCGCCACTGATAGCTCAGGGGGGCGGTTCCGGAGGCGGCGACGGTGAAGGTGGCGGACTGTCCCGCCGCGACGGTCCGGCTGGCCGGCTGCGTGGTGATGCCGGGCGCCTGGCTGCCGGTGTAGGAGACGCGGTAGACCGCGCCCGCGTCCCGGGCCAGATAGTAGAGGCTGCCGTCGCCGGCCACCCGCAGGTCGACCTCGCCGGGGACGTTGGTGGCGAACGCGGAGGCGGTGTTGGTGGCCGGGTCATACCGCCGGATCCAGCCGTTGCAATAATCGCCGAAGAAGTAGGTTCCCGTGTAGCTGGACGGGAACTGCGGGGTGGCCGGGTTGTAGAAGGCGCCGCCGGTGATGGCGCAGCCTTCCGTCGTGGTGCTGGGGCCGTGGCCGTACCAGAAGATGGGGCCGCGGAAGCGCGTGTCGGTGGTCGGACCCTCGGTGGCCGGCCAGCCGTAGTTGGAGCCGGCGATGCCGTCGTCGATCTCCTCCCAGGCGCTCTGGCCGACGTCGTTGATGAACATCCGGCTGCTGCCCGGCTTGAAGGAGAAGGTGAACGGGTTGCGCAGGCCGAGCGCCCAGATCGCCCGGTTGGTCCCCGTAGCCGTGCCGTAGAAAGGGTTGTCGGTGGGGATCGAGCCGTCCGTGTTGATGCGCAGGATCTTGCCCAGGAGGTTCCCCAGCGTCTGGGCGTTCGCGGAGTTCCCGTTCTCGCCGACGGCGATGTAGAGCTTGCCGTCCGGACCGAAGTGCAGGGCGCCGCCGTTGTGGATCTCGGCGTCCAGGGTGTTCAGATCGAGGAGGACCGTCTCGCTGCCCGCCACCGCCGTGTCGCCGGAGGCGGTGAAGCGGCTCACCCGGTTGTGGAACGTCGGACTGGTCGCCGTGTAATAGACATAGACGTAGGGGCTCGCCGGGAAGTCAGGATCGAAGGTGACCCCCAGCAGGCCCCGCTCGCCGTTCGAGCTGACGGTGACCGTCAGAAAGGGGGTCGGCAGCAGGGAGCCGTTCTTGATCACGCGGAGCTTCCCCCCCTGCTCGGCCACGAACAGCCGGCCATCCGGCGCGAAGGCCATGGCCGTGGGACTGGCGAGGCCGCTGGCGACCTGGGTTTCGGCGAAGCCGGTGGGAAGGGTGGCGGCGGCGAGCGGGAGGGTGACAGAGGGACAGGAGGGCGGCAACCAGCCGGAAAGCCGGTGAGCGTAGGAACATGCGGGGGGCTCCTCGTAGAGTGGCAAGCCCGCGGACGGGGCTCGCCTCGGTTCCAGTCAGCTCGAAAGAACAGGGGGGCGAACGTACCAGCGTTCGCCCCGTCATGAATTTTGTCTGAGGCCGGCAGCTTTTTGCAAGCTCAGGGGCCGACGGGCTCGATTTTCGTCACGAAGTACTGGGTCTCCCCGAAGCAGTCGGTCGGGATCCCTTTGTGCTGCTCGTAGTGGAGCCGCACGCGCTGGCCGAGTGACTTGTTGATCTGCTCGGCGACAGCGGCGTCCCGTGTCGAGAAGTTGAAGATCTGCGGCATGGTGCCGGGCAGGTTCGCCATCGCGATCTCCCCCTCCCAGGTCTTGCAGACCCACCCCTTGCGGGAGAACTTCTGCACGTACCCCGCCCGCTCGCCCTCGGAGTATTTGAGGTGGAGGGCGCCCCAGACGTACAGAGCGAACAGCAGGATCGCGAGGATCAGAAGCAGGAGGAGGACGAGCCCCAGCTTGCGTCCTCTCCTGCGGGGTGGTGTCGCGGTCGAGACGGTTTCAGCCATGGCGGTCTCCTTGAAGGGGCGGCGCGCCCCTCGAGGAGAGATCATTCCATGAAAACGCCGGGCGAAGAGGGCGCGAGGGGTAAGATCGTTCCGACGAGCCACCATGTCCGACTTGAAATCCATGTTCGCGACGATCTCGGAGCTGGCCGAGCGGGCGATCGACCGCATCCCCGAACCTCAAGGGCGCTCGACGAAGAACGAGTTGCTGATCCTCAAGGAGCTCCTGATGGACGCGAGGCCGCCGAAGCTGATGATCCTGGGGCGGCGCGGAGCCGGCAAGTCGTCGCTGATCAACGCGATCTTCGGCGAGCCGATGGCGGCCGTCGGCTCCGTCCTCTCCGAGACCGGAAGCCCCACCTGGTACTCGTACTCCGGTCCGCGGGGGGACATGAAGATCCTCGATACCCGCGGCCTCGGCGACCGCACGCGCCCGGAAGCGGCGAACTTCCAGGACGCCCTCGACGAGATTCGTTCCGGCCTGGTCGACGAGTGGCCGGACGCCATTCTCTTCCTCTGCAAGGCCAAGGACGTCGACTCCCATATCGCCCAGGACGTCGCCAATATCGAGGCGGTCCGGGCGTTCATCGCCGAGAAGCATCGCTACGAGGCCCCCGTCGTGGCGGTGGTCACCCAGGTGGACGAGCTCGACCCCAAGCGCGTCGAGCCCCCTTACGAGAACGAGACCAAGCGGCGCAACATCGAGACCGCCGTGCGGGCGATCCAGGAGGCGCTCGCCGAGCGCGGCATCGCGCTGGCCCGGGTGATCCCGGTCTCGACCTACGCGGAGTACGACGGCGACCGGCGGGTCTACGACAACTACTGGAACATCGAGGAGCTGGTCGACTATCTGGTCGAGGTGCTGCCGCGGAGCGCGCAGGTGCAGATGGCCCGCCTCGCCCAACTCCGCGTCGTGCAGCAGAAGCTGGCGCGGAAGATGACCGCCGCGGCGTCGGCCGTCGCGGGAGCCATCGCCGCGGCGCCGATCCCCGTTGCCGACATCCTCCCCATCACCGCGCTGCAGATCGGCCTGATCAGCGGCATCGCCTACGTCTCCGGCCGGGAGATGTCGAAGAAGGCGGCGCGGGAGTTTTTGGTGGCGCTCGGCGCCAACGTCGGGGTGGCGTTCGCGCTGCGGGAAGGGGCGAGGGCGCTCGCCAAGGTCGTCTTCCCGGGCGGCGGCTCCGCCATCTCGGCGGGCGTCGCCTTCGCCGGCACCTGGGGGCTCGGCGAAGCCGCGATCGCCTACTTCATCGAGAAGCGGCCGATCGAGGAGGCCCGGGAGCGGTTCAGGCGCAAGAAGAAGGAAAAAGAAAAGGAGAAGGAAGAGACTGCCTGACCGCGCCTCACCCCTGCCGCGAGAGGAGGGCCGAGAGAGCGCGGGCCCCGGCCGAGGTTCCGTTCTCGATCCGGGCCGCCAGCAGCTCGCCCAACTCGCGTTTCGCCCCTTCGTCCAGCTCGGCCGCGAGGAACGCCGCGAGCTGCTCCTCGACCCTGCCGTCGGCCGGCGCGCCCCCCGCGAGCACGCGGAGGAGCGCCCGCGCGTGCGCCTCCGGATTACCCGGCACCTTGCGCTGGCCGTCCAGCACGTCGTCCACGTGCTGGGCCAGGGCGTAGGAGACGCGGAGGGCTCGGGTCTGGTGCCAGCGGGGGAGGGAGGCGCGGAAGAAGGCGAGCAGCCGGCGGGGGTGCCGCCGCACGAAGCGGGAGAGCTCGCGCAGGCAGAGCGTGTCGATGCGCAGATCGTCGAGGAACCGGTCGTCGGACACCCGGCGCTGCACGGTGGTGACGCAGACGAGGCCGAGGGCCAGCCCGGTCGCGAGGTCGAGGATCTGGTGCTCGTGGATCAGCAGCGTCGAGGCGCCGACCGCCACGATCCAGAGCGAGAAGAGCGTCCGTCCCAGCCAGCCGCACCGCCGCCCGAAGACGATCGCCGCGGTCACGGCGAAGGCGATGTGGAGCGAGGGGAACTTGTTGTAGTCGAGATTGAGCCGGTCCACCAGGTGGAAGACGCCGCCGAAGAACCCATACGCCACCCGCGGCGGATAGGCCTGCGACACCGGGACCAGCAGGAAGAAGATGCCGGCGACCAGCGTCTCGACCGTGAGGGTGAGGACGAACGGCGTGAACGTGCGCCACGTCCGCAGGATGAACGGCGTCAGCAGGATCAGCAGCGGCACGGACAGATAGACCACCGACCAGGAGGGGAGGAACGGCAGGTGCATCTCCCACGGGAAGTAGAAATCGGTGGAGGGCGCCCGGCGCAGCTTCGCCAGCAGGCTGGCGCCGCCATAGACGGAGGAAAAGACCTTGAAGAAGAGATAGGACAGGGGGATCGTGAGCCGGAAGCTCGCGATTCCCGGCCAGGCGAGGAAGGGCTCTCTGCCCCGGGGGCTAAGCGTTTCCATGCGACTCCAACCGGTCCTCTCTCATGGTGCGATCCTTCACTTCCTATTGTAGATGGGTTTCGCGGCGGCCGCCCGAAACAGGCTGTTTCAACATTCACTTGGACTACCTTGCGACGACGACAACTGAGACTTCAGGGCGTAACTTGCGCTATACTTACGCCCATGGCGGAGGCAGCACTCAAGGGGCGCGGGGCGATCGGCAATCCGAAGAACCGGTTCGAGACGCTCGAGGTCGAGCGGGACGAGGAGGTCCCCGGGCCCGAGTGGATCGAGACGGAGCTGCTGCGCGACACGTCGAAGTCCGTGATCGCCTACAACGACAGCCCGGACGTGGGTTTCAGCGCCTCGGTCAACCCTTACCGGGGGTGCGAGCACGGGTGCGTCTATTGCTACGCCCGCCCGTTCCACGAGTACCTGGGCTTCTCGGCCGGGCTCGACTTCGAGAGCCGCATCCTGGTCAAGGAGGACGCCCCCGCGCTGCTCCGCAAGGAGCTCTCCTCCCCGAAGTGGAAGCCGCAGACCGTGGCGATGAGCGGCGTCACCGACTGCTATCAGCCCGCCGAGCGCCGGCTGGAGATCACCCGCCGGTGCCTCGCGGTGCTCGCCGAGTTCCGCAACCCGGTCGGCGTCATCACCAAGAACGAGCTGGTGACCCGGGACATCGACATCCTCCAGGAGCTCAACGAGCACCGGGCCGCCATGGTCGATGCTCTCGATCACCACGCTCGACCCCGAGGTCGCCCGCAGGATGGAGCCGCGCGCCTCCCATCCGCGGGACCGGCTGAAGGCGATCGAGCGGCTGGCCGCGGCCGGCATCCCGGTGGGCGTGATGGTGGCGCCGGTCGTGCCGGCGATCACCGATCACGAGATGCCGAAGATTCTCGAAGCGGCCGCCGCCGCCGGAGCGCGCACGGCGGGCTACGTGGTGATGCGCCTGCCCGGGGCGGTCGCCGGCCTCTTCGAGCGCTGGCTCGAGGAGCACTTCCCGGACCGCAAGGAGAAGGTGCTGAACCGCATCCGCGACCTGCGCGGCGGGCAGCTCTACGACCCCCGCTTCGGCAACCGCATGAAGGGGGAAGGGCTGTTCGCCGACCAGATCCGCGCCACCTTCCAGACCTTCAAGCGGCGGTACGGGCTGGATCAGCCCTTCCCCGAGCTCTCGACCGACGCCTTCCGGCGGCCAGGGCAGGTGGAGCAGTTGGGCCTTTTCGGCTAGCCGAGGCTAATCACGGCGGGAAGTCCTCGCTCTTGAATCCGATACGGGCGTGCGAGCCGTCGCAGAACGGCTTCTCGGCGGAGCCGCCGCAGCGGCAGAGGGCCCGCCGGCGCACCGGCGAGGTCCGGCCATTCGCCTCCCGGAGCTGGAAGTCCCCCTGGAACACCAGGGGACCGTCCGGACAGCAGACGACCTGCAGGACGGGATCGATCGAGGGCGTGGCCGCCGCGCCGTTGCCGGACCAGACGCCGGGGTCGCGGAATCCGGCCTCCGCGTGCGAGCGGTCGCAGAACGGCTGGTTCCGCGAGGCGCCGCAGCGGCAGAGGGCGACCCGTGTGTCGGCGAGGAGCACGGTGCCGGCGGGAGAGGCGATCTCGATGCAGCCGCGGAGATGGAGCGGGCCGTCCGCGGTCACCGTGACCTCGTTCCGCTCCACGGGCTCCTCGGCGTAACCGCCGTCCTTGCGCTCGTAGTGGAGGGCTCCCGTGGGGCAGCGCCGGATGACCTCGGCGAGCTCGTCCGCGCCCGCCGCGTCCGGAGCGATCCAGGGGCGGCGCCCGGCGTCGAAGACACCCGGCAGTCCCCGGACGCACTCGGCGGCGTGGATGCAGCGCCCGGCGTCGTAGAGGACGGTGAGGCGCTTCCCCTCGTAGCGATGAATCTTCTCGCGCACGGCTGTTCTCCCCGAAGAAGCGGGCTCAGTATACGAGCCGGGAATCCTCTCGAGAAACTCAAGCCTGCCGGCGCACCCGAAACGCCGCCACCGCCTGCGGCTTTTCCTCCTTGGGGAGGGCGTCGGCCATCCTGCGAATCGCTTTTTTCCAACTCGCCTGACTGGTCCACTTCTTGGCCTCGATCGGCTCGGTCTCGAGCACCCCGGCGGTCAGGCGCTTCGCGAGATCAGGGCGCGGCTGGCCCTTGGCATCCACGGCCACCGCCCGCCAGTCGGCGGTGTCGCGGGCATCCCGGTAAATGGCGAGCAGGCCGAAGGTCTCCTCGTCGCCGGGGATCTGGAGCAGGGCCACCCGGCCGCGGGGGCCCTCCTCGAGCTCGGCCAGGATCCCCTCGACGAGCGGATGGCCCGAGGAGAAGAAGTCGAGAGTCTCCTCGTCCACCCCCCGCTCGCGGCTGAAGGTGCCGAGGAGAGTGGTGCCGAGGGGGACCCCGAAGAAATGGTCCACCAGCGCCTCATAGCCGTACTCGATCCGCCAGGTCCGCTCGCCGCTCTGCGCCTCCACCTCGAAGCCGAAGCGGGAGGCGGCGCGCACCACCACGCTCTCGTTCAGGGCGTCGAGATCGGGCGGCACGCGGGCGAGGATCCCCGCCGCCATCTCCGGCCGGTACGGATCGCGGTGGAGCTCGTGATAGGCAGCCCGCTGCACCCGGTCGTGCGCCGCCCGTGCCTCGCGCAAAACCCTTTCGAAATCAGCGCTCTCCTCCGGACCCTCGACCGCGGCCTGTTCGATCGCCCGCGTCACGTGGCGCAGCTCCGGTTCCAGCCCGCCGAGCGGCTCGTTGAACAGGCCGATCCCCTCGTAGAGGCCGGCGACCGCGTGGCCGAATCCGGTGGGCGGACGGAAGTAGACGATCTCCGTGGGGATCGTGCGGCCGATGCGGTCGAGCCGGCCGATCCGCTGCTCGACCACGCCCGGGTTCCAGGGCAGGTCGAACAGGATGAGCCGGCGGCAGAACTGAAAGTTTCGCCCCTCCCCCCCTGCCTCGGTGGAGATCAGGATCGACGGCCCCTCGGAGAGCCGGAACTGCGCCACCTCGATGTCCCGCCGCTCGGGCGAGAGGTCTTCATGAAAGACGCCAGTGCGCCGCCCCTGCCGCTCGATCGCCCCCTTCAGCAGGTCGAGCGTCTCGCGGTGGGCCACGAAGACCAGCGTCTTCTCGTCCGGCCCCGTCCAGCGGCTGGCCCGCTCGACCAGCCAGGACACCCGCGGGTCCTCGCGCTCGGCCTCGGCGGCGAGCGCGGCGGTCTCCTCGTCGTCGCGCTCCAGCACCGCGGGCAGGGCGGCGGGGGAGGCGAGGGCGCGGAAGACGCGGTCCGCCTTGCGCCGCCTGGCCAGAGGGTTCTCCGCGGCTTGAGCGCGCAGATGGCGCACCAGCCGCTCTGCTGCTTCCCAGCCGCTGATATCAACCGGCGCCGGCACGCGCGGCGGCAGCCCGCCGATGTCCACCCGGCGCGTCGAGCTGGTGCAGGGGGGGAGCGGCTCGCGGCGGGCGAGGCGCTCGTCGAACGACTCCTCCTCCGGGAACTCCTCGGGGCGCAGGAGCTGCAGCAGCCGGAAGAAGCCGTGGGCGTCGTCCTCCAGCGGCGTGGCGGTGAGCAGCAGGACGTGCCGGCTCAGACCCGCGATGGGGGCGATCGCCCGATACGCCTCGTTGCCCGGGTGCCCCTTGGGACGCCGCAGGTGGTGGGCCTCGTCGACCACCAGGAGGTCGATTCCGGCCTCCACCGCCTGCTCGGTCAGCCGCCGCCGCTTCACCAGGGTGTCCATCCCGACGATCGCCTGGCGGTGGACCTCGAACGGGTTGAACCCCTCGCCATAGTCCTTGATCACGTCGTCCAGCCGCTTCTCGTCGAGCAGGACGAAGATCTGGTGATACTTCCGCCAGAGCTCGCCCAGCCACTGGAGGGTGAGCGTCTCCGGGGCGACGACGAGCGTGCGCTCGGCCCGGCCGGTATGGAGGAGGCGGTTGAGGATCAGGCAGGCCTCGACCGTCTTGCCGAGGCCGACCTCGTCCGCCAGCAGCCAGCGCACGGGATCGCTGTGGCAGGCACGCTCGGCGGCGTAGAGCTGATGGGGGAAGATCTGGATCCGCCCGCCGAGGAACGAGCCCAGCCCGCCGGCCTGGCGGATGCGCTGCAGCTTCAGGCCGTCCAGGCGGTTGGCGAAGTCCTCGAAGCCGTCCACCTGGCCGCGCGCCAGCCGCTCGACGGGCGAGATCTCCGCCGGCAGCGGCCAGAGGTTGTCGAGATCCACCTCGCGGCCGTCGGCGAGCACGCACCGGCCGTCCTCGCAGGACTCGACGACCACGAGCTCCCCCTCGGGCTCCAGCCGAGCCCGGCCCCCCGGCGCGATGGCCAGCGGCACCAGGGCGTCCGTGCCGGCGGCGAAGCTCAGGGTCTGTCCGCTCTCCGGAAACTGCACCCGCACGCTCCGCCCCTGGACGGCGAGAATGCGGCCGGTCCCGAGCTCGGCATGAAAACGATGGGTGACGCGGTCTCCGGGCTTCCACATGGGAGGGGGATTGTACGCCCTGGAACGGCGGGAGAGAAGGGCGTATAATTGGACATATACTTGGAGGTAGCCATGGGACAGTTGACGCTCTATCTCGACTCCGATACGGAAGAGAAGATGAAGGCGGCGGCGAAAGCTGCGGGAGTTTCGCAGAGCCGCTGGGTGTCGGATTTGATCCGCGAGAAAGCCGCGGCGGAGTGGCCGGCCTCGGTTGCGCAGTTGGCAGGTGCCTGGGCTGAAGACGACTTTCCCTCTCTCGAAGAAATCCGAAAAGGGCTTCCCCCGGACCTCCCCCGCGAGTCCTTCGACTGATGTACGTCCTCGATTCCAACTGCCTGATCCACTTCTTCAAGAAGCAGGGGCGGGTTGTCGAGAAGCTTCTTGCGACCCCTCGCCAGGAAATCTCAATTCCCGCGGTGGCGCTGTACGAGTTGGAGGCCGGGGTGGCGAAGTCCCGATTTCCCGAGAAAACCGGCGCGCAGTTGGAATCTGTGGTCTCCTGGATGACCGTGCTTCCTTTCGGCCCCCTGGAGGCCAAGGCTTCGGCCCGGGTGCGCGCGAGTCTGGAGAAGCAGGGAAGGCCGATCGGCCCGATCGACATTCTGATCGCGGGCACCGCCCTGAGCCACGGTGCCACCCTCGTCACCCACAACACCGGAGAATTCGCCCGGGTCGAGGGCCTCTCGCTGGTGGATTGGTACTAGAAACCGCCTCCTTTCCGGCAGTCTACGAAAGTCTTCGTTGACAAATACGACGACCTTCGTATACCGTCTTTCCATGGCTGAGCTACCCCGACCCACCGACGCCGAGCTGGCGATTCTGCGCGTGCTCTGGCGGCGCGGCCCGAGCACCGTCAAGGATGTCCACGAGGAACTGGCCCGGAGCACGCCGACTGGATACACCACGACCCTGAAGCAGCTCCAGATCATGGCGGAGAAGGGGTTAGTCACCCGCGACGAGTCGCTGCGGGCGCACCTCTACACGGCCGGTGTGCCCGAGGAGCAGACCCAGACGCAACTCGTGCGGGACCTGCTCGATCGGGCCTTCGAAGGCTCGGCCACGCGGCTGGTGATGCGCGCCCTCTCTTCGCGGCCGGCGATGCCGGAGGAGTTGGAGGAGATCCGTAAACTGTTGGATCAGCTCGAAGGAGAGACGAAATGAGCGGAATCGAGACTCTCGTAGAGACGATCGGGGCGAGCCCGGCGGCCGAAGCCGTGGCCCGCCGCCGGTCCGGAGGTCCGCTTCGAGCTTCGTCGCGACGCCGGGACGTTCCGCTTCGAAGGCCGTTTCGAGGACGCGCAAGGCACCGGCTTCTTCACCTTCGCGGGCAATCCCGCCTACACGGGTCAGATGGCGAGTCTGGGCTATGCTACGCGTGACGACCGTCTGCTGGAGTACGCCCTCTTCGATGTATCGCTCGCCTTCGCTCGAGAGATGCGGAGTCTGGGATACGGAAAGGTCACGGGGAGCGGCTGGTCGAGTTCCGGATTCATGGCATCGATGCCGAGTTCGTCCGCAAGGCGGCGAGCGAAGGCTACCGGGACCTTGCCTCCGAGGAACTGGTCGAGCTGCGGATCCTCGGCCGGCTGGAGCGCGGACGGCGGCGTTAGCCCAGGGGTGCTGCCGGCGATGGCGCCGATCTTGAAAGCAGCACCAGCATGAAAAATGCATCCGGACCTGAAACAGACCAGCCGGCCGTCAGGAGCGGCACCTTCGCGATCGGCGGCGATCTTCCCGTCCACCGGCTCGGCTTCGGCGCCATGCAGATCACCGGCGCCGGCGTCTGGGGCGAGCCGGTCGACCACGCCGAGGCGATCGCCGTCCTGCGCCGCGCGGTCGAGTTGGGGATCGATCTCATCGACACCGCCGACTCCTACGGCCCCGAGGTCTCCGAGCGCCTCATCGCCGAGGCGCTCCACCCCTATCCGGCGGGCCTGGTGATCGCCACGAAAGCCGGTTTCCAGCGCCCCGGCCCCGGCGCCTGGGTCGCGGACGGCCGCCCCGAGCACCTGCGGTCGGCCTGTGAGGGGAGCCTCCGCCGGCTGCGGCTGGAGCGGATCGATCTCTACCAACTCCACCGGATCGATTCCAAGGTGGCGCTCGAGGATCAGATCGGCGCGCTGCTCGACCTTCAGAGCGAGGGGAAGATCCGCCACATCGGATTGTCGGAGGTGAGCGTCGGGGAGATCGAGGCCGTCCGCCGGCTCGCGCCCGTGGTCTCGGTGCAGAACCGCTACAACCTGGTGGACCGGGGCTCCGAGGCGGTGCTGGACTACTGCGCCCGCGAGAACATCGGCTTCATCCCCTGGTTCCCGCTCGCCACCGGCGACCTCGCGAAGCCCGGCGGTCCGCTGGCGCACGTGGCGGAGCGGCTCGGCGCGGCGCCCGCGCAGGTGGCGACCGCGTGGCTGCTCAGGAAGTCGCCGGTGATGCTCCCGATCCCCGGCACCTCCAAGGTGAAGCACCTGGAGGAGAACACCGCCGCGGCTCTCCTCGATCTCGACGATTCGATCATGGCGGAATTGGAAAGAGCGCGGCCTTGACCGCGCTCAGAAGGTCAGGGTCATGTCGAGCCCGACGATGCTGCCCCGGTAGTCGCCAGAGTTCGGATTGAGGAGCAGCGCTCCCGGCAGGTAGCTCTGCAGCCCCTGGAGCACGAAGCTGTCGATCGTGTAATCCTCCCAGCGGCCGAAGATGCCCACCTTGGTGGCGCCTTGAGCTGGTAGTCGATCCGGCCCAGGAGGGTGAGCAGCTCGATATCGTCGTAGTTGTCGAAGCCTCTCGCGACGTCCGGCGTGCCGCCGGGCGGGCTGAAGAGGTCGGCCGTGCCGTCCGACCGCGACCAGTTGGCCGAGAGGTCGAGCGTCCAGCGGGTGGCGAGCTTCGAGGTGAGCCCGGCGCCCCAGGTGTCGGTGGTCTCGGAGAGGTCGCCGTCCAGTCGTCGAGCGGGTTGGTCGAGGGCGTGGCGCCGGACTGCCGCCCTTTCTGCCGGAGCTTGCGGTCCATGCGGTCGCCGAAGACGAAGAAGTTGAAGTTGTCGCCCGGCGCGTAGCAGAGCTCGGCGTTGTACAAGGTGTTGTCGTCGGTCTGGAGGCCGAACAGGCTCTTCTCGTATTCGTCGTTGCCCGTCACCCCCAGGAAGAAGCTCCAGGCGTCGTCGGGAAGAACTGCGCCAGGAGGTTAGAGGTGCCGCTTGCGGGCCGCTTCGTCGAACTTGCGCAGGCCGGGCAGGTTGGTGGCTCCCGTCGAGACGATGAAGCTGGCCTCGGCGGCCTCCATGTCGTAGTGCCCGATCGAGCGGTCGCCATATTGGTAGCTCGACCGCAGCGCGAACCGGAGACGGGCGGGTGTCGAACGTGACCTTCAAGATGTCCTCGTCGGTGGTCTTGACCTCGCGGAACTTGCGGTCCCAGCTCTCGCGCTCGAAGGCGAAGCCGAGCCGGGTGGCGTGGGCGAGGTCCCAGCCGAGCTCGGCGCTGGCGTTCTGCCGCGTGTAGGCATAGGGGACCGTGAGGCGGCCGATCGCCTCCCAGACGGCGTGGAAGCGCACGTAGCCGGGAAACTCGATGCGCGGGCCATTGTTGTCGAGATCGTAGTAGCGATAGCGGAAGGTCAGGTCCAGGCTCTGCCCGAAGCGGGTGCCGAGAGCGGCGTTGAGCGCCGTGGTGTCGACTTGCGGCCGGCGAGCGGGCCGGCAGGTTCGCCGGGTTGGTGGGATCGAACGTCGCGCCGTTGAAGTTGATGCCGGCGATCGAGGAGTTGAGCGTGTAGGGGAGCAGCGGGTCGTCCTGCTTCATCTGTTGTACGAGGCGCTGCCGTTGGCGAACCAGCTCCCGAACCGGGTGCGGCCGATGAGGAACAGGATGTCGGCCCGGTTGCCGGCCGCGAGGTCCGCGAAGCCGAGGTTGGAGCCGTTGATCGAGCCGGCGCCGGGCGCCGTGTAGGCGTTCGGGTCGGTGGCGCCGGTGACGCGGAACGGGTTGTCCCAGATCAGCGTGCTGACGTTGTTCTTGAACTTCGAGTAGCGGTAGCCGAAGGAGAGGCCGTTGGCGCCTGTTCCACTCGCCGGCGAGTTCGGCGCCGGTGGTGTCGTAGTCGATGGGCTCCGGCAGCTCGGTGGCGTTGCTGAAGCCGAAGCTGCCGCCGTAGGCCCGGTTGCCGCGGCGCTTCTCCTGGTCGTACTCGAGCCCCCAGGAGAGGGGGCCCATCCGGCCGAGGTCGAGCCGCGCCAGCAGGCGGTCGCGCTGAGCCCGAGGTTGACCGCCTGGGCCGTCGCCAGGTAGGGGGCGAGCAGGTGGTTGAGAAACGCGAAGTTGATCCCCGCCGGACTGGTGGCGAACTGCCCCGCGATCGCCCCCTGCAGGGCGGCCTGGACGGGATCGGCGATCTCGAGCCGCCCCGGCCCGGTGCGGGTCCACAGCATGTGGCCGTCGTTGCCGAAGTGGTGCGGAATCTTGTTGTAGTCGAGCAGGAATCCGTAGCGGCCCGGAATCCCGTAGGCGAGGGTGTAGCGGGCGTCGTCGCGGCGCACGTTCACGGCGTTGAAGTCGAGCTCGCGGTCCCCCTCGCCCTGGCCGATCAGGTGAAGCCTGGGGATGACGAAGCCGCCGCTCACGTCGCGGTACTCCTGCCATTTCGCCGAGTCGGTGTCGACGTCCGATGGAGCACGCCGAGCACCAGCGGATCGACGCGGAAAGAAAACGTTGTTTTCTCTGGCTCCCGGGCGGGCTCCGCCGCCGGAGCCATCTCCTGATGCGCCGCCGGCTCCTGCGCCGGTTCCTGCGCGACAAGAGCACCGGGGCCGGCGAGCAGGAGAAGGCCGACCAACAGGAGGAACGGCTTGCGGTTACGATAGGACTTACCATGGCGTCTCCTAGTGAGCCAGGTAGGGGCTGGACGGATGGTTGCTGCCGTGGACGGCGGCGTGGCAGTCGAGGCAGGCGCGGTTGAAGAGGCGGTTGCTCGCCCGCGCCTGGTCCCCGAGGGTGGTGGCGTCGTAGAGCGTGCCGGGGTGGCGGGTGTTGGCGTGGCACTGCTGGCACAGGTACGGGGTGGCGGTCTTCTGCAGCTTCTGGTGGTTCGAGCCGTGCGGGGTGTGGCAGTTCAGGCAGCTCTCCCGCACCGGCGCGTGCTCCCAGAGGAAGGGGCCGCGCTTCTCGGTGTGGCAGGTGTAGCACTGCTCGTTCACCGAGGCGGCCTTGATCAGCGCGCGGGTCTGGGTGCCGTGGGGGTTGTGGCAATCGGCGCAGCCGATCTTCCCCTCGCGGATCGGATGGTGGGAGCTCTTCCACATGTCCGCGCGCACGTTCTGGTGGCAGGAGACGCAGGCCTCGGTGGTGCTCGCGGTCTTGAGCTGCGCCTTGTCCGACTTGAAGTTGTGGACGCTGTGGCAGCTCAGGCAGGAGAGCCCGCGGGTCTCGTGGACGCCGCCGTGCCAGAAGAACTGCGAGCCGCCGGTGTGGCACTTCTGGCAGACCGCCGACTGCTCGCGCGTGCTCCACTTTTCGATGCGCGGCTGCAGCGCCTTGTCCTCGGGGTTTTCGACGTGCGCGCCGCCCGGCCGTGGCAGGTCTCGCAGCCGTGCGCCGAGAGCGAGGCGAACTTGCTCTTGCCATGCGGCGTTCCCGCCAGGCGCTCCGATTCCGCGGTGTGACAGGAGACGCAGAGCTCGGAGCCGACGAACCCCGGTGTGGAGGGGGCTGCCGGGGGGGATGGCGCTTGCGCGGCCGCCAAGGGGAGCGTCAGCAGCGCTGCCGCGGCCAGAAGCGGGATCGAAAGTCGAATCAACCTCATGGCGGGATCTCCTCCGGTTTCCTCTGCCGCCCTCGCGGCAGTCGGTGCGGGCTTGTAGCTGATCGCAATATACAGAGCGGACCGGAGGGTCAAAACAGCCGGGGAGATAGGAAGGCTTATCCGGGTGGGTAGGTCTTTTTCCCACCCTTTTGGGCAGGTGGCTGCAATCGCAAGACTGCCCGTTCGAGGGTCGCCGTCCCGGCCGCGCCGTGTTGAAATCACGGCTCTGGAATCCCACGGTTCCTGGAAGGAGAAGCTATGAGGCAGACGATCGGCTTTACGGTATCGGCGCTCGCCGCGGTAGTCCTGCTCGCCACCCTCTACTCCGGCCCGGCCATCGGCGCCACGGCGCCGGCGAAGCTGGACGGCAAGCAGATCTTCCTCGCCCAGAAATGCAGCCTCTGTCATTCGGTTTCGTCGGCGGGCATCGAGCGGACCGTCAAGTCCGAGAAGGTGGCCGGTCCCGACCTCACCAATACCGCCGCCAAGGAGGATGCCGGCAAGCTCGCCAAGTTCCTCCGCAAGGAGGGGGAGCTCAACGGCAAGAAGCATGGCAAGGGTTTCACCGGCACGGATGAGGAGCTGGGAGCGATGATCGCCTGGCTGCAGGCGCAGAAGAAGTAGCGGGCCCGCCATGCAGCCGGCGACCGCGGGATTCGTGGCCATCGTCCTGGTGACGATCGCCCTCATCAGCCTGCTCGTGCTGCGCCCCTCGCTCGTGGCCGCGAGAGGGGGGCGTATCCTCGGGTTCCTCTGCCTGTTCGTCCTCCCGTTGCTGGCCACCGGGCTGGGAACGGCGGCGCAGGTGGAGCACTCGAAGTCGACCCGTTTCTGCCTCTCCTGCCACGTGATGGAGCCCTACGGCAAGAGCCTGACGGTGGACGACCCCGCCTACGTGCCGGCGCGCCACTTCCAGAACAACCGCGTGCCGCGCGACGAGGCCTGTTTCACTTGCCACACCAATTACACGATGTTCGGGGACTACAAGGCGAAGCTGCGCGGCCTGCGGCACGTCTATGTGAACTACATCGGCACGATCCCGAAGCAGATCAAGCTGTACGATCCCTACAACAACCGGGAGTGCCTGCACTGCCATGGCGGCGCGCGATCGTTCGAGGAGAGCGAGCTGCACCAGCCGATCCGCGAGGACCTGGCCAGGAACACGACCTCCTGTCTCGAGTGCCACGACAAGATCCACGACGTGCACAACCTGGCCAACGTCAAGCTGTGGAAGGAGGGGAAGCCGTGATGACCGTCACTCCGGTGCTGAGCCGCCGTCTGAAGCTGGCGGGGATCCTGGTCGCCCTCGGGCTGATCGTCGAGGCGCTCACCCTGTTCTGGCGGCACCCCACCGCCTTCCTCGTGTTCCTCTTCCTGGGCGCCCTGCTGGTGGGCGCGGGCGTGCTCCTCTATCTGTTCACGATCGCGACCTACGCGCCCTCCCCGGACGGCGCGTAACGCCCTTCCGCTTCTACTGGCCCGCATCCGGGGCGACCCGATGCGGGCCGTTTCCGTTTTCCGGGCTTCCCAGGGAGTTAGGATACCGTCATGAACACCGCCGAGGCCCGGGCGCGTCGCGGCGCGGGATCGCTCAGGTACGCCGCGCCCAGCCTCGCGCTCGCGGTCCTGGTCCTCGGCTCCTCCTACGCGCTCGCGGTGCCGGCCGGCGAGGCCCCGGACGAGCCGGCGCACCTCGCCTATGTGAGCTATCTCCTGGAGCGGCACGCCCTGCCGCCGCTCGCCGCGCCGCCCTACGGCGACCGCTACGAGTCCTACCAGGCGCCCCTGGATTACCTCGCGACCGCCGCGGCGGCCTCCCTCTTCGGCGTGCGCGCCCGCGAAGTCCACTGGCAGCCGGACCCACGATTCAGCTTCTTCCGGCAGGGGTCGCGAGCCTACCTCCCCGGAGCGGACGCGGGACCCGGGGGAGAGCGCATCCGGCTCCTGCGGATCACGCGGCTCGTTTGGGCCGCCCTGACCGCGGTGCTCGTCCTCGCGACGGCGCGCCGTCTCGCCGGCGGGCGTCTGGACCTGGCGCTCGCCGCGACCCTTCCTTTCGTCCTTTCGCCGCAGTTTCTCTTCGTGAGCGCGACCCTCAACAATGACGGCGCGGTGGTGACCTTCGCCGCGCTGGCGGTCCTCGGCTTCGTGGAGCTCCTCGATTCGCCCTCTCCGGCCATGGCCCTGCTCGCGGGGACCGCGGCCGGGCTTGCTCCCTGGGGCAAGGTCTCCGGTTTCCTCCTCGCGGCGCCCCTCTGCCTCGTCGCCCTCGGGCTCGTGAGGCGGCGGCGCCATCGCGAGGCCGTTCTCCTCGCCGCCGCCATGGCCACCCTCGCGGCGCTCTGGATCTGCCTCGCGCAGTGGCGCTTCGGGGTGGTCTTCCCGCCACCGCCGGCCGTCTCCCGAGGCGGTCTCGCGCAAGCCGGCCGCCTCTTCGATCCTCACTGGCTCGGCTCCCTGTGGATGAGCTTCTGGGGCAAGCTCGGTTGGCTGAACGTCAAACTGCCGGCGGCCGCGTACCTCTTCTTCGTGCCGCCCACCGCCCTGGTCGCGATCGGCTGCGTCCGGGCCGGGGGAGGGGCGGAGGAGCCATCCTCCAGGTGGCGATGGCTCTGCGGGAGCGTCATCGGCGCCAACTTCCTCCTGGTCGTCGTGTACCTCGTGCGGATCGACTGGCAGCCGCAGGGGCGTTACCTCTTCCCCTCCCTCCCGGCGATGGCGGGCTGTGCGGCGCTCGGTCTGCGCGCCCTCGCGCAGGACCCTCGATGGGAGGACCGCGCCGGGAGGGTGGCGGTGGCTGGTCTCGCCGCCTCCGCTCTCGGCATGGCCCTCCTGGGCCTCCTCGTTCTCAGCCGCACCTATTCCTGAACGGCCGCGGCGCCATCCAGGCCGTCTCCGTCCTCCTGCGCCACGAGCGCGCGAACTACATGACTATCCTTCAGAGCTGGTGGGGTAGGTGGGATCGAGCACCTCCCTACAGGTAGAATGCGAAGCCATGGCCGAAGACGCCCCAGATATCGTCATCGTCGAACGCAGGATCGAGCCGGCTGAGCTCGCCCGGCTCGTCCTTCTCCATTTCGAGGACATGGTGAAGTACGTGGTCGACGTTGAGCGCCGGCTCGCCGCTATCGGCGGCGAGCTGCACGCGGATGCCGAGCAGCTCCTCCTTCAGTCCGGGAGCCGGCAGGCGGACCTCTGGGGAGCGAACTACTATCCCGGCCAGGGACCTGAGGAGTGCATCGAATACACCTCGCTCATCAATATCCGGCCAGCCCAGGAAAATCGCAGCATGCTCATTGCGAACCCTGACCTCCGTGAGCGCATCCGGGAGATCACGTTCGCTCTGATCGGTGAAGGCGAGCCCCTTCCATGAGTCAGCACGCGTCCCTGTCTCCCGAGCGCTGGGCGACCTTCTCTCGCGACCAACAGATCCTGATGATCGGCAACGAAATGAACCGCGCCACCCGCCGGCTTCGGCTCGCCGATCGCCCGGGTCTCCTGCTGGCCTACGAGAGGATCCTGCGGCTGGTGGATCTCACGGTCGAGGTCCAGACGGGCTACGGTCTTCGTCGTGAGCTTCTCCGCTGGAGGGACCTGATCGCAGAGATGTATGCCAACCCCGGCTTGCAACCGGACCACCACCTGGCCGCTTTCCGCGCCCTTCTCCAACTCACCCCGGCATCGGCACGCCAGATTCCCTTATTGCTGCCGGCGCCCTGAGACACACCTGGACCCTCAGTCCGGAAAGCAGTAACACCGCTGCCGGGCCGCGGTGAGCGCGGCGCACCGTTTGGAAGAGTGGGCGGCGGGCGGCGGCGGCCCACCAGGGAGGGTAGGGGCACCCTCGAGCGCGACGGCGGTATGCTATAAAACACGGGAAGCATCCCAATCGGGACTCCATGGATATGTAGAGGAGGTCGGAGATGAAAATCCTGATCGCCGATGACCATACCCTTTTCCGGGACAGTCTGCGCAGCCTGCTCACCTCCCGTGGTTTCGAGGTCGTCGGGGAAGCGAGCGAGGGGCGGGAAGCCGTCGATCTCGCGCGCCGCCTGCAACCGGAGATCGTCCTCATGGATCTCGCGATGCCCGGGCTCGACGGTCTGGCGGCGACGCGTCTGATCAGTGCCGAGATGCCCCAGGTGAAGGTCGTCGTCCTCACCGGATCGGACGAGGACGCCCAGCTCTTCGAGGCGATCAAGTCGGGCGCCCAGGGCTACCTGCTGAAGAACATCGAGTCGCGGGAGCTCTTCTCCCTCCTCGAGGGGGTCGGCCGCGGCGAGCCCGCCCTGACGCCGCTGCTGGCCGCCAAGCTCCTCCACGAGTTTGCCCGTCCGCCCCGGCCCGCCGTCGAACCCCACGACCCCGACGCCCTGACCGACCGCGAGCGGGAGGTGCTGGAGCTGCTCGTCGGCGGCGTCACCTCGAACCGCAAGCTGGCGCAGAAGCTGGGCGTGAGCGAGAACACGGTCAAGTTCCACGTCCGCAACATCCTCGACAAGCTGCACCTGAACAACCGCGCGCAGGTGGTGGGGTTCGCCCTGCGCCACGGCATCGTCGCGCCGGCCGGCGACATAAAACCGCAGTAACGGCTCAAAAGGGCTTGCCGGCCACCGCGGCCATCGTCCGTGTCGCCGGTACGTGCCCGGCGAGGGCGAAGAAGCGGACGAAGTCGGACTCGGTGAGGATCCCCACCACCCGCGAGCCCTCGACCACGGGCATGCAGCCGTATTTGTTCTGGAACATGATCAGGGCGGCCTCCGCGAGCAACTGGCCCGCCTCGGCGGTCTCGACCTCCGAGGTCATCACCTCCTCCACCAGAATGCGCCGCATCACGGTGCGCTGCAGGCTCAAGGGGAGCTCCGCGCGCTCGATCAGCGAGTGGCGCAGGAGGTCCCGGTGGGTGACCAGGCCGATCAGGTCGCCGTCGGGGTCGATCACGACCAAGTGGCGGAACCGGTTGTCGAGCATCAGCTCATAGGCCGCCGCGACGCTATCCTCGGGACGGACGCTGACGACGCCCGGCGTCATCAAATCGCGGACTCTCAAGTCGTTCGTGAAAATCATGGAAGCCATTGGGGGTCACCTCCTCATTGATCCTCATAGTCTCAGCCGGCGGAAACCGCGGAGCGACACCCGCGAGGGCTGGAGACGTTCTCCCCAGGGCGGTTTGCGGGGCCACCCCGAGGGTGGGGGGCGGCTTCAGGAGTCGAAGTCGATCGCCGCCCTGATCCCATCCTCGATGGCGAGCAGGTCCGGCTCGGGTAGCGCCCCGATCCGCTGGGTGAGCTTCGAGCGGTCCAGCGTCGTGATCTGATGACAGAGCGCAACGCATTCGGCAGGCAGCCCGCCGGTTCCCTGCGCCAAGCTCACCACCGTCGGGCCTCTCCTCTTCTGGAACGGAGACGTGGAACAGGGGACGACGATGAAGGATCTCCACCCGGGCGCCTCGTTGAAGCCGTCATGGGAGACGATGATGACGGGGCGTCGGCCCTGCTGCTCAGAGCCGGATCGGGGACGCAGCTCCGTCCAGTAAAGATCGCCCCGTCTCAACTCTCGGCCTCAATGACTTCGATCCCTGCTGCCTCGAGATCCGGGTCCAGGTCGAAGCTCGTTCCAGCATGTTCCGCCGCGAAGGCCGCGATCTCGGCGTGCCGCCTCTCCCTCTTGCGCCTCTTCAGCCAGTCACTGAGCGCCTCCCGCGCAAGATTGGTCGCCGGTTCCCCTGAAGCTTCGGACTCCGCGCGTAGCATCTCGTGCAACTCTTGGGGAAGAGGGATATGAAAGTTGTACGCTCTTGTTGGCATGGCAGGTCTCCTGCCATCATTTTATGCCATCGGCGAAGAGATAAGAAGGCCTGATGATGTCCTCGCCGTCTACGTGCCGCCGGTGGCGCGGGCGCTCCGGCTCGTCGACCCTGGTGCCCGGGGGGAGGGCGTGGTGATGGTGATGAGCCTGCTGCCGCTGGCCGCCGGAACGATCCTGCGGCGCGCCGGCCGGCCCCGCTGAGGAGACGTTGCAACAAACCGCCGTCAGGAGATTCGCGGTACCGCCCGGCAGGGAATCTAACGCTGAGTTGCTTCATATTTGCTGACGGCGGTCTGTTTCAAGGCCCGCCAGGACGTTTTTTCCTTAAAACGAAGCAACGTAAGCTCAGGACGCTTCATTCTGGACTACGTTGCTTCATATGAGCCTGTGTTGCATCACGGTAAGCGGCGATGCTTCAAATCCAGGGAACTGAGAACAGCTTGGGCAGGATTGAAGCGACTCAAGATCAGGTTGCGCCATTTGAAGTTACGTTGCTTCGCCTAGGCTTACGTTGCGCCGTATAGGGTTATGTTGCTTCAAAAGATTCTTATGATGCATCAAATAAGGATAGGTCGCTTCAATTAGCCTTACGTTGCATCAAAGTATGGGGAATATGCGTCACTTGCGGATGTGCGAGGCGTCGCAGGCTTGCGTCGCGCCGATTTATCCTTCCGCCTGACCAGGTACCACCCTTTCGGGTGGTCTCCGGACTCGCCGCTCCACCCCGGCGGGGGTCGTGGCCTCCGAGAAGACTTGGATACGCTGAGTCCAGAGAGGAGGTCCCTATGACCACCCAGACGCCTGTTCACCGTCCGCTCCGTACCGTGCTGATCGGCACCTCGCTCGAGGAGGAGAGCGACCAGGTCGTGCGCTCGGGCCTCGCGGTGGCCCGGGGCGCCGGCGCGCGGATCTGTCTGGTCCACGCGGCCCGGATGGTCGTCGGTCTGGTCGAGACCGAGCTCGCCCCCGATCTCATGCGGGAGCGGGTGGCCTGGTGCGAGGAGCAGCTCCGCCGGCAGATCGCACGGCTCGGGATCGCTCGATCCGAGGTGGAGAACGCCGAGCTCGTGGAGGCCCGCGTCCTGACCGGCAGCCCGCACTCCGTCCTCGTCGACGCCGCGCATACGGCCGGAGCCGACCTGATCGTGGTGGGCGCCACCGGGTCCGGACCCTTCGCCGCCGAGCTGCTGGGCTCCACCGCCGACCGGGTCCTGCGGAAGTCCACCTGTCCCGTGCTGGTGGTGCGGGGGGAGCCGCGGGTGCCTCCCCGGCGCGTTCTGGCGCCGGTCGACCTGTCGCCGCTGTCCGCCGACTCTTTCCGTTGCGGCATGGAGCTCCTCGGTCAGCTCGCGAAGAGCGGGGAGATCGAGGTGCGGGCCGTCTTCGCCCTCAGTTTCCTGGAGATGGCCGCGCAGCGGCAGAAGACAGAAGGAGACCTGCCGCTGGCCCTGATCGAGCGCCAGAGCGCCGGCGAGCTGGAGCGCTTCCTCGCCGAGAACCGGCCCGAGGCGCCCCTGCGCGTGGAGACCGCCGTCCTCCCCGGGGAGGCGCGGTTCGAGATCCTCCATGAGCTGAGCGAGCAGCCTTACGATCTCGTGATGCTCGGCACCCATGGGCGCGGCGGGCTCGATCGCATGGTCCTCGGCAGCGTGGCCGCGACGGTGGCCCGCAAGGCGCCGTGCAGCGTGCTCATGATCTCGCCGGAAGCCGCCCTGGGGGAGGGGATCGCCGAGGCGGTGCTGGCGCGCACGACCCCCGCCTGGCATCGGGATACGCCCCCCTCCGGGTAGGGCGGAACCCCACCCTGCGGCGGGCGCGGCCCCGCTCCGCCGGGTGTCGCCCGCGCCCCTCCGCGGCGCGGAAAATGGTTGCGAAAGGAGGGACCGATCATGTCAGACACGTTCAAGACCATCGTCATCGGCACATCGCTCTCCGCAATGAGCGACGACATCGTGCGCGCCGGATTCGACATCGCGGAGGCCACGGGCGCGGTTCCCTGGCTGATCCACGTCCACTCCCGGCCGGGCTCTTCCGCCGAGATGTTCGGCGCCGTGGACGGGAAGTGGATCGCGGAATACGAGGCCACCCTGCGCGATCGGCTCGCGGAGCAGGCGCAACGGACGGGGCTGACCAGCCTGCCGGGATTCGAACCCCGCCAGCTCCAATCGGTCATGGGCTCGACCCATGGCGAAATCACCGAGCTGGCCCGGCGGGAAGGGGCGGACCTCATCGTCCTCGGCGGCTCGGAGAGCGGCGCCCTGCACCGGCTCATCCTCGGCTCGACCGCCGACGGGGTGATCCGCAAGGCGCCCTGCCCGGTGCTCGTGGTCCGCTCCGCGGCCGCCCTCCCGCCCGCCCGGGTGGAGATCCCGGTGGACCTCTCGCCGATCTCGGCGGACGCCCTGCGTGTGGGGCTGGACTTCCTGCGCCGGATCGGCGCGGAGCGCGCCGAGAAGGAGGCCCTCTTCGTCCTCAACCCACTGGAGGCCGAGGGCTCGCTCCAGTTCACGCCCGACCAGATCGAGAGCTTCGCCCTCGACGCGCTGCGCCGCTTCCTGCGGGCGAACGGTGCCAGCCCGGCGCTGGGCCGGGTACGGATCGGCTATCCCGCCGAAGAGATCCTCGCCACCCTGGAAGAGCGGCGGACGGCCCTGGCGATCCTCGGCACGCACGGGCGCCAGGGCTTCGAGCGGCTGATGCTGGGCAGCATCGCGCAAGGAGTGATGCGCCGCGCCGCCTGCAACCTGCTGATCGTGCCGCCGTCCGCCCGCCCGCGGCAGGAAGCGGCAGAGAGCGCCAGGGTGGGGGCGGACTGGAAGTTCGTTTCCGACGAGGTTTCCGCGTAGCGATCTGAGATCGGGGCTCTTGCTCACGGGTGTGGCGTGGGTGCATGGTAGTCTTCGAAGAATCCGCAGGCTGCGCCCGAGAGCAAGATGACCGACGATGCAGAAGCGCAAGGAGGCCTGGAAGGCAGCGGCAAGCGCTCGAGCCGCTACCGGGCGATCTTCGACAATCCCGCCATCGGCATCCGGATCTCCTCGACGGCGGAAGGTGGGCGGATCGTGGAGGCCAACCCCGCCTACCAGAAGATGCTGGGATATTCCGCGGCGGAGCTGCATGAGCGGACCATCTTCGACCTTACCCACCCGGACGATCTGCCGCGCAGCCGCGAGCTCTATGACGAGCTCACGGCGGGGAGACGCAGCTCGTACCGGATCGAAAAGCGCTTCCTCCGCAAGGACGGCTCGGTCTTCTGGGGCCATCTGATGGTCCATCCGCTCCTCGAGGAGAGCGGCCGGATCACCCACCACATCGGGCTGGTGGAAGACATCTCCGAGCAGAGGCGAACCCAGGCGGCGCTTCAGCAGAGCACGGAGCGGCTGCGGGCGGTGCTCAACGCCGCCGTGGACGGGGTCGTGATCATCGACACCGCCGGCATCATCCAGTCGGTCAACCCGTCGGTCCAGAGGCTGTTCGGCTACGCGCCCGAGGAGCTGGTCGGACAGAACGTCAAGGTGCTCATGCCGCCCCCCTGGCGCGAGGAGCACGACGGCTATCTCGACCGTTACAAGAAAACCGGCGAGGCGCGGATCATCGGCATCGGCCGGCAGGTCGAAGGGCGGCGCCGCGACGGCTCGACGTTCCCCGTGGACCTCGCGGTGAGCGAGGTCCGCCACGGCAGCGAGGTCTTCTTCCTGGGGACGCTGCGCGACCTCACGGACCGGGTCCGGCTGGAGGACGAGTTCCGCCAATCGCAGAAGATGGAGGCCATCGGCCGCCTCGCCGGCGGCGTGGCGCACGATTTCAATACCCTGCTCGGCACGATCCGCGGCTACAGCGAGATGCTGCTGGGCGCGCTGCCGCGCGACGGGGCACTGCGCCAGCCCGTCGAGCAGATCCACCGCGCGGCCCTGCGCGGCGCGCAACTGACGCGGCAGCTCCTCCTGTTCAGCCGGCGCCAGGAAGTCCAGGCGCAGGTGGTCGACCTGACCGAGCTGCTCGCCGACGTGGCGGTCATGCTCGACCGGCTGATCGGCGAGGACATCCGGTTGACCCGGGAGATCGAGCCGCGACTCGGCCGCGTCTGGGGCAATCCCGGCGAGTTGCACCAGGTCCTCCTCAACCTGGTGGTCAACGCGTGCGACGCCATGCCCTACGGCGGTGCCTTGAAGGTTTCATTGCACAACCTCGCGGCGGACCATGAGATCGCGGTCGAGGGAGGGCGGCTCCCCCCGGGGCCGTACGTCCTGGTCCAGGTGGCGGACACCGGCACCGGCATGAACGAGGAGGTCCGCAAGCGGATCTTCGAGCCGTTCTTCACCACCAAGGAGCCGGGCAAGGGCACCGGCCTGGGGCTCTCGACGGTGCACGCCATCGTCCTGCGCTGCCAGGGGGGGATCGCGGTGGAGAGCCGGCCCGGGCAGGGGGCCACTTTCCGGATCTATCTCCCCCGCGCCCGCGAGCCGTTCCGCGAGGAGCCCGCGCCCGCCGCCGCCGAGCCGGAGGAGGCCGCGGTGCCTTTGGAGCACGGCAAAGAGCGCGGGGCGATCCTCCTCGCGGAGGACGACGACATGTTCCGGGGACTGCTGCGGCAGGTGCTGGAAAGCCAGGGGTACCAAGTCCTGGCGGCGGAAAATCCGGCGGCTGCCCACGCTCTCGCGGCGGCTCGCGGCGACGCCGTCCAGCTCCTGCTGAGCGACATGGTGATGCCCGGCGGCACCGGCGCCGATCTGGCCGCTCAGCTCAAGGGGCGCTACCCCTTGATGAAGGTGGTCCTCATGTCAGGTTATACCGACGATGCCCTGGCCCGCCGGGACGCCGACAAGATCACCGCCGACGCTTTTCTGGAGAAGCCTTTCGCCACTCAGGACCTGCTGCGCCTGATCCGCGAGCTCCTGAACGCTCGGAGCTCGTAGAGATCAGGAGCCGGCGGCGGGCAGGGACAGGACGAAGGCGGGTTTCCCTTCCCGGTTCTCCGCGCGCAGCGTACCGCCCAGGAGCCGCGCCAGCTCCTTCGCGAGAGGCAGCGACAGGCTGCGGCCGCCGCTCGCCCGGGCGGCCCGGATGCCATCCTGGAAGGGCGCGAAGAGGGTCGCGAGCGCCTCTTCCGGAAAAGGGGGCCCGTCGGAGGAGAGGACGGCGCGGAGGTTCCCATCCCCCCCTTCGAGCCGGAACAGGACCTCGGACCTGGCGTTGCCGGCAACGTTGCCCAGGAGCAGGATCAGGATCTCCCGCAGGCGGTCCGGGTCGGTTTGGAAGAGAGGAGGCAGGGCGAGGTCCAGGGAGTCGGTGATGGCGATCCCGTTTTCCCACGCTCGCGGGCGCACCGCCTCCTCGACCTGGTCGACGAGCTTTTCGAGGACGACCGTCCCGGGCCGGACGGCGAGCCGGCCGGCCAGCAACCGCGCCAGCTCACCGACGTCACCGAGCAGGGACTGGATGTCCTGCGCCACGTCCCGGATGTTCTCGGCATAGCGCCGCTCCTGGTCGCCGAGACGGCTCGGCGGCGCTGCGGCCAGGAGATCTGTGAGGATCCGGAAGCTGGCGATGGGGGTCCGCAGCTCATGGACCAGGGCCGAGAGGAAGCTCGTCCATTGCTCCGGCGTCTGTAAGTAGGTCTGGTCCTGGTTGCTCATCGCAGTGTTTGCCCGCGGCGCCGAGAGCCGATCACGAATCATGCACTCTCCTCTCGTGCCGCGCAACGCTCCGGCGAGTAGGGAGCGTCCTACCCTCCAGGGTGGCTTCAGGGAGCGGCTTCGAGAGGAATATGATCGACTTGTTGCGAAGAGAAAGTGGGACCAGCGTTGAAGGAGAGAGCATGAAAGCCGTCGGACTCTATAAATACCTGCCCGTCGACAACCCCGAAAGCCTGATCAACCTCGAGATCCCCAAGCCCGAAGCCCAGGGCCGGGATCTGCTCGTCCGCGTCAAGGCGGTCTCCGTGAACCCGGTGGACACCAAGGTCCGCTCTCCCAAGGACAAGGTGGAGACGGAGCCCAAGATCCTCGGCTGGGACGCCGCGGGCGTGATCGAGGCGGTGGGGGAGGAGGTCTCGCTGCTCTCGGTGGGCGACGAGGTCTATTACGCGGGGAGCATCACGCGCCAGGGGTGCGACAGTGAATATCACCTGGTGGACGAGCGGATCGCCGCCCGCAAGCCGCGCAGCCTGTCGTTCGAGGAGGCCGCCGCGATGCCGCTCACCACGATCACCGCCTGGGAGGCATTTTTCGACCGGATGGGCATCCCGCGATCCGAGGGTTCCTCCGGCAAGAGCCTGCTGGTGATCGCGGGCGCCGGCGGAGTGGGCTCGATCGCCATCCAGATCGCCAAGAAGCTGGCGGGCCTGCGCGTCATCGCGACCGCCTCGCGCGGGGAGACCGAGGCGTGGTGCCGGGAGATGGGCGCGGACGAGGTGATCAATCACCGGCAGCCGTTCAAGGAGGAATTCAAGCGGATCGGCGCCGGGGAGGTCGATTACATCCTGTGCGCCGCCAACACGGAGGCCCATCTCCAGAACATGGCGGACGTGATCAAGCCGCAGGGGAAGCTCTGCCTGATCGTCGGAACGAAGGGGGGTCAGCCGGTGCCGATCAACCTGTTCCAGAGCAAGAGCGTGGCGATCTGCTGGGAGCTGATGTTCACGCGGGCTCAGTATCAGACGCCGGACATGCAGGCGCAGCACGACCTCCTGGAGGAGACCGCGCGCCTCATCGACGAGGGCACGCTACGCCACACGATGCGGGAGAATTACGGTCCGCTCAACGCCGAAAACCTGCGCCAGGCGCACGCCGCGCTCGAATCCGGACGGATGATCGGCAAACTGGTCCTCGGCGGCATCGCCTGACCCGCGGGTCTATACTCAGGGGATCCGTGGCCCTGTCCAGATCGGGCCTACGGTCTTCAGGAGGTTTTCAGCATGAACAAGACCGACGTCATCCGCGCCTGGAAGGACCCTCTCTACCGCGCCAGTCTCTCCGCCGAGGAGAGGACCCAGCTTCCGGATCACCCCTCCGCCGCCGTGGAGCTGGCGGACGAGCAGTTGAAGCTGACCTCCGCGGCAGCTCTGACCACCGCGATGCAGTGTACCGAATATACCTTCAACAACTTCAGGAGCTGCTGCCCGAAGTAGCCGCGCCGGTTCCGGGGTCCAGGGAGGCCTCTGCGAGGGGGCTACCCCTGCGCCTTCCGGACCTTGTCCCCGTACTTCAGCGGCGCTCCGGTCTCCCAGGGGCGGTACTCGTTGCAGAAGTCGATGCGCTCGCCGAGCGGCGGGTGATCGGAGCGCCAGAGCTTGTAGAGCAGGCCGGGGCGCGGCACGCTGAGGTTCTCCTGCTGCAGCTTCACGAAGGCGGTGGCGCAGTCGTGGTTGTCGCGCGTGATCTCGAGGCCGAAGCGGTCCGCCTCGTGCTCGACGTTGCGGCCGAAGGCCAGGATGGCGGGCGTCAGCACCAGCGAGACGATGGAGAAGAGCAGGATCATGAGCGGCAGCGAGGCGACGTCCGCCAGCTCGGCGAAGCCGAAGCGGGCGCGGTAGCGCGCGATCAGCTCGCCCGCCGTGCGATGGATCACCCAGGCGCCGAAGAGGGCCAGGACGGTCCCGAGGAGGACGAGCTGCCAGGTGTGGCCCAGCACGTAGTGCCCCATCTCGTGGCCCATGACGAACAGCACCTCGGGCGGCGAGAGCTTGGCCAGGATGGTGTCCCAGAGCACGATCCGCTTGGTGCCGCCCAGGCCGGTGACGTAGGCGTTGACCGTCTTGGTGTCGACGCTCTTGTTGACCTCGTAGACCCGGCCCCCCTCGATCCCCGCGCGGTCGGCCAGGGCCAGGATCCGGGCCTCCAGGGCCTTGTCCTTCATCGGCCCGAACTTGTTGAACAGCGGCTCGATCACGGTCGGAGTGATGAGCAGCAGGAGGATCAGCAGGGGGACGGCGGCGAGGCCCGAGTAGAGCCACCAGCGGCGGGGGCTCTTGCGCAGCAGCAGGTAGGGGATCCAGAGCAGCAGGGCCATGGCCACGCAGCCGATGACCAGCCCGATGATCGCGTCGCTCCACCACTTGGCCGCGGTCTGGTCCGAAAGGCCGTAGGCGTGCGGGCGGACGAAGCCCGAGTAGTAGTCCAGCGGCAGGGAGAGGACCGCCGTGACGAGGGTGAAGAGAATGCCGTAGAGGACGACGGTGAGGAACCAGTTGCGGCCGACCTTGCGGGCCGCGTCGCGCATCCGGGCCGAGAGGCCGGTGAAGAGCAGGAGCAGCGGCACGAGCAGTCCCCAGATCGTGGAGATCGCCCAGAGGACGTTGCTGCTCCGGTAGTAGCGCAGGGCCTTCTCGCTCGGTTCCGGCACCGGCACCGGCGCGGAGGGACCCGCGGCCGATCGAACACCGGATCAGCCACCAGGACGCGCGTGGGAGCCTGGGCCTGAGCCAGGGGTGCGAAGAGAAGGGCGAAAACGAGGGTCAGAACGGCGAGCGCTGCGTTACGCATCGGAATCTCTCCTGTCGGCGAATGACAGGGAGAGTACGCCAGAACCGGTCCCGTGGTTGCAGCCGGGATTCAGTTGCGGCGATCAGACCTCGTAGGCGAACGCCGGGGCCTTCGACCGTGCCTTGCGCCGCAGCAGGTTTTCGAGGTGGATCGTCGTCTCCTCGATCAGCACGGCGTCGCCGCACTCCGGGCAGACGTGCGCCGGCACGTTGTGGACGACCACGGTCCGCTGCCGGTAGATCACCGAGTGGCTGATCCCTCGCTGCTCGTGCTCGCCAATGCAATCCGGGGTCTGGCATTTCATCGGGTCGTCTCCTCCTCTAGATACCGTATCCACATTCAGAAACCTCATTACAGGCCTTTGCAATTCCGGGACCCCGAGAGAAAAACTTCGGTTCAACCCGGCAGCACCCGCTCCAGAATCGTCTTGAAATCCGTCCCTGGCGGCAGGGTTCCGAAGGCGCGGCCGCCGTCGCCGGCCAGGCGGCTGGCGCAGAAGGCGTCGGCGATCTCCGCCGGGGCGTGGCGCACGAGCAGCGAGGCCTGGAGGGCCAGGGCCAGGCGCTCGACCAGCCGGCGGGCTCGCACCTCCAGATCCTCGCTGTCTTTCGAGCTGCGCGCGCAGCTCGTTGACGTAGATGTCCAGCCGGTGATCGCCCCCCCGGGCCTCCCAGATCTCGGCGAACAGGGCCCCGAGCGACTCGGGGGTCTTCTGGATCGCCCGCAGCACGTCGAGGCACTGGACGTTGCCGGACCCTTCCCAGATCGAGTTGAGCGGCGCTTCCCGGTAGAGCCGCGCCATCCCCCATTCCTCGACGTAGCCGTTGCCGCCCAGGCACTCCAGCGCCTCGGCGGCGTGAACCGGCGAGCGCTTGCAGGTCCAGTACTTGAGCACGGCGGTGGCGAGGCGCCGGAGCGGGGTCTCCGCGGCATTATTCTCCGTTGCCTGCGTCATAGGCGCGGGCGAGGCGCATCATCGCCGTGGTGGCGGCCTCGGATTCGAGGGCGAGATCGGCGAGGACGTTGCGCATCAGCGGCTGATCGATCAGCGCTTTGCCGAAGGTCCGGCGGTGGGCGGCGTGGTGGACCGCCCGCGCGGTCCCCCAGCGCATCCCCGCCGCGGCGCCGATCACGCAGTCGAGCCGCGTGTGGTTCACCATCTCCAGGATCGTCTGCACGCCGCGCCCCTCCTCGCCGATGAGGCGGGCCCAGGCGGCGCGGAACTCCACCTCGCTGGAGGCGTTGGAGCGGTTGCCGAGCTTGTCCTTGAGCCGCTGGAGGTGGAAGCGGTTGCGCGCGCCGTCCGGGGTGAAGCGGGGGAGGAGGAAGCAGGAGAGCCCGCCGGGGCTTGGGCGAGCACGAGGAAGGCGTCGCACATCGGCGCCGAGCAGAACCACTTGTGACCGGTGATCTCGTAGCGCGTCGCCCGTCGGCCGCGCCTGGGTGGTGTTGGCGCGCACGTCGGAGCCCCCCTGCTTCTCGGTCATCGCCATGCCGCAGAGGGCGCCCGCCTTCTCCCCGGAGGGCACGAGGCGCGGATCGTAGACCGTCGAGGTGAGGCGCGGCACCCACTCGGCGGCGAGCTCGGGCTGGAGGCGCAGGGCCGGCACCGCCGAGTAGGTCATCGAGAGCGGGCATCCCACTCCGGCCTCCACCTCGGCCAGCAGCATGAACATCGCCGCCCGCGCCACGTGCGCCCCGGGCGCGGCTCGCGCCAGGGGAGGGCATGCAGCCCATGCTCCACCCCGAGCGCCATCAGCGCGTGCCAGGCGGGGTGGAACTCCACCTCGTCGATCCGGTTGCCGTTGCGGTCGTGCGTGCGCAGGACCGGCGGATGCTCGTTGGCCTGGAACCCCCAGGCGATCGTCTCCCGCCGCCCCACGATCTCCCCGAACGCCCGCGCCCGCTCCTCGGCCCAGCCCGCCCCCTCGCGCCGCAACGCCTCGGCGAGGACGCGGTCGGAGGTGAAGAGGTTGACGTCCTCGAACGGCGGCGGCTGGTTGAAGACCGCGTGCGTGGAGTGGGGATGAGGGGCGCCATGGACGCAAGGATACTCGCCGGCCACGGACGTCCAATCGGCGATACGATCCCCCACCGACCGACAGGAGACGACGTTGGCCATTCGTGAAGGTGCCTGGGATTGCCCCGTCTGCGGCCGGAAACGGAACCGCGGACCCGACAAGTTCTGCGGCGGCTGCGGTTCCCCCCGCGGCCCCGAGGTCCCGTTCTATCTGCCGGACGACGCGCCCGAGGTCACAGAGGCCGAGGCCCTGAAGCGGGCCGCGGCCGGCGCGGACTGGATCTGCCCCTACTGCGACGCGGACAACCCCGCCGTCAACACGTTCTGCTCCGGCTGCGGCGCGCCCCGCGACGCGGCGAAGACGCGCGAGGTCGTCGAGCGGCGTTTCGACGCCCCGGCTCCTCCCGCTCCGGAGACGCTGGCGGCGCCCCCCCAGGGGAGCGGCGGATCGCGGCTGAAGAAGGGCTTCGGCCTCGGCTGCCTGGGACTGATCGCGCTGATCGCGCTCGCCGTCTTCCTCGGCCGGCCGAAGTCGACGACGCTCACCGTCACCGGCTTCCACTGGCTGCGGACGATCGCGGTCGAGGAGCTCCGGCCGGTCACCGAGCAGGCCTGGGAAGGGGAGGTGCCGGGCGGCGCCCGCATCCTCGGGAGAAGCCGCGAGGTCCATCACGTCGATCACATCCAGATCGGCAGCGAGACGCGGACCCGCACCGTCAGCGAGCGGGTGCAGACCGGCACCGAGCGGGTCAAGGTCGGCACCCGGGATCTCGGCAACGGCTACTTCGAGGACGTCTACGAGGACCGCCCCACCTACGAGAACCGTTCGCGCGAGGAGACCTACCAGCAGCCGGTCTACCGCGATCAGCCGGTCTACCGGCAGCGCGTCCGTTACGAGATCGAGAAATGGCAGCCCGACCGCGAGGCCCGCGCCGAGAGGGCAGGACCACACCGCCGTCTGGCCCGATCTCCGGCTGGGAAGCAGGGAGCGCGCGGGGAAGCGCGAGGAGACCTACGAAGTGCTCTTCCAGACCGCCGAGGGGAAGCCGGTCACCTACAAGGCGCCGAGCGAGGCGGTCTGGCGAGGTTTCGAGATGGGGCGGAGCTACAAGGGGAAGGTCTACGGCGACGGAAGGGTGGCGGAGGTGGAGCGCTGACCTAAACGATCTTGACGTCAACCAAGCTCTGAAGGCCCTCGAAGTCGGCGGCGTTCCGCGTGTAGACCGGTATGTTGTGCGCCAGGGCGGTGGCTGCTATCAACAGGTCCATGCTTCGAGACCGGGGCTGACGACCGGCGGCCTTGACTGCATGAGATATGACTCCAAAAGCACGGGCTACGGCGGAATCGACCGGTAGAGGCTGGAGGCTTGCCTCGATCGCTCCGAGCCGGCTCAGCCGGCGCTGTCGAGTCAGATCATCCTTGGCAATCAGAACACCGTAGTGCAACTCCGCGAGTGTAACTACAGAAATGGCGATTTCGAGGGGAACTTCGATCTCGGGCTCTTCCTCGCGCGCAATGAGCACTGAGGTGTCGAGAAGACCCCGTTCTACCGTTCCCATGGATCGCCCAGATCTTCCAGAGTGCCGCCCAATTCACGCACCTCGTCGAGGAGCGTAGGGTCGGGAGGTAGGGCCTTCAGAATCTTCAGCAGTTCCTCTCGGGGCACCCACTGCCGTTTTTGGCAAGGGCCGAGAACAGCAACCGGGCGGCCGTCCACGGTGATCGTGAACTGCTGCCCCGCTTCGGCTTGGCGAAGGATCTCGCCACTCTGGTTCCTGAGCTCGCGCTGAGCAATCGTTTTCATAGCGCCATTGTAGCAGAGGTGCTACGCCGCCTCCTCCTCGATCTCCCGTTCCCCGCGTTTCGGAAAGATCCGCCGCACCAGCTCGCCCATCTTCTCCTTCCCCCGCAGGTCGTCGAACAGCGAGTAGAAGACCGGGGTGGCGAGCAGCGTCAGCACGCAGCGAGAGGCTCTGGCCGCCGATGACCACGACGGCGATCGCCCGCCGCTCCTCGGCGCCCGGGCCGGTGCCGAGGGCGAGCGGGAGCATGCCGGCCACCAGGGCCAGCGTGGTCATCAGGATCGGCCGCAGCCGGTCGCGGTTGCCCTGGAGGATCGCCGGCAGGCGGTCCATCCCCTGCGCCCGCAGGTTGTTCATGTGGTCGATCTGCAGGATGGCGTTCTTCTTCACCACGCCGAAGAGCACCAGGATGCCCAGCGCCGAGTAGAGGTTGAGCGTGTTGTGCGTCGCCCACAGCGAGAGCAGGGCGAAGGGCACGGCCAGCGGCAGTGACAGCAGGATGGTCAGCGGGTGGACCACGCTCTCGAACTGCGAGGCGAGGATCATGTACATGAAGATGATCGACAGCGTGAGCGCCCAGATGAACTCGCTGGAGGTGCGCGCCAGCTCGCGGCCGCTGCCGCCGACCGCCGTCGAGTAGGTGGGCGGCAGGTTCATCTCGTCGAACGCCTGCTGCAAGCGCCTCCAGCCGGTCCGCCAGCGCGTAGCCGGGAGCGACGCTGGCGCGCAGGCTGACCTGCCGCTGGCGGTCCAGGCGGTCGACGCGGGAGGCCGTGGTCTCCTCGTGGAGGGAGACGAAGTTGCCGAGCTGATAGAGCTTGCCGTCCCGGCCCGGAACGAAGAGGCCCTTGATCGCCTCCGGATCGTTGCGGGACCCCTCGGCGAGCCGGAGCTGGACGTCGTAGTCGTCGTTGATCCCCGGGTCGTGGAAGCGGGAGACCTGCTGGTCGCCGCCGACCATGAGCTGCAGGGCGCTGCCGACGTCGGACATGTCGACCCCGAGGGCGGCGGCGCGCTCGCGGTCGATCTCGACCCGCAGCTCGGGGCGGTCGAGCTTGAGCGTGGTGTCGGCGTCGACGATGCCGCCCAGCTCCTTGGACTTTTCCCGCAGTTGCTCGGCATAGCTGGCGAGCGCCTGGAGGTCCGGGCCGCGCAGGGCGAAGTCGATGTCGAAGCCGCCGCCGCCGATGTTGAAGGACCGCGGGTTGCGCACCGCGCAGCGCAGATCCTTGAATTTGGAGAGCCGCTTGCGGACCGCCAGCATCACCTCCTGCTGGCTGTAGTTGTCGCGGAAGGCGGCGCCGGGATCGAGGTGGACCAGGCCGTTCAGGAACCGGGAGATCGAGAACTTGCGCTCCTCGCTGCGGCGTGATGCGCACGAACACGCTCCCCTGGTTGACGCCGCCGAGGAAGCCGCCGCCCGCCGTGGCGAGCACGTCGCGGATGCCGTGGACCTGGCGCAGCTCCGCCTCGATCGCCCGCATCGCCTCGTCGATGCCGGCGAGGCTCGTCCCCTCGGGCGCGCGGACGTTGACCTCGAACTCCGCCTCGTCGACGTCGCTCGGGATGTACTCCATCTTCACCAGCTTGAACAGCGGGATCGAGGTCAGCATGATCCCGAGGCAGATCAGGGCCGCCGCGCGCCGGTGGACCATGGTGAACCGCAGCAGCCGCTCGTAGCCGCGGTCGAGCCGGGCGTAGAAGCCCTGCCGCGAGCGGGCCGGGCCGTGGTCGTCATGGCCGCCGTGACCGGACGACGCGTCCTCGGCGCGCAGCATGCGGGCGCTCATCATCGGCGTCAGCGTGAAGGAGACCAGCAGCGAGACCAGCACCGCCGCCGCCGCCGTGAGGCCGAACTGGTAGAGGAACCGCCCGGAGATGCTCGACATGAAGGAGACCGGCACGAAGATGACGACCAGCGACAGCGTCGTCGCCAGCACCGGCAGGCCGATCTCCTGGGTCGCCTTCCTGGCCGCCTCGAACGGAGTCCATCTTCTTCTCCTCGATGAAGCGGAAGATGTTCTCGAGCACGACGATGGCGTCGTCGATCACCACGCCCACCATCAGCACCAGGGCGAGCATGGTGACGCTGTTGAGCGTGAAGTCGAGGGCCTTCATCATCCCGAAGGTGGCGATGACCGAGGTCGGGATCGCCACCGCGGCGATCACCGTCGAGCGCCAGCTCCGCATGAAGGCGAACACCACCAGCGAGGCGAAGATGCTGCCCAGGATCAGGTGCAGCTTGATCTCGTGGAGGGCGGCGTAGATGTAGCGTCGACTGGTCGCGGATCACCTGCACCTTGAGGTCCGGCGGCAGCTGCGACTCGACCCGCGCCAGCGACTCCTTGACCCCCTCGATCACCTCCACCGTGTTGGCCCCCGACTGCCGCCGGATGTCGAGGCTGACGGTCGGCACGCCGTTCAGCCGGGCGATCGAGCGCTGCTCCTTGGTGCCGTCCTCGGCCTCGCCGAGGTCGCGCACGCGCACCGGCTGGCCGTTGATCGTGGCCACCACCAGGTCGTTGAAGTCGCCCGCGTTGTCGAAGCGTCCCATGGTGCGCAGCGTCTGCTCGCGCGCGCCGGAGGTGACGTTGCCGCCCGGCGCCTCGGCGTTCTGCCGCACCATGGCCTGGCGCACCGCGGTGATCGGGATGTTGAAGGCGGCCAGCCGGTCGGGATCGATCCAGATGTTGATCGCCCGCTCGAGACCGCCGACGAGCTGCACCTCGCCGACCCCGGCCGAACGCTCGAGCTGGACCTTGATCACCTTGTCGGCGTACTCGGTCAGCTCGCGCAGCGAGCGGTTGCCCGAGAGCGCGATCGACATCACCGGCGAGCTGTCGTTGTCGAATTTGGAGACCACCGGCGGCTGGACGTCGTCCGGCAGGTTGCGCAGGACCCCCGCGACGCGGTCGCGGATGTCCTGGGTGGCGGTCTCGATGTCGCGGCTGAGGCTGAAGGTGGCGATGACGAAGGAGCTGGAGCCGGAGGAGACGGAGCGCAGCTCCTCGATCCCCTCGACCGTGTTGACCGCCTCCTCGATCTTCTGCGAGATCTCGGCCTCGGTCTCCTCGGTCGAGGAGCCGGGCAGGGACGTGCGCACCGAGACCGTCGGCAGGTCGACGGAGGGGAAGCGGTCCACCCCCAGACGGCCGTAGCTGGCGGCGCCCACGACGACCAGGGCGAGGATGATCATGGCCGCGAACACCGGCCGGCGGATACAGATATCGGCGAGCTTCTGCATACGACTCCTCAGGACACCCCTTGCTTAGGACACCACTCGCACGGCCTCGCCGGTGACGATGTTGCCGGGCTGGATCACCACCGCCTCGCCGGGCTTGATCCCTTCCACGATCTCGACCTGGTCGCCCGAGTGGCGGCCGGTCCGGACCTTCTTCTCGACCGCCTTCCCCCCCTCGACCCCGACCACCTTCTGGATGCCGGCGAAGCTGACGATGGAGGAGGCGGGGACGAGGACGGCCGGGTCGCCGGACTGGACGACGATCGCCGCGCGGGCGAACGAGCCCGGCCGCAGGGCGCCGTCGGCGTTGGGCACCTCGGCCTCCACCATCAGCGTGCGGTTGTCCTCGGTGATCGCCGGGCTGATGCGGGCGACCTTGCCGGTGCGCTTGTTGGGCACCCCCTCGACGGTGAGCTCGACCGGCTGGCCGACGCGGACGCCGAGCGCCTCGCGCTCCGGCACCGAGAGCTTCAGCCGCAACGGGTGGACCCGCACCAGGACGGCGACCGGCGCGCCGGCCGCCAGATAGTCGCCGGGGCTTACCAACCGCTCGCGGATGGCGCCGTCGAAAGGTGCCGTGAGCACCGAGTCGGCGAGCTGCTGCTGGGCGATGGCGAGCTCGCTCCGGCGCTGCGAGAGCAGGGCCTGGCGGGTGCGGGCCGTCTCGATCGCCTCCTGATGCCGCCCCTCGGCCACGCCGAGAGAGGCCTCGGCGGCGTCGAGGTCCTGTTTGGGGATGAGCTGCTCGTCGAAGAGCCTGACCATGCGGTCGCGGGTGAGCTGGGCCTGCTTGAGGGTCGCCGCGGCCTGTTTGACGCCGGCCGTCTGCCCGGGGTCGACGGCGTCGCTGGTGCCGCCGGGGGGGAGGCCGAGCTGGGTCCGCGCCTGCTGGAGGGCGGTTTCGGCCTGGCGGACCCGGAGCTGGAAGTCGGTCGGCGCCAGCCGCGCGATCACCTGGCCGCGGCGCACGGGCGTGCCGATGTCCACCTGCATCCGCTCGAGCCGGCCGGCGATCTTGAAGCCGAGCTGGGTCTCCTCGTCGGCGGCGAGCGTGCCGGAGACCTCGACCGTCCGCGCCAGCGTCCCCTCCTCGGCCGTGGCGAGGCGCACCTCGCGCGGGGGACCGGCGGGCTTGCCTCCGCCTTCCTTGCCCTGCTGCTCCGCCCCCTTCCCCTTCCCCCCGGCGGCCGCGGGATCCCCTCCGCACCCCGCCAGCAACGCCGACAGGACAAGAGTCGGCACAAAAAGACTGAAGAGCTTCCTCAAAATGATTCTCCCCTGGAGTCCTCTGCGGAGAGCAGAGAGATAGGTACGCCATGGCACCCCGCAGGTTTCAACCCCGCCAGCCGGGCCGAGATTCCAGGGGGTACCGGGCGTGCGGTAAAAAAGTTGTAAGGTCGGTGACGGCAGCGTGACGGAAGTGCCGGCGCGGCGGGGTATGATCCCCCGCCCATGCCTGACCGTTCCGTCTCCTGGGGGCGCCTGGCCGCGGTGGCGCCCGTGATCCTCGGGTCGGGCGTTCTCCTGGCCCTGGGAGCGGCCGTCCTCGCCTTCGCCCCGCGTTCCCGGCGGCGGTACCGGGAGGGGCTGTTCCGCGCCACCTGCCGCTGCCTGCTCGCCCTGCTGCGGGCCGAGGTCAGGGTCTCGGGCCCGCCGCCGCGGCCGCCGTTCCTGCTGGCCACCAACCACCTGAGCTATCTCGACATCCTCGTCCTGGCGAGCCGGTTGCCGGTGCGCTTCGTCGCCAAGGCGGAGGTGCGGCGCTGGCCGTTGCTGGGACCGCTCTGCAAGGGGTTCGGCACCCTCTTCATCGATCGCTCCGACCGCCGGGACATCCCCCGTGTGCTGGCCGAGATCGAGGCGGCGCTCGCCCGCGGCGAGGGGGTGATCGTCTTTCCGGAGGGGACCAGCTCCTCCGGCGAGACGGTCCTGCCCTTCCGTTCGCCGCTCCTGGCGCTGCCGGCCCGGAAGGGTTTTCCGGTCCATGCCGCCACGCTGGGCTACCGCCCGCCGGAGGCCTGCTGGTGGGGGGGCACGCCCCTCGGCTCGCATCTCCTGAGCCTGTTTCGACTGCCCCGGATCGAGGCCACGATCAGTTTCGCGCCGGAGCCGGTCGTGGAAGCCGATCGTAAGCGGCTGGCCGAGAGGTTGCGGGAGAGCGTGCTGGAGAGGCTGGGGCCGATGTTGGAGGACGCTAACTCCTGGCCGGAGGTTTGACGTCGAAGTTCCGCATCAACCGGTGCAGATAGGTCGGATTCAACTCGAGGAGCTCCGCCGCCTTGGTGATATTGCCGCCGGCCTGATCGATCGCATCGAGGATCAATCGCTGTTTAAAGGCGTTCACCGTATCGTGATACTTGCCGACCGGACTGCCGGCGCGCTCCGCGGGCGCGGATTCGAGCACGGTCTCCGGCAGATCCTCGGGACGGATCAGCTCGCCCTCGCCGAGCACGACCGCGCGCTCGATCGCGTTGGCGAGTTCGCGGACGTTACCCGGCCAGCCATAGCGGAGCAGGCAGGTGCGGGCCTCGGGGGTGAAGCCCACGACCCGGCGGCCGAGCTTGCGGCTGAACAGGGCCGTGAAGTGGCTGGCGAGCAGAGGGATGTCCTCCCGGCGCTCGCTCAGCGAGGGCAGGGTCACCGCGATGACGTTGAGACGGTAGAAGAGGTCCTCCCGGAAGGTCCCTTCGCGGATCCCCTTCTCCAGGTCGCGATTGGTGGCGGCGATCACCCGCACGTCCGCCTTGATCGGGCGCGTGGCGCCGACCCGCTCGAACTCCCGTTCCTGCAGGACGCGCAGCAGCCGGGCCTGGAGCGTCGCCGGGATCTCGCCCACCTCGTCGAGGAACAGGGTGCCCCCCTGGGCCGCCTCGATCCTGCCGATCTTCCGTTCGACCGCCCCGGTGAACGCTCCTCTTTCATGGCCGAAGAGCTCGCTCTGCAGGAGCGTCTCGGAGAGCGTGGCGCAGTTGACCGCCACGAACGGCTTGCCGGCCCGGGGGCTGCCGCGGTGGAGGGCGCGGGCCGCCACCTCCTTGCCGGTGCCGCTCTCGCCGCGCAGCAGGACGGTCGAGTCGGTGGCGGCGATCCGGGCGAGCAGCCGCTGGATCTCCCGGATGCGCGCGCTCGCGCCCACCATGCCGGCGTCCAGAGCGCTCTCGATCCGCCGGTTCTCCTCCTCCAGGGACTCCAGGTGGCGGACGTTGGCGAGCGCCGCCCCGGCGATGCCGGCCGCGGCCGTCGTCAGCTCCAGATGGCGTTCGTCGAAGCGGGTTCCCGCCTCGCGGGTATCCAGATAGAGGACGCCGAGCGTCCCCTCGCGGCCGGTCAGCGGGGCGGCGAGGAGGGACTGGATGCGTGCCATCTGCACGCTCTCGACGCCCTCCCAATCGTCCCCCTGGAGCACGTCGTTCGCCAGCACGGCCGAGTGTTCGGCGACGACGCGCTCGACCAGGGTGCGGGAGACGGGGAAAGACGCGGTCCGGCCCTTGCGGTCCAGCGCGCAGGAAAAGATGAGATCGCCGGTCGGATCCAGCAGCAGAAGGGCGGCCCGTTCGGCGGGTACGGTTTCCAGGGCCAGCTCGAGAAGGCGGCGGGCGAGCGGCGCGGTGGCGCGGAGCTCGTGGAGGGCGTTGGCGATCCGCAGCAGGGCCTGGAGGTCGCGGGCCACCCTGGCGTCCGCGGGCAGTGTCGCGAGAACGTTTTCGGGATGCGATACGCCTGCCGCCAGATGGGTCGTGCTCTCCGCGATCCAGGCCCGCTCATCCAGCAGGACCGGCTCCTGGGCGGTCTCCGGCTCTTCGGCGCGGGTCTGAAAGAGGAACAGCGAGCCGCCGATCGTGATCAGGTCGCCGTGCTCCAGGATCCTCTCGACGATCGGCGCGCCGTTGACGAAGGTGCCCTGGCGGCTGTCGAGATCCCGCAGGCGGAAGAACTCGTCCTCGGCCTCCACCACGCAGTGTTGCCGCGAGGCGGCGAGGTCGCGCAGGTGGACCATATTGCCGTGGTCACGGCCGAGCGTCAGCCGCTCCGTCCCGAGGGTGAAGGTCTGGCCGGCCAGCGGTCCGGAGGCTGCGATCAGTCGCGGATTCATGAAAGCTCTCTTTTGTCTTGGATACAGCCTATCCGATCAGAGACAGCAGCCGGCGCCTCTGGAAGCACGGATCAATCTCCATAATTCGTAGAATCAATAACTTATGCGACAAAGTTGGTGCCCTGCGCGACTGGCACGGGATATGGACTCTTCAGGGAGGAGCGAAAGGAGACCGACATGCTAAAGAACATCAAAGTTGTAAAGGTCAAAGGCATTATTAACCCTCCGAGCCAGCCCGTCTCAAGCGGGGATCTGGTGACTTGGGAGATTGACGAGATCAAGGGCGGTGAAGCACTGGTCGCGAAGTCCACGGACCCGAATCTCTCGTTTGATCTCAAGGGTGCGGCAGGGGTTAAAACACTCAAGGCGACCTTGACCTATAGCCCCCCCACTTCGGTGAGGTCCACTTACGACGTGCCCTACTCGCTCTACATCGATAATGGGACGTTGACGTCGGTGTCCGGCGGTTACCTGGTGATCGATACCATCGGGCCGCCGACGGGACCCTCGTTCCGTCCGCACGATGAGGACGAGCCGGATACGGAACGATTCTAGGCACGGGAACCGGAATTAGGTCCATCAGCGCCGGGGGCTCATCCACGAGCTCCCGGCGCCTTGCTGAGGAGTTCCTGGAACTCCGGATCGCGTCGCAGGTAATTAAAACCCGGGAGGAGGAACCACCGAGTCTGGACTCCCTTCTGGAGGGCTCTCTCTACTGTGGCCAGCGCGGTGGCGTGGTCTCTGACAAGAGCGGACACCAGCGCCGCGGATTTGAGGACATCGGGATCGTCGCGTTTCTGTTCCGGTGTGTCCAGGATGATCGCTACCGCTTCCCGCCGGCGGTGAAGGTACGCCAGGCACTCCGCTTTGGAAAGGCTGTTCTCCGGGATGGGGTTCTTTTCAATCTCGCTCAACGCCTTCCGGAAGTGGGATTTGGCGTCCCGTGTGCGGCCCAGGGCGAGCTCGGCCTGGGCCAGGTTCAAGTTGACGTCGGAGTTGTCCGGATCGATCTCCAGCGCCTTGTGGAGGGCCGTGATCGCCTCTTGGTAATGGCCCAGGAAAATCCGGGCCACGCCGAGGTTGGTGTAGTGGGCGCGCAGGGGCTTCGGGGTCTGGTCGATGAGGTCCTGGTACCGTTGCTCGGCCTGATGCAGGTCGCCGAAGAGGAGCTCGATCCGGGCGAGGTAGTCCAGGGCGAAGACGTTGCCTGGCGAGCTCCTGAGGATCTGGTTGAGATGGCCCCGGGCCTCTTCGACGTGGCCGGTCCGGGACTCGAGATCGGCGAGGCTCAAGAGATTGCGCCAGCTCGGGGAGCTTTGGACCGCGCTCCTCAGGTCGTCGAGCGCCTCGTCCTGGCGGCCTTCCCGCTCCGCGAGGCCGGACCGGAAGACCAGGACGCGCGGGTCGCCTGGGAGGAGCCTTTCGATCCGCGCCAGGGTATTGGCCGCGACGCTCGGCCGATCCAATTCGGCCCGGAACTGGGTGAAGAGGGGGCGGGGATCGTCGGGCGCCAGCTCGCGGGCGCCGCGAACAAGGTTCAGAGCCCTGTCGCGGTAAGCAACCTTTTTCGTCGATATAAAGCGGTTCAGCAGGACGTCGGCCGCGAGGAGGCGGGCATCCAGGAGGCGGGGGGACTTATCCATCACCTGCTGGAGGCGCTCCAGGTCGTCCTCAGACGGGACGTCTCCCGCATCGAGCCGCTGCTTGACGGCAAGGAACGCGGCGTAGTCCTCGGTACGTGCCGCCAGGGTGGGAGTCCCCGGCCGTAGACGACGATCCTTGTAGCCTCGGAGCAGACTCGTGTCCACGCGTTTCGCAAGCTGGAGGAGGTCGCCGTCGTCGACGGGCGCGAGGAATGTCTCGGTCCACAGGATCTGGCCGCCACGGCTCTGGCGCCGCAAAGTGATCCTCCCCTGGTGGCCCATTTCGTCAAGGATCGCCACCAGGAGCTCATCGGCGGCGGCGGCCTCCGCCATCTGCGGGATTGGCACGCCCTCCTGGAGCTGGCTCGAATCGATGGCGTCCACGCCGACGAGTGAGCTCAAGGTGCCGAGGGAGGTGGTCAGGATTCCCGAGGCCGCGAGCTGGAGGCGCTTGTCCTTGCTGTTCACCCGCGGTTGGGGCACGACCACCCGCAGGGACGCGGGAACGATGGCCGGCGCCGCGGAGCGCTGGACGGGCTGGAAGCGCCGGCCGATCAGGAAGCCGAAGGTCGCCAGGAGCACCACGGCCAGGACCGCACTGGCCACCGTCCTCAGCCCACGCCGGCGGATCACCGACATTCCCGCCGTCGAGTGGGGAGCCGCGGCTGATCGCGGCAGCGCCTGAGACGGGGGCGGTGTGGCGGGGTGGAGGAACCCGGTGGGCAGAGCGCTGATGGTCTCCTCGGAGGGCGAGCCGGAAGCGGAGTCGGCGGCGATGGCCGCGAGCTCCCGCATGACCTCGGCCGCGCTCTGCGGACGCGCGTCCGGCTCCTTTTCGAGCAGGCGCCCGATCAGGGTGCCGAGCCGCGGCGAAAGTCCCGGCTGGACCGTGTCCACGCGGGGAGGGGTCAGGGACATCACCCGGGTGAGGATCTCCAGGGCGTCCGAGCCGCGGAACGGGGATCGGCCGGTCAGCATCTCGTAGAGCAGGACGCCGAACGAGAAGAGGTCCGACCGCTCGTCGACCTCGGCGCCCCGGGCCTGCTCGGGCGACATCGAGCGCCAGGTGCCCACCACGAAGCCCGCCGCGGTCAGGGAGGGGTCGCCCGCCAGGGGCGCGAGCGGCTTCGCCAGACCGAAATCGAGGATCTTGGCCTGCCCGGCCGGGGTGACGATCACGTTCTCGGCCTTGAGGTCGCGGTGGACGATCCCCGCTGCGTGGGCGGCGTCGAGGCCGGAGGCGATCTCCCGCGCCAGGCGCAGGGCGGCCGCCGGTTCCAGGGGGCCGCCTTTCAGCATCTCGGCCAGGGTCGACCCCTGGACGTACTCCATGACGATGCAGTCGTCGTCAGTGCCCTCCAGCAGGTCGTAGACGTGCACGATGGCGGGATGGCTGAGGCCGGCGACGGCCTGGGCCTCCCGCAGCAGACGCTGGCGCAGGGTCGGGGTCAACTCGCCGTCGTGCCGGATCCGCTTGATCGCGACCGACCGTTTCAGACGGTCGTCCCGGGCCAGGAAGACCTCTCCCATGCCACCGCGACCGAGAATCCTGACGATTCGGTAGGGGCCGATGCACTCGCCGTTTTCGGGGGGCAATTCGGATCCCGTCAAGGAAATCTCCTAAGCCAGCGCTGCTGAGAGGGAACTTCACCATTATACGCAAAATGCGAATTTGAGGTGGCTCTCCTAGTTGGGCGCTTTGACGGAGGAGATCGCTGCTCTGACGGCCGGAGTACCTGCTCTGGCCCACTACTGGGGCGGTCCGGCCCAGTAGAGGGGCGGTCCGGCCCAGTAGAGGGGCGGTCCGGCCCAGTAGAGGGGCGGTCCGGCCCGGAGCTCCGGAGGGGCGGTCCGGCCCAGTAGAGGGGCGGTGCGGCCCAGTAGAGGGGCGGTGCGGCCCAGTGGAGGGGCGGTCCGGCCCAGTAGTGGGGCGGTGCGGCCCAGTGGAGGGGCGGTCCGGCCCAGTAGAGGGGCGGTCCGGCCCAGTAGAGGGGCGGTCCGGCCCAGTAGAGGGGCGGTCCGGCCCAGTAGAGGGGCGCTCCGGCCCAGTAGTGGGGCGGTCCGGCCCAGTGGAGGGGCGGTCGGCCCAGTAGAGGGGCGGTCTGGCCCAGTAGTGGGCCGGAGCGCCCCATTACTGGGCCGCGCATCCACCCTACGGCGTCAGGCTGTACGGCTGGCAGGGCCGAGGTCGCCTGCGCGATCGCTCCCTGGTAGTAGGAGAGGCGGAAGGCGGACTCGGCGGACTGGCCGTTCAGGCAGGCGCGGGCGGACTCCTGGAGCTCGGTGTAGGCCTTCTTCAGGGTCCGGGCGACCGTCATGTCCGGCGGATCGAGAGCGGCGGCATCGGCGTTCAGGGCCGCCGTGGCGTCCAGCAGCGTCTGGCAGATCGGCATCAGTTGCGAGTCGGGCCCCCGCCGGTTGCTCATGAAGCTGGCGAACGCCGCGCGGACCGGAGCGGCCTTGGCCGTGTAGCCGGCGTGCCAGGTCTGCATCGTCTGCTGCCGCTTCTCCGGCGACAGATTCTCCTTGGCCGCCATCTCGGGCGCGACGCCGACCTTCGCCAGCAGCGGCGTCTTTCCCTCCTCGCGCTGCCGCCAGCGGACGACCGCGGCATCGTGCTGGGCCTGCTGCTGCTGCTGGAGCTCCTGGGTGGTCTCCCACTCCCGCCGCTGCTCCCGGAGCTGATCGGGCGTCAACGGCCGCATCGGGCTGTCCTCGTGGCGATCCGCGCTGGCGCTGATCTGGTCGAGCATCGGCTTGTACTTGCTGAGGGCGAACTGGGAGTCGGTGGCGTTCACCGTGTAGAGCACCTGGAGCTTCGCCTCGGCGGCGTCGTAGTCGCGGACGGCGTAGTCGAGGTTATCCTGATAGCTGGATCGCGTCGGCCGGGCGCCGCGGATGCGCTGGCAGAGCTGCTCCTCGTTGTTGAGCAGGTCCTTGACGGCCAGGGTGATCTCCGGCGAGGCCTCCTTGCCCACCTCCGGCATCAGGCCGCGGATCAGCTCGCCGGCCCGGTCCGCCGCCGCGAGCTCCGGCGCCGCCTCGTCCTTCAGGTATTTTTCGAGCGTCGCCTCGGCCATTCTTCTCCGCCGCCCACCGCGGACCGGCGTCGTAGTCGTTCCTGATTCGAGAGCCTCCTCCTGCTTGCGCTTCCTTTCGTTCTCGGCGGCGCGGAGCTTTTCGATCCCGGTCTTGGCGACCTTGACGCAACGCGTCTTGGCCTCCTGGATCAGGGTGACGGCCTGCGGCGTCGCGGTCAGCTCGGCGGCGGCCGGTTTTCCCGGCAAAGACGGTCGCAGCCGAGCGCCGCGGCGGCGAATCCGAGCACGAGCAGGACCCGGCCGCACGCCGGGAGGTTCCACGATGGGGTGGTCTTGTCCATTCCTCATCCTTCAAGACATACGGGAATCGCCAGCGAATCCCCGAAGGGCCCGCGATCTTCTGAGCTGAACGTGATGCCGTAACCATATAATGTTGACAGTTCCCCTGGAAGTATTTCTGAGGAGGCCGTGTGCCGATGACCCGCTGGTTCCAGGAGGGGCTGGCGCAGCACCTCGAGATGGTGGACGACGACGTCAATCCCATCGCCGCCTATCGCGACAAGCAGAACCTCGCCGGCTTCCCGCTGATCGAGCGCGCCGGCAAGACCACCGACGAGGCGATCACCGCCGCCCTCGGGCTGCCGGTCTCCCGCTTCAATCAGGAGCTCTGGGACTGGAGCGTGAACCAGGCGCCGGTCGTCTGGAAGGTGCCGATGGTGCGCTACGACGAGGACGAGGACGGGAATGAAGAAGTCTCGAGCGCCCCGGCGAGCTCCGCCCAGAGGAGCCCGACGGGCAGCCGGTGCCGGCCGAGGAGGCCGCGGGCGAGGCGGCCGGCGAGCCAGGCGGCCCAGCCGGCGGCGAAGCGCGCCACCGCCGGCCGCGGCACGGTGCGCCGGCGCCAGACCTTGCGCAGATAGAAGACGTACGAGCGGCCGTTGTCCCGCAACTGGCGGCGCAGCTCCGGAATCGTCCGCCGGTGATGGTGATGGACGACGGCGGCGGGCTCGTAGCGGAGGACGAAGCCGGCGGCGAGCAGGCGATGGAAGAGGTCGAGGTCGCCGGCGCCGGCGGCCGGGGTGCCGGCGTCGAGGTCGGGATCGAAGCCGCCCACCGCCGCCAGGGCCTGCCGCCGGAAGGCCATGTTCGCCCCCACTCCCACCGCCTGCGCCCGCAGCAGGTCCGCCGGCTTCAGAAGAGCCGGATCGAACCGCCGCGGGGCGTCCCCCTTGTCCATGCCGTTGCCGTAGGACTGGAAGAGCCGCTCGGCCGGCGTCTCCAGGGAAGCGGGGAGGACGCGGCCGGTGACGCCGGCCACTTTGGGGTCCGCGAAGGGCGCGGCGAGGGCGCGCAGCCAGCCGGGGTCGGCCTCGACATCGTCGTCGGTGAAGGCGACAAGATCGTGGCGGGCCTCGGCGATCCCCCGGTTGCGCGCCCGGTCGAGCCCGGGTGCGTCCTCGCGGACGTAGCGGAACGGGGTGGCCGCCACCACCCGGGCCGTCTCGCCGTCGCCGGGCGCGTTGTCCACCACCACCACCTCGTGGGGTGAAGGGTCGAGCCGGGCGAGCGAGGCGAGGCAGCGGGCCAGCGAGGCGGCGCGGTCGCGGGTGCAGACGACGACGGAGATCGATTCGAGGATCTCTTCAGTCATGCCCGAGGCTCCGCACGAAGGCATCGAAGCCGTCGGTCCCGGACACCTCGATGCGCGGCAGGTCGAGCAGGGGCTCGTCGAGGCCGCAGCGGCCGGATCGGCAGGAGAATCCGTAGGTGAAGTGCCCCTCGGCGCAGGCGAGCTCGAGCACGCGGCCGATGCGCCCCGCCGGCAGCAGCGCCAGCGTCTGCTCGTACTTGGTCTCCTCGTAGGGGCTGGTGTAGCGCCAGGGGTCGGCCGTGGAAGCGAACAGCGATTCGAAGTGGAAGCGTCCATGCAGGGGCGCCGGGGGAGCGGGGGAGGGGCCCCGCTTGGAGCGCTCCCGCGTGCCGCCGGGGATCAGGCCGGGATCATAAGAGACGCACTCCGCGCCGCCCGGGATTTCCAGCACCGGCTGTCCGATGGCCGCGGCGAGGTCGCGCAGCTCCGGGAGCGCCTCGGCGGGGAGGTGCGCCCGCCGGCAGGCGCTGGTGCCGATCGGCGCTCCGGGCGGGCGGCCGAGGGTGACGGCGCGGGGCTTCGGGGCGGGGGCGGCCCGCGCCAGCCGCTCGCGCAGACTCCCGGGGTCCGTGAACGGCCGGCCGAGGATCGCCTCGCGCACCGCGACCCGGCAGAGCTCGAAACCGCCTGCCTGGGTGAGCGCCGCCCGCAGCTCGTGCGCGCCGAGGATCTTTTGCCGGGGAGCGGCACGCGGCCGACGGCGGCGCCGCCGACCCGCAGCAGCGCGTCGACCGGACCCGCCGCCTCCACTTCGGGCAGCTCCGCGGCGACTTCGATCTCGAGATCCCCGCCGGCGTGGCGGCGGGAGGCCTCCTCACGGACCGCGGCCGGATCGTAGAAGGTGGACATCGGCCAGCCGGGACGCCCCCAGAGCTCCTGGAGGAAGAGGTCCCAGCCGAAGCGGCCCGGCGCGCGCGGGGCGAGGAAGCGCCGGAGGATCTCCCACGCGTGATCGGCGGCCACGGCGTCGGCGAGCACGGCGGCGGGGACCTGCCCGCCGATCACCGGCAGCTCGACGGTCCCCAGCACCTCCCCCTCGGCGGTCACCACGGCGCGCAGAAGCTCCACGCAAGGGGGGACGGGAACGTCGCCGATCGGCTCCGTCACCTCCAGCCGCAGGTTGTGGGTGGTCCCCACCGTAAAGCTCCTGGGGACTCCGGAGGCCTCGATCGTCAGCCGTTCCAGCGTCCGCCGGGTCCGGAGGGCGATCCCGCCCGCCCCGGACCGCTCTTCGAGGGCGCGCAGGAACACGTCGAGAGGGGACTCGATTTCCGGCCAGAGGCCGATCCACTCCTCCGGCAGCCGGGCGCCTGGGAGCAGCGCTGCCTGGAACAGATTGCGGGCGGCAGCCTCGGGATCGAGGCCCGGCTCCCGCGTATCGCTCAGGGCGTCCAGGAGCGGCAGCGCCTCCTCGCCGCGGCCGAGGGCGAGGCCGGCGGCCCAGCAGGCGAAGAGGAAGCGGGCGGCGGGGAGACCGCGGCGGTCTCGGCCGCCCGCCCAGGCTGGCGTCGGCGCCGAAACCCGGGGATCGACGCCGTGGCCGCGCTCGATCACCCGCAGACCGTCGGCGAGCAGGGGGCCTGGGCCGAGGGAGGCCGATCCCGGGCGCATCCGGTAGACGGCGAGCGCCTCCGGGACCCGGGCGAAGCGGGCGCCGGCGCGGGCGATACGCTGCCAGAGATCCCATTCCTCGCAGGTCCGGAGCTCCCGGTCGAAGCCGCCGGCTACCTCGACCAGGTCGCGGCGGACCAGGCAGGCATGGACGGCAAAGGGGCACTGAGTGGCGAGCAGCTCGAAGAGCGCGCGGTCCTCCGGGCATCGCCGCTCGGGGCCGAGCCGGCCGTCCGGCGCGGCGAGCCGCCAGCCGCAGAGGGCGCCGTCTCCCCCCTCCAGGGCGGCGGCCGTCATTCTCTCCAGGTAGCGCGGCTCGATCCAGTCGTCGGCGTCGAGGAAGAGGAGCCAGGGGGCGCGGGCGAGACCGATTCCCAGGTTGCGGGCGGAGCTCACCCCGAGCCCCGGGGTCCGCTCCACCCGGATGCGTGGATCTCCCACCGCCGCGACGACCTCTGCCGTACCATCCGCCGAGCCGTCGTCCACCACGATCGCCTCCCAGTTGGGCAAGGTCTGGGCCAGGAGGGACGCCAGCGTCGCGCCGAGGGTGGCGGCGGCGTCGCGGGCGGGGACGATGACAGAAACCTCGGTCATCAGCCCGCCACCCCGGCGTAGATCTCCGCGTAGCGCGGCGCGAGGTTGCGCCAGGAGAGCTCCTCGGCCCGCCGGCGCGCTTTGCGCCCCATCTCCCGCGCCGCTCCGGCATCCTCCTGGAGCGAACGAACAGCGTCCGTCAGCTCGTCCGGATCATTCCCCGCCACCAGGATCGCCTCGCCGCCGGGGACGTAGGCGGCGATCGACGGCAGGCGGGTGGAGATCACCGGCAGGCCGCAGGCGATCCCCTCCAGCAGGGCGTTGTTGGCGGTCGACCGGTGGACGGGCAGGAGCAGGGCGTCCGCCTCCTGATAGAGCGCCAGCAGCCGCTCGTCGTCCACCTTGCTGTGCCGCCGCACGTTCGGCAGGTCCTCGAGCCCGGTCTTCCGGTCGGTGACGACGTGGAATTCCACCGCCTCGCCGGCCAGCCGCTCCGCCACCCCGCGGATCGCCGTGAAGTCGCGCAGGTAGTGGCCGACCGTGATGCAGCGGAAGACGCCGAGGCGCTCTCGGCTCTCCGGTGGCCGGGCGGAAGAAGTCGGTGTCGATCCCGTGGAGCACCACCGCTACCCGGTCCGGCCCGATCCGCTCCGCGAACCAGCCGGCCTGATCGGGGGAGACCACGGTGACGCGGTCGACGCGGCGCAGCGCCCGCTCGGAGAGCAGGCCGCCGAGCAGATCCGGCGGCTGATGGAAGGTCGCGACGACCCCCGCCCGGCGCGGGCGCAGACCGGGGAGGAACCGCGCCGAGTGCTCGCCGTCCAGGAAGTGGACGACGTCGATCCGCCCGCGCCAGCAGCGCGCCAGGGCCCGCATCTCGGCGTCCAGATCGCTCAGCTTGTACCAGGGCATGCCGTCGCGCATCAGGCTCCGCAGGCCTCGCCGGAAGGCCGGGCTGCGCACGGGGAAGTCGTCGTCGCCGTCGGCGGCCACGCGCTCCTCGATCTCGGAAGCGCTCCGGGTCCAGGTAGCGAAGGAACTGGTGAATCCCCGAATGTCCTCCCCAGTGCGGGTAGCCCGTGCGGATCACATGCAACCGCGTCCCTTTTTCCCTCACCGCCGAGCCGCTCCCAGCAACCCCAGGGTGTGCCCGAGCGCGATCCAGGCCCAGCACTTCCGCGTGAACCGCGCGGGCTCGTCGGTGGGGAGGAGGAGCGTGCCCAGCGTGGCCGGCGGGCGCACCAGGGCGAGGGCGCGGCGGCCGGCGAGGCGCAGGCGCCCCAGCGGCGAAGGGCGCTCCTCGAGGAGCTGCATCACCGCGTCCGACACCCCCTGCCAGTAGTAGCGGCGCACGAACCAGGGCTGGCGCAGCCGTTCGCCGGGCACGTGATGCCCGACGGCGACCGCCGGGTGGTACCAGCAGGCGAGGCCGCGGGCGGCGATCTGCTTCTGCAGGAAGACGTCGCCGCTCGACAGCAGGTTCTTGCCCGCCCGGTCGAGCCCGTCCGCGAAGCCGCCGACCGCCTCCAGCACCTCGCGGGGGAAGGCGATGTTGGCGCCCACCAGCCACTCCCGGCGGAGATCGGGGAGCGGATGCGGCGTGGCGGACCAGTCGATGGCGGTCAGGCTGGTGAGGATCTCGTCGCCCAGCCAGGGGGGCCGGGGCGCCTCCCAGAGCGGGGCCACCGGGCCGCCGACGCACCCCGGCCGCGGCTCGACGGTGGAGAAGACCTCCAGGATCGCGGCCAGCCAGCCGGGGGAGGCCACCGCGTCGTCGTCCAGGTAGGCCACGATCCTCCCGCGCGCGCCGCGCGCCATCCCGCGTTGCGGGCGTGGGAGAGGCCGAGGGCCGGCTCGTAGAGATAGCGCAGATCGATCTTCCCCTCACCGGCGAACGCCGCCGCGATCTCCCGCGTGCCGTCGGTGGAGCGGTTGTCCACCAGGACGACCTCGAATTCGGAGGACGGCAGCGTCTGCCGGGTCAGGCTGCGCAGCGCCTTCGGCAGGTACGCCGCGCGATTGTGGGTGCAGACCACCACCGAGACCGCGGGCGATCCGCTCACCGCTCGATCCTCCCGGTGAGGCGGCCGAGCATCTTCATGGCGTCGACGGCGGCCCGCCGGGGGGACCGGACGGCCTTGCGCAGCGGCCGGAGGAGATGGATCTCTATCGGCGGCCGGGGCGGCTCGGGAATCCGCCCCCTGGCGAGATCCCGGAGTTTGGCGAGGTCGCCGTCGGGGAGCTCCAGCGAGCGGCCGGCGCCGCGGGCCACGACCTCGGCGCGGAAGGCGAGGTGGGCCGCCAGCACGCGGTCGTTGGCGCACAGGCGCGCCACGTCCGCCGCCGCCCTCTGGCCCATGGCGCGCAGACGCTCGGGCGGGGTGGCGAGCGCCCGCTCCAGCGCTCCGGCCAGCGCCGCCGGGTCCGCGTCGTCGACCAGCCAGCCGCTCTCGCCGTCGGCGATCAGCTCGGCCATCCCCCCCTGGCGGGTGGCGATCACCGGCAGGCCGGAGATCATCGCCTCGACGCAGGTGTTGGGGAAATTCTCCCAGCGCGACGGCACGGCCGCGATCCGCGCCCCGGCGAGGAAGCCGCGGAGGGCGGCGCGCGGCTGCCCGCCGTGGAAGCGGAAGCGGCCGCGGAGGGCGCGCGGGATCCGGCGCTCGACGAGCTCCTCGCCATCGATCTCGGGAGTGCCGAGCACGTTGGCGCCGACGAACTCGAAGACCGCGCCGGGATGAGACGGGGCGGCGGCCGCCGTGGCGTCGATCCACTCGACGATCCCCTTGCGCCGCTCGAGCCGCCCCACGTAGCAGATCGTCCCCCGCTCCCAGACCTCCGGGCCGCGCTCGAGCGGCGCGCCGCCGCCGAGGGGGAGCGGGATGACCTCGACCGCGCCCGCCGCGAGGCCGTAGCGCTCCTCGGCCTGGCGGGCGAGGAAGCGGCTGGGGCAGAGGAGGGCGTCCGCGCCCCGGATGCTCTCCGCCTCCAGGCGCGCGGCGGTCGCGGCGCCGGGCCGGTCCGGCCGCCATTCATTGTGGCGGGCGATGAGCTCGGTGGGGGAGTGGAGATGGACGAGGCAGGGGGGCTGGCGCCGCGGCCCCAGTCCCAGCGCCCGGCGGAGCTGGAAAAACCAGAGCGGCGCCTCGTACTCCTGGGCCTCGACGAGGTCGATCCCCTCGCTCTCGATCAGCCGCTCGGCGAGCAGCGCGGCCTGCCACGCGAAGCATTGCGCCGGCAGCTCCGAGCGGAAGAGCGCGCCGAGGGGGCGGGTCCGCGGATCGAATCGCGGCCGGCCGCCGCGCAGCGCCTGCCAGTCCTCGAACGGCAGCCGGTGGATCACCAGCCGGCCGCCGTGCCGCTCCTCGACCGGCTGCTCCGCTCCCGCCCAGAGCTGGCCGATGACGTGCACCGTCTCGCCGGCGCCGGCGAGGAGCCCGGCGATGTGCTCGACGTAGGTGCCGATCCCCCCCGAGGGGGCCGGCGGCATCTCGCGGCAGAGGATCAGGTGCTTCATCGCGCCGTCTGCCCTCGCTTGCGGGCGAGCGCCAGCACCCGCCGCGCCGCCTTCCGCCAGCGGCGCCGCCGCCGCCGGCCGCGGCGCCTCCGGTGGCGGCCTCCAGGGTCTTCCAGCGGTGCTCGATCTGCATCGCGATCTCGACGGCGAAACGGGACGCGGTCTCGCGATGGGTGGCGAGGAGCCGCTCGCGCATCGTCTGGTTCTGGACCGGCGTCAGGGTGCGCAGCAGGGAGTCCGGGCGCACCCGGTAGCGGGCGAGATAGGCCGGGATGGTGACGATCGGCCAGCCGGCGGCGAGCAGGCGGACGGCGAGCTCCCAGTCCTCGTAGTTGAAGCGCTGGCCGGCGTCGTAGCCGCCGAGCGAGCGGAGCAGGGCGGTGCGGGTGACGCAGGGAACGATGACGCAGTTCTCGACGAAGAGGAACGGCAGCTCCGGCTGCGGCGGGTTCCAGAAGCCCACCGGCCCCTCCGGCCCGAAGCAGACCGAGAAGGCGGCCACCCCGCCCAGTCCCGGACGAGCGCTCCAGGAGATCCAGGGCGAGGCGGTAGAACGCCGGCGCGACCAGATCGTCGCCGTCGAGGCAGGAGATGAAGGCGCCCCGCGCCGCCGCGAGGCCGGCGTTGCGGGCCCCCGCCAGCCCCTGGTTGGACTGCCGCATCACGGTCAGCGGCAACCCGCGGCCGGCGGCCTCCCGCTCGCAGATCGGCGAGGCAGGCCCGCGTCGCCTCGTCCCGCGAGCCGTCGTCGACCACGATCACCTCGTCCGGCATCCGCTCCGAGGCCCAGACGCTCTCCACCGTCTCGGCGAGCAGGGCGCCCATCTCGTAGCAGGGGATGACGACGGTGAGGGTCTAGCTCTTCGCCCTGAAGGGGCGAAATTGAAAAGCCTGGGAGTTTCAACCCCAGGGTGCGTCCGGTCCAGCAGCAGCGCCGCCGCCCGTCCGAGATCCTGCGGCGCCTGCCCGGCGATCAGGCCGCGCAGCGCCGCCGCCGTGCCGTCGAGGAGCTCCCGCCGCGCCTCCCCCCGGTGCGCCGCCACCACCCGGCGGCAGAGCTCGCGGCGGGCGCGATCGATCTCCGCGCCCCCGGCGTCCAGGACCGCCGCCAGCCTTGCCGCCACCCGTTCGGGATCGGGCTCGCCGCCCAGCAGCACCTCCGGCGGCGGCTCCTCGCCTGGCGCGAGCCCCTCGGCGGCGGCCGGGGAGAGCAGGACCGCCGAGCCGCGGGCGAGCTCGCTCCAGACGTCCGGCAGGTGCTCGAACCGGCTCGGGAACAGCCTGAGGGGGAGCGCGTCCCCTTGCGGCCGGTTCCGCCACGCCCACCGCCCCGCCGCGATCAGCTCGCGGACCCAGCCGCGCGATCCCCAGTAGTCCTCGAACGGCCGCTTCATCGGCGCGAAATCCATCGACGGCCCGGCGCTCACGATCGGACACCGGCCAGGAGAGCGCGCGCCGCGTCGAGGGCGGCCAGAACGCCGGACGAGCCATCCTGCGGCTCGTCGAGGAAGACCTGGATCTCCGTTCCGTGCGCCGGCGCGCGGCCGAGGCGGCGATCCGCTCCAGCACCTCCGCCTCTACCCGCCGGGGCGCCCGCACCGGCGGCGCCGCCTCCGGGGAGCCGCCCCGCCCGCGCCAGCGCCTCCCCGCGCGGCCCGAAGACCAGCGCGAGATCGGCGAGCGCCAGCGAGAGGTCCTCGGCCTGCCGCCGGACCTGCGCCGGCCGCGTCCACAGCCCCTCCTGGTTCGCCTCCTGCCGGCGCGCCGAGACGTCCGTCACCACCACGGCGAACGAGGCTTCGAAGCCGGCGATCCCGGTCGCCCGCGCCATCATCGGCAGGTAGCCCAGGCCCCCCCACTGCGGCACCAGCACGGCGAGGAAGGGGTCGGCCTGGAAGAGCCGGGCCAGCTCCGCGTTCAACTGCCAGGAGAGGAGGAACAGGAGATCGTTGCCGGCGATCAGCCCGAGCGCCGGCGGGCTCTCGCGGATCTCATGGAGCGGCAGGTCCCGGTCCGGCATCTGGCCCGGCACTCGGGCCGGCACCTCCCGCCAGAGCACCTCGGGTCACCAATCCGGAGGCTCCTCGGGCGCGGGGGGCGGCGCCACCGGCCGGGTGGCGGCCACGTGATCCCAGGTGAACGGCGAGCCGAAGTGCGTCTCGGTGCGCTTCCAGGCGTCCCAGGTCAGCACGGTGAAGCGCGCGTCGAGCGCCCCGGCCAGCTCCGCCAGCGGCAGGCCCAGCCCGCGGGCGGCCCGCTGCTCCGCGGGATCGGCCGACAGCAGCTCGATCACCCCGTCGTAGGCCTCGACCACCACCAGATGCCGGCTCACGATCCGCCCCCCTGGCGCGCGCTCGCCGCAGTAGGCGGCGGCCACCTCGACCGTCGGCCCCTCCATCCGCACCTGCCCGTCCTGCAGCCAGACCGCGCGCTCGCAGAGCGCCTCGATCCCCTCCGGATCGTGCGATACCGCCACCAGCGTCCCCCCTTCCTCGCGGAACCGGTGCAGACGCTCCATGCAGCGCTCGCGGAACGCCTGGTCCCCCACCGCCAGCACCTCGTCGAGGAGCAGGATGTCCGGATCGACGCAGATCGCCACCGCGAAGGCGAGCCGCGCCTGCATGCCGGACGAGTAGTACTTCACCGGCATGGCGATGAAGTCGTGGAGGCCGGCGAAGTCGAGGATCCGCCCGTAGCGCGCCGCGACCTCGCGCCCGCTCAAGCCCAGCATGGCGCCGTAGAGGCGCACGTTCTCGCCGCCGGTCAGCTCGGGGTGGAAGCCGGCCCCCAGCTCCATCACCGTGCCCACCCGGCCGCGCACCTCGATCGACCCGGAGCTGGGCTGATAGATGCCGGCGAGGAGGCGCAGCACCGTGCTCTTCCCCGAGCCGTTGGGGCCGAGCAGCGCCACCCCCTCCCCCTGGCCGACCCGCAGATCGAGGCCGGAGAGCGCGAACCGGGGCTGGCGCACGTGGAGCGGCCGGCGCAGCACGCGGCGGCGGAACATCTCGCGCAGCGAGGTGGTGCGGTGCTCGTAATAGTAGTAGTGCTTGACCACGTCCCGGCAGACGATCGCCGGCTCGAGCGTCGCGAGCGCCGGGGGGCGGCCCCCCGGCCGCTCAGACGATCTCGGGGAGGAGGGCGCGGTAGCGGCGGAAGATGGCATATCCGATCCCGGCGATCACCAGGGCCTCGGCGGCGGTCAGGGCGAGCGGCCCCGGCGCCGGCGCGTGCCCCTGGTAGAGAGCGCTCTGGTAGGCGGTGAGGAGCCCGGCGAACGGGTTGAGCTGGTACCAGGCGCGCAGCCGCTCCGGCACCAGGCTCGCCGGATAGAACACCGGCGAGACGTAGAAGAGCACCATCAGTCCGATCGGCAGCGCGTGCTGCACGTCGTGGAAGAAGGCCGACAGGGTGGCGATCGGCAGCGTCAGCCCGAGCACCAGCGCGATCTGCAGGAGGATCAGCGCCGGCAGCCAGAGATACCCGGCCGGCACGCCGCCGTGGTGGAACGCGGTGAGCAGGATCAGCACCAGCACGAGCTCGGCCAGGAACTCCACCAGGCGCGACAGGACGGTGGCGGTGACCAGCACCTCGCTCGGCAGCGGCAGGCTGCGGGCGAGGTGGGAGTGCTCCGGCAGCACCGTGGTGGCCGCGGTCAGCGTCTGCAGCGTGAAGCTCCAGACGAAGTAGCCGGAGAGCAGGAACGCCCAGTAGTGGGGCACCTGGATGCGCACCACGTAATGGAACACCATGATCAGCACGCCGACGGTGAGCAGCGGGTTGAGCAGGGTCCAGACGAAGCCCAGGGCCGAGCGCTGGTACTTGACCCGCAGGTTGCGCGCCACCAGGTTGGCGAGCAGCCCCCAGGACCAGCGGAGCGAAGGGCTCCGGCGGGCCGCGAGGACGGGAGCGGTCTCGAGGGCCGTCATGGATTCAGGACACCGTGGCCCAGGCGAGCGCCTTCCGCCGCCGGGCGGCCCGGCGGGCGGCGGGGTAGGCCCAGAGGCCGGCCCAGCAGGCCCCGAGCATGCGCAGCAGCAGGCGGGCCGGCAGCGGATCGCGGCCGGCGGCGCGGCGGGCCAGGCGGACGGCCGGCTTGACCAGCCGCCAGGCGAGGAAGAGGAGGATGCCCCGGCGTTGAGCGCCTCGGGCGCGGGGCAGTGATTTGACCAGAAAGGCGATCAGCGCCCGCTGGTGGCCGGCGATCTGCGACCAGGCGGCGGCGAGATCGCGCCGGTGCTCGTGCCGCGCCCGCGCCGCCGGCTCGTAGACCACGTCGGCGCCGGCCTCGAGCACCCGCCAGAGGGCGTCGTGATCGCCGCCTCCCGGCAGCGCGGCCCCGAGGTCGAGCGCCTCGTCGAAGCCGCCGAGGCCGAGCAGCAGCCGCCGGCGCACCGCCAGGCTGCAGCCGCTCCCCACGCTCACCGCCCAGGCGATGCGCGGCGCCCGGCGTCCGTGCAGGGGGCGGCCGGCGTCCCGCGGCAGGCGGATCGTCTCGCCGCCCCGCGAATAGCCGCCGTTGGCCTCGACCAGCCGCTGCCCGGCGGTCGCCGTCGCCAGCGGCTCGACGCGGCCGGTGACGGCGCCCACCGCGGGGTCCGCGAACGGCGCCAGCAGCGCCGCCGCCCACCCCGGCTCGGCCACGGCGTCGTCGTCCAGGAAGGCGACCACTTCCTGAGACGCTGCCGCGAGAGCCCGGTTGCGGGCGAAGTCGAGACCCGGGACCGGCTCGACGAGATAGCGCACCCCCGCCATCACCCCTTCGGTTGCCAGGGCCACGGCGCGGGTGCGGCCGTCCGCCGGCGCGTTGTCGATCACCAGGATCTCGGCCGGGGGCGGCGTCTGGGCGGCCAGCGAGGCGAGGGCGCGGCGGAGCAGGTCCGGCCGGTCCCGGGTGCAGAGGGCGACGGTGAGAGGGAGCTGGGTCATCGCCATCGGGGATCTCCTGGCACCATCGCGCGAGCCGTCGCGTCCGCGCAGCCAGCGCACCCCGCCGGTCGCCATGCCGGCGGCGTAGGCCAGCCGGGAGGCGGCGATCAGCGGCAGCATCGCGACCGGCTCGAACTTGCCGTGCCGGGCCCAGGCCGCGATCGTGTGGACCGTATGGACGCCCGCGAGCGGGAGGCTCGCCGCGATCAGCAGGGCGGGGTGGCGGTAGAGCCAGGGCCAGCGGCCGGCCCCGGTCTCCGCCTTCCCCTGGATGGCGCTGTACCCCCAGCGCCAGCTCCGGCGCAGGAGATTGCCGATCCCCACCCGGTTGTGATGATGGACCACCGCGGCGGGCTCGAAGCGGATGCGCACCCCCCGACGGGCAAGCTGGGCCTGCCACTGCAGCTCCTCGTGCCCGTCCGCCACCGGCGATCTTTCGGCGAAGCCGCCGGTCGCCAGGAACGCCTCGCGGCGGACGCTCAGGTTGGCCGGCGTATGGTTCGGCACGTAGCCGGCCGGCCGCGCCGGGTGCAGGTGGTAGGAGCCGCAGTAGTGGTCGCAGCGGCCGGTCGCCGGCAGGCCCGGCGGCGCCTCCAGCGCGCCGCCCACCACCACCTCGCCGGCGTCGTGGGCGGCGAGCAGGGCCGCCAGCCAGCCCGGCGCCGGCGCGCAGTCGGCGTCGAGGAAGATCAGCGGATCGCCGGTCGCCGCGGCGGCCCCCCGGTTGCGCGCCGCGCCCGGCGAGCCCCCCGGATCTCCCGGCCGCGGCCGCAGCACCCGCGCCCCGGCGCCGGAGGCCACGGCCGCCGTACCGTCGGTCGAGCCGTCGTCCACCACCAGCACCTCCAGGTCGATCCCCGGCGGGGCTTGCGGCGAACAGCGCGGCGAGCGTCCGCCCGAGACCGGCGGCCTCGTTGCGGGCCGGGATCACCACCGAGACCCGCCGCGCGCTGGAAGCCACCGGCGCTTCAGCTCCCACGGTTCCCCCGCGGTGCATTCCCGTTATGGATCTCCCCGTAGAGGTCGCCCACCGAGCGGACGAACGAGAACCAGCCGAGCTTCTCCTCGGCATAGGCGCGGCCGGCGGCGGCCAGGCGGGCGGCGAGCTCCGGATCGCGCAGCAGCCGCGCGATGCCGCGGGCAAGATCCGGCGCCTCGGTGCCGGTGAGCAGCGCGTTCTCCGCCGTCAGCGCCGACCGGTGCGCCGGGATGTCGGTCGCCACGATCGGCTTGCCCGCGGCGAGATAGTCGAAGATCTTGAGCGGCAGGTTGTCCCCGTACGCCCGTGGCGACACCACCACGTCCGCCAGGGCCAGGAACGCCGGGATCCGCTCGCGCGGCTGGCGCTTGATCACCCGCAGGGCGCCTTCCCGCACGAGCTCCACGTGCCCGCGCTCCACCGCGGTGCCGCCGGTGTCCGGGGCGCCCACCAGCACGAAGACGGCGCCGGGCACCTCCGCCCGCACCTGGGGGATCGCCGCGAACAGCGTCGGCAGCCCCTGGTACGGCTCGAAGGTGCCGGAGTAGAGGACCACCGGCCGCCCCGCGGGGATGCCGAGGTCCCGGCGCAGCGCGGCCGTCTCCTCGGGCGAGGCGGCCGGCAGCGTCCCCGAGTACTCCCACTCCCGCAGCCGCGCCGCGGGGGCCATCGCGCGCACCCGCGCCGCCAGCCCCGAGCTGCTCACCACCGAGTCGGCCCGATGCAGCAGCCAGCGCTCGATCCGGCACAAGGCCCGCTGCATCGAGGCGCCGCGGAAGGCGAAGAGCCGCGCGAGCTGCTCCGGCAGGCTCGACTGCATGTCGTAGATCACCGGCACGCCGAAACGCCGCCCCAGCACCACCGCCGGAAACGCCGCCTCCTCGAGCGCGTGGATGCAGAAATAGGCGCGGGTGGAGAGCCGGCGGACCAGCTCGGCCACCAGTGTCGCGTCGAGCAGCAGCTTGCGCGCGGAGAATCCCACCGGCACCTGGCGCAGCCCCAACGGGTTGAGCGAGCGGAAGTAGCGGACGCGCGGGATGTCGATCGAGCGCCCGATGGGATACGTCAACACATCCACCTCATAGGCGAGCTGGGATAGCGCCTGCAGGAGCTGGCATACCGCGATGGGTGTTCCACGATCTTCGTAGAACGGTTGCGGCGCGACGACGAGTACCCGGGAACCCGAAAGAACTTGCGACCTCCTCCTCTGACCCATCCCAAGCGAAAGGAAGACCTGCAGAGTTCTCTTCTTGTAGCAAGATTTATACCTTGGACAGGCGCTGGGAGCTCCCCTATGGAGCGAGGGAATGGAAAGGAAAGCAAAGGATGTAAGTGGCGGAAAGCTGAGGTAAAACCGATACTGCGGGTATCGAATATCTCTATAAGAGATCCTGCTGAAGGGGCGTGACTCCTCCCCCGGTTCTCTGGGTGGCTGGACCCGTCGGCCGGAGTGCGCGACCCGCGGTTCGGAGAACTGGACCCGCGGGTCGGAGTGCGCGACCCGTGGGTCGGAGACCCGGACCCGCGGGTCTCTTCGTGCGCCAGCCGGGTCCGACGCTACAATCCCCGGATCCAACGGAGGCCGTCCATGAACATACAGGAGACGCTCGATACCCTGAAGTCGCTCGGCACTGAGCAGAACCGCAAAACCTACCGCCGCCACGGCGCGGGCGAGGATGTCCATGGTGTCAGCTTCGCCCATCTCAAGGATCTCAAGAAGAAGATCAAGACCGATCACGATCTCGCCGTGGCGTTGTGGGAATCGGGCAACCACGACGCCCGCATGCTGGCGGGGATGATCGCCGACCCCAAGCGCCTCGACGCCCGGACTCTCGACGCCTGGGCGCGGGGGCTGCGCAACTACGTGGAGACCAACGCCCTCGGCGACCTCGCGGCGCGGTCGCCGCACGCCCGCGAGACCATGGCCCGCTGGATCGCCTCGGACGAGGAGTGGACCGCCTCCGCGGGCTGGCGGATCCTCGCCCAGGTGGCGATGAACGGGGACTCTCTGCCGGACGAATATTTCGAAAGGTTTCTTTCCACGATCGAGCGCGATATCGATGAAAGTCAAAACCGAGTGCGCCACGAGATGAACAACGCGCTGATCGCGATCGGCATCCGCAATCCCGCGCTGGAGGAGAAGGCCCTCGCCGCCGCGGCGCGGATCGGCAAGGTGGAGGTCGACCACGGCGAGACCGGCTGCAAGACCCCGGAGGCGGCGGGGTATATCAGGAAGACGCTGGAGCGGAAGAAGCGCTAGGTAAAGGTGGTCTACAATGCAGGCGAGGGAGGTCTATAGATGGCAACGTTGACGATTGAGGTTCCTGAAGGAGTCCTTTCCGCGCTCCGCCAGTCCCCGCGGGAAGCGGAGAGGGACGTGCGCCTGGCGGCCGCGATCGACTGGTATCGGCGCGGGCTGGTCTCGCAGGGCAAGGCGGCGGAGATCGCCGGGATTCCACGAGCCGACCTGATCGACGAACTCGCCGCCCGGAAGATCGACGTCGTTCAGGTGGATCTCGAAGAGCTCAAGCGGGAGATCGAACTTGGCTGAGGCGCCAGCCATAGACGCCTCGCCTTTGATCCATCTCGCCCGCACGGGAAACCTTCCTCTCCTCAAGGTCTTAGCCCCCAGCTTCGTCATCCCCGAACCGGTTCTGGACGAGATCAGGGCCAAGGGGGAGGACGACGCTGCTCCGCAAGGCGTCCAGGCCACTCCCTGGCTGTCCGTGGTCCAGCCGCCGCCTGTCCCGGAGACTCTCCTGGCCTGGGATCTCGGTAAGGGCGAGGCCTCGGTCCTCGCCTGGGCTCTTTCCCGGCCAGGGACGATCGCGATTCTCGATGACCAGCGAGCGCGGGTCTACGCTCAATGGCATGGGGTTCCGGTAGTCGGCACTCTGGGGATCGTGCTGAAGGCGAAGCGGCAGGGGGTGATTCCGCTGGCCCGGCCCATCCTTCAGGATCTGATCGATCGCGGTATGTATCTCTCGAAAGCGGTCGTCAATCGGGCGCTGGCGCTCGTTGGGGAGTAAAGGCCCGCAGCACCTTCACCATTGCGGATTGCACCCTTTCCTGTACAATCCACGCAGCAGTCGCGGTTTTTGAGAGTTACCGGTTACTCAGTTGCCGAGGAGAGAGACCCTATCCCACTGGTCACCTCCTTCCCGGCCAGGCTGGAAGAGGTCCTCTCCTCATTCCAATGAGGAGGGAGCCGGCCTTCGTTGTCTGGAGGCCCGGGTCAGCTTGGCGTCGTATGAAAGAGCGCGTCGTAATCGTCGATGACGAGCCCGGTATCCGGGCTCTGCTGTCAGCTCACCTCTCCTCCCTGTCGCTGGATTGCCGGACCGCGAAGGACGCCGCGGAGGCTCTGCTCCTCGCCGCGGAGGAGCCCCGGCCGTCGCTGGTGCTCTCGGACATCGAGATGCCGGGCCTCTCGGGCATCGAGCTGCTGGGACGCCTCAAGGCGCTCGACGAGACCATCCAGGTGGTGATGGTCACCGGCGTCGCGCAGATCGCCACCGTCCGCCAGTGCGTGCGCGCCGGCGCCTACGACTACATCGTCAAGCCGTTCGAGGTCGACGACCTGCTGGTCACCGTCGAGCGGGCGGTCGAGCGCGCCCGCCTCATCCGCCAGAACGAGGAGTACCGCCGGGACCTCGAGCGGATGGTGAAGGAGCAGACGGTCGAGATCCGCCAGACGCGGGACATCGCCCTGCTCACCCTCGCCCGCCTCGCCGAATCGCGCGACAGCGCCACCGGCCGCCACCTGGAGCGCATGGCCGAGTACAGCCGCCGTCTGGCCCAGGCGGCGAGCCGGGAATCCACGCTGGCGTCCCATCTGGGGAAGATCACCGGCGAGTTCGTTGATCATCTTTACAAATCGAGCCCCCTTCATGACATCGGCAAGGTCGGGATCCCCGACGCCATCCTGCTCAAACCGGGCCCTCTCGCGCCCGACGAGATGACGGTGATGCGCCGCCACCCGGAGATCGGCGGCGACACGCTACGCGACGTCATCGAGCGCTACGAGGGGCACCGTTTCCTCCGGATGGGTATGGAAATTGCTTACTGTCACCACGAACATTGGGACGGCTCAGGATATCCGCGCGGCCTTGCAGGACTCGACATCCCGCTCGCTGCCCGCATCGTGGCTCTTGCGGACGCTTACGACACCATCACCAGCCGCCGGCCCTACAAGAACGCTTCTGATCACGAGGAAGCGGTCCGCAGGATCACCCGGGACCGCGGCACGCACTTCGATCCGGTGCTGGTGGATGTCTTCCTCCGCTGCCACCGGGAGTTCGCCGAGATCCGTGGGCGGCTCACGGATCAGGCGCATGAAGATCCGGTCCGCGTCTGACGCGGGGAGGAGTGGATGATCGCAAGGGACAAGCTCGCGGAGGAGCCGCTGGTATTGGAGAGGGTACCGGAGAGGTCCGCCCGTTGGGAGGTGGGCAAGTCGAACGAGGAGCGCCGCTCGCCCCGGCGCCGCACGCTGGCCGCCGTGCGCATCCTGGAGGGGCCCGAGCTCGGCGGCGGGCTGGTGGCCACCGACCTCTCGGCCGACGGCGCCTTCCTGCGCGCGCCGGCCGCCGTGGCGCCGGACGTGCGGTTCCGGCTCGCGCTGGAGATCCCCACCGATCCCAAGCCCATCGTGGTCACCGCCCGCGCCGTGCGCTCCTCGCCGGAGGGGATCGGCCTGCGTTTCGAGGAGGTCTCGGCGCGCGACCGCGCCCGGCTGCGCGCCCACGCCGGCTTCTATGAGATGGACGAGGCGATCGTCCGCGTCCAGCAGGCGCTCGGCGACATCATTCCCGGCAACCTGCTGCCGCTCGGCGAGCCCTCCGAGATCCGGATGCTGCTCGCGAACCTGGTCGAGCGGGCGCTGCCGGTGACCGTCATCCGGCCGGGGCGCGGCTTCGATCCGTTGGTCTGCCGGGCGGTCGCCCACCAGCCGGCCGGCCCGCACGGCGCGACCTTGCGGCTCGATCTCATGGTGCCGCCGCGGACGCGGGTCCTCTATCTCGCCTTCTCCGATCCGCCGCTCTTCTACGCCCTGGAGGCGATCGTGCTCGGCGCCGCCGCGGACGCCGTCGCGGGGACGGAGGTGATGGTCCCCGAGCGCGTCTATCTCACCGAGCGCCGCTCCGAGCGGCGGGCCAGCCTGCGGGCGGCCTTCTGCGAGCTCGCCGCGCCGCACGTTCCAGGGGGGCGGCTGCGGCTGCCGGTGCTGGATCTCGGGGAGGGGGGCGCCTCGGTCCGCCTCGGCGCCGCCACGGCGCTGGTGCCGGGCGCCCGCCTGCCGGGGTTCACCCTGGAGGTCGAGGGGGCGCGGCGCGAGATCGCCGGCGCCACCGTGCGCTACCTCTCGGCGCTCGACGACGGCGGCGTGCGCGCCGGCCTCCGGTTCGACGAGGGGGAAGGGGAGCGCGACAGCTTCCGCGACCTCAGGCGCCACGCGGTGCGCGGCGGATTCGCGGCGAAGATCACGCGCACGGTCTCGCTGCTCGGCGGCAAGGTGGCGGCGTTCGTGCGCCGCCCCCAACCCCACCACGATGGCGTCGAGGTCGTCCGCTTCAAGAACCGCCGCGGCGACGCGGTGGCGGCGATCGTGGACGCCAACTTCGACACCTCGGACCCCGCGGTCCGCCCCGACGTGGCGGTGGTGATCGCGCCGGCGATCCTCAAGCGCAAGGAGGTCTTCTCCCTGCTCGCCCGCACGATCCTCGACGACCTCGAACGCGACGGCCGCAAGGCCGTGGTGCTGCGTTTCGACGCCACCTACATCGCGGGGGAGAGCGCCATGGACCCGCGGCTGGTCGCCGAGGGGCGCCCCTATTACAACTGGACCTTCGGCCATCTGGGGGACGACACCGCGGCGGCGCTGCGCTACCTTCAGCGCCGCTTCCGGCCGGTCCGGCGGACGCTGGTGAGCGTGTCGCTGGCGGCGATCCCGGCCCGCAAGGCGATCCTGGAGTGTGAGGGGGAGGCGCCGGTCGACCTCTGGATCGCCCCCTTCGGCTGCCCGGACGCCCAGGACGTGCTGCGCAACTATCTCGCCGGGCTCGACCTCTTCGACCTCTACCGCCGGGGGGAGGGGCCGGAGACGATCCTGATCCACGGCCGGCCGATCCGCGGCAGCTCGCTTTACGGCCAGGCCATGGAGGCGGGGCTCGCCTTCCTGGAGGACGGCCGGCGCGATCTGGCGCGGATCGCGGCGCCGGTGGTCTGGATCCTCGGCACCTACGACTGCTGGGTGAGCCGCTCGCGGGTGCGGGCGATGCTCGACGCGCCGGGGGGTGGCGTGCGCGAGGTCTTCGAGTGCGCCACCGGGCACGTGCTGAAGAGCGGCGGCGAGGCGATCGAGCTGTTCAAGCTGGTGGCCGAATCGATCTCCAAGCACCTGTTCGGCGTCGACCGCCCGGCGTGCGAGCCGAACCTCGCCCGCTTCGCCCGCCAGAGCGAGGCCGAGTGGGGGCGGGTGCGGCGGCAGGAGCTCGCGGACGCCGAGGGGTTCTGGAAAGAGCACCTGTTCGGCGCGCCGGGGGACGACGTCGGCTACGACGTCTTCCTGGAGCACCCCGAATACCCCCGCTTCCTCGCCCGCCAGGTCGAGCTGCTCGATCCGCGGCCGGGGGAGCACCTGGCCGACTTCGGCTGCGGCACCGGCAACCTCCTGCTCGCCCTGCTCGACGCCTGCCGCGACGGCGGCGCGCCGGCCTCGCTCACCTTTCTCGACCTGGTGCCGGAGGGGGTCGAGCGCACGCGTGAGAAGGTCCTCGCGGCCTGCTCCGAGCGGGGGCTGGCCGCCCCCGAGCTGCGCGGGGTGGTGGCGGACCTGGAGGTATCGCGCTTCGCCGCGATCGCCGATTTCCTCGACGGGCGGCTGTGGGGGGTAGAGGGGCTGGTCCACCGCGTCGAGGGGCTGCCGTACGCCACCGCCCGCAAGCTCGCCGGGGGGTACGGCAAGGAGCTGCACGCCATTCTGCGCGGCGAGCCGGCGGCGCCGGGGCGGGTGCGCGAGCTCTGCCCGGCGCTCGACGAGCGGGAGGTGGAGATCGCGCTGGAGCTCGGCCGCGCCGCGCGCTTCCTGCTCGGCCGCGCCATCTCCTGAAGACCTCAAGCCCGGCGCGCCGGCCGACCCGGCGGGCCCGCACGGCGCGCCACCTGCGCCTGCGCCACCTCCACTTCGGCGACTCGGCGCCGCGGCTGCGGCTCGACCTGCCGGACGGCTGCTTCGACCGCATCGGCTCGTCGCTGGTGCTCCCCTATCTCTACGATCCGCTGGCCAGCCTGCGCGAGATGCACCGGCTGCTCAAACCCGGCGGCACCCTGGTCGTCTCCTCGATCCTGCCCGAACTTCGACCCCTCGAAGCTCTACACCGAGGGCGCCGACATCCTCTCCGGGCAGGCGGCGGCGGGGGACGAGCGGGCGGCCCGCAAGCTGGAGGCGTTGCGCCATTTCGCCAATTCGATCAGCCGGCTGATCGAGCTGGAGGAGGACGGCCGCTTCCGCTTCCTCGACGCCCGCACGCTGGAAGCCCTCCTCGCCGAGGCCGGCTTCTCGCGGGTCCACTGTTTCCAGGCGCTCGGATCGCCGCCGACGGCGGTCGTGGCACGGGCGGAGAGGTAGACCTTGTCCATCGCCCTCCGGCTCCCGGGTTTCGAGGCGGCGTACCGCGCGGAGAGCCGCGGGCTGTTCGTCGAGCGGTCGCGCTTCCTGCTCTGGTCGGTGCTGGCGCTCTATCCGACCTTCTGGCTGCTCGACCTGACGGTGGCGCCCGATCAGGCGAGGTACTTCCTGTTCATCCGCCTCGCCGTCTCGGCGGTCTATGCCGTCGGGCTCGCCGGCGTCTACTCGCGGTGGGCCGAGCGGCTGGCGCAGCCGCTGGTGATGGCGGGTGCCCTCGCCTCGGCGGCCGGCATCACGCTGATGACCGCCCTGCTCGGCGGGTTCACCAGCAACTACTTCGCCGGCAACCTCATCGTCATCTTCACGATCGGCGTCTTCCTCCCCTGGGAGCCGGCGGTGCTGGCGGTGCTGTGCGCGCTGATCGTGGCCCTCGATCAGGGGATCAACCTGGCGGTCCACGGGACGTCGCGGGAGATGATCGGGCCGCTCTTCTTCCTGGCCGGCGCCGGGCTCTTCACCTGTCTCGCCACCGTCTCGAACCGGCGGACGCGGCGGCGCGACCTCTCGCTGCGGCTGCGCCTGGAGAAGGCGAACGAGGAGCTGAAGGAGCTCGACGAGGCCAAGACCCGCTTCTTCGCCAACGTCAGCCACGAGCTGCGCACCCCGCTGACCCTGCTCCTCGGGCCGCTCGAGACCCTCCTCGGCGCGGAGGAGGAGACGGGGGAGCGCCGGGCTCTCCTCGAGGCGATGGAGGCCAACGCGCGCCGCCTGCTGCGGCAGGTCAACGCCCTGCTCGACGGCGCCAAGCTGGAGTCCGGACGGCTGCGCCTGGAGCCGGCGCCGGGCAACCTGGGGGCGCTGCTGGCGGATCTCGTCGCCGCCGCGGCGCCGCTCGCCGAGAGGCGGGGAGTGCGGCTGCGGACGGAGCGGCTGGACGCGATCCCCGACTCGCTCTTCGACGGCCACAAGGCCGAGATCATCGTCGCCAACCTGCTGTCGAACGCCCTCAAGTTCACCCCTCCGGGGGGCACGGTCGTCGTCCGCGCCGAAACGGCGCGCGCCGAGGCGGAGGCGGACGGGGTAGCCTTCACGGTCGAGGACGACGGCCCCGGGATCCCCGAGGAACAGCTCGAGCGGATCTTCGATCGCTTCCACCAGGTGGATGCCTCCTCCTCGCGCGAGCATGGCGGCACCGGCCTGGGGCTCGCGCTCGCCCGCGAGCTGGCGCGGCTCCATGGCGGCAACATCACGGTGCGCAGCCGTCCGGGGGCGGGCGCGGCCTTCCGCGTCGAGCTGCCGCGCGATCCGGGGGTGGCGCTGGTCGAGCGCCGGCGGCGTCCGCGCCGCCGCGAGGACCAGCTCACCCAGACGCGTTCGGACGCCCAGGCGGCCCGCGAGTACGCCCTGCGCTCGATGCGCGAGACGCTGCTCGCCGACGTCGACCTGCCGCGCCGGGAGAGCGAGGCGCCGCGCCCGCAGCCGCCGGCCGGCGCGCCGCGCCTCCTGCTGGTCGAGGACAACGCCGACCTGCGCGGCTTCCTCGCCTCCCGCCTGGCGCGCCGCTACCGGGTGGAGACCGCCGCCGACGGCGCCGCCGGCCTCGAGGCGGCGCGGCGGTGGCGCCCCGACCTGGTGGTCACCGACGTGATGATGGCCGGCGTCGACGGCCTGGAGCTCTGCCGGCGCCTGAAGGCCGACCCCGCCTTCGCGACCACGCCGGTGATCCTGCTCACCGCCCGGGCGGGCACCGACGCCGTGGCCGAGGGGCTCGACGCCGGGGCCGACGATTACGTGGTCAAGCCCTTCGCGCTGCGCGAGCTGGAGGCCCGCATCGCCGCCCACCTGCGGGCCCGCGAAACCGAGCGGCAGCTCCACGAGCGCGAGAGCCGCCTGGCGGCCATCGGCCAGATGACCAGCTCCGTCGTGCACGACCTGCGCAACCCGCTGACCCTGGTCAAGGGGTACGCCGACCTCGCCCACGCCCTCGCCGTCCGCGGCGGCGACGCCGCCACCATCGCCCGCGAGCTGGAGACCGTGCGCAGCCAGTCCGACCGGTTGCGGCGGATGATCGAGGAGATCCTCGACTTCGCCCGCGGCGGCGCGCCGCGCCTCGCCGTCGAGACCGTCGCCGCCGCCCCCTTCCTCGACGGCGTCCTGCAGCCCCTCGCCGACGACCTCCGCGAGCGCGGGATCGAGGTCGGGATCGACCTCCGGCTCGACTCCGCCCTCCAGATCGCCCTCGACCGCGACCGCATCCAGCGCGTGATCGAGAACCTCCTCACCAACGCCCGCGAGGCGCTGGCCACCTGGGAGCAGGGTAAGCGGGTCGCCGTCCGCGCCCGGGTGGAGGAGGGGCGCCTCGCCATCCGCGTCGCCGACTCCGGCGCCGGGCTGCCGGAGGAGGCGGTCGAGCACCTCTTCGAGCCCTTCGCCACCAACGGCAAGCAGCAGGGCACCGGCCTCGGGCTGGTCACCGTGCGCAACCTCGTCCAGGCGCACGGCGGCGAGGTCCGCGTCGAGGCCAGGGCGCCGGAAGGGGGAGCCGCCTTCACGGTCCTGCTCCCCCTGGCCGCCGCGGCGGGCTCCGCGGCGCGCGTGGCGTAGCAGATCCCTTACCGCCGGTCCCGGATGACCACCGTCGCGCCCGATCCCGCCGGGCCGAGCCCGCGCAGGGTGATCTGGTTGGCGTCTCCGGGCAGCATGGCGAACCTGACATTGAGCAGCTTCTGCTCGCCGTCCCGCAGGCCTTTCAATTCATAGATCCGGCCGTTGACGATGATCTTCAGCCGGCGCAGGCCGGGGGTGCCGTTGAGGATCGCCACGAAATGCTCCGCGGCGGGGAGGTCGGAGAAGGTCTGCACCACGGGCTTGCCGGTGCCCTTCAGGTCGGTCAGCACCGGATCGCAGATGATCTTGTTGCCGCAGGCGTCGACCACCGTGAGCTGCACGGAGGCTTTCTGGCTCTGATCCGTCTTGGTGCCGGTGACGACCAGGGGCGAGGTGGTGCCGTAGTTCAGAACGGGGCTGGTCAGCACGATGTTCTGCTGCTGGGTGGGGATGATGAACCCCAGGCCGCTCCCGGTGTCCTGCAAGGTCACGTCGATGTAGGACTGCCCCTGCGGATTGAGGAACGGCCCCGCCATGTCGCAACGCGGGCAGGTGGCGTCCGCCACGCCGCAGCAGTTGTTCGGCAGCCCCACCTGGACGACGTGGGCCGTCGATGCGCAGGCCTCCACCGGATCGCCGTTGGCGAAGGACCCCTGCGCCAGCATCGCCTGCTCGCTGCATGAGCCGCTGGGGCACATCGGATAGCTGCGGCTGCTCACCTTGACGTCCCGGGTCGCGCCGGCCGCGAGGGTGACCGTCTGGGTGATCGGCGCCTGCTCGAAGTTGGCGGGGTCGGCAGGGAGCGGGATGCTGCACGCCGCCGCGTCGAAGGCGATGGGGAAGTCGTCCCCGCTGACCGGCGCCGCGACGGAATAGACGGCGGCGTTGCCGGTGGGGAGCCGGGCTCCCTGCTTGGAGCTGGCGGTGAGCGTCACCGTGACGCTATTGGAGGGGTCGTGGTTGGTCAGCCGGTAGGTGGCTGCCACCTGGCCCCCCGGCCCCGCCACGATGAAGGGATTGGCGGGATCGGGATCGATCAGCTTGAGGTCGAGCCGGGGCACGCCCGGCTGTCCGGGCGCCTGCTCGACGAAGGAGACGACGGTATCTCCCCCGAATACCGTCACCGTGCCGGGCGGGAGGTTGGGCGCGGTGGTGGGCACCGTGGTCGTGCCGACCGCGCGGAAGAGCCCCGCCGTGCCGGCGGGCACCGTGATCGGCACGTTGATCTGCGTCGTCGTGGCGTTCGCGCTGCACCCCAGGGGCACGAACATCACCGAGCCGGTGGCGACCACGGGGCCGCCCCCGAAGGGCACCAGGTTGATCGTCGCCGTCGAGAGCCCCAGCGTGGCGCAGTTGGAAGGCACGCAGGCCATGATCACGCTGACCGGAATATTGATCGTTACCGGCGCGGGCGGGACGACGAAGACGAACGGCGTCACCTTCACCATGATGCCCGTGACGCCGCATACCGGGGGTGGCGTGGTGCCGTGGCAGGCCCGCGCCGGCGGTGGCGAGGAAAACGTTAACGTTATTAATAATAACGACAGGACGAGCAGCAGCCATGGACGTGAGGGCACGGTCGTGGCGCACATGGGAAACCCTCCTTCGCGGCTTTGCCGCAGTTGAGATCCGTTCCCTTTCACGGCGCCTGGCCAGGCCGGTGATCGACTGAATCAGAAATCACCTGTTTGATCCTCCGGCCGGACCGCTGGCCTGTCAAGCTTATCTTTCGCTGTACATGGGGGCAGATGGGTTCTTGACAACACGGCCTTCCAGGGGCGGACCGGCCGCCGGCCGGGACGAACCGCGTGGTTTTGGTGAAGAGCACTCATTGGTCTGGCGCTGCTGGCACTGGCGGCCGGGCGCAGCAGGTCACGCTGCCGCTGGAGAAGTTCGAGCAACTGCGCGCCCGCGCCAACCCGGAGTGACGGGGACGCGCTCGCCCGCCCGCTCCTGACGCGGCAGCCGCGCAGGTCGTTCACCTGGAGGGGGTCGTTCCGCTGCGCTCCGCGGGGACGGCAACTTCTCGGTGTCGCTGCCGGCGCTATCTGCTCCCGTGGCACGGGTGGAGGTCCGGCTGATCCTGCCGGGCGGCCGCTCCAGGTCCCCCGCGTCGCCGTGCCGGTCCAGGAGCACCGCGGCGGCTGCTGCTGCCGGACGGCGCCAGCTAGCGGGACCGCTCCGGCGACCTGAGGCCGGCGAAGCCCCGTTCCATGGCGCGGCGGCGGGCTCTCCCGAGGCGCGCGAGGCGGCCCGCCTGCCGGAGTACCGCCTGGAGCGACCGTCACGAGCTGGAGGTGAGATGGTCAGCCCGACTTGGCCCCACCGGCTCCATCTCTGCTATTACATTACGATCGCCTTCGAGAAATGAAGGGTTTCGGCAAGGAGGTGGCGGCACCAAGCCGTTAAGACGCATGCTCGAGACCGGGATTGCTCGTCACGCGTCGCGGCGTCTTACGCCCCGAGAAGACCACTCCGAAGATCGAGGCGAAGGGGAAGAACAAACACGGCATGCGAGGTTCCGGACCCTCTGTATCCAGGGCTATCACTGTGCGTTCCGCGGCAGCCGCCCGACTTTGCGTCTCCGGCGACGCCGGCCTGCCAGAAAGGTTTTTCGGACTCCCGAAAACGTTTTTCGGACTACCGGAGAGGTTTTTCGGACTCCCGGAGAGGTTTTTGACTCCGAGGTTTTTCGGACTCCCGGAAACGGTTCCGTACCTCCCCGCAACGTTTCCGGGACTCTCAGAAATTAAACATGAGCCGCGAAACGTGTCCGGTTCCTCCGAGACGTTGAGGAGACTCCGAAAATTTAAACGAGGGCCCCGTGAAACCTTTTCGAGCCCTGCTGAAACCCTGGCGAGACTCCGAAAAACTCAAACAGGGTCCCGTGAAACGTTTCCGGGCCTCTCGAAAAGGCTGGCGAGACTCCTGAAAAGGCTGGCGTAGACCGGGTCAGGCGTTCGCCCGCCCCATCCGCCGCGCGATCAGCAGGGCCATCTCGAGCGCCTGCTCGTAATTGAGGCGCGGATCGACCTGCGAACGGTAGGCGCGCTGGAGATCCTCCTCGGTGACGCCGCGGGCGCCGCCCATGCATTCGGTGACGTCCTCGCCGGTGAGCTCGAAGTGGACGCCGCCGAGGTAGGACCCCAGCTCCTCGTGGAGGTCGAAGGCCTGCTGGAGCTCGGAGAGGATGTGGTCGAAGCGCCGGGTCTTGAGGCCGCTCGCCACCGCCTCGGTGTTGCCGTGCATGGGATCGCACACCCAGAGCACCGTGCGCCCCGCCCGGCGGACCGCCTCGACCAGCGGCGGCAGCCCGTCCGCGACCTTCTTGTGGCCGAAGCGGTGGATGAAGGTGAGGCGGCCCGGCTCGCGGTAGGGATCGAGCACGTCCGCGAGCTCGACGAGCCCGGCGGGCGTCATGGCGGACCCCACCTTGACCGCGATCGGGTTGGAGATGCCGCGGAAGTACTCGACGTGAGCCCCGCCGAGCTGCGCCGTGCGCATGCCGAGCCACGGGAAGTGGGTCGACAGGTTGTACCAGCCGGCGCGGCGCGGCACCCTCCGGGTCTGGGCCTGCTCGTAGAGGAGGTGCAGGCCCTCGTGGCTGGTGAAGTAGTCGACCCGGCGGATCTCCCCGGCCTGGCTGCCGGCGAGCGACTCGAAGAACTGCAGCGAGTCGCGGATCGCCGCCACCCGCCGCCGGTACTCGTCGGCGTGCGGCGAGTGCTTCACCCAGGAGAGGTCCCAGTACTCGGGGTGGTGGAGGTCGGCGAAGCCCCCCTCGATCAGGGCGCGGATGAAGTTGATGGTCAGCGCCGCCCGCTCGTAGCCGCGCAGCAGCAGCTCCGGGTCCGGCGTGCGGTCGGCGAGGGTGAACGGCGAGCGGTTGATCAGGTCCCCCCGGTAGGAGGGGAGGATCACGCCGTCCCGCTCCTCCAGGTTCTCGCTGCGCGGCTTGGCGTACTGGCCGGCGAAGCGGCCGACGCGGATCACCCGGCGCCGGGCGCCGTGCACCAGCACCAGGCTCATCTGCAGCAGGATCTTGAGCTTGTTGGTGATCGACTCGGAGGTGCAGTCGGCGAAGCTCTCGGCGCAGTCGCCGCCCTGGAGGAGGAAGCTCTCGCCGCGGGCCGCCTCCGCGAGCTGCGCCTTCAGCCGCTCGATCTCCCAGGAGGTGACGAGCGGCGGCAGGCTGGAGAGGTCGCGCAGCACGCCCTCGACGCGGGCGGCATCCGGGTAGACCGGCTGCTGCAGCGTCGGCCTCTCCTGCCAGGAAGTGGGGGACCAGTCGGCCATGGCGAGGGGGAACTGTACATCATCCTCCACGCCATCCCCGCGCTCTCGAAGTTGAAGATCCATTGTCTGGGAGGTGTGCCGAAGGGCGGAATCCGGGACTGCGGACGGGCTTCACTCCCAAGGTGCGAAAACTCTGGCAGCCGGGACGCGTAGAATGTCCCTGGAGGTTCCATATGCCCGGAGAGCTCTGGGTGCTCATCCCTGTCGTCGCGATCCTGTCGGGAGTTTTGAAGACCTGGGTGAAGGTCCAGTCCCAGCAGCGGGTCCTGGGCGCCTCGAACCACGAGCTGGAGCGGGACGTCGCCACCTTGCGCAAGGACCGGGACGCCCTGCTCGAGCGGCTCGAGAACCTCGAGGCCATCGTGGTCAGCCAGACCTGGAACGTGGTCCACGACAACTCCCTGCCGCCGGCGGAGAAGGAGCTCCGGGTCGCCTCGGCCGTCCGCAGGGAGCTCGGCCCGGCGGCGAGCACCCCTCCAACCAGCAGCGCGCCGAGCAGCTCGCCCAGCCGGCTCCAGGGCTGACGGTCCCGCCGGTCGACCGCAAATTTTTGTTCCCGCCCGCCTCCCCGCCTGTCTCATAGGACTGAAGGCACACCGGCACGGCTCAGGAAACTCCCCGGGCCGGTCGCAACCCAAGGAGGTCTTATGACGACTAAACTTCGCTTTCCCCGCATCCTGACCCTGCTTTCCCTTTCCACCCTCATCGTCGGCGCGGCGGGCTGCTCGAACGGCTCCAGCCCCACCGAGCCCGCGAGCTTCGATACGCCCGTCGCGGCCAAATCCCTCGCGGTGACCGCGGACGACAAGCGCCATGGCGCCGACGATCCGGCCGGCGACGACCGCGGCGGGCGCGCCGGGCGCGGTGGCCGTCAGGGGCGCGGCAACGACGATCCCGCGGGCGACGATCGCGGCGGACGCGGTCGCGGGCGCGGGCGCGGAAACGACGATCCGGCGGGCGACGATCGCGGCGGCCGGGGCGGCAACAACGGCGGCAATAATGGTGGCAATAACGGCGGCAACCAGCAGCGTCCGCCGCGCACCGGCACCGAGCGCGAAGGCGCGGTGGCCTCGGTGGACGCCGGAGCCCTGGTCCTGGCCGGCGGTCAGCGGATCGTCGTCAACGGCCAGACGCAGTGGGATTCCCGCGGCGATCTCTTCTCGCTCCAGCAGGTGGCGGCCGCGGTGAATACCGGCAAGCCCACGCGGGCCGAGGCCCGCGGCACCCTGCGGGCCGACGGCGCCCTCGTGGCGCAGACGATCAAGGCCGAGGTCGATCAGTAGAAAACCAGAGACACCAGGGACGACAGGGACATCAGGGACAAAGCTGACCCTGCTGTCCCTTAAGTCCCTTTTTCTTATTTCTCGCCCTGAGTCGCCCACTCCATCTGCCGGCGCCGGCGGCTGCGTCTCGCGAGGTAGGAGGGGCACATGTAGAGCGCCCCGAGGATCCCTCCGGCCAGCACCGCCCCGCAGAGCCCCGCGAGCCAGGGGATCTCCTTTCCACCCCCCGGCGGCCAGCTCAGCAGCAGCCCCACCATGGCGACGAGGAGAAGGGTCAGGGCGACCGTCACCCACTGGTTCATGGGGGCTCCGAGCATCGGCTGGAAATCGGTCTGGGCGAGGTCCGGCTCGATCTCCCGGAGGAGGCCGGGGAGCGCTTCGGCGGGCACCTTCCCGACCTTCCAGAGATGGCTCAGCGCGTCGGGCAGGAAGCGCTCGACGCCGTCGATCCCCGAGCGCAGACCGTGGATCGGGGTGCTCCCCCAGCGCCAGACTCACCACCCGCACGTGCCCGGGGACGTAATAATACGTTTCAATTGAAAACTCGGCCGGAGCGCCCCCGTTCCAGGGGTCCGCCGCCCGGAAGCATGCCTCCGTCCGGACCCGCCGCGGCACCAGCCTGGCACGCAAGAACATGCGAATCCCTCCGCCATGGATGTGAGGCCTGCTTGGGAGGGGATTATGACGCAGACGGAATGAAAAGGGGGAGGATCTCTCCTCCCCCTTCTCGCGCCACTTTACGCGGTGCAGTCGACGTACGTGCAGGCGATGCCGCACGAGCCACAGTCAGAGTACCGCTTGGACGGCACGCCACCCGCAACGTCGGCCATCTGGTCCTCGTTGAGGTTGCGCAGGGTTTCCTTGGCGAGGGCAAGCTTCTTGATGGTTTTCTTCATGAGAATCTCCGTACTTCTCTTCGGGGTTGTTGGACTGGAGCGGACCGTTCCTTCTGCCCGCCCACCGTTTGCAAGACCGCGAAATCCCAGCCTGTCGCGGATCGTTTCCACACAGCACCGGTCTTCCGCGACCGTGGCCATGTTTCCATAGATCAATTCGGATATCTAGCTTGACAAATCAGATTGGAGCTTTTATGGCAGGGCCGCCGGCGGGGGATCTCCACGTCGGCGGATTCAGGCGGGAGAGCCTACTTCTGGATCTCGAAATCCTTGCTGGCGACGGTGGTGCCGTTGGCCGAGATCTCCACCTTGTACTTGCCGGCGGGCCAGGGGGTCGGCTTGGAGATCTGGAACTCGGTGTTGGTCGGGCCGGTGGGGGAGATGCTCAGGTTCTCATCGTGGACGACGGTGCCGGCGTCGCCATAGGTCCACTTCGCGCGGAGCGTCACCCCCGTCGCCGTGCCCTCCGTCGCCACCGAGGCGTAGATGGTGTCCTTCGGGCCGAAGATGGTGGTGGGGTCGGTGACCTTCTTGTCCGCCCCCAGGCCCTTGCCCAGGTCGACCGCGAGGACGTGGAAGGGGACGGTGGCGGGAGCCGTCTCGACGGCGGGCGCGGTCGAGACCTCCGGCGCGGGCGCCGGGGGAGGAATGGCCTCCTCTTTCTTCTTGCAGGCGGACAGCGCGAGGCAGACGACCAGGATCAGGAGCGTGGTGCGATGGAAGCGCATAGGTTCTCTTTCCTCTCTTACTCGGAAGGGATCTTCAGGGTCTGCCCGGGATAGATCTCGTCCGGGTCTTTGATCAGGTCTCGGTTGGCCTCGAAGATGCGCTGCCACTTGTCGGCATCGCCGTAATGCTTCTTCGCGATCTTGGAGAGGCTGTCTCCCGAGACGACCGTATACGTCTGCGCGGCCGGCTCGGCGAGGGGTGCGGTCGACGACGCGCCGCCCTCCACATCGGAGAAGTCGGGTTTTTCATCGTTGCTCGCCATGCGTACTCCTTTCGACATCTGGGGGTCAAAGGGGAAGCATCGAGCTCGGGATGAGACTGAGCTGGCGCAAGACTACAGCAAAAGCAGTACGGAGGCTGTTACAGGAGGGTGGAGGGGGTACGGTCCTGAGTCGTAGACTCTTCAGGGGCGGGTTCCTCGCGAATCTCGAGGAGCCGGATCCCGCTGCTGCCTTCGCCTAGTTTTCCCCCTTCCAGAAGAAGGTCGATCACTGCGCCAATCGCTTCGTCGAGGAGAGCGCCGGTCCGGCTGAAGCCCAAAACGGAGCGGACCTCCTGGATGAGTTGGGATCGGGAGAAGCCGAATCCGGTGCCGAGTACGGCGAAGATCGTCTCGGCATACTCCTCGGGCGCGATCCGGTTCGCCGGGATGCGCGTGCCGCTCCGGGAGCGGAGCCGGCACTTGTCTTCCAGGCTCCAGAAGAACTCGTCCCGACGCCGGAGGGCCCCGCCGCGCTCCGCCGAGTCGCAGGCTTGCTGAATGCGGGCCTGTATGCGGGTGCCCAACCGGGAGCTCCACATGCCGGCCACGCGCGTAAATAGATCCGTAACGTGGATTGGCGCCTCGTTGATTACCACTTCGGTCACCGCGCCCACGAGTTGGCTCATGGGGGCCTCCATGATGTCCCTTCCAGCGAATCGACCTTCTCCGGGAGTCAATAGATAGGGCGCAGCGACCGGACGCTCGTAGGTCTTTCCCGCCGTCCTTGCTGTGACAGCGATGTCTTCTTTTCGAGCTGTTTCCACTTCCTCCACGGAGCGGGCCGCCGCCTCTGTTGCCGCGCGTTCCCTTGTCTGGCGCTCCGTTTCCGCTTCTTCCAGCAATCGGGCACGCGTCTCCTGGATCAGTCGCAGCAGACGATCAATCTGGCCGGCCCGGTCCTTGAACCAGTCCGTGCTCCAGACCCGGCACAGGGTCCAGCCACGCGATTCGAGCACTTGCTGGCGGAGCCGATCCCTGTCCCGCGCCGTCTCTGACTGGTGGTAAGCGACGCCGTCGCATTCGATCCCGCAGATGAATCTGCCCGGCAGATTCTCATCAAGAACCCCGAAATCGATGCGATAACCCGCCACGCCGACCTGCGGCACCAGACGGACGCCACGGCGGGAGAGTTCCAGGAAGACATCCCGTTCGAAGGGCGATTCGGTATCTGCGGCAGCGTTCACCTCGACGCTATCGAGTCGGCCTCGCTCGGCATACAGCAGGAAATCTCGTAACAGGCGGGCCCCTGCCGAGGAGGTCGCGACGGCGGAGATCTCGTCCCCGCGCATAGAGGAAAACACGCGCATGCGGTGGCGTGCGCGAGTGGTCAGGACATTCAGGCGGCGCCAGCCGTTCTGGCCGCTGAGAGGCCCGAAGTTGTAGCGGATCTTGCCATCCGGCCCACGGCCGTAAGTTACGCTGAGGAAAATGACGTCGCGCTCGTCCCCCTGGATGTTTTCGAGGTTCTTGACGAAGAACGGCTCAGCGACGCCGCGGTCGAAGAAGAGCTCGACTGCAGGTTCGTCGCGGCGCCGCTGCTCCAACTCGTCCTGAATGGCGAGTTGCTGGCGCAGGTTGAAGGTGCCGACACCGAGCGATTGCGGGCGTTCCCCCCGTGCGCGTCTGTCGAGCTGCTCCCTGGCGAAGCGGATCACCTCGTCCGCCACCCGCCGCGCCTCGGCCAGGTTGAGCCCTTTTCCTTCGTAAACGCCCTCGGCAATGTGCTCGAATTGCAGCCCCAGGGTCTCCGAGGAGGTCTCGACACTCGGGAAGGTATAGAGGCCGGCGTCGTAGAACGAGACGTTCGAGAAGTTGATCAGGGACTCGTGCGCGCTTCGATAGTGCCACTTGAGCCGGTCTCCTCGCAGGCCCGCCCCCTGGAGCTCTTCGAGAATGCTCTCTGAGTCTTCATAGAGAGGGGTGCCGTCTTCCGCCTGCGGGGCGACGTCACTCAGGGACGACGCGAAGAAATTGGTTGGCGGGAGTTGCTTGGGGTCGCCGACGACCACGAGCTGCCGGCCGCGAACGACGGCTCCCACCGAGTCCTCCGTCGGGAGTTGAGAGGCCTCGTCGAAAATGACCAGATCGAAGGGGGAAGCCGCTCCGTCGACCACTCCTTCGAGGTACTGGGCCACGGTCAGCGGGCTCATCATGAAGCAGGGCTTGATGGCGCGGATGGCGGCGCCTGCCTGCCGGAGCGTCCGCCGCAGGGGGCTCAGGCCCCGCTGGCGGATCATCTCGCGCTGGAGGAAGGGCAGTGCGGCGGCGGCGTCAGGCTGCCGAAGCCGTTGCTGCGTCCGTTCGCGGAGTCGGCAGACGAGGGCGGCACGGTTTTCGAGGAGCACCCGCTCGTCCAGCCGGCGGAACTCCCCGATGCGCTCCTCGTGAGTCATGGTGTGGAACTTCTCCAGAGGCGCGCGGGATTGCACCGCGTCGGAGAGCCACTGAAGGTAGAAGGCGCGCAAGAACGCCGGCGCGAGCTCGTGGAACGCGATCTCGCCGTTCATCCCTTTGGGGAGGATCTCGCGAGCGAGCCCCTGACCGGCGGTCTGCCGGGCCGCCTCGAACGCGGCCCATTGCGGCCCGAGCCGAAGGTTCCGCAGGATGTCATCCACACGTCCGGCAATCTCCGTAAAGGGCGCTCCGGCCAGGAGATCTTCCGGCCAGCCCACCGCGGAGCGGAAGGCGGCGAGAGCCTGTCCGGCGATAGCCGCGGCCTCGCTCAATGCCTGTACTTCGGAAACGCTGGGAGAAGACGAGGACGCCCGCTCGAGGGCACGGCCCGCGAGCCGGTGGCGGATACAGACACCGCGAAACTCGACGACCCACCGTACATACCCCTCCAGCAGATCCCAGCTCGACCGCTCTCCCTGCCAGAGCGCGCCGAAGAGCGCCCGTCCCGTAGGCTCTATCTCCTGGATCTTCTCCCGCTCGCGACGGAGTCGGTCGATCTGCTTCATGTCGTTCGCCTGCTCGGCGAGCGAGCCCTGGTAGGACGGTAGCCGGTAGGCAAACCAGCGTTTCTTGATGGCTCGGTACCGGGAGTCGAGGAACGCGAGGAAGCTGAGGAATCCCCTGGGACTTGCGCTCGACATGTTCGATGTCGTCCGCATGATCCTGCTCGAGGGCGGCCGGCATGAACCGCTCTCCCAGCAGAGCCGTGAGCTTTTGGAGAGCGCGGCCGCGCTCGATCATGGCGAGGGCCTCGGGAGGCGGCGCGTTCCAGAATTCGCTCGCGAGCACGTCGAGAGGGGCTCCGGGGGAGCGCGCGAGCACGGCGGCGATGCTCGCGGCGGTCTCGATGTCGGAGAAGGTCCGGATCTGGGGGAGTTGGAATCCATTTTCGACCTCTTCTGCCCGGCGCCGAACGTCGGCCAGACGAAGGGCGAGCTCGCCCCCTGCGTCTTGCACCATCTCCAGATCGTGCTGCGAGTAGAAGGTACGGGAGGTGTCACGCCATGGATGTTGGGCGGGAGCTCCGACCTCCTTGGCGACGGCCGCGAGGTCCTGGAGTTGCCGGACCGCTTCATCGATCTGCTCACGGGTCACTGTGCTGACCGCCGGTCCGTTCCAGATCCACCGCGGCGCGCCGACGACCTGCCCGAGATCGCCGTAGGTCTCGTAGGGAGAACGGCCGAGGGCTCCATGAGGGGCGTGGACCGCTCGGACGTACTCCGAGAGCATGGCGCGGACCTGCGGAAGGCGTTGGGTGGAGGCCGTGGGCGCGGCGACTCTCTGAAGGGAGGCGTCGAGGGCGATCGCTATCCCCTTCATCACCTCACGTTTGCTGGCTTTGGTCGAATGGAGCTCGATACAGAACTCGCCGAGGCCGACATTGGTAAGGCGGGTGTGCACCACTTGGAGGGCGGCCATCTTCTCGGCGACGAAGAGCACGGATTTCCCGCTCGCCAGGGCCTGAGCGATGAGATTGGTGATCGTCTGCGACTTGCCCGTCCCCGGTGGCCCCTGGATGACGAGGTCATGATCTTGCGATGAGGCGGCAATCACCCGCAGTTGGCTCGAGTCGGCATCGACGACCTGGAACGTGGTTTCGGGAGGGTAGTCGCGGTCGAGATCCATGTCGCGAATCTCGTCTGGAAGCCCGAAGGCCCGGTCACCGTCGCGGGTCACGAGCTGCCGGAGGATCCGATGCTGCCGCACGGCGGCGCCGTTGGCCTCGAGATCCTTGTACATGACGAACTTCTGGAAGGAAAAGAGCGCCAGATGAATATCGGTTTTGATCGCCGCCCCCTTGTGGATGGCGATTGCCTCGCTGGCGGCCTTCAGAAATGCCTGTAGATCGTAGTCCTCCGGGATCGTGCTCGAATCGGGAAGCTCGGGGAGCGAGATGCCAAAGGAGCGGCGGAGGTATTCCACCAGCGCCGGATTGACCAGGGGATCATCATCCGTGGCCCGCAAGGCGTACCCGGAACGGGCCGACTTGCGGGTGAGCTCGACCGGCAGCAGGAGGAGAGGCGCCCTGAGCACCTGTGACGAGTCGTCCGCCTCGGTGTAGTGAAGCATTCCCAGGGCCAGGAAGAGCGTGTTCACTCCCTGCTCCTCCAGGGAGAGGCGGGCCTGCTCGTCGAGCCGGCGCAGCGATTTATCGAGCGCTTCCGGGGTGGCGGTCGTCTGCAGCCAGTCATCGGTGTGGCGCTCGCCCAGGGCTGAGGGGTCATAGGGGACGAAATCGAGCGCGAGGGGGGTATCTTCCAAGTCAGGCGAAAGGCTCTCTATCCGCTCAAGGGCACCAGAGCCGGTTTCAATCGTCAGCGTGACGCCGTGCTCCTCTTGGACAGGCTTACCAGCCCCCTTTGTCTCCGGGGCCGCCTTGAAGCGCATCGGCTTCTCTCGTAGATAGAGCTGACGGAATACCTCGGCGGGTTGCTCGTCGACGATTGTGATCGTCGATACGCGCGTCGGCCGGAAGTTGAGCGCCCGGTTTCTCTTCGTGAGGTCGAGCAGCCTTCGTTTCCAGTTCTCGATCGAGGCGGTAAGGCGCGTCTCGGGATCGGCAGCCGTCTGAGGGACGCCGGGGCGGGGTACTTCGCTAGAGGGCGGAACCATGGTGGCCGTCGCTTCCTGAATTTTTGATATGAGAGAAGAGGATACCAGACCC
>CAVXIG010000063.1:0-38550 GCA_963761645.1 uncultured Acidobacteriota bacterium
TCTCCTGGGAGCCGGATGCCGTCGGCGGCGACTGGAAGGGGATCTACTTCCATAGCGACACCGGGGCCGCGGACCCCGCCGTCGCCGACTTCACGGCGGTGCGCTTCTGGATCAACGGCGCCGGCGGCGGCCAGGCGGTGCGGCTGGCGATCTACCAGAACAACGTCGAGGTCGGCAGCCGGGACCTGACGCCGCTCCCCGCGGGCTGGACCCAGATGACCGTGACCTGGGCGGAGCTGGGCGTCGCCGCCCCCGCCTTCGACGGCATCGTCTTCCAAACCAACGCCAACGCGGACCAGGCGGCCGCCTATGTCGACGATCTCGAGCTGGTCCAGGCTACCGGGGGTCCACCTCCGGGCGGCCCGGTGACGGTGGCGGTCGATCCCAGCCTCGACCGGCGCGCCATCAATCCCCTGATCTACGGCGTCAACTGGGCCGGCGCCGGACAGCTCGCCACCGGCCTCTATACCGCCAACCGGCGCGGCGGCAATGGGACGACGCGCTACAACTGGCTCTTCGATACCTCGAACCGCGCCTTCGACTACTTCTTTCTCAACATCAAGGAGACCGGGGCCAACGTCACGGGGGCTGACGGTTTCGTCACCCCCACGCTCGCCGCCGGCGCCGAGGTGGTGATGACGATGCCGATCGATCAGGTGGCGAAGTCGGCGGCCCGCCTCCCCGGTTTCTCGGTCGCCAAATATGGCCCCCAGACCCTCACCGAGTGCGCCTGGAACCCCGGCGTGCCGGGCTGCGCGGACAACGGCAACGGCGAGTGCAATCCCAACGTGAACTTCACGATGTGCGGCGCGGCCCGCTGCTGCAGCCCCGCCGGCCTCATCGTCGGCAACAACCCGGCGGACACCTCGGTGGCGGTCGATCTCACCGCCCACGTGGGGAACTTCGTCGGCGACCTGGTGAACAAATTCGGCTCCGCCGCGACCACCGGCGTGCGCTTCTACAACCTCGACAACGAGCCGATGCTCTGGAACAGCACGCACCGCGACGTCCATCCCGCGGCGCCCGGCTATGACGAGGTCTGGGCGAAGGGGCTGGCGGCGGCGAGCAAGATCAAGAGCCGCGATCCCGGCGCCGAGATCCTCGGTCCCGAGACCTGGGGTTGGTGCGACTTCTGGACCTCGGCCAAGGACGCCGCCCTCGGCGACTGTCTCGACGGGCCGGACCGCGCCGCCCACGGCGGTCTGCCGTGGCCCGCGTGGTATATGCAGCAGTCCTGCGCCAACCGGTTCCCCGCGGGGCATCCGGCGGCCGGCAAGCTGCCGGTCGACTGGCTCGACATCCACTTCTACCCGCAGGGCAACGGGGTCTCCGGCGTCTCCGGCGATCAGTCGGCGGAAGACGGCGCGTCGACCGTGGCGGCGCGCCTGCGTTCGCTCAAGGAGCTCTACCATCCGACCTGGATCTCGGAGTCCTGGATCGCCGACGGCGCCACCAAGGTGGTGCAGCTCATTCCGCGGATGCGCGCCTGGCGGGACTCCTACTGCCCGGAGATGAAGCTCGCCCTGGCCGAGTACAAGTGGGGGCGCGACGACACGCTCTCCGGCGCGCTGGCGCAGGCCGAGGCGCTCGCCATCTTCGGCCGCGAGGGGCTCGACATGGCGCTACGCTGGGTGGCGCCGGATCTCGGCACCCTGGCGGAGGACGCGTTCGCCTTTACCGCGACTACGACGGTGCGGGCGGGCAGGTGAGCGGCGAGAGCGTGCGGGCGGTCTCGAGCGAAGTCGACGGTGTGGCGAGCTACGCCGTCCGCGCCGCGGACGGCAAGCTGTTCGTGCTGCTCTTCAACAAGGATACCGTCGCCCGCGACGTCACGGTGACGTGGCCGGCGGCGCCACCGGCAGCGTCGGCCTCTGGCGCCTCGACGGCACCGGCCTCGCGGGCGCCGGCACGCTCGCGAGCACGTCCACGGGCTTCACCGCCACGCTGCCGGCGCGGACCGCCACCCTGGCGCGCCTCCAGCCGGCGTCCGGCCTGCCGAACCTGATCTTCGCGGACGGCTTCGAGACCGGCACGACCGCGATGTGGGAGCCGTAACTCCTCGCGATTCGCGGCGGGCGGATCTGGCTGCGATCTGAGAGGGTGTCTCGAAAGTGACGAATCCGTCTGCCACTCACTGTAGAGACGCCCCGTGGGGCGTCTCCGGGGCGGAGAGGACGATTCCAATTGCCACGGCGGCCCGCGCGAGGCGTCTGGGGGAACACGGCCGCGGTCGCCGCCTCCGAGACGCCCCACGGGGCGTCTCTACAGTGGAGCTCCCTTTCGAGACACCCTCTGAAATGGTTTATCCTTTCCGGCCATCTCCTTCAGCAGGAAAGGAAGTGCCATGAGTCTGACGATGCTCGACCTGAACGGCGAGGCGCAGAGGAGGATCTATAGCCAGGAGCCGGTGTGGCCGCTCCGCAAGATCTGGATCGGCTTCGCCTTCTCGTTGGCGTTCCTGGTAGCGGAGATCGTCGACGTGGCTGCCGACGGCCAGTCTCCGGGCGCCAAGCTGGGGATACTGATGGCCGCCGTCTTCGGTTGGTTTTACTGGCTCACCTGCGTGCAACGATTCCACACCATCCTCAAGCAGATCTCGCCTCGCGTGGCCGGAGCGTCGACGTATCCCATCACGCCCAGCCAGGCCGTCGGCTATCACTTCATACCGTTCTACAATCTCTTCTGGCTCTTCAAGTGGCCGATGGTGCTCTCCAAGTATCTGCGGGAGAACACCTCGGTGCGGATAGTTCCCGGGGGGCTCCTGGGGCTGTTCAGCTTTCTGGGCCTGCTCCTGCGGGTTGCCGACGGATTCCTCGGGCTCTCGGTGATGTTCTGCGTCGCCCTCTACATCTCGCGCAAGCTGCGGGAGGCAGTCGCCGAGTACGAGAGCCTCAGGGACGCGGCCGCCGTCTTCGCCTGAGCCGGCAACACCAGAGATGAGGAAATTTGTTTGCTTCCGCTGTAAGAACGTTTAATTTCAGTGACTTGATCGTTCGGCTGAGGTGCTGCCCGAGGGGATGACGCCGGAGTTTCACCGCGGGAGCTGTTCGGGCCCATCACTGGGCCGCTCCGGCCCAGTAGTGGGGCGGTCCGGCCCAGTAGCCTGGGCGCCGGAGTCCGATTTTTGCCCCGGCAGGGGCAAAGGCATGTAGCCTGGGGCGTCAGCCCCAGGTAGCCGGTCCCACAACAACCCAGAGCCCCGAAGGGGCGACGGCAGTGCCGAGTAGAGGGGCGGTCCGGCCCAGTAGAGGGGCGGTCCGGCCCAGTAGAGGGGCGGTCCGGCCCAGCAGAGGGGCGGTCCGGCCCAGAAGAGGGGCGGCCCGGCCCAGTAGAGGGGCGGTCCGGCCCAGTAGAGGGACGGTCCGGCCCAGTAGAGGGGCGGTCCGGCCCAGTAGAGGGGCGGTCCGGCCCAGTAGAGGGACGGGAGAGCGAGGGAGGGGACAAGCCCCTCCCGTACATTAGAACGCCTTCAATGAACCCGGTTGCACCGGACCCGCCACCTTGGTCGAGCGTCACCTCCGTGAGTCGGCCTAATTTTCTCCACGGGTGGCGCCATCATCGGCCGCCCGTTCAGCACGGCTATGGACAGTATTCCGAGGGATAACATTGGCAGCGGCAAACCTCCTGGACGTAGGCCGAGCATTGCTGGACTGCTTCCGGCGGGACACCGTCACACTGCTGCGGGTAGGTTTCGTCCAGGCACGTCCTGTAACAGGCGGCGGGGCCTGCCTCTGACTTCACTGGCACCGCGATCACAGCCAGCAGGGCCAGCGTTTGAGCAGCTCGAGCAAGTAGACGCTTGTTCATAGACACCTCCCTTAGGAAGAACTCAATAAAGAATATAGCGTTAGGTATGGAGAAAGGCGAGCCTGGACGAACCCGGATCCGTCCACCCTGGGGTTGCCACCCCGGGCTGTTCAAAGTTCGCCCTTTCAGGGCGAGGGAGGGGACAAGCCCCTCCCCTACATTAGAACGCCTTCAATGAACCTGGTTGCACCTGGCGCGCCGCCGCCTGCGCGCCCGGTTGCCACCTCCGCTCCGATCGGTCAGGATTCCGCCGGAGGGAGCCAACACATGCGGCTGATCAAGATCGCGCTCGGCAACGTCAACCCGACGGTGGGGGCGGTGCGCTCGAACGTCGACCAGGTCCTCGCCCAGGCGCGGGAGATGGCGGCCGACGGGGTGACGGTCGGGTGCTTCTCGGAGCAGGTGGTGGGCGGCTATCCGCCCGAGGACCTGATCCAGTGGCGGGCGTTCCTCGCCGCCCAGCGCAGCGAGCTGGAGCGGTTCGCGCAGGAGACGGTGGATCTGCCGACGGTGTTCGTGGCCGGCGTGGCGGTGGGCGCCGGCGGCCAGATCTTCAACTGCGCCGCGGTGGTCCACGGCGGCGAGATCCTCGGCTTCGTGCCCAAGGAGAAGCTCCCCACCTACAACGTCTTCTACGAGGCGCGGACCTTCTCGCGCGGCGCCCCGGGGCTCGCCCTGGAGGCCGGCGGCGTCCCCCTCGGCGACTTTTTCTTCGCCTTCGACTTCGGCCTGCTGGCGGTGGAGGTCTGCGAGGACGTCTGGTCGCCGGACGGCCCGATGCGGCGGCGCTGCTACTCGGGGGCGGAGCTGGTGCTCAACGTCTCCTCCTCCCCGTTCCGCGTCGGCGTGAATTCGACCCGCCGGGAGATGCTCGCCACCCGCTCCTCGGACAATCAGGCGACGCTCGCCTACGCCAACATGGTCGGCGCCCAGGACGGCCTGGTGTTCGACGGCGGCGGCTTCGTGTTCCAGAACGGCCGGCCGATGCTGGAGGCCCCCCGTTTCCGCGAGGGGTGGACGGCCTGCGTGGTCGATCTCGACCGCACCGTCAGGGCGCGGCGCGAGGCCTCGACCTGGCGCAGCGACTGCGAGGCCTTCCAGCGCCAGGAGATCGCGGTGCCGGTGCTGCGGAGCGAGCATCCGACCATGCCCACCGAGTCGCTGGCGTATCCGGCGCCGGCCTGGGAGAACCTCTTCCTGCCGGCGGCGGGGGCGCCCTCGCGCACGGCGCGCGAGGAGGTGCTGGACGAGATGATCGAGGCGCTGGCGCTGGGGGTGCGCGACTACTTCCGCAAGTCCGGCGCCTTCAAGCTCCTGGGCGTCGCCCTCTCCGGCGGCCGCGACTCGATGCTGACCCTGCTGATCGCCTGGCGGGCCGCCTGCCTCCTTCAGGAGGACGGCAAGGCGTCCGAGGAGGAGGTCCGCACGCGGGCCGGGGCGATGATCCAGACCTTCTACATGCCGACCCGCTATTCGGGGGAGGGGACCCGCGGCGCCGCGTCGACGCTGGCCGAAGAGCTGGGCGTATCCCTGCGCGTGGTGCCGATCGAGGAGGCTTTCGACCGCGAGGTGGAGGCCACGCGGGAGATGCTGGCCGGCGGCGAGCCGACCGAGATCACCCGCCAGAACGTGCAGGCGCGCGTGCGGGCCGCCCGCATGTGGAACTGGGCGAACAGCTCCGGCGCCCTCTTCCTGCAGACCGGGGACATGAGCGAGAAGGCGGTGGGCTACACCACCATCGGCGGCGATCTCGAGGGGGCGCTGTCGGTGATCGCCAACGTGCCGAAGACGGTGGTGAGCGCGCTGCTGGAGCGGTTCCTGGCGCGCTTCGGCTTCTCAGGTGATCCGCCAGACGCTGGACACCGAGCCCGGCCCGGAGCTCGCCGCCGCCCAGACGGCGGAGGGGGAGCTGATGCCCTTCCCGGTGCTCGACGCCTGCCTCTACCTCTACGCGAGCGAGAAGCTCTCGCCGCCCGAGGTGGCGCTGGCCCTGCGCACGGTCTTCCCCGAGATCCCGGCGGAGCGGCTGGCCGGCTGGGCCGGACGCTTCGCGGCGCTGTTCACCCGCTCGATCTACAAGTGGGTGCAGTCCCCCCTCGCCCTCCACGTCGGCTCGCTCGACCTCGACCGCGAGCGGGCGCTGCAGCTCCCGGTGGTGCAGCGCAACGAGTGGCCGGAGGGGTCGCCCTCCGCCGCGGACAGGACGACTTTGCCCTGGCTGTCGGCCGGATCGAGCGATGACTGCACGCTGAGGGACGCGCCCTCGACCGGCTCACCCGCGCGGGTGACCCGGCCGGTCAGGTGGAGCCCTCCCGCGGTCAGCTCGAGGGACCATTTGTCGCGGCCTCCCGGGACCTCGATCGGCTGGCTGAGGAGAAGTCGGGAGCTCCTGACCTGGACGCGGTATTGCCCGGAGGCCAGGACCGGCCCCTCGAAAGTCCCTTCCGGCGTCGTCGTCCGCTCCTCGATCGGGACCAGCGACGAGGGCTCCGGTCCGAAGAATCGAACGGTCACCCCGCCCCGGGGGTTGCCCCCCCGGTCCAGGACCTTGCCGTGAAGGCGGGTGCCGCGCTCCATCGGCAGGTTCCCCAGTTCGACCCTCTGGTCTCCCGGCAAGGTTTCCGAGCGCAGTGCGAGGGCATAGCCGGCGCGCCGGGCCGTCAGCACGAACTGGCCGGCCCGCAGTCCCGTCAGGGAGAAGCGCCCCTCGGGATCGGAAACTCCCCGCGCGATCTGCTGGTGGAGCACGGCGTCGATGAGCTGCGGACCTTCCGGCGTCAATTCCAGGTCCACTCCCGCCAGGGGCTCGCCGGTTCGAGCGTCCACCACCACGCCCTCCACTCCGGAGCCGCGATGGAGCACGACGGTACCCAGGGAGAGGGATTGTCCGGGCGAGATCGCGATCTCCGCGAGCGTTTCCTCCCGCGTGCCGTCGGCCTGGACCCGGAGCCGGTATCTCCCCGGGGCCGGCAACTCGAGGACGAAGGCGCCCTGGTCGGTTCGCAAGTCCTGGCTTTCAGAATGGGTGCGCTCGCCCGCGTTGGCCTTTTCGACCCAGACGCGAGCTCGCGCGAACGGACGCCGCTGCTCGTCGGCCAGGACGCCCCGGACCTGTTCGCCCCGTTCGAGCACGACCAGGAGCTCCTTGCCGGGGCGGCGGCTGCCCGCTGTCACAGCCCGCGGGCGGAAGCCCGGCGCGGTCACTCGCAGGTTCGCCGGCAGGGAGGCGACGGCGATCCTGAACGCACCCTCGGCCGTGCTCGCGGCCGGCGCGCTGCCCCTCGCAGGAAACAGACGCCTTGGCGACCGGTGGGCCCGACGGACCGGGGCCGACGATTCGCCCCGACAGGGCCAGGCCGCGCCGGAGCTCGAGCGGCGCCGCCGAGCCCGCCGTGACGTTCTGCTTCAGGCTCAGGAATCCAGGAACCTCGATGTCGAGGTCGACCCTCTGGTCTCCGAGCCCCGTCAGCGTGAATTCGCCGGTGCTCGAGATGTCCGCGCAGCGCTTCCAGGTCAGCGGCCGCTCAAAGCCCTGGACCTGTTCGGACCACGACGCACAGGCTTTTCCCCCGCCGAGCGCCGGCGCCTTGCCGAGGTCGAGCTTGCGCTGCCAGCTCCGGCCCCGGTCGAGAGCCACCCGAAAATCTCCCGGCCGAGGTGTCAGCTCTCGAGCCACTGGCAGGAATCCCGGAGCGTCCACCACGAGCCGCAACCGGTCTCGCAGCGGCAGGCGAAACGGCGGCGCTCCCGAGGTGTCGGTCTCTCCATCCCCCAGCGGCGGCCGCATCCCGCTCAGCGGGTCCGCGGCCTCCCCGGGCATCACGCCGAGCACGACTCTCGCTCCGGCGACGGGCCGGCCTTCCGGGTCGGTCACCCGGATGGACTGTGCGCCCGAAGGAAGAGCGAGCGCGAACGCCAGAGCTCCGGGAAGGAGCCCGAGCCTCATTCGCACGGCGGGATCTGGCCTCCCCCCTCGATCGCGGAGGTCGCGATGTGGAGAAACCCCTCGCCCTTGAGCTTCGCCGTCGCTCCACGGCTCTCTTCCAAAATCGTCCAGACGCTCGCGCCCGGCGCCAGCCGCAGGGTACGTGGCGGACGTGGGGAGGATCACCGAGCCGAGGATGGCGTCTTTTTTCGGGTCGATCCGATAGAGCCGCCACAGGGACTTTTCCTGTTGCCGTTCTCTGGTGAGCAGGTAGAGGAACGCCCCTCGTCCGTAGAGCGCGACAGGGAGGGTCGAGGCGTCGACGACACGGACTCGCCCGCCCGCCGAGATCTCGCCTTCATTCTTCGGCAACACGGGAAGCTGCTCGAAGCCTGGGGGAAAGGCCTTCAGCCGCTGTCCGCTGTGAAGGTTCAGGATGGAAAGAGGGCTCTCCGAGCTCGAGGGCATAGGGCACCTCTCCCGCCTTTGCGACCAGGGGGATCAACATCGAAGAGAGGTCCCCGCCCTTGGTTTTGTAGGAGATCTCCTTCATCACCTTGACGACTTTCAACGCGGGAGTCAGAGCGACCTGGAGGAAACCCTGGCTCCAGGAGCCGTCCGCTTTTCGGAACGAGCCGAAGCCCACGAGGTCGTCCTTACCCACCAGAGTTTCCTGGAACAAAGCGAACCTGGGGGGAAGGCCCTGAGTCACGGAGCGCAAGGGCTTGAAGCCGCGATCGAACCAGATCCAGTCGTAGCCGCTGTTGCGGACCAGAAAGCCTTCCGGCGTCGCGTGTACCTCAGTCGGCTTGAAATCCCCTTTGACGAAGGACGGCTTTTCCACCGTGCCCAGGAGCGAGCCTTCCGCCCCGTACCGCAAGAGCTGGTGCGCCAAGATATCCGTGAGGGCCAGCTCCCGGCCATCGAGGCTCCAGGCCAGCGCGAAGGCCTGTCCTGAAGGCGGCTTCAGGGGGACCCTGTGACAGATGGCGGATGCCGCACGGACCCGCGGTTCAGACGCCGCGAGCAAGGCGATGAGCGCGATTCCACGGCTGAGGCGGCTCATACGGGTTGGAAGCAGTACAGAATGCAGGATCGGCAGGTGTCCGGCGCTCCCGGGAAGCAGACCCCAGCGAACTCGAGCCACGTCGAGGGCCAGCATTCGAAGGCGCAATAGGCGGAGCTGGGGGCGGGGATCAGGAAGGAACCGACGAACAGGCCCAGCGCCAGGGCCAAGCGGGATATTGTCCAGCTGACTCTTTTCATACGGCCCTCCCCGATTGTGGAGCGTTCTACGGAACATCCAGTATAGCGATTTAAAATAATAGCCTCGGCTTCTCTTTTCGACAACGGCAAGGTAGGCTAACTCCTCAGCGAAGAAGCAGGGAATCCTCATGGAGCAGACCGTGTCGACGGCCATCGCCCCGGTCGCCTCCGGGACCGCCCCCCGCCGGATCGCCGCCTACGCGGCGGTCGTGCTCGGCTGCCTGGCTCCTGGCGCCCTGGGTCGCCCGCGCCGGCTGGGTGGGCAACGTCTACATCCACACGCTGCACGAGACGGTGGCGGTCCTGCTGGCCCTCGGGGTGGCGGCGATCGCCCTGGTCCGTTTCCACAGCCGCAAGAGCGATACCTTCCTGCTCCTCGGCACGGCCTTCGCGGGCATCGCCTTCCTCGACGGTTATCACGCGCTGGCGACGTCGGCGTTTTTCGCCGAGCGCTTCCAGGCCTCGGAGCTCTCGTCGACGAGCCCCTGGAGCTGGCTGGCCTCGCGGATCTTCCTCGGGGCCTTCCTCTGGATGATCGCGCCGTCGCGCCGGCCGTCCACCCGGGCGCGGCTCGACGAGCGCGCGGTCTACCTGCTGGTCGGGGGCGTCACGCTCGCCTGCTTCGCCTTCTTCACCTTCACGCCCCTCCCCTCGGCCTACCTGCCGGGCTTCGGCCTCCACCGGCCGGCCGAGCTCGTTCCCGCGCTTCTCTTCCTGCTCGCCATCGGGCGCCATCTGCGGTGGGGGCACTGGCGCGAAGGGGGGTTCGAGCACTGGATGATGCTGGCCCTGCTGTTCGGCCTGATGGGCGAGATCGCCTTCATGCCCTTCGCCGCCCGGCCGTTCGACGCGCCTTCCGAGGCGGGGCACATGGCGAAGAACCTCAGCTACGTCTGCGTGCTGATCGGGCTGCTCGGCAGCATGTACTCGCTGTTCCGGCGGGCCGACGAGAGCGCCGCCGAGCTCGCCCGCATCAACGCCGCGCTGCAGGCGGAGATCGACGAGCGCGCCCGCGCCGAAGACGAGCGCGACCGGTTCTTCGACATGTCGGTCGAGATGCTCTGCGTCGCCGGCTTCGACGGCTGGTTCAAGCATCTCAACCCGTCCTGGGAGAAGGTCCTCGGCTGGACGGCCGCGGAGCTGATGTCGCGGCCGTTCACGGAGTTCGTGCACCCGGACGACCGGGACTCCACCGCGTCCGAGCGGCAGCGGCTGAGCGCGGGCGAGGTCACGCGTGGATTTCGAGAACCGCTATCTGGCCAAGGACGGCACCTACCGCTGGCTCTCCTGGCGCTCGGTCGCCGTGGAGGAGCACGGGCTGATCTACGCCGTGGCGCGCGACATCGAGGAGCAGAAGCGGATCGAGCAACTGAAGAACGACTTCGTCTCGGTGGTCAGCCACGAGCTGCGGACGCCGCTCACCTCGATCCGCGGCTCGCTCGGGCTGATCGCCGGGGGCGTCGCCGGCGAGCTGCCGGCCAAGGCGCGCTCGCTGGTCGACATCGCCGCCAAGAACTGCGAGCGGCTGGTGCGCCTGATCAACGACATCCTCGACGTCGAGAAGATCGAGTCCGGCCAGATGGGCTTCCGCCTCGCGCCGGTCGATCTGGCGGCGCTCGCCGGGCAGGCGGTCGAGAGCAACCGCGCCTATGCCGAGGGGTACGAGGTGGAGCTGCGGATCAGCTTCCTCGGCGAGGCCGTCGAGGGCCGGGGAGCGCGGGTCTGGGGGGACGCCGACCGCCTGCTGCAGGTGATCACCAACCTGATCTCGAACGCCGTCAAGTTCTCGCCGCGCGGCGGAGTGGTCGAGGTGGCGGTCACCCGCGGGGAAGGGGAGGCGCGGGTGGCGGTGACCGATCACGGCCCGGGGGTGCCGCCGGAGTTCCGGCAGCGGATCTTCGAGAAGTTCGCCCAGGCCGACTCCTCCTCGACGCGCGAGAAGGGGGGCACGGGGCTGGGGTCTGAGCATCTCGCGCGCCATCGTCGAGCGCCACCAGGGGCGGATCGGCTTCGCCAGCGAGCCGGGGATGGCGACGGTGTTCTTCTTCGATCTGCCCCTCTTCGATCCGCCGGAACGGAGGGAGCTCGTTGCCGACGTGCCGGGTATCGGCACCGGCCCGCTGATCCTGATCTGCGAGGACGACCGCGATGTCGCCCGCCTGCTCGGCCTGATGCTGGAGCGCGAGGGGTACCGCGCGGACGTGGCGCACGACGCGCGCGGAGGCCCGGCGGCTTCTCGGCGAGCGCTCCTACGCCGCGCTGACGCTCGACCTCGTGCTGCCGGACCTGGACGGGGTCTCGCTGATCCGCGAGCTGCGGGGCAACGAGGCGACGAGCCGGCTGCCGATCGTCGTCGTCTCGGTCTGCGCCGACGACGGGCGCGCGGAGTTGAACGGCGGCGCCCTGGGAGTGGTCGACTGGCTGGTCAAGCCGATCGACGAGCACCGCCTCCAGGCGGCCATGCAGCAGGCCACCCGGCGCCCGCTCGGCGCCGGCACGCTGATCCTGCACGTGGAGGACGACCCCGACCTGCAGCGGGTGGTGGCGGCGATCGTGGACCGCGACGCCACGGTGGAGCAGGCGCTCGACCTCGCCACCGCGCGGGAGCGGCTGGCGCGGCAGCGCTTCGACCTGGTGATCCTCGACCTCGCCCTGCCCGACGGCTCAGGGCTCGAGCTGCTGCCCTACCTCGGCAGCCTCGATCCGGCGACGCCGGTGCTGATCTTCTCCGCCCACGAGGTGGACGCCGCCGTCGCCGACCGGGTCGCCTCGGTGCTGATGAAGTCCCAGACCTCGAATCGCGAGCTGCTGGAGCGCATTCGCGCGGCTCTGGGAGACGGGCGAGCTCCCGCAGGCGGCGAAGGAGGCCGTCAACCTCCCCCTCCGCCGGGGGAGTCTCCTCTGAGAGAGCGCCTTTCAGCAGGCTCTCGAGCCGGTGGGAGATCTCGGTGACCTCAGGGAAGCCGAACGTCGCGCCCGCCCCGGCGAGCGAGTGGGCCAGGCGGTGGAAGGTGCGCAGGGGCTCGCCCGTCCAGCCGGCGCCGCGGGCGGCGTCGCGGGCCGCTTCGACCTCGGCGACGCGGAAGGGGAGCCGGCCGGCGAAGTAGCGCTTCAGCTCACCGTCGTCCACCGCCGGGTCCTCAAGGGTGCAGGGAGCGCCAGATCGCCTGGACGGTCGCCGCGAGGGTCATGGGATCGAACGGCTTGGCGATCACGTCCACCGCGCCCATCTGCCGGTAGTCCGCGATCTCGTGCGCCTGCACGCGCGCCGTCATGAAGACCACCGGGACGCCGCCGGACGGCAGCCGCCGCAACGCCGCCAGGGTCGCCGGGCCGTCCATGCCGGGCATCATGACGTCGAGCAGCACGAGCTCGGGGGCGAATTCGTCGAAGCGGGAGAGGGCCTCGGTCCCCGAGCCGCAGGCGAGGACCGTGAAGCCGCCGAGCGACTCGAGCGCCATGGTGGCGACGACCTGGATGTCCGGATCGTCCTCCACGAAGAGGATGCGGCGCAGGGGTGAGGTGCTCATGTGCGGCATCTTCATAGCAGAGAGGGCTGCTACAATCCAGCGGTTCACGGAAAACCCAGGATGCTCGCCGACCCCTCCGTTCCGAAAGGGCCTTCCGACCGCCGGATTCTCGCGGTCGAGGACGATCCGGACCTCCTGCGCCTGATCCGCCGCGAGCTGGAGGGCGCCGGCTTCACGGTCTGGGCCTGCCCCTCGGCCGAGGAGGCGCTCGACACCATCGCCCGGCGGGGGCTGCCGCACCTGGCGCTGGTGGACATCCTGCTGCCCGGGATCGACGGCCTGGCGCTCGCCCGCAGGCTCCAGGAATGGAGCGACCTGCCGATCGTCATGCTCACCTCGGTCGACGAGGAGGAGACGGTGGTGCAGGCGATCGAGCGCTTCGCCGAGGACTACATCCGCAAGCCCTTCAAGCCGCGGGAGATGGTGGCCCGGGTCGAGCGGGTGTTTCGCCGCATCGGTGACTTCGCCTACACCCTGCAGCCGGTGGTGCGGGTGGACGGCTCGCTGTCGATCGACTTCGCCCACCAGCGGGCGGTGATCGACGGCCGCGAGGTGGCGCTGACCTCCACCGAGACCAAGCTCCTCTACGTCCTGCTGCGCCACGCCGGCCGCGTGGTGGCGACCGACTTCCTGCTGCGGCGGCTCTGGCCCTCGGACGAGGTGTTCGAGGACTCGCTGCGCGTCCACGTCCACCGGCTCCGCGCCAAGATCGAGCCCGAGCCCTCCCGTCCGCGCTATGTGGTGACCGAGCGCGGAACGGGCTACCGGTTCCCCTCCACATCGTGAAGCTCATGAAGCTGCCGCGCCTCGGCCTGCTCACCCGCGTCGCCCTGGCCCTGGGAGCGGTGGGCCTGCTGCCGCTCGCCATCTCCTGGTTCGGCCTGGCGGGGGTCAACCGCGACGCCCTGTTCGACCAGACGCTCAACACGCACGCCCTGGCGGCGCGGACGGCGGCGGACCGGGTGGAGGCGTTCCTCGCCACCCGTCTCTCGCTGGCCCGCGGCATGGCGGCCAACCGGGCGCTCGCCGATCCCCGCTCGCCGGCGGCGCAGGAGCTCCTCGCCGGCAGCCTGCAAGCGTGGGCCGACCTCGACATCCAGGCGGTGGCGGTGGTCAACGCCGAGGGGGAGGAAGTGGTGCGGGCGCAGCTCAAGGGGGCGCCCCCGGAGGTCGCGGCGGCGTTGCGGCTCCCCGGGGCCGGAGCGGTGGCGGCCGTGCCGGGCTCCGGCGCGCCGGCGATCCGGATCTCGGCGCCGCTGCCCGGCGGAGCGGGCACGGTCGTCCTGGTCGCCGGCGGCTCCGGGCTCGCGGGCCTGACGCACCCCGAGGAGCTGGGCGGCGAGGCCGAGCTGGCGGTGGCCGACCGCGGCGGGCGGGTGGTGGTGGGGGACGCCCGCTCGCTCTCCCCCTTTCCCAAGGGGCTGATCGACGCCGCGCTCGCCGGCCGGGTGGCGGGCGCCGGGCACTTCCGGGGGCGGGGGGGCGAGGAGGTCCTCGGCGCCTACGCGCCGGTCGAGACGGCGGGCTGGGCCGTGCTGTCGAGCCAGCCGGCGCGGGTGGCCGAGGCGGTCGCCGCGCGGCTGCGGTGGCGGTCGGCCCAGGCGTTCGGCGCGGCCCTGCTGCTCATCGCCCTGCTCCTGGCGGTGGCCTGGGCCGCCGTGGTGCGGCCGATCCGCGATCTCGCGCGGGAGCAGCGGGAGCTGGCGAAGGCGGGGCCGGTGGCCGCCGGACGGGACGAGATCGACGATCTCCGCAAGAGCTTCGAGGCCCTGCGCCGCGGCCTCGCCGAGCGGCGGGCGCTCGACGACGTCTTCCTCGGCCGCTACCAGGTCGTCGAGCTGCTGGCGACCGGCGGCATGGGCGCCGTCTTCCGCGGCCTGGACCCCCGGCTCCAGCGCCCGGTCGCCCTGAAGACGCTGCGTCTGGGAGGGGACCTGCCGCCCGAGAAGCGGCGCCAGCGGACCGAGCAGCTCGTGCGCGAGGCGGTGACCGCGGCCCGCTTCAGCCACCCCAACGTGGTGGCGGTCTACGACGTCGAGGAGTCCGCCGAGGGGGCCTACATCGCCATGGAGCTGGTGGAGGGGATCAGCCTCGAGCGGCTCCTCCTGCAGCGCGGACGGCTGCGGCCGGCGGAGGTGATCCCGCTCGGCGCCGCGATCGCCCGCGGGCTCGCCGCCGCCCACGGCCGCGACATCGTGCACCGCGACGTCAAGCCGGCCAACGTGATGCTCGGCCGCGACGGTTCGATCAAGGTGACCGACTTCGGCATCGCCGACCTGATCGCCGCCTCCGTCCGCGCCGAGGGCCTGGTCTTCGGCACCCCCGGCTACCTCCCCCCCGAGGCTCTGCGGGGAGCCGGCCACAACCGCGCCGGCGACCTGTTCGCGCTCGGGGTCGTGCTCTACGAATGCCTGGCGGGGGTAAAGCCTTTCGGCGGCGGCCTGGACGTCTCGGACATCGTCCAGGCCACGCTCTTCGGCGCCATCCGGCCGCTCGGCCCCCGCGTCGAGGAGCCGCTCCCCCGGAGCTCGAGTCGATCGTGCTGCAACTGCTGGAGCGCGACAACTTCCTCCGTCCCGCCAACGCCGCCGCCGTGGCCGACGAGCTCGATCACCTGGCCGCGTCCCTGGGACTGCGCTGGAAGCTGGAGGAGAGGTCGGCCCGGCCCGCCGCCGCCGCCGCCGCCGCCGCCGCCGCCGTGGAGTTTCCCGAGTTCACGGTCGAGGCGCAGTGGGTGGAGACGGCGCAGGTGGCGACGGAAAAGCGGTCCGTCGCGGGTGGGTAGGATCCTACCCTCCGCCTTTCGGCATCCAGATAGAGCCGGGCCAGCGACTCCAGCGAGTAGATCTCCCCGGCATCGAGAATGCGCCGGTAGAAGCGCTCGGCGGCTTCGAAGTGGCGCCGCGCCACCGCCGGACGCCCCAGCCGGCGAGCCACCGAGGCGGCGGCGCGCCGCGCCTCGGGGTTGCCGCCGCTCTCGATCTGCGCCTCGTAGAGGGAGAGCGCCTCCGCGAGGCGCCCTTCCTTGTCGGCGAGCTCCGCTTCGTGCTCCCGCAGGAATCGATCCTCGGGTGCGTCGCGCCGCACGGCCGCGAGCAGGGGGCGAGCCCGCGCGAGATCCCCCGCGTCGAGCCAGACGCCCGCTTCGTTCACCCGCGCCCAGACGGCGAGCGGCTTCACGCCCTGCTTCGACGCGAAGCGCGCGGCGGCCGCGAAGGCCTTCGCCGCCTCCTCGAGGCGGCCGTTCGCCTTCATCCAGGCGGCGAGGGCGGAGGCGGTGTAGAAGTCGCCTGGCTCGACGCCGTCGCCCGGCAGCAGCGCGCGCGCCTCGCCGGTCCGGCCGAGGCCCAGAAGGGCCTCGACCAGAAGCGCGCGGACGTGCGGATCCTCCCGGCTGGCGTCGGCGGCCTGGCGTCCCCAGGAGAGCGCCTCTTCGAACCGGTGGCTGAACCCGCAGAGCGCGGTCAGGCCGGTGAGCGACTCGCCGTTGGGCTGGATCGCCATCGACCGTTCAAACGCGGCCCGCGCCCGCGCCAGGTCGCCGGGATCGTGCGTGTTCCTCGCGCGCGCCAGGTACGCCTCGCCCAGAAGGGCATGGGCCGGGTAGAGGCGCGGGTCCTCCCGGACACGCTTCGAGTAGTAGCGGATGCGCGTTTCCGGATCGGGCGCCGGCGCTCCCGAGGCACAGGCGAGCGCCAGAACCAGACCGAGCGCCAGGATGAGGCGAACGATCAACCGCATGGACAGCCGCATGGGTCAGGGCTTGTGCGGCTCCGCCAGGTACGGGAACGTGGAGAGGAACGGCTTGTCGTTCGCGGACGGGAACGGCGCGTCGGTGTTGAGCACGTTCTGGGCGCTGGCGCCGGGATCGATCGCGGCGACGAGATCGATGACGTCGTCGGTGAGCTCGCGCCCATTCGGGAACTCGGCCCGGAACCTCGTGTCGTAGATCATGACGTCGGGCACCAGGCCCAGCTTCGAGCGGTGGAACTTCGGGTGGAAGTCGTTCAGCTTCAGGTTCTCGGCGAGCTGGCTGCGCAGGGAGCGGCCCACCAGATCGAGGATCGGACCCCCGACATCACCCACCCTCGACGCGCCCCAGAGGAGGATGGTGGGGCTGTCCTTGAGGACCGCCTGGAGCGGGAGCTCGATCACGATCGACGCGATGTTCTTGCCGATCTGCGGCCCACGGATGAACGGGTCGTCGCGCAGCCCGGTGAAGAGCCGGATCTGCTTCGTGCCGCCCTGGATCCCCTTCACCTTCAGGCGCGGGGTGCCGTTGGGAAAATCGATATCGAACCTCACATCCTCGCGGATGCCACGGGGGTGCAGGATGCTGCCGCCGTAGATCGAGTTCGCCTTGGCGTTGTCGAACGAGACCTCGCTGTGGTTGTCGATCAGGATCTGAAGCTTCAGGTCGCTCGGCCACGCGTACGTGGTCACGCTGGCCGGGATCGCGGGGTTGGTGTCCAGGATGAGCACGAGCCGGTTCCCGCGCGTGAACGCGAAGAGGTCGGTGATCCGCGCGTCATGGCGGCCCGCGGAGACGAGCAGCGGAGTGTCGGCGTGATCCGAGGCGCGCGCGGCGCGCGGAGAAACAGAGCCGACGGCGATGAAGGCGGCGAAGGTGAAGCAAAGCGTGCGGCTGAAAGTGGAACGGCGCATGTCGATCCTCCTCGATAGGCATTCTCTGCCCAGGTGATCCAGAGGTGCTAGCACTTATCAGTGCCGCGTCCCCTGGAATCGAGACAGACCTACGATCCGCCCCGCCGCAGCGCGATCTCCTGCCGGCTGACGTTCCCCACCAGATCCCGGGCCTCGATCTCCAGGACGACGCGGTCCCCCTCGGCGCGGGTGTGGAAGGTCAGGAGGTCGACGCCCGCGCCGGCGTCCTCGGCGTCGATCCAGAGTATGCGGTTCTGGCCGAGCGCGGCCTCCTTGCCGTCGGTCGACAGGGAGGTGGAGGGCGCGGCGAAGAACGCCTGGGGGTGATCGCTGTGGATGGTCAGCGGGAGCCCGGCCGCCTGCTCCTTCTCCTTGCCGGTGACCCAGGGGAGAGGGAGCTGCCAGATGCCCGCCTGCGACTTCCAGGCGTCGCGGGCGGAACGGCCGCCGCTCCGCCGCCCGCCCAGGCGCCGGCGGTCCTGCTCGGTGTCGGGCGCCAGCCGGTCGGAGAGCGAGGCGCGGTCCCCCACCTCCCAGCGGATGGCCGGCGGCTCGGCGTCCACGATGAAGGAGACCGGCGCGATCGCGGCCCGGCCGCCGCAGCCGTCCACGGCCACCGCGCCGGCCGTGTGCTCTCCCGGGCTCCAGGTGGCCGGCCAGGCGCTCTCCTGCTTGCCGCCGACCATCGGCAGCCAGCGCGCCGCGGGTTTGTCGGAGGCCACCACGACGGTGGCGGACGGGGCCACGATCAGCCGCTCGCCTACCCGCACCTGGGGTCCGCCGACCTGGAGCGAGCCCTCGGCGGCCAGGGCCTCCCGCGGACCGGCCTGATCCGAGGTGATGGCCAGGCGGATCGCCTCGCTCGGGTAGCCGTCGAGCCCCGAGAGGCTGCGGGCGGTCACCCGCCAGTAGAGCTCGCCGACCGGCAGCGCGGCGGGGCGCCATCCGGTCGCCGTCTCGCCGACCCGGCGCTCGACCAGGGCGCCGCAGCCGGGGTCGCGGCAGACCTCGACGATGTAGGAGGCCGCCTGTGGAACGGCCTGCCAGGCGAGCGGCGGATCGGCGCAGGCGCGCTCGGCGTCCGGCTCGGGGCCGGCCAGGACGGGAGCCGGCAGCAGCGGCTCGGGCGGCGAGGGGGGGCCCTGGGTGGCGACCGAGGTGCCCATGCCCCGCTGCACCTTGACCTTGGCGCCGCCGGCCTCGACCTCGCTCTCGCCGCCGTAGGCCATCAGCCTGGCGCCCCCCTCCTCGGCGCGGCGGGCGCGGGTGCGGGCGGGCCCCTTGGCGTCCGGCCGCGAGGTCGCCCGGGTGTTGCCGAGGACGATCTCGACCTCGGGAGGAGGGGCCGACGCCGACAGCGCCTGCGCGTTCAGCTCCGCCTGCCCCCTGGACGATCTCGATCGACTTCTTCGGGGATCCCGCCAGGGTTTTGCCGGAGCGCTGGAGGAAGACCAGCGAATCCTCGGTCACCGTCAGCCGGGCGCCGTCCAGGAACTGCATCTCCGCCGAGGACTTCTGGCGCGTGCGCACGGCGTCGCGCTCGACCAGCATGTCCCCCACCTGGGCGCTCTGCCAGGGGATGGGGGAGGGCTGCTCCTCGACCTGCCGCGACAGCCGCTCGAGGCGCGCCGCCGGGATGCTCGACTTCTCGGCCGGCACGCGGATGCGCTGCCCGGGCGCGATCCGGTCGGGATCGGCGATGCCGGGGTTGAGGCGGTGGATCTCCTGCCAGAGATCGGAGGAGCCCAGGAACCGGGCGGTGATCCCGCGCAGCGTTTCTCCTGGGCGCACGGTGTGCCAGGATGTCGGCTCCGACGCGAAGACCGAGGGGCGCGGCGGGAGCGGGCCGGCTCTGGGCCGCCAGGCCGGCGGGGGCGAGCAGCAGGGCGGCGAGAAGCGCGGACAGGCGGCGGTTCATGCGGTGCCTCCGGAGCGCGGGGTCGAGCCCGGCGCGTCAAGTCGGATCAGTTGGATCGGCGGATCGCGTCCATATACTAATCCGCTCTGGAGATGAGAAGTAAGATGCCCGGCATGAAAACGATTCTGGTGGTGGACGACGAGCCCTCGGTGCTCTTCGCCCTGTCCGAGAGCTTGAGCGACAAGCGGCGCGGCGTGCGGGTGGCGACCGCCGCCAACGGCGTCGAGGCGGTCGCGGTGCTGGAGTCCGAGCCGGTCGACCTGGTGCTGACCGATCTGCGGATGCCGGACATGGACGGCTTCGAGCTCCTGACCTTCCTGCGCCGCAACCACGCCGCGCTGCCGGTGATCCTGATGACGGCCCTGGGCAGCGCCGACACCTCCGCCCGGCTGGCGACGGCCGGCTCGTTCGAGTGCCTCCCCAAGCCGTTCAACCTGCCGGACCTGAAGCGCAAGATCGCCGAGATGCTCGCCCAGCGCGTCAAGGGGCGGGTCGAAAATATCTCCCTGGCCTCCTTTCTCCAGCTCCTGGAGATGGAGCGGAAGACCTGCACGCTGTCGGTCCGCTCCCCCGATCCCGAGACCGACCGCGAGGGGAAGCTCTACTTCCGCGCCGGCCGGCTGGTCGGCGCGGCCAGCGGCGAGGAGAGCGGCCGCGAGGCGGCCCTGGAGATCGTCACCTGGGAGCACACCAACATCGAGATCGCGGACGGCTGCCCGCCCGTCGATCCCGAGATCGACGTCTCCCTGAGCTTCCTGCTGATGGAGGGGATGCGGCTCAAGGACGAGCGCGAGCAGGGGACGGAGCCGGCGGCGGCCATGCCGGCCATGCCGGAACCGGACCTCGACGAGATCCTGACCGGCGTCTCGCCGCGGTCGGAGGAGCTGAGCCGTCTCCTCGCCGAGCGGCTGAAGCGGGGGAAGGGGACGAAAGGGGTCGAGGCGATCCTGCTGGTCGAGACCGCCGGCATCGTGGTCGCCGCCGCGGGGGAGAGCGAGAAGCGCGGCGCCGAGATCGCGGCCACGGTCTCCCGCTTCCTGCGCGACCGCGGGCTGGGCGAGACCCTCCAGGAGGTGCTGGTCACCACCGCCGACCACTACTGGCTCGTGCGCCCGGTCGGCACCGGCCAGCGCTTCCTGCTGCTGGTCCTCGACCGCCACCGCGGGAATCTGGCGCGGGCGCAGCTCGATCTGGTGGAGATCGAGCGGGCGCTGTAGGAACAAGGGCACATAAGGGACCGCAGGGACTCCAGGAACACCCCCTGGAGTCCCTGTTGTCCCTTGGGTCCCTTGTTTCTGCCTACACGTCCACGTGATGGCCGCCTTCGTCGAAGACGCCGTTGCGGTTGACCGTCACCTTCGTGCCGTCGAACCGCCGCAGGGTGAAGGACCAACCCTTCTCGTTGTAGTCGCGGCGCTGCTTGCGCAGGATATGGAGCGCCACCCGCTCGCCCAGGGCGATCGACTGCTGGTAGTCGCTGCGCCAGTGGACCCCCGCCATGTTGCGGGCGATCGCGATGTTGGCGGCCACCTTGTTGAGCTCGCCGCCGACGGTGAGGCTGCCGGCATCCGGGCCGGTGTAGTCCACCAGGGCGGTGCCGTCGGCGTTCGGCACCTTGGGCGTGAAGCGGTAGCGGCGCATCCTCGTCGAACCAGGCCTTGAGGATGGTCACGCAGGCGCCGGCGACCGTGGCGTGCCCGGCGCCGTAGGCCGGGTGGGTCGGGCTCCCCTCGGGGAAGGCGATCGGCAGCAGGAAGGAGCCGAACCTGGCGCGGGTCCGCGCCAGCGCCTGGGAGTTGAGGATCTGCGGATCGATGTGGTAGTCCCGCGTGACGCCGCCGACCCCCTCCAATCTGAACCTGGATCAGGCCGCCGTATGCCTCGGGGCGGAGCCGGCGGTGCACGAACCACTTCTGGTACCAGACCGCCTTGAGCGCCCGCGTCGCCACCTCGGTGACCAGGCTCAGGATGTGCGGGCCGCCGAAGGTGCCGAAGCCGATCTGCGTCTTCTCGTCCGGATGGGGCGGCAGGTAGGGGTTGCCGGCGTCGAACGGCGCGCCGTTGTCGAGCAGGATCAGGCAGGCGTTGAGGTACGCCTGGTAGAGCGCGTCGACGTGGACCCACTGCCCGAAGTCGCGCATGTTGCGGATATAGCGCGGGGTGGGATCGAGCTGGTCCCTCGTCGCCGGCATGCCGCCGTTCTGGATCTGGAGCCACTCGCTGAACGTCGTCAGATAGTCGTGATTGGGGAGGACGGTCCGCATCTTCTGCGAGATCGTTTGCGCTCCGTAGCCGATCTCGTGGAGCAGGTACTGGGAGACGAGCGGCCCGGCGAGGTCCCCCATCTCGCAGCCGCGGAAGATCGTCTGCGGCGTCACCTGGCCGCCGATCTTGGGGCCGGTGAAATCCGCGAGGCCGGAGAGCTCGGCGGCGGCGGTGGCGACGTCCGGGTTGGTGGCGAAGTCCGTGAACGATACGTCGCGCAGCAGGGCCATCCAGTAGAGCTCCACCGCCTCGGCCGCCTCCTCGGCGCTCTCGAGCTTCGGCGCGGCGAGGATTTCGAGATCCTTCGGATCGGGACCCTCCGGATCGGTCGCCAGGCCCGACTGCGGGTTGGTCAGCTTGCGCCCGAGCCCGAGGGTGATCTTGTCGAAGTCGGTCTCCTTGTCGAGCGCGTGGAGGAGGGTCTTGTAAGCCGCGCGGTCGACCTCGCCGAACGTGTCGTGGGGCAGGCCCTTGCTGAAGTTGCCGACGTAGCTCGGCTTGCCGTCCGCCCCCTTGATGTTCTTCTCGTCGCCGTTGCTCCCCGTCTTCTTGATCTTGGTGGGGGTGCACTGGTGATCGGCGGCCGGCGGCGCGGGTGCCTGGCCTCGGCGGTGGCCGGTCCGCGGAGCCGCCCGTCGCGAGCGGGCGCGGCGGGGGCGCGGATGTTCGTCGAGAGGCTGTCCCTGCCCCGGGATGGCGGTCTCATCGACTCCCTGATTCTTCTTGGCCATCGCTGGATCTCCCATGAAGAGGGGAGCTGCGGTCCGGCGTTGGACGCAGCCCTCTCCCCTTATACGAATGAGAGAGGCGAGAAAACCATTTCAGTTGTTACAGGATTGTGGCAGGAAGGGGCGGCGGCACCCGGAGGCTCCCACCCTCCGGGTGTCCTCTCCGCCTACCGGCCCCCGCGCAGGAGCCCGCCGGCCATGCCGGCGATGTCGTCCATGATGCTCCCGTCGTGGTTGCGGTCGAGCAGGTCGCCGAGGATGCCGCTGTGCTCGGGGTGGGCCTGCTCGATCTGCGCGCGCTCGCCGTTGAGGATGTCGGTGATCCCCCCGAACGGGCCGCCGCCGGCGGAGCTTCCCATGGCGCCGCCGGGGGCCGCGGGGGCGCTGCCGGCGCCGAGGTTCCCGGCCGGCGCCTGCTGCTGCCGCTGCTGCCGCGCCCGGTTGAGATAGCCGAGCACGAACGGCGCGAGGAGCATCAGGAGGCGGGCCGCCTGCCCGGCGTTGAGCCCGGTCCGCTGGCCGACCTGATTGGCCACCGCCGGCTGATGATTCCCGAAGATGTGGCCGAGGATGCCGCCGCCGTCCGCGGCGGCCGCCGCCGCCGAGGAGGCCGCCGAGGCCGCCGAGGCTGTCCAGGATGCCGCCGTCGTGGTTCGCCAGGGCGTTCTCGAGCTGCTGGGCGCCGCCGGGCCGCTGGACGTTCTGAGGGAGCCCGCCGAGCAGGGCGTTGAGCGCCGCCGGAACCGCCTGGCGGGTGGTGCCGGGGTCGGCGCCGAGCTGCTGGCTGAGCTGCGCGACCGTCTTATCGTCAAGCTGCTGCTGGATCATGTCGATCAGGGCCAAGGTGCACCTCCTCTTGAGATCGAGGTGCCGGAAGTACGGCGCCTCGCGATGACTTTCTTGCTGGAAGAGCTGCAAGGGCGCTGCCATGAAGATCCGTTGCTCCGGCACGGGAACAGCGCATACCCTTCCCCCAGTATGCCGTTCCGCCGCCGCATTCTCTTCCCCCCCGTGAGCTGGGCCTCCCCCGACGGCGTCGTCGCCGTGGGCGGGCAGCCCGACCCGGAGACGCTGAAGGCCGCCTATACGCGGGGGATCTTCCCCTGGCCGCACGAGGGGGTGCCGCTGCTCTGGTTCTCGCCGGACCCCCGCTTCGTGCTGCGGCCCGAGGAGGCCCACGTCGCGCGGTCGCTGCGCCGGGAGATGCGGCGCGGCACCTTCGGCGTCCGCGCCGATACGGCGTTCGAGGCGGTGATCCGCGGCTGTTCCGCGCGCCCCCGGCCGGGGCAGGACGGCACCTGGATCACCGGGGAGATGATCGCCGGCTATACCGCCCTCCACGCCGAGGGGATCGCCCACTCGATCGAGGCCTGGCGCGGCGGCAAGCTCGCCGGCGGCCTCTACGGGATCTCGCTGGGGGGCGTCTTCTTCGGCGAGTCGATGTTCGCCGAGGAGCCGAACGCCTCGAAGGTGGCCTTCGCCACCCTGCTCGCCAACCTGATCCACTGGGGCTTCACGATCGTCGACTGCCAGGCCTACACCGACCATCTGGCGAGCTTCGGCGCGGTCGAGTGGCCGCGCTCGCGCTTCCTCGCCGTCCTCAAGCGGGCGCTGAGGGAGCCGACCCGGCAGGGGCCCTGGGAGCTGGAGCTGGGGCCGGCGGCGGCCGCGGAAGCGCTATCCTCTCTGCCGTGAGGCTTTCTTCGCCATGAACTGCCGTGCCGGCTGCGGCGCCTGCTGCATCGCGCTCTCGATCTCCTCGCCGATCCCCGGGATGCCGGACGGCAAGCCCGCCGGCGTCCGCTGCGTCCAGCTCACCGACGGCAATCTCTGCCGGATCTTCGGCCACCCGGAGCGCCCCGAGGTCTGCGCCCGCCTGCGGCCGTCGGAGGAGATGTGCGGCGAGACCCGGGAGCACGCCCTGGCCTAGCTCGCCGCCCTCGAGCGGGCGACCGCGCCGGGGTGAACCGCGGAGGCTCCCGGAGGCACTCACCGAAATTGCAGGATCTGTATTTCTTCCCGGTAAAGAGTTCTATATGATGAGCTGGTAGGTTGATTTTTCTTCATCATGCCTCCGCGATATGTCCGTATCATCGGCGCGCGTCTCTACTGCTCATGAATCGCCTGGAGGGGCCTCCTCCCGGGTGGTTTGCACGACAGCGTAGTCCTTACATCTTTGTACCGCAAAGGAGATTGTCATGCCCGAAGATCGTGATGAATCGAAGCGAGAGGAAGCGAAGAATTCCGGCGAGGTGAGCCGGCGCGACTTCCTGCGCCTGGGCGCCGTGGCCGGCGCCGGGGTCCCCCTGGCGGGGCTGGTCGGCGCCTCGGAGGCCGGCGCCGCCACCAAGGGGCTGCCGAACATCAGCGAGGCGGCGATCCAGCTCGAGGAGGCCACCATCGCCCAGATGCAGGCGGCGATGACCCGCGGCGGGCTCACCTCTCTCGGCCTGGTCAACATGTACCTGGAGCGGATCCAGGCGATCGACGAGAGCGGCCCGACCGTCAACTCGGTCCTCGAGGTCAACCCCGACGCGCGGCGGATCGCCCGGCAGCTCGACCGCGAGCGCAAGCAGGGGCACGTGCGCGGCCCGCTGCACGGCATCCCGATCATGCTGAAGGCGAACATCGACACCGCCGACCGCATGTCGACGACGGCCGGCTCGCTCGCCCTGATCGGCGATCCGCCCCACCAAGACGCCACCGTCGCCGCCAAGCTGCGCGCCGCAGGCGCCGTGATCCTCGGCAAGACCAACCTCTCGGAGTGGGCCAACTTCCGCGGCTTCAACTCCACCAGCGGCTGGAGCGGCCAGGGGGGCCTGACCCGCAACCCCTACGTGCTCGACCGCAACCCCTGCGGCTCGAGCTCCGGCTCGGCCGCGTCGGTGGCGGCCAACCTGACCGCCGCCGGCCTCGGCACCGAGACCGACGGCTCGATCATCTGCCCGGCGAACAACAACGGCGTCGTCGGCATCAAGCCGACGGTGGGGCTGACCAGCCGCGCCGGCGTCATCCCGATCTCCCACACCCAGGACACGGTCGGCCCCCACGCCCGCACCGTGGCCGACGCCGCGGCGGTCTTGAGCGCGCTGGTCGGCGTCGATCCCCGCGACCCGCAGACCGCGGCGAGCGCCGGCAAGTTCTCGACCGACTACACCCGGTTCCTCGACGCCAACGGCCTGCGCGGGGCGCGCATCGGCGTCCTGCGCACCTTCTTCACCGGCTACAGCGCGAAGACCGACGCGCTCTTCGAGAAGGCGCTCATCGCCCTGCACAACGCCGGCGCGACGCTGGTCGATCCGGCGGACCTCCCCAGCATCAACGACCTGCTCGCCGATTCGTCCGAGATCATCGTGCTGATCTACGAGTTCAAGCGCGACCTCAACGCCTATCTCGCCACCCGCACCGGCGTGCCGATCCACTCGCTCGCCGACGCCATCGCCTTCAACAACGCCCACGCCAGCCAGGAGCTGCAGTACTTCGGCCAGGAGTACTTCGAGCTCGCGCAGTCGGACACCTTCACCGAGGCTCAATACCAGGAAGCCCTGGTGGTCGGCCACCGGCTGGCGGGCGCGGAGGGGATCGACGCCGCCCTGGCGGCGAACAACGTGACGGCGCTGGTGGCGCCCAGCGGCGGCCCGGCGTGGACGACCGACCTGATCAACGGCGACCACTTCGGGGGCTCGAGCACCTACCCCTCGGCGGTGGCCGGCTACCCGATCGTCAACGTCCCGATGGGCTTCGTCGACGGCCTGCTGCCGGTGGGGCTCAGCTTCATCGGCACGGCGTGGAGCGAGCCGACGCTGATCAAGTACGCCTACGCCTACGAGCAGGCGACCCACCTGCGGCGGGCGCCCGACCTACCTGCCGACGACCCCGGTCCCCGTCGGCCAGCCGGTGTTCACCACCGCGAGCTCGGGAGCCGCGGCGTCGCCGGTCCCGCGGCGCCTGGAGCTCCTGATGGAGCGGCTGAACATCAACCAGAGCTTCCGCACCGCCCTGCGCAACCTGTAAGACCTACCTGTAAGCCTGGGATTCGGCCGGCGCGAGGGTCCTCGCGCCGGCCTCCGTTTCAGCAAGGCCCAGGGAGCGCACCAGAAGGATGGAGACCCCCTGGTGCTCCTCGAGGGGGCCTTCCGGAACCACCGTGCCGTCCGGCCCGGGCATCACGCCCACGGCGCGGTTGCGCCCCTCCCGCTTCGCCAGGTAGAGGGCGCGGTCGGCCAGGCTCATCACCTGCTCGTAATGGACGGCTTCGGGGCTCTCGAGCCGCCAGGGGTAGGGCGCCCAGCCGACCGAGCAGGTCACCCGCGCGCCCGCGCCGGGTCCGATCGCGAACGGCGCTCCCGCCACCGCGTCGAGCAGGCGTTCGGCGAGCACCTCCCCGGTCCGGCGGTCCGTCCAGCGGCTGACGATCAGGAACTCCTCGCCCCCCCAGCGGAGCACCGCGTCGGTGTCGCGGACGGCCTCGCGCAGCCGGCCGGCGATCTCCACCAGCACCTGGTCGCCGGCGGCGTGGCCGGCGCGGTCGTTGAGCTGCTTGAAGTGGTCGACGTCGAGGAAGTAGAAGATCAGGTCGGCGTTGCGCTCGGGCGACGCTCCGGCGTCCTGGGAGCTGCGCACGGCCTGGCGCACGTCCGGCTCGATGCTGACGCTGAGGAAGCGGCGGTTGTTCAGGCCGGTCAGCGGATCGGTGAGCGAGGCGAGCTCGAGCTGATGGTTGGCCGCGGCCAGCTCGCGGGTGCGCTCGGCCACCTCGGTTTCCAGGGTGGCGGCCCGGCGGGCGAGCGTCCTGACGTGGCTGGCGCCATAGCCGAGCCCGATGAGCGCCGCCGCGTAGAGGGCGATCGCCCAGGCGGCGAGCCAGGGCGCCGGCCGGATGCGGAAGGGGATCTCGATCGGCCCGGAGAGCGCCCCCTCGCCGTCCATCCCCCAGACGCGGAAGGTGTACTCCCCCTGGGGGAGGCGGGTGTAGACCGCCCTGCCCTCGGCGGTCCACGGCGAGGGGCGGTCCTCGAGGCCGGCGAGCTGCGTCCGGTAGCGCGTCGCGTGCTCGCGGCGGTAGCTGAGCAGGGCATATTGGAACTCGACGCTGTTCTCGTCGTGGCCCAGCGCCGTGCCGGCGGCGAGCGGGCGCTCCCGGCCGGCCACCAGGACGTGCTCGAGCCGCAGCGGCGCCGGCTGGCGCGACGGCGCGGCGAGCTCGGGAGGGGCCGGATCCAGGACCGCGGCGCCGCCGGTCGCGCCCCCCCAGATCCGGCCGAGGCGGTCGACGAAGGAGGCGTTGAAATCCATCCCGGGCAGGCCGTCGCCGGCGTCGAAGGACTCCACGCGGGCGGTTTCGAGACCCTTCCCGGGCGCGACCGTGAGGCGGCTCACCCCCCAGTCGGTGAACAGGTAGATCCGCCCCCAGGCGTCGATCTGGATCCGGCTGACCAGCGGCTGCGGGAGCGCCGGCCGGGTCTCGGCGGTGAGCGCCTGGCACCCGCCGCTCGGGCGCCCCTCGGCGTCGAGCCCCAGGCGGGCCACACCCCCGCGGGTGCCGATCCAGAGCCAGCCGCTGCCGTCGGGGTCGAGCTCGGGACGCAGCGCCAGGACCACCGGGTTGGGGAAGACAGGGGACCGCGACCTTCTCCCAGGCCTCCCCCTGGAACCGCCCCACTCCACGCTCCGTGCCCGCCCAGACGACCGAGCCGCCGTCCGCGAGCGGCGTTCTCGCCAGCGTCCGCGGCTGGCTGCCCGGCAGGCCGGAGCTGCCGGGGCGGAAGACCGTCCAGCGCCCCCGCTCCAGGCGCGCGAGCCCCTGGGGAGTGGCCGCCCAGAGGGCGGTCCCGGTTCCGGAGGGCGCCTCGAGCAGAGACACGATCCAGTTGTGCGGCAGCGGCGAGTTGGCGGTGGTGAGGCTCGTCCAGCCGCCGTGGGCGAAGCGATGGAGACCGTCCACGGAACCGATCCAGAAGGCCGGCGTCCCGTCCTCCTCCCGGGTGCTGAGCGCGGAGAGAGCCACGGTGGGCTCCGCCGGGGAGATCGAGAACGGCTCCCAGCCCTTCGGGGTGAGCCGGACCATGCCGCCGACCGTGCCGATCCAGTAGGTGTCGAGCCCGTCCGGGAAGGTCGCCTCCCCGAGGCTGATGACGACTTCGTTCGGCAGCCCCCGGCGCGAGTCGATGGCGTTCCAGTGCTCGGGCTCGAGGCGGGCGAGGCCGGCCGGGGTCGACACCCAGAGAGTCGGCTCCCGGCCCGCGGCGCTCGGCGTCAGCAGCAGGTTGAAGACGAGGTTCACCGGCAGCCCCGAGCGGGTGTCGTAGGCCGCCCAGCGGCCGTCCTCCTCGAACCGGATCACCCCCGAGCGGAAGCTGCCCGCCCAGACGACCGGCCGCCCTGCCGCCGAGTGGCTCACCGCCAGCTTGACCATCGGGCCGGGGGGAAAGCCGGAGCTGGCTTCGTAGCGCGTCCAGACGCCGTCCCGCAGGCGGGCCACGCCGTTGTCGGTCGCCACCCAGAGCGTACGGGAGCCCTCGGGGGAGACGGTTTCGGCGACGCCGCGGATGGAGAGGTCGGGCAGCGCGGCGCGGTCGTCGAAGCGGGGGAGAGGGTGGGGGAGGGGCCGTCGATACCGTCGAGGCGCAGGAGCCCGCGGCGGGTGCCGATCCAGAGGGCGGGCCGGCCGGCCTCCGTCCGCGTCACGGCGAGGCCGCGCACGTTCTCCCCGCGCAGGGCCTTCTCCTCGACGCAGCGGTCGTCGCGGCAGCGCGCGAGACCGCTGGAGGTCCCCACCCAGAGGGCGCCCTGGCCATCCTCGACCAGCGCGCCGACCTGCCCGGCCGGTACGCCGGAGCCCGGCTCGTACCGCTTCCAGACGCCGTTCCGCAGGCGCAGCAGGCCCCCCTCGACGCGGCCGAACCAGAGGCTGCCGTCGCTCGCCGCGAGCAGCGACCAGGAGCGCATCGGGAACGACTCGCCCGGAACCGCGACCTTCTGCCAGGTCCGGCCGTTGTAGCGGATCGGCCCATCGGCCCAGATGTACCCCTGGAGGTCCTGGGCGAGGCCGGGATTGTCGAGCTGGACGCCGTCGCGCCAGGTGAACACGCGCCACGGCAGCCAGCGGTTCGGGTCGATGGGGAGCCGCGGCGGCACGGGCTCGACGACGCTGGGAGCCGGACCGAACGGCGACGTCGCGGCGCGCCCTGGCCAGGGAACGGCGAGGGCGGCGGCCAGCAGCAACGGAAGAAGCCGGGTTTTCATCGAATCAACTTAGAATTGTACCCCGGACTCCCTCCAGTCTCTCAATCCGGCAACTTCGCGCGGCCGGGCGCGTTGACGGCTTGCTACTCGCCGCTCTTGCCCCAGATCTCCTCGAGCCGGTGATCGCGGCCGCAGCTCGTGCGGTAGAACTTGTAGCGGACGGGGTTCTTCTTGTAGTAGTCCTGGTGGTACCCCTCGGCGGGCCAGAACGCCGACGCCGGCGTGATCTCGGTCTGGATCGTCTGCTTGAACCGCTTCTGCACCTCGGCCCTCGAAGCCTCGGCGAGCCGCTTCTGGTTCTCGTCGTGGACGAAGATGCCCGAGCGGTACTGCGTCCCGTGGTCGCAGAACTGGAAGTTCTTGGCGAACGGATCGATGTTGTGCCAGAACACCTCGAGCAGCTTCTCGTAGCCGATCTTCGCCGGGTCGTAGACGACGTCGACCGACTCGGCGTGGCCGGTGATTCCCTCCGAGACCTCCTCGTAGGTGGGGTTCTTCTTGGCGCCGCCGGTATAGCCCGAGGTGACCGAGATCACGCCGGGGAGCTGGTCGAACGGGTGCACCATGCACCAGAAGCAGCCGCCGGCGAAGGTCGCGTGGGCGGTCTGGCGGGCGGGGGCGGCCGGTGCGCCGAAGGCCGGCAGGCCGGCGATCAGCAGCGCCGCGATCAGCAGACCGGCCTGATTGAAGATTCTTTTCATGTGGCTCTTTCCTCCCTGTGTGCCTTCCAACTCGATCTACGCAGCGGATGTTCCGGCCGGATGGCGGCGGGCTGAGGAAACAAGGGACGTAAAGGACTGCAGCAGGGACAAGAGAAAGACAGGGTTTTTTGTCCCTGCAGTCCTTACGTCCCTTGTCTCAGCTTCTCAGGCGCTCGCCAGCGCCTGATCACGGCGGGCGATCAGCACCATCACGATCCCCGCCGTGATCGCAACGTCGGCGACGTTGAAGATGCCGGTGTGGAGGGGGCCCAGCCCGAGGCTGACGAAGTCGATCACCCGGCCGTCGTTGGCGAGGCGGTCGATCCAGTTGCCGAGGCCGCCGGCGAGGAAGAGGGAGAAGCCGACCCGCTGCGCGGTCGTCAGGCTGCGCGTCCGCATCAGGAAGGCGAAGAGGGCGAGCTGCGTCGCGCCCACCAGCACCACCCCGAAGAGGTAGCGCACGCCGGCCGGCAGCTCCGCTCCCAGGCTGAGGAACGCGCCGGGGTTCTCGGCATACTGGAGCCGCACGGCGCCGTCGAGGAACAGGAGCGGCGGCGAAGAGGCGAGAGCCCCCCTCGCGATCGCCTTGACCGCCTGGTCGCAGCCGACACAGCACAGGAGGATCAGGAGGACCAGGACGAACCGGAGATACTTCTTCATCAGGGTTGTTTCTGGGTGTTTCCGTGTTTCCGTGCCTGGGTAGAATTGTAACCGAAGCGGTAAGGAGGAACCATGCGGGGATCGAGGAAGATCTGGACTTCTGTCGCTGCTGCTGCTCGCCGCCCTCCGTCCCCTGGCCTGGCTCGCCCAGGACGGCTCCCTGATCGCGCTCCGCTCCGGGATCATCGACACCCGCCAGCCGGGGCCGGAGATCCCCGAGGCGCTGCGCGCCCGCCCGGAGGGTGCCGCCGCAGACGAGATCGTGCTGGTGAAGTTCTCCGCGCCGCCCACGGCGTCTCAGATCGCGGCCCTGGAGACGGCGAGCCTGCGGGTCTACGCCTACCTGCCGTACTACACCTGGCTGGTGAGGATGCCGGCGGGCGGGGCTCTCCCGGCGAAGCTCGGCGCGAGCTGGTCCGGCCCCTATCACCCGCTCTACAAGATCTCCCCCGAGATCGCGGCGGTGGCGGCCGGCGGCTCGAAGTCCAGGACGGTCGAGGACTACCGGCCGGTGATGCTGCAGGTCTATCCCGACGCCGACCTGGAAGAGGTGGTCGGCAAGATCCGCGACCTCGGCGTCGAGGGGATCGTGGGCTTCCGGCGCAACCCGTTCTTCTCCCGCGTCCGCCTGCTGCTCAGCCCCGCCGAGATCGCGGCGTTGCGCGAGCCGCTCGCCGGGCTGCGCGAGGTCTTCTGGATCGACCTCGAGGGGCGGCGGACGCTGCTCAACGACACCACCGTCTGGGTCGCCCAGTCGGGGCTCGCGGGCCGGGAGGCGACGCCCCTCTTCAGCCATAACCTCTACGGCCAGGGGCAGACGGTCGGCATCATCGATACCGGGATCGATCCCGACGCCTGCTACTTCCGCGATCCGGTCCGCGGCCTGCCTGCAGTCAACGCCTGCAACGGCGGCACCGCCGTGGACGCCGGCCAGCGGAAGGTCCTCGCGGTCGACTTCCTCTGGTCCAACGATTGCGCCGGCGGCATCGGCGCCGCCGAGTGGGACAGCCACGGCCACGGCACCCACGTGGCCGGCACGGTGGCGGGCGACGATCTCGCCCATCCTCTGCTTCACGATGGCGGCGACGGCATGGCGCCCGGCGCCCGGCTGGTCATCCAGGATGGCGGCTTCCAGACCGACAGTTGCGGCGATCTGCCCGGCATCGGCTGTCCGGTGGTCGACCTCAATCCGATCTTCCAGCAGGCCTACAGCCAGGGAGCGCGCCTCCACACCAACTCCTGGGGGGACAACGAGGACGCGTTCGTGCAGAGCAACTACACGGCCGCCAGCCAGGACGTCGACGAGTTCATGTGGAACCACAAGGACTTCCTGATCTTCTTCGCCGCCGGCAACTCGGGGCCGGCCGCCGGCTCGGTGTCGAGCCCCTCCACCGCCAAGAGCGCCGTCTCCGTGGGCGCCACCGAGCGGGGGAGAGAGCCGGCTCGATGGCCAGCTTCAGCAGTTGCGGCCCCACCGCCGACGGCCGCATCAAGCCCGAGGTCACGATGCCCGGCGTGGGCATTCTCTCCGCCGGGAACGACGGCAACGCCACGACCGATAACTGCGGCGTCCTCTCCTCCTCCGGCACCAGCATGGCATCGCCCGGAGCCGCCGGCATGACCGCCCTGATCCGCCAGTACTACACCGAGGGGTGGTATCCCGCGGGCAAGCGCAGCCGGGCCGGGCGCTTCGTCCCCTCGGCGGCCCTGCTGCGGGCCACCCTGGTGCAGCTCGGCCGTCAACATGGCCGGCGCCCAGGCCATCCCCGCCAACTGCCAGGGGTGGGGGAGGGTGCAACTCGACCACGCCCTCTACTTCGCCGGCCAGGCGCGCAAGCTCTGGGTGAAGGACGACGCGGCCCCCTTCGCAACCGGCGCGGCCGGCCAGGAACGGACCTACTCGTTCAAGATCGCCGGCGGCGGGCCGCTCAAGGTCACCCTGGCGTGGACCGATTTCCCCTCCACCCCGGCGGCGAGCGTCAACCTCAACAACGATCTCGATCTGATCGTCACCGGCCCGGCGGGCACGGTCTGGCGCGGCAACGTCTTCGCGGCCGGAGCCTCCGTCGCCGGCGGCGACGCCGACCGCCTGAACACGCTCGAGCAGGTGCTCCTCGCCACCCCCGCCGCCGGCACCTACAAGGTCACCGTGCGCTCCTTCAACGTGCCGAACGGCCCCCAGCCCTTCGCGCTGGTGGTCACCGGCAAGAATTTGCGGGCACGGTAGGAGGCCCGCCTACCCCCCTCTGTCCCCTCCGGACCCTCCGCGGCACCAGCTCTTTTGTAAGCCTCATTCTTTTCCCCCAAGGAGGGCACATGCCTGGATCGAGGAAGGTCTGGAGTGTCTCGTCACTGCTGCTCGTCGCCGTCTGTCTCCGTCTCCCCGCGCAGGAGGCCTCGGCGAGCCTCGAGGCTCGGGCGTCCACCCTCATTTCGCTGAGCTCGCGGGTGATCGACACCAGCCGGCCACAGCCGGAGGTCTCCGCGTCCCTGCGCGTCCGTCCCGAGGATTCCCTCGAGGACGAGATCGTGCTGGTGAAGTTCCCCGCGCCGCCGAACGCCCGGCAGATCGAGGCCCTGCGCAAGGCGAGCCTCGAGGTCTACACCTACCTGCCGTACTACACCTACCTGGTGAAGATGCCGGCCGGCAAGCGGAGCGCGGCGGACCTCTCCAAGCTCGGCGCGAGCTGGTCCGGCCCCTATCAGCCGCTCTACAAGATCTCCCCGGGGATCGCGGCGGTCGCCGAAGATAAGGCCCGCGGTGGGGAGATCCGGCCGGTCATGGTCCAGGTCTACCCCGACGCCGACCTCGGCGAGGTGGTGCGCAAGATCCGTGACCTCGGCATCAAGGGGGTCGTCGGCTCGCGGCACAACCAGCTCTTCTCCCGCGTCCGCCTGCTGCTCAGCGCCGCCGAGATCGCCGCCCTGCGCGAGCCGCTCGCCGGGCTGCGCGACGTCTTCTGGATCGATCTCGAAGGGCGGCGGACGCTGCGCAACGACACCACCGTCTGGGTCGGCCAGTCGGGCCTCTCGGGCGGGCAGACGACGCCGATCTTCAGCCAGGGGATCTTCGGCGAGGGGCAGACGGTGGGCATCATCGACACCGGCATCGATCCTGATTCCTGCTACTTCCGCGACACCGCCCGCGGCCTGCCGCCGACCAATGCCTGCAACGGCGGCACCGTCGTCGACACCGCTCAGCGCAAGATCGTCGCCGTCGACTTCCTCTGGTCCACCGATTGCGCCGGCGGCATCGCCAGCACCGAGTGGGATACCCAGAACCACGGCACCCACGTGGCCGGCACGGTGGGGGGGACAACTTCGCCAATCTCCTGACCCACGACACGGCGGACGGCATGGCGCCCGGCGCCAAGCTGGTCATCCAGGACGCCGGCTTCCAGACCGACAACTGCGGCGACCTGCCCGGCATCGGCTGCCCGGTGGTCGACCTCAACCCGATCTTCCAGCAGGCTTACAACCAGGGGGCGCGCCTCCATACCAACTCCTGGGGGGACAACGAGAACGCCGCCGTGCAGAGCAACTACACGGCCGCCAGCCAGGACGTCGACGAGTTCATGTGGAACCACAAGGACTTCCTGATCTTCTTCGCCGCCGGCAATGCGGGACCGGGCACCGGCTCGGTGGGGAGCCCGGCCACCGCCAAGAGCGCCGTCGCGGTGGGCGCCACCCTGCGCGGCACCAGCGCCGACTCGATGGCCAGCTTCAGCAGTTGCGGCCCGACGGCCGACGGCCGCATCAAGCCCGAGATCACGGTGCCGGGGTCGAGCATCGTCTCCGCCCGCAACGACGGCAGCACCACCACCAACAACTGCACCACCCTCTCGATGTCCGGCACCAGCATGGCATCCCCCGGGGCCGCCGGCCTGACGGCGCTGATCCGCCAGTACTACACCGATGGCTGGTATCCCACGGGCAGCAAGGTCTCGACGAACGCCCTCACCCCCTCCGCGGCCCTGCTGCGGGCGACCCTGGTGAACTCCGCCGTCAACATGACCGGCACCACCGCCCTGCCCGCCAACTGCCAGGGGTGGGGGCGGGTGCTGCTCGAGAACGCCCTCTTCTTCACCGGCCAGACCCGCAAGCTCTGGGTGAAGGACGACGCGACCCCGTTCGCCACCGGCTCGACCAATGAGGACCGGACCTTCACCTTCTCGGTCACCGCCGGCGAGGCGTTCAAGGCCACTCTGGCGTGGACCGACTTCCCCTCGACTCCGGCGGCGAGCGTCAATCTGAACAACGATATCGATCTGATCGTCACCGGCCCGACCGGCACGGTCTGGCGCGGCAACGTCTTCTCGGGCGGCGTCTCGGCGACCGGCGGCACCGCCGACCGCAGGAACACGCTGGAGCAGGTGCTCCTCGCGGCCCCCGCCGCCGGGGTGTACACCGTCACCGTGCGCTCCTTCAACGTGCCGAACGGCGCGCAGCCCTTCGCGCTCGTGGTCACCGGCAACGCGGTCGCGGGGGGCACGCCGCCGCCGCCGCCGGTGACCGTCTTCTCCGACACCTTCGAGACCTCCCTGGGGTGGACGGTCAATCCGAGCGCGACGGACACGGCGACCACCGGCCAGTGGGAGCGGGGAGTTCCCCAGTCGACCACCTCCGGCGGCATCAAGCAGCTCGCCACCACCGTCTCCGGCACCAACGATCTGGTCACCGGCCGTTCGGCGGGGACCGCGGCGGGGGACTTCGACGTCGACGGCGGCACCACCTCCATCCGGTCGCCGGCGATCGACGTTGCCCGCGACGGGCACGCTGACGCTGTCGTTCTCCTACTACTTCGCCCACGCCACCAACTCCTCGACCGCCGACTTCCTGCGCGTCAAGGTGGTGGGGACGACGACCACACAGGTGCTGGAGGAGCTGGGCTCCACGGCCAACGACGACGCGGCCTGGGCCGCCCGGACGGTGGACATCACCGCCTTCAGCCGGGCAGACGGTCCGTATCCTGATCGAGGCCGCCGACGCCTCCACCGCGAGTCTGGTGGAGGCGGCGGTGGATGATGTGAAGGTTACGCAGCAGCCGTAGGCCTCACCGCGCCTTCACCTCCGTCCACAGCTCATCGATGAGCTGGGTGGTCTCCCCGAGGTCCTCGATCAGCTCGCAGCGGTCGAGGACCTCTTTCGAGGGGTAGATCGAGGGGTCCTGGCGGATCTTGGCGTCGATCAGCGGCAGGGCGGCCTGGTTCGCGCCGGCGTAGTGGACGCCGTTGACGATCTTCGCCGCCACCTCGGGCTCCATCAGGTAGTCGAGGAAGGCGTAGGCGGAGTCGAGGTTCCGCGCTCCCTTGGGGATGGAAAGGTTGTCGATCCAGAGCGTGCCCCCTTCCTTCGGCACCGCGTAGGCCAGCCGGTCCGGCGCGTTGGCGACCACCTCGGCGAGCTCGCCGTTGTAGCCGTGGGCGAGGTCGACGTCGCCGGCCGCCAGCAGGTTGGCGAAATCGGAGCTGTTGTAGGTGCGCACCAGCGGCTTCTGCCGCTTCAGCATCTCCGCCGCCTGCCGCAGCACCGCGGGGTCCTGCTCGTTGATCGATCGCCCCATCAGCTTCAGGGCGGCGCCGAACGCCTCGCGCGGATCGTCGAGCATCAGGATGCGCCCGGAGTATTTCGGATCGAACAGCACCCGCCAGCTATCCACCGTCCCGACCTTCTTGTTGTAGCCGATGCCGGTGGTCCCCCAGAGATAGGGGATCGAATGGCCGTTGCCGGGATCGAACTTCTGATCGAGGAACCGCGGGTCGAGATTCTTGAAGTGGGGGAGCCGGGCGCGGTCGAGCGGCCGCACGAGGCCCTGCGGGATCAGCACCTTCAGCATGTAGTCCGACGGCACCACGAGGTCGTAGTCCGCCACCCCGGACTGCAGCTTCTCGAGCACGGCCTCGTTCGAGTCGTAGGTGTCGACGTTGACCGTGATCCCGGTCCGCCGCTTGAACTCGTCGACCACCTCCCGCGGCAGGTAGTTCGTCCAGATGTAGACGTTGAGCGCCTTGCTGGAGGTCTCCGTCTTCGCTCCTCCGCATGAAACGAGAAAGAAGATCGCGGCGAGGAGAAGAAAGGATTTTCTCATGAGGGTCCCTTGCCAAGCAGGCGGTGAGCGATCACGATCAGCACGATCGTCCCGGCGAGCAGCAGCGTCGAGACGGCGTTGACCTCGGGGGTCACGCCGACCTTGAGCATCGAATAGATGTGGAGCGGCAGCGTCGTGGCCCCCACCCCGGCGACGAAAGAGGTGATGACGTAGTCGTCGATCGACAGGGTGAAGACGAGCAGGGCGCTGGCGAGGATGCCGGGGGCGGCGAGCGGCAGCGTCACCCGCCGGAAGGTCTCGAAGGGGCCGGCGCCGAGATCGCGCGCCGCCTCCTCCAGCGCCGGATCGAGCCCGGCGAGCCGGGCCCGCACCACGATCGCCACGTAGGAGACGCTGAACACGACGTGGGCGATCACCACCGTCGCGATCGACAGCCGCAGCTCGACCGCGCCGAAGAAGGTCACCAGCGCCGCGCCCAGCACCACCTCGGGGATGATCACCGGCAGGTAGAGCAATGCCTGGGTGGCCCGCTTGCCGCGGAATTCGTGCCGCGCGAGCGCCAGGGCCGCGGGCGTGCCGAGCAGGACGGCGATGAACGGTGGTCGCTCCGGCCACTACCAGGCTGTTGCGGACCGCCCGGAACAGCAGCGGATTGGCGAAGAGCTGGCGGTACCAGTCGAGCGTGAAGCCGCTCCAGAACGCCGTCTGCCGCGAGGCGTTGAAGGAGAAGACCACCAGGATGGCGATCGGCGCGTAGAGGAAGAGGTAGACGAGCGCCGTATGCGCCGCGAGCAATCGCCGGGTGCTCTTCACAGCAGATCCTCCCCGCCCCGGCGTTTCGCGTAGACCGCGTAGGCGAGCAGCAGCACGAGCACGGCGGCCATCAGCTCGAAGGCGAGCGCCGAGCCGAACGGCTTGTTGCGGGCGACGGCGAACTGGTTCTGGATCAGGTTGCCGAGCAGCATGCTGCGGGCGCCGCCGAGGAGGTCGGAGACCACGAACTGGCCGAGGCTCGGCACGAACACCAGCACCACGCCGGCGGCGAGCCCGGGCAGGGTCAGGGGGAGCGTCACCCGCCAGAACGACTCCCGCGCCGCCGGCCCCGAGATCCGCCGCCGCCTCCAGCAGCGAGCGGTCGAGCTTCTCCAGCGAGGCGTAGAGCGGCAGGATCATGAACGGCAGCTCGCCGTAGACGAGGCCGATCAGCACCGCCGTCTGGGTGTAGAGCAGCTCGACCGGATGGTGAACAAGGCCGGTCCCCATCAGTACGTGATTGAGCAGCCCCTCGGTGCGCAGAATGAACATCCAGGCGTAGGTGCGGATCAGGAAGCTGGTCCAGAACGGCACCACGACCAGCCCCAGAAGCAGCCCCTTCCAGCGCGCCGGCGCCAGGATCGCCAGGTAGTAGGCGATCGGGAAGCTGACGCACGATCGCGAGCGCGGTGGTGAGCGCCGCCATCCAGAGCGAGCGCCAGCCGATCCAGAGATAGAGGGCCCCGAAGCGAGCGGGCATAGTTGGCGAGGAAGGCGCCGGAGCGCAGGTAGGCCCAGAGGTTGCCGACCGGCTCGATGCCGCCGTAGGTCCCCCGCTCGGCGAAGCTGACGGCGAGCATGAGGACGAGCGGCGCCAGGAAGAAGATCCCCAGCGCGATCCACGCCGGCAGGATCAGCGGGTAAGCCGGCTTGCGGGAAGAGGGCGGATCGATCGGGAGCCACGGGCGGACGCTAAAGGGGCGGCCGCGGACTGTCAAGGCATCTCCCTTGCCCGGCGGTCTCTTTCTGTGTACAAGG
>CAVXIG010000064.1:0-250734 GCA_963761645.1 uncultured Acidobacteriota bacterium
ACGGCTGCCGGAGAACGAGAATGTCGAAGGGGCCCTCCAGGCCCAGCGCGAGGCCACCGTGGCCGCCGGCCACCGCGCGGTCCAGAAGATCCTCCGGGAGGACCGGAGACGCCGCTGGCGCCGTCCGAGCAGATCGGCCTCGAGGCCATCGTCCTCCTCGTCGGCCGCCCCGCCCTGCTGATCCAGGACGGCAGGTTCCTGCCGCCGCCCGAAGGGTGGACGGTGCTGGAGACCCAGCGCGCGGCGATCGAGAAAACCTTCCTGAGCGTCGGCCGCGTCGAAGTGGACGGCCATCCGAGCCTGCAATGGATCGGCACCGGCTTCCTGGTGGCGCCCGACATCCTGATCACCAACCGTCACGTGGCCCTGGAGTTCACCGAGCCGCGGAGCAACGGCCGCTGGGGGATCGCGCGCGGCATGAAGGCGCGGGTGGACTACAAGGAGGATCTGGGCGCCACCCGGTCGGCCGAGTTCGCCATCGAGAGGCTGATCGGCATGCACGGCCGCTATGACATGGCCCTCTTCCGGGTGGCGCGCAAGGGGGGCGACGGCGCCACCCTGGACAGTCCCGCGCCGCTGCCGCTGGCCGCCACTCCGGAGAGCCTCGGGGCGGTCACCGGGCGGAGCGTCTACGTCGTGGGCTACCCCGCCTGGGATGGCCGGCGCAACGATCCCGAGCCGATGCAGCGTCTCTTCGGGAACATCTACAACGTCAAGCGCCTGCAGCCCGGCACCGTGATGCGCCACGATGCCGGCGAGCGCAAGCTCACCCACGACTGCTCGACCCTCGGCGGCAACAGCGGCTCCTGCGTCGTCGACCTGGAGACCCACCAGGTGATCGGCCTGCACTTCGGCGGCCAGTACCGCCAGGCCAACGACGCGGTCGCCCTCTGGCAGCTCCAGGACGACCCGCTGATCAGGCTGGCCGGGCTGGCTTTCGCCGGCCAGTGATCCAACGACCGTAGCCCTACCTCCCCCCGGGCACGATCAACAGAACCGCATCCTCTCCCTGAATCACGCGGCCGTCCCTGAGCCTCGCTTCGAAAGGCAGCACGACGGTCCGCCGGTTCTGGATCGGGCCCAACCTCGCTCCGATCGCCTGGACGATGGCCTCGGTGTCGAACTTCAAGACGAGGTCCGGAACGCCGTCCGGCCCGGCGCCGCAGTCTCCGGGAGTCCCCACGTCCCCCAGGCTGCTCCTCACGGGAGCCACTCCCGCCAGGCGGACCGAGGCCGGATCGATACCCGCCGCGCTCAACCCGCCGGTGCCCAGGATGGCGGCGGGGAGCACCCCGCGGCTTCGCACGTTCAAGGGGTTTTCGCAGGAGCCCGGCTTGATGTCGAGGACGGCTTTGGAAAGGACGTTTCCTTCGATCGAGGCTACGAAGAACGTCGGATCGGACGACAAGGTGACCGTTTGGAAGTCCAACAGCGGGGAAAGGGCGAGGGTTGTGACCCCCGCCGGCAGGGGGATCGTCACCGTGCCGTCGAATTCCCCGAGCACGTAGCCCACGTACACGCCGTTCAGGATGATGCGGACCCCCTCGAACGCCCCCGAGCCCGTTCCATAGGTGAAGCCGCTCAGAGTGAAGCGCGTGGGTTCGAACCCGGGAGAGAAACGGAAGAGCAGCCCCTCATCCCGCGAGAGCCCCTCCTCCGGGAAGGAGCCGGACGGGACCGCGGAGAGCACGCCGAGCCCTCCCCCACTGAAGAACGGCTGGGGTTGTACCACGGCAAGGGTGGCCCCGCCCCCCCACGCTCGAACACTCTCTCCGAATCCAGGCTGCCGGCTTCGATGAAGAGGGGCACGCCACCGACGGTGTACGTCCCGGTTTCAGAGCCCGAGAGCCCCGCCGCGCCGGGTGCGAGGAAGTCGTAGACCAGGGTGGCACCCCGGGCGGCACCTCCGAAAGCCAGGATCAGAGCGAGGAGCGATCCGAAAACGACTCGTCCCGAAGTCTTCATACCGACCTCCTTTCGGGAGTTTGCGCACCCGCCCCAATTTCTGGGGCCGTCATCTCCGTTCTAAAGGGATCGGGGTCTCCATGTCAAGCTTTATTAAGTTGGGCGGCAAGGCATCGTGACGTATCATTATTGCATCATGCGCACGGCCATCGATATCTCAGAGCAACTGCTCATCGATCAGCCGAGGTGATCTCCGAAAAGAAAGATGAAATTAAACTGTTTCATTTCTTGGGACTGCACCTCCGGAGCAAAGCTGGGGGTGGCGTTCCAAGACGGCGGCCGTCTCGCCTTGCCCTGCTCGCGGCACCTCTTCTAGTGGGAGTGTGGTTCTCGAGGCCCCTTCCAGACGAGAAAGGAGTGGAGAATGAAGAAAAACGACACTCACACCGGACGAATCCTTGGCCGCAGGCTGGCCCGGGAGCTGAGTCGCGAGGAGCTCGACAAGGCGACGGGCAGCGCCCTCGAGCGCGTAAGGTGCTTCACCCTGACCGATCCTCCGGACGGCCCATACCGCGACAACTGAGGCGCCGCGGTTCGGTCCGATCCGGTCCCACCCTCCAGAGACCCCGGCCCGGCCGGCCGGGGCCTTTCTCCAACCCGCTTTTACGCGTCTCCCCGCTCTTCGAGCCCTGGAGGATGTTGCATGGCGCGAGTGTTGATCCCGACCTATCCCGAGGACCTTCACGCCGAGGAAGTGGCCCTGGCGCTGGAGGACCGGGGGCACGAGGCGGTGCTGTGGTGCGGCACCGACTTTCCCACGCTCCAGACCGGATCGATCGAGGTCCGTGGCGGCGCGGTGGGCTGGGAAATCTCGGGGCCGGGCCTGGAAGGGGGGCGCCCGCCGTTCGACGTGATGTGGATGCGGCGTCCGACGCCGCCGGTCCTCCCCCCGGACCTCCACCCCGGCGACGTGCCCGTGGCACGGCGCGAGTGCCGGGACTTCCTCGACGGGCTCTACCATCTGGCCGCTCCGGACGCCTTCTGGGTGAACCCCCTCGCGACCCGCGCCCGCTCCGAGCTGAAGGCGGTGCAGCTCCCGGAGGCGGTGCGCGCGGGCCTGACCGTGCCGCCGACGCTGATGAGCAACGATCCCGCCCGCATCCGGCGGTTCGTGGAGGAGCTCCAGGGCCGGGCGGTGTACAAGCCGTTCTACCCCGCGCAGTGGAATGGCGGAGACGGGGTGGCGGTCCTGCTGACCAGCGAGGTGAGCGTGGACGATCTGCCCGGGGACGAGATCCTGCGGCTCACCCCCGGCATCTTCCAGGAACGGATCGACAAGGCCCATGAGCTGCGGGTGACGGTGATGGGCGGCCACTTCGTGACGGCCCGGCTGCTCTCGCAGGAGTTGGAGACGACGCGCCTGGACTGGCGGGCCGCCGGGCCTCATATCCGGGTGCAGCCGGACCGGCTGCCGCCGGACGTGGAAGCGGCCTGCCGGCGGCTGATGGGAAACCTGGGCATCCTCTTCGGCTGCTTCGACTTCATCGTGACGCCGCAGGGGGGGCACGTCTTCCTGGAGGTCAATACCGCGGGCCAGTTCCTCTGGGTCGAGGAGGCCGATCCGGAGCTGCGGCTCCTGGCGCCCTTCGTCGACTTCCTGCTCGCGCGCGATCCCGCTTTCCGCTGGCGACCGGAGGCGGACGCCATCCGCCACGCGGACTACAGCCGGCGAGCCCTCGACCGCATCGCCGCCCTCGGCCCGGTCCACGTGCCGGTGGCGGACAAGTACATCAGCAGCGATCTGCCCGCGGAGGCCGCCCAGAGATAGCCGAGCCGGCGAGGAGAGGTGCCGGACGCTTCGCCTGGCCGGAGGGTGAGGCATCCTGGGACCTTTATGGACCGATTCACTTCATTTGGACAACGACCTTCCCTTTGGCCCGGCCCATCTCGAGATACGCAAGAGCCTCCTTCGCTTGATCGAACGGAAATACCTTGTCGATCACCGGCCGAATGTTCCGCACCTTGAGAAGCTCGCCGATCTCTGCGAGTTGGCTACCGTCTGGATCCACCAGCAGGAATGAATACTCGACGCCTCGTTTCCTGGCGAGGCGATGTATCTTATAGCTCAGCAACCACAGCGCGAACACCATGAGAAAGTTCATGCCCCGCGTCCGACCGAACGCGGCGTCAGGTGGCCCGACGATCGAGACGACGATGCTACCCTGCCTCAGAATCTGGAAGGATTTCTCGAGCGATTCGCCCCCGAGGGTATCCAGGACGGCATTGTAATCCCGCAGCACATCCTCAAATTTATGCTTCTGGTAATCGATCACCTCATCGGCTCCCAGGCTCCGCACCAGGTCCACGTTGCCGGAGCTGGTCGTCGTCGCCACCTTGGCTCCGAGATATTTCGCGAGCTGGATCGCGAACGTGCCAATGCCTCCAGCGCCTGCGGGGATGAATACCTTGTGGCCGGGCTTGATGTGTGCACGCTCCTCGAGCGTTTGCCATGCCGTCAGTGCGACCATCGGGATGGAGGCCGCTTGCAGGAAGTCCAGGTGTGCTGGTTTCAGCGCGGCGGCTTTCTCGGCTACAACCGCAAACTCAGCGAGAGCACCCATGCGTAGCCCATCGATGCTGGCGAATACAGCATCGCCCGGCTTGAAGCGGGTGACACTACCCCCCACCTCCACCACCACACCTGCCAAATCGCTGCCCAGCGTGGCCGGTAACTGAAACCGGAGGATGGCCTTCATCTTTCCACTCCGGATCTTGTTTTCGACCGGGTTCAAGCCAGCAGCGTGGACCTGAACGAGAATTTCGTCCGGCTTGGGCACTGGCCGAGGAAGGTCAGCAAACTCGACCTGATCCAGTCCGCCATAACGGTTGAAGACAAGTGCTCTCATGTTCCCCTGCGCTTGGCTTTCTGTGCTTCTTGCAAGCGGCTCATATCAATGGATACCCACACATAGTCTTTGGCTTGACTCCCGGAACTGAAGAAGGACTCAAGCGACTTCCGAGCCGCGATACACGGCGCGCACCAGGTCGCGTAGTACTCAACCAGCAGGTACTTTTGTTTCGGCAGCGACTCATAGGTGATCGCTTGCCCCGAGGGACGAAGGAGACCCTTGAAGTTCTCCCGCACGTCGGTGCCGTAGACGATGATCTTACAATCCGGCGGCGGGCCAGAGCTACCGGGCGGTGATGGCGTGTCTGATACACAACAGAAGGCATCGCCCGCATGCTTCTTGAATTCCCGGAGCTCACTCGGCCAGTGTTCCTGAGGGGTGAGCCCGCCGCTTCTGTCGTACAAGAAGGTCCTGGGCAGGCTGAACGACTTGATTCCAGCGAGATGCTCGTCGCTATAAGTTCCAGCGAAGAGCCGATTGTCGAGCCCCACGCCTGGAGCGGCCCACAGAAGACATACGCATCCGCGGTCGATGTCGCCAAGCCGACCTCGGTGAACAGTCCCACTACCAGTGCTGCCTTGGTCAAGGTCCTTCTCACGGCGACTCCTCCTCATGTCCTAGCATTGCAGGCTTGCAGCCTTTTTAGAATATCACCATAACACTCAATGTCAGTGTGGCCTCGGCAGAGGACAATGGGGAGGGAGGAGGTGCCAGATTGAGGGCTCAGACGATTCTGGAGAGGCAGCCTGCGGCGAGGTCCAAGGCAGTCCTCCATATTTCAGACATGGGAAAATATGCCTCAGACCCCCCTCGCAAACTCAAGCGCATCTAGGACGAAGAAGATTGGAGACCGTTTTTACGTCTTATCTGTGCATGAGCCGAAGACTCCGATTCATCCCCGAAGGCGGGGCCCTCGCCGAGGTCACCTGCCGCACCGTCCAGGGCCGCCATCTCCTCCGCCCCAGCCCGCAGCTCAACGAGATCATCGTTGGAGTCCTGGGGCGAGCCCAGCGGCTGTATGACGTCCCGATCTGCGCTTTCGTATTTCTCTCGTCCCACTACCACCTGCTGCTCGACGTCCGGGACGCCCGCCAACTCTCGAGCTTCATGCGCTATTTCAACTCCAACCTCGCCCGGGAGGTAGGCCGGCTCGCCGACTGGAGCGACGGGACCTGGTCGCGGCGCTATCAGGCGATCGTCGTCAGTTCCGAAGAGGAAGCCCAGGTGGCCCGCCTGAGATATATTCTCGGGCACGGCGTCAAGGAGGAATTGACCGAGCGGCCCCGGGACTGGCCAGGCGTTCATACCGCAAAAGCCCTCGTGGATGGCGAACCGATCCAGGGGTACTGGTTCAGCCGGACCCAGGAGTACGCCGCCCGGCAGCGGGGGGAAAAGTTCGATCGCCTCCAGTATGCGACTCCCGAGACTGTAACCCTCTCTCCCCTCCCCTGCTGGAAGCATCTCCCTGCGGACGCCTGGAAGAACCGGGCTCTCAATGTTGTCACTCAGATCGAAACGGAAGCCGCCGCCCGGAGAGCCAGGACCGGCAGCCAGCCTCTGGGCGTAGCGGCGATCCTGGGCAAGCATCCGCACCACCGCCCCACGCACCTGAAGAAATCTCCCGCACCCTTGTTCCATGCGTTCCGCCAGAGTGTGCGTCAAGGCCTCTACGAAGGCTACGCCTGGTTTGTCTCCGCCTTCCGGCAAGCCGCGGAAAAGCTGAAAGCGGGAGATCGCAGCGCAGCCTTCCCCGCCGGGTGTTTCCCGCCAGCGCTTCCGTTCGTGGGAGGATAGTCTCCCAGCCGGGCGAGGCTGCCCACAGACTCACGCAGGCGCGAAGCTCCGCTTCCTCGGAGTTCGTGTATTCAGGCGGCAGAGTTTCCTGAAACTTCGGGCTTGTAACAAGCCCGCGTTGTTTGATTTCTTCCCTTCAGTCGTGGAAATAGGCAGCCGGACCGCTCAAACCTCGCCCCAACTCCTCGCTCTGGGGTCACTTCGTCGGATGAATTGACGTCCCTCCCTCGAATCGCCTGGAACCTTTATGGGTTTTCGGAGTCCGCCGCGGTTATTGCGGTTCTTTGTGTCCCGCCAACGTTTCCGGGCTTCCCGAAAACGTTGGCGAGCTCTGTTGGAAGGTGGGCGAGCTCCCTTTCAAGGCAGGCGGACTCCATTTCGAGACGGTTGGGCTCCATTTCAAAGCGGGCGGAGTTCATTTCAAACCGGATGGACTCCATTTCAAGGCAGGTGCGCTCCATTTCAAGCTGGGCGGACTCTGTTTCAAGGCGGGCGGGAACCATTTCAAGGCGGGTGGACTCCGTTTCAAGCTGGGTGGACTCCATTTCGAGACGGGCGGACTCCGTTTCAAGGTGGGCGAGCTCGCGGGAGCCCTGGAAAGACGGCTCTACTTCTTCCCCTTCTCCAGCGGGTCCCGCAGCCCGGAGTACTGCACCTCGATATCCTCCACCACGACCTCGTCGTTGGCGATCGCCTCGAAGATCAGGTAGCGGCCGCGGAATCCTTCGACCATCAGGTCGTAGCTTTGCCCCACCTTCGCCACGTCGAGGTCGCGGGCGAGGGTGTGATGGTCGATGCGGACCCGCAGGTGGGCGCGGGTGCGCGGCCCGACGTCGTCGTTGGCGCGGAAGCGGATGCCCCAGATCGGGGCGGATTCGAGGGGCACGCGGAGCAGGCGCCCCTGGTCGTGGCAGCGCTCGCCGCCGATGCAGCCCGACTCCTCGGGATAGGCCTTCCACTGGCGGTGCGCGCGGGGCGCCTTCAGGCCGGCGTAGCGGATCTCGATGTCCTCGACCACGACCTCTTCGTCCGTGCGGGTCTCGATGATCAGGAAGCGGCCGCGCCGCCCTTCGACCGGCAGCTCGTAGAGCTCGCCAGCGTCCGCGACGTCGATCTCGGGGGCGATCGGGGCGTTGTCGATGCGGACGCGCAGGCGCCCGCCACGGGTCTCGCCGACGTCGTCGCCGGCGTGGAAGCCGGACGCCCCAGACGGCGGCGTCCTCGAGCGGAATGCGCAGGGCGTCCCCCTGATCGCCGCAGCGGCTGCCGCCGATGCACCCGCCCTCGTCTTCGTAGGATTCCCAGCCCGCTTCAACCGGCGGCACGGCCGGCGCCGCCGGCGGCGTGGCCGCACGGGCAGCGCAGGCGACCGCCAGCGCGGTCACCGCCAAGAGACACCGACACCATCGCATCGCAGATCCCCTCCCGAAAGCCCGCATAGCTCCAACCCGCGGCAGGCGCGCGGTCATTCCCCGGAGGGGTGCTACGTCATGGATGGCTCAAGGTTTCTGATCGACGCCGACAGGCCGCAAGGTCTCCAGCGCGCGCCGGGCGCGACGGAAACTGTTCTCGGCGACGTAGATCATCGCCACCTGCCCTCCCGGCTCGAGGCCGATCGCCGGCTCGCTCTGGACGTACCAGGGAACCCCCTCCTCTTCGAGCCGGTTGGCGAGAGCCTGGAAGTCGGCCTCGTCGGCCACTTCGGCGAGGGGGATGAACTCCACCGCCGGCTCAACCTCCCCATCCCCAGTCCATACAGTGCGCCGAGCCCCCCTCGTGATCAAGACCACATTCAGGACAGATCATGAACTCTCCTCTCCGCTCCGGCCGCGGTTCGAGCGCCGAAGCACCCGCGCATGTCTTTGCTTCTCTCATTGAGTGGCGGCAGGTGGCCCAGGCGAGACAGTCGCGTGAAATCCGTTCAAGATTATGCCGCGCTCACTCCCACTCGATCGTCGCCGGCGGCTTGCTGGTGACGTCGTAGACCACGCGGTTGACCCCCTTCACCTCGTTGATGATGCGGTTGGCCACCCGGCCGAGGAGGTCGTACGGGAGGTGGCTCCAGTCGGCGGTCATGAAGTCGTGGGTGTCGACGGAGCGCAGGGCGATCACGCTCTCGTAGGTGCGGCAGTCGCCCATCACGCCCACGCTCTTGACCGGCAGGAGCACGGCGAAGGCCTGGCTGACCTTCTCGTACCAGCCGCTCTCGCGCAGCTCCTCGAGGAAGATGGCGTCGGCCTCCCGGAGCAGGGCCACCCGCTCGGCCGTGATCTCGCCGAGGATGCGCACGGCGAGGCCGGGGCCGGGGAAGGGGTGGCGGGTGAGGATCTGCTCGGGGAGGCCGAGCTCGCGGCCGAGCTGGCGGACCTCGTCCTTGAACAGGTCGCGGAGCGGCTCGACCAGCTCGAAGCCCAGCTCCGCCGGCAGGCCGCCGACGTTGTGGTGGGGCTTGATCATCGCCGAGGGGCCCTTGACCGAGACCGACTCGATGACGTCCGGGTAGAGCGTCCCCTGGGCGAGGAAGCCGACGTCCTCGATCCGCTTCGCCTCGTCCTTGAAGACGTCGATGAAGACGTGGCCGATCACTTTCCGCTTCTTCTCGGGGTCCTCGACGCCGGCGAGCTCGGAGAGGAAGCGCTGGCGGGCGTCGATCGCCAGGATCGGGATCCCCAGTCCGTCGCCCAGGCTGTGCAGCACCTGCACCGCCTCGTCTTTGCGCAGCAGGCCGTTGTCGACGAAGATCGCCGTCGAGCGCTCGCCCACGGCGCGCTTGAGCAGGGCGGCGACGACCGAGGAGTCGACGCCGCCGGAGAGCCCGCAGATCACCCGCCCCTCCCCCACCCGCTCGCGGATGGTGGCGACCGCCTCCTCGAGATAATTCGCCATCCTCCAGTCGCCGCCGGCGCCGCAGACGCCGTAGAGGAAGTTGCGCAGGATGTCGCCGCCGGAGACGGTGTGCGACACCTCGGGGTGGAACTGGATGCCGTAGAGCCCGCGCTCCGGGTTCTCGAAGGCGACCACCGGGGCGTTCGTCGGTGCTGGCGGTCGCCTGGAAGCCGGACGGCAGGTCGCCGCACCCGGTCGCCGTGGCTCATCCAGACGGTCTGGCGGGAGGAGAGCCCCTCGAACAGCCGGCCGGGCGCGGTGATCGCGATCTCGGCGCGGCCGTACTCGCGGTGGCTGGACCCCTCGACGCCGCCGCCGAGCTCGTGCGCCATCACCTGCATGCCGTAGCAGATCCCCAGCACCGGCACCCCGAGCTCGAACAGCTCAGGCTTGGCGCTCGGCGCGCCCTCCTCGTAGACGCTCTGCGGCCCGCCGGAGAGGATCAGGCCAACCGGCCGGCGCCGCCGGATCTCCTCCAGAGAAAGATCGAACGGATGGACCTCGCAGTAGACCCGGTTCTCGCGCACCCGGCGGGCGATGAGCTGAGTGAACTGGCTGCCGAAGTCCAGGATCAGGACGGTCTGGTGAGCCGATTTTGGATTTTGGATTTTGGATTTTGGATTGACGACGTCGTGGGTTTCGCTCATGGGCTCTGATCTCTCCTTGTTCAATCCAAAATCCAAAATCTAAAATCCAAAATCGTTCAAAGTTCTGTTTCCGATTTCAGCTCGCGGGTCATCAGCTCTTCCAGGCCACGGCGCGGGTCCTTGCCGTGGTGCAGCACGGCCACCATCTGCTGGGTGATCGGCATCTCGACGCTCCGCTGGGCCGCCAGGCTGGCGATGGCGACGGAGTTGCGGACCCCCTCGGCCACCATGTGGGTCTGCTCCAGGATCTCGGCCGGGCTGCGCCCGGCGGCGAGGTCGAGGCCGATCTGGCGGTTGCGCGACAGGCCCCCGGTGCAGGTGAGCACCAGGTCGCCGAGGCCGGCGAGGCCGGCGAAGGTGCGGGGCTCGCCGCCGTAGGCGATCCCTAGCCGGGTGATCTCGTGCAGGCCGCGGGTGATCAGCGCCGCCAGGGTGTTCTGCCCCAGGCCGAGCCCGGAGAGGGTGCCGGCGGCGATGGCGATGACGTTCTTGGTCGCCGCGCCGAGCTCCACCCCGACCACGTCGTCCGAGGAGTAGAGCCGCAGCAGGGGGGTCGCCAGGCACTCGCGGACCTCGGTGGCGAGCAGGGCCTCCTCGGAGGCGATGACGGCGGCGCTCGGCACGTTGCGGGCGAGCTCGGCGGCGAAGGTGGGGCCGGAGAGAACGGCGAAGCGGATCTCGCGGCCGGCGGCCTCCCCTTCCTCGCGGGCGACCTGGCTCATCCGCGCCAGGGTCTCGGGCTCGATCCCCTTGGTGGCCGAGATCAGCGGCAGCGGCCGGCCGTCGGAGGCGAGCCGCAGGAACTGCCGGAGGATCTCGCGGAAACCGTGGGAGGGCACGGCGACGAGCACGAACTCGCTGCCGGCGAGCGCCGCGAGGTCGGCGGTCGGCTCGAGGCGGGGCGGCAGCGCGACGCCGGGCAGGTAGTCGGGGTTCGCCCGCTCGCTCCCCATCCGCTCGACCAGCTCGGGGTTGCGGGCCCAGAGCCGCACCTCGTGCCCGCCGGCGCCGGCGAAGTGGACGGCGAGCGCGGTGCCGAAGGAGCCCGCGCCCAGGATCCCGATCCGTCTCGGGGTGCAGCTCGTGGTCATCCCATCTCCCCGGCGGGTTTCCGGCGCCGCTCTCCCAGCCGGGGCTCGGTCCCGCGCCACAGGCGCTGAAGGTTTCTCTGATGCTTGAAGACGATGAGCAGCCCGATCCCCGCCGAGGAGAGGACCAGCCAGGGGCCGCCGGACGGCGTCCAGCCCAGCCGGACGCCGAGGCCGGCCAGGAACGGGAAGAGCGCCGCGGTGACGATCGATCCCAGCGAGACGTAGCGCTTCCAGAGCACCACGGCGGCGAAGACGGCCAGGCCGAGCGCCATCGCGGCCGGCGCCAGCATGCCCAGGGCGCCGGCCGAGGTGGCGACCCCCTTGCCGCCGCGGAAGCCGAAGAAGACGGGGAAGACGTGGCCGAGCACCACGGCGACCGCCGCGCTGCCGACCACCGCCGGCGGCGCGTCGAGCGCCCGCGGGACGGCGACCGCGGTCATCCCCTTGATCACGTCGAGCGCCAGGACCGCCGCGCCCGCCTTCTTGCCGGCGGCGCGCATGACGTTGGTGGCCCCGGCGTTGCCGCTGCCGACGGTGCGGACGTCCAGGCCCTGCACGAGCTTGACGAGCACGACGCTGAACGAGACCGAGCCGAGCAGGTAGGCGCCGGCGACCAGCGCGACGGCCATGCCGGGACTCATTCTTCAGCCTCCATGGGGAAGACCTCGACCTCGCGGTAGCGCGCCCCCTTCGGCGACAGCTTGCTCTCGAAGAGGACGCCGTGGTCGGCCACGAACGGCGGCCCGACGGGTCCGGTGAAGGCGTTCCTGAACTTGTCGATCGCCTCCCGCCGCCAGGGCGCCGGGCAGCGCGCCAGGGTGACGTGCGGATGGTAGGCCCGCTCCTCGGGCTCGAAGCCGAGGGTCTCGACGGCGGCGCGGGTGATCTCCGCCTGGAGGGTCTGGAGGGCGTCGGGAGCCTCGACGCCGACCCAGGCGACGCGGGCGGGGCGGCCGGGCGGAAAGGTGCCGCCGGCGGCGAGGCGCAGGTCGAGCGGCGGGCAGCGCGCGAACGCCTCGCGCAGGCCGGCGGCGAGCGCCGGAACGTCCGCCTCGGCGGTCTCGCCGAGGAAGAGCAGGGTGAGGTGGACGTTGTCGAAATCGACCCAGCGGGCCCGCGGCAGCCGGTCGCGGACGGCGTCGACGCGGCGGCGCAGCTCGCGGCGCGGCGGCTCGGGGACCTCGACGGCGACGAACAGCCTCAAATGCGCGCTCCTTGGCTACGGCCAGCAGGCGGCGGCGCAGCATCTCGAGCACGATCTGGGTGGAGAACCGGCGCACCCGGTCGCGGTCGCCCGGCAGGCGGAGCTGGCGGTGCTCGACCTCGCCGTCGCGCGGGCCCGCCACGGCGAGATGGACGGTGCCCACCGGCTTGGCCTCGCTGCCGCCGCCGGGGCCGGCGACGCCGGTGATGCCCACCGCCCAGTCGCTCCCCAGCGCCCGCCGCGCCCCCTCGGCCATCGCCCGGGCCACCGGCTCGGAGACCGCGCCGTGCTCGGCGAGCATCTCGGCCGGCACGCCCACCAGTTGGGTCTTCAGCTCGTTGCTGTAGGTGATGGCGGCGCCCAGGAAGTAGTCGCTGCTGCCGGGCACGGCGGTGATCCGCTGCGAGAAGAGGCCGCCGGTGCAGGACTCGGCGGCGGTCAGGGTGGTGCCGGCGGCGCGCAGCAGATCGCCGACGACGCTCTCCAGCGTGTCCTCCTCGCGGGTGGTGAAGACGGCGTCGCCGGCGAGCGCGGCGAGGCGCTCCACCATCGCTTTCAAGCGGGCGCGGCGCTCGGGCTCGGGGCCGGCGGCGGTCGCCTGCAGGCGGATCTCGCCGGCGTTGGCCAGGATGGTGATCGCCTCGCGGCCGAACTCGTCGTAGGCGGGCGCGATCCGCTCCTCCACCACCGACTCGGGGAGGCCGGCGATCTTGAGCACCGCCGTCTCGCGGGCGACGCCGCCGGAGCGCGCGGCCAGCCAGGGCTCCAGGGCGGAGGCCATCAGCCCTTCCAGCTCGGTGGGCACGCCGGGGAAGAGGAACAGGGTGCAGCCGCCGCTCTCGACGCGCAACCCCGGCGCCGTCCCCCGCTCGTTGGCGAGGACGGCCGCCCCCTCCACCACCCAGGCCTGCCGGCGGTTGACCTCGGGCATCTGCCAGCCGAGCGACCGGAACCGGCGCTCGAGGGCGGCGAGGACCTCGCCGTCGAGGTGGAGCCCGCGGCCGAGGGCGGCGGCGACCGCCTCGCGGGTGACGTCGTCGGCCGTGGGGCCGAGGCCGCCGGTGATCAGGATCAGGTCGACGCTGGGGAGGAGGTTGCGCAGCTCGGCGGCGATCTCGGCTTCCGAATCGCCGATCACCGCCTTGCGCCGCAGCTCGGCGCCATAGCGCGCGAGGAGGGCCGTCAGCTTCAGCGAGTTGGTGTCCAGCCGGTCGGTGCCCAGCAGCTCCGAGCCCACGGCGAGAATGGCGGCCTTCATGGGGCGGGATGATATCGCAGGGGCTGGGTGCTACCCCACCCGCCCCGCGATCAAAGGCGGCGCCTCGCCGCTCTCCCCCACCGTGAAGCACGCCGCGAACGCCTCCGCCAACCGCTCGTTCTCCCGCCGCAGATAGACCCGGGCCAGCTCCTCCCCTTCCTCCACCGCGGCGCCGAGGCGGACCCGGGTTTCGAGGGAGATCCCGAAGTCGATGGCGTCGCCGGGGTGGGCGCGGCCGCCGCCGGCCTCGACCAGGAGGAGCCCGAGCTGGCGCACGTCGACGGCGGCGAGGATCCGCCGGAGCGCCGGGCGAGGAGCGGCCTTTCGACCGGGGCGAGGTCGAAGCGGGGGGCGCGCAGCCACGCGGGATCGGCGCCCTGGAGCGCGGCCCAGCGCTCGAACGCCTCGCGGGCGCGGCCGGAGGCGATCGCCGCCTGCATCTCCCGCCGCTCCACGGGCTGGCCGGCGAGCCGCGCGACCTCCTCGGCGAGGGCGAAGGTGACCTCCATGAGATCCTCCGGCCCCTCCCCCGCCAGGGCGTCGAGCGACTCGCGGACCTCGGCGGCGTGGCCGGCCCAGCGGCCGAGCGGCTGGCTCATGTCGGTGACCAGGCAGGCGGCCGGCGTGCCGAGGGCGCGCGAGGTCTCGACCAGGCCGCGCGCCAGCTCCAGCGAGCGCTCGAGCTCGGGGAGGAAGGCGCCGTTGCCGGTCTTGACGTCGAAGACCACGGCGGCGGCGGCGGTCGCCAGCTTCTTCGACAGGATGCTGGCGGTGATCAGCGGGATCGAATCGACGGTGGCGGTGACGTCGCGCAGGGCGTAGAGGCGGCGGTCGGCGGGAGCGAGCCCGGCGGTGGCGGCGCCGATCGCCATGCCGCAGCGGGCGAGCAGGTCGAGGCAGCGGCCGCGGTCGAGCCGCAGGTCCATCCCGGGGATGCTCTCCAGCTTGTCGATGGTGCCGCCGGTGTGGCCGAGGCCGCGGCCGGCGAGCATGAAGACGGGGAGCCCGCAGCTCGCGAGCAGCGGCGCGATCACCAGCGACACCTTGTCGCCGACGCCCCCCGTCGAGTGCTTGTCGCAGAGGCGCGGGACCTCGCGCTCCCAGGTCCCAGAGCTCGCCCGAGTCGCGCATCGCGAGCGTCAGGGCGCGGGTCTCCTCGCCGTCCAGCCCGCGGATGGCGGCCGCCATCAGGAAGGCCGCGAGCTGCCCCTCGCTCCAGGAGCCGTCGGTGGCGCCCTGGGCGACCGACCGGATCTCCTCGGCGTCGAGCCGCATCCCGGCGCGCTTGCGCTCCAGGATGCGGTAGGGAAGGAGCATCAGCGAATCGGCCGGGATCAGCCGGGGAAGCCGGCCGGCATGCCGCCCGGGAAGGCGCCGCCGCGCCCGCCGGGGCGCGCGTCGGATCGAGGGCGGCCACCTTCTGCTGGGCTTCCGTGCGGTAGGGGGACTGCGGGAACTCGTCGAGGATCCGCTGGTAGGACTGGATCGCCTCCTGCGGGCGGTGGAGATCCTCCAGGGTGGTCCCCAGCTCGTGCAGGATCATGTCCTGCGGCAGCGGCGTGTCCCCCTTCTCGAGCATCCCGCGCAGTTGCTGGGCGACCTGCTCCCCCTTGCCCTGCTTGCGGTCGAGGGCGAGCAGGTTGAGCCGCGCCTCGGCGCCGAGCATGGTCCCCTCGTGGTCGTCGGCGTAGTCGTTCCAGAGCTTGCGGGCCTCGTCCAGGCGCCCCTCGTCGGCGGCGATCTGGGCGAGGTAGAGGCTGGCCACGGCGCCGGCGGCGGTCGAGCCGTAGTCGTCGTGGACCTTCTTCAGCAGCTCCTGGGCGCGCGTCCGGCGGGCGGCGTCGGTCGGGAAGCTCGGCTCGTCGGCGTCGGCGGGCTTGGCGCCGGTCGCCGCGACGGGGGCCTGATAGACCTTCATCGCTCCGGCCAGGGCGCGGTTGGCCTCCTCCAGGCGATTCGCGCGATAGAAGTGGATCGCGATCCCGAGCGCCACGAGCAGGAGGACGCCGCCGATCGCGTAGGCGATGTTCCGGACGTGGCTGCCGGCGTACTCGACGCCGCGGCCCATGGCGGCGGTGAAGTCGTCGCGTTTGATGTCTTTGCGGGTCAGACGTTCGTTCATCAGAAAAACTCTCCCAACCTGTTCAGGGATACCGGCGACAGAGGCGTAGCGAGCGCAGAAGGCTACCACAATCGGGCTTACGTCTCGACCGCCCGCCCCGGCCCCTCGTCGCCGGTCTCCGCCACCCGCGCCCGCAGGGCGTGCTCGATGCAGCTCCGCAGCCGTGCCGCGAGCGTCTCGGCATGCGGCGGGAAGTGCATCGAGAGATGGCTGCCGGGAGCCTCGTGGACCTCGGCGCCGCCGAGCGCCAGCCCGGCCCAGACGGCGTCGTCCCCCAGCCCCCCCTCGGCGCGGATGTAGAACAGGCCGGTGTCGAACGGCTGCGGCTCATAGGCGCGCACCGCCTGCCGGTTGGCGCGCACCACCCGCACCAGCCGCCGCAGCTCGGGCAGGCCGAACGACCCGGCGAGGGTGCCGGCTCGCCGTCCATGGTCGAGGATGAGCTGGAGGCGCTCCTCCGGCGCGAGCGCGCGGAGATCGGCGAGCGAAACCCCCGGAGCCCCCTGGGCGACGTGCTGCAGGATCGACAGCTCGGCATCCCCTTCCGCGTCCTCCTGCCGGCGCGCGAAGCGGGCGGGATCGGGAGCGTCGAGCAGCGCCAGGAAGGCCACCTCCCGTTGCAGGGAGCGCAGCTTGCGGGCCATCTCGAAGGCGATCAGCCCGCCCAGCGAGCTGCCGGCCAGCAGGTAGGGGCCCTGGGGCTGGAACGAGAGCAGCGCGTCGACGTAGACGGCCGCCATCTCCTCGACGGTGGCCAGCGGCTCCTCGTCGGCGGCGAAGCCCACCGCCTGGAAGCCGTAGACCGGCTGCTCCGGCCCGAGCGCCGCCACCAGTTGGCGGTAGAGGAACAGCTCGCCGGAGAGCGGGTGGACGAGGAAGAGCGGCGGCTCCGAGCCCCCCGGCTGCAGGCCGACCAGCACGGAGGAGATCGGCGACCAGCGCTCCCCGGGCTCCTCCGGCTCGACGTCGTAGCCGAGCCGGGCCGCGAGGTCCCGCGTCCCGCCGTCGAGGGACTCCAGGGCGTGGCTCTCCCGCCACCGCTCCGCCACCCGGGCCTCGACCCCCTGGTACTGGTGGAACTTGACGTCGCCCAGCATGCGCGACTCGGCGTGGACGCCGTCGGTCATGCGGGCCGACTTCCGCTTGTAGGGCTCCGCCATGTCGGGGTGGTACTCGAGCCCCAGGAACTCGCAGATCCCGCGCAGGATCGCCTCCGGCTCGCGCAGCAGGTCCTCGAAGCGGACCCAGTGCTGGCGGCCGGCCGGCACGCCGCCCAGGAACTCCACGATGTTGTCGTGGCTCTCCCGCCAGATCAGCTCGGCGAGCTGGCGCCGGGAGAACGGGTGCTCGTAGCGGAAGAAGAGCTGGTCGAGCTTGGCCTCCTCGAAGGAGTGGATCATGCCGAGCGGATGGCGGATGAGGTGGATGTAGCGCGGCTCCTCGAACCCCTCCTCGGCCCGCCGCAGCACCGCCGGATCGAGCGCGTAGGACGGGGTCTTGTCGACCAGGATGCGGTCGCCGAGCCACTCCTGCAGCCGGCCGTAGAATTCGAGCGCCGTCAGCCCCTCCCGCTCGCAGCCGGCGACCAGCGCCTCGGCCTCCTCGGCGGCGCAGCCGCGGATCTCCATGACGGCGCGGATCACCCCCTCGAGCCAGAAGGCGTCGCGGCCGCTGAACGCCGCCCGGCGCTCCTGGAGCGTGTTGAAGGAGAGCAGCTCCAGCTCCGGCGGCGAGAAGAGCCGCGGATGGCCGCCGAGCATCACCCGCATCAGGGTCGAGCCCGAGCGCGGCGGCGACAGCACGAACACCGCCCGCGGATTCCTGGCCGGGGCCTGCGCCAGCGGGGCGAGCGGCCGGATCAGGCTCCGCAGCTCCGCCAGCTCGGCGTCGCCGGCGGCCTCCACGGCCGCCGTCCGCCCGCCCGAGCTGCCCAGGGCACCGCGGCCGAACAGCCTCGCCACCCCCTCCGGATGCTGGTCGATCAGATAGGCGGACATCTCGGCGATCGTGGGGTGATCGAAGATCACCACCACGTGGACGATCTCGCGCAGCTTCTCCTGCAGCCGGCTGACCAGCACCGCGCCGGTGATCGAGCTCCCCCCCACCGCGAAGAAGTCGTCGTGCACCCCGACCTGGGGGACCTTCAGGACCTCCTGCCAGAGATCGGCCAGGAACCGCTCGAGATCGTTCGCCGGGGCGACATAGGAGGCCTCGAGCACCGACCCCGCCGCTCCGGGCGCCGGCAGGGCCCGGCGGTCCACCTTGCCGTTGGCGGTCAGCGGCAGCGCGCTCGAGCGCCACGAGGGCCGACGGCACCATGTACTCGGGCAGCGTGGCGGCCGAGACGCCTCCCGCAGCTCGGCGAGCGCTGGGCGCGTCACCGCCGGCCGGCACCACGTAGGCCACCAGCCGCCGTCTCGGCGCCCGTCCTCGCGGGCCAGCACCACCGCCTCGCGCACCGCCGGATGGCGCGGCGAGCGCCGACTCGATCTCCCCCAGCTCGATGCGGAAGCCGCGGATCTTCACCTGGTGGTCGATCCGCCCCAGGTACTCCAGCGTCGCCGTCGGCCAGCAAGCGCGCCAGGTCGCCGGTGCGGTAGAGCCGCGCGCCCGGCTCGCCGAACGGATCGGGCACGAAGCGCTCCGCCGTCAGCTCCGGCCGGCCGAGGTAGCCGCGCGCGAGGCCGGCGCCGCCGACGTAGATCTCGCCCGGCACGCCCGCCGGCAGCGGCTCGAGCGGCGGCGTCGAGCACGTAGAGCCCGAGGTCGGGGATCGGCACGCCGATCACGCTGCCCGCGCCGCGCCGACGTCCGCGCCAGCCGACCGGGCGGTAGGTGACGTGCACCGTCGTCTCGGTGATGCCGTACATGTTGACCAGCCGCGGCCGCTCGATCGCCGTGGCGCTCGAACCAGGGCGCGCAGGCTCGCCGGCTCCAGCGCCTCGCCGCCGAAGATCACGCAGCGCAGGGCGCAGCTCCGGCGCGCGCCGCCGGCGCCGACTCCTCGGCCCAGATGCAGCTGGCGGAACGCCGACGGCGTCTGGTTGAGCACCGTCACCCGCTCGCGTCGCCAGCAGGTCGTAGAACGCCTCCGGCGAGCGGCTCACCCAGTACGGCACGACCACCAGCCGGCCGCCGTAGAGCAGCGCGCCCCACAGCTCCCAGACCGAGAAGTCGAAGGCGTAGGAGTGGAACAGCGTCCAGACGTCCTCGGCGCCGAAGCCGAACCAGCGCTCGGTGGCGGCGAACAGGCGCGCGACGTTGCCGTGCGCGCACCACCACGCCCTTGGGCTGGCCGGTCGAGCCCGAGGTGTAGATGACGTAGGCCGGATAGCCCGCCGCGACCGGGACCCGCGGATCGTCGGCGCTCTCGCCGAGCGATCCGCTCGCGGTCGCGGTCGAGCAGGATCACCCGGGTGCCGGGGCCGGGCTCCGGCAGGACGGCGGCCAGCGACTCCTGGGCGATCAGCACCGGCACCCGGCTGTCCTCCAGCATGAAGGCCAGCCGCTCCCGCGGATAGGCGGGATCGAGCGGCACGTAGGCGCCGCCGGCCTTGAGCACGCCGAGGATCGCCACCACCATCTCGAGCGACCGCTCGAGGCAGAGGCCCACCAGCGTCCCCGGGCGCGACGCCCGCGGCGATGCAGGTGATGCGCCAGCCGGTTGGCCCGCGGTCGAGCTCGCCGTAGCTCAGCCCCTCGCCCTCGCAGGTCACCGCGATCGCCTCCGGCGCGCGCGCCGCCTGGGCCGCGAAGATCTCGTGCAGGCAGGGGCCGTCGAGCGGCTTCCGACCGGCGCTCCGTCGAGACCGAGCTGCCGGCGCTCGGCCTCGGTGAGGATCGGCAGCTCCGCCAGGCTGCCGGTCGGGATCGGCGGCGGCGCCGGCGATCAGCATCTCGAAGTGGCCGGGACATGCGCGCGAGCGTGGCGCGGTCGAAGAGGTCGGTGTTGAACTTCCAGACGCCGAGGAGGCCGCCGGCGCCCTCCCGCAGGTTGAGCACGATGTCGAACTTGGCGCTCTGGCTGCTCCCCTCGACCGGGCTCAGGGTCAGGCCGGGCAGCTCGAGGACCCCGGCCGCGGCGGCCGCCTGCTGGAACTGGAAGACCACCTGGAACAGCGGCGAGCGCGACAGGTCGCGCTCCGGCTGCAGCTCCTCGACCAGCTTCTCGAACGGCAGGTCCTGATGGCTCAAGGCGCCGAGGGCGACCTCGCGCACGCGGTCGAGCAGCTCGCGGAAGGCCGGCCGGCCCGAGAGATCGGTGCGCATCGGCAGGGTGTTGACGAAGAAGCCGATCAGCGGCTCGAGCTCGCGGCGGTCCCGCCCGGCGACGGTGGCGCCGACGATCACGTCGTCCTGCCCCGAGTAGCGGTAGAGCAGCGCCTGGAAGCCCGCCAGCAGCGTCATGTAGGAGGTCGCCCCCTGCCGCCGGCCGAGGTCGAGGAACGCCCGGCTCGCCTCGCGGTCGAAGGCGAGGGGCTCGTCGGCGCCGCGGAACTGCTGGACGGCCGGCCGCGGGCGGTCGGTGGGGAGCTGCAGGACGGCGTGCGCCGGCGAGCACCCGCCGCCAGTAGGCGAGCTGCGACGCCAGCACCTCGCCGCGCAGCCACTGCCGCTGCCAGACGGCGAAGTCGCCGTACTGGACGGCGAGCTCGGGCAGCGGCGACGGCTCGCCCGCGAGCGAGGGCCGGGTAGAGGGCCGCCAGCTCGCCGATCAGCACGCCGATCGACCAGCCGTCGGCGACGATGTGGTGCAGGGTCAGCAGGGCGACGTGCTCGTCCTCGCCGGCGCGCAGGAGCGTGGCGCGGATCAGCGGGCCGGCGCCGAGATCGAACGGCCGCCGCGCCTCCTCGCCGGCGAGCCGGCGGACGGCCGCCTCCCGCTCCCCCTCCGGCAGGGCGCGCAGGTCGATCACCGGCAGGTCCAGCTCCAGCTCCGATACCACCTGCACCGGGGTGCCGCCGCGCACGGCGAAGGTGGTGCGCAGCGACTCGTGGCGGCGCGCCACCTCCCGCAGGCTGCCGCGCAGGGCGGCGACGTCCAGCGCGCCGCGGAAGCGGACGGCGGCGGGCATGTTGTAGGTCGCCGTGCCCGGCTGGAGCTGCTCCAGGAACCAGAGCCGCTGCTGGGCGAAGGAGAGCGGCAGATCGCCGCCGCGCGGCACCGGCACGAGCGGCGGCGCTTCCGGCCCGGACGCCGGCGAGCGAGGGCGGCCTCCACCGCCTCGGCCAGCGCGGCGACCGTCGGCCGCTCGAACAGCAGGCGCAGCGGCAGCTCGACGCCGAAGCTCTCGCGCACCCGGGAGATCACCTGGGTGGCGAGCAGCGAATGGCCGCCGAGGTCGAAGAAGCTGTCGTGGATGCCGACCGTCTCGCGCGCCAGCAGCGCCGCCCAGATCGCCGCCAGCCGCTCCTCGGCCGGATTGCGCGGCGCCGCGAAGTCGGCGGCGGCGCTCCGGCGCTCCGGCGCCGGCAGGGCGCGGCGGTCGACCTTGCCGGTCGGCGCCAGCGGCAGGGCCGCCATCACCACGAAGTCCGCGGGCACCATGTAGGCGGGCAGGGCGGCGCAGCAGGAACCGCCGCAGCTCCCCCTCCTCCGGCGCCTCGCCCGGCTGGAAGACCAGATAGGCGGCGAGGCTGCGGGTGGGCCCGTCCTCGCGGTCGACCACCGCCACCTCGCGCACCGCCGGATGGCGGGCGAGGACGGCCTCGATCTCCCCCAGCTCGACCCGGAAGCCGCGGATCTTGACCTGCTGGTCGACGCGGCCGGCGAACTCGATGGCGCCGTCCGTCCGGTAGCGGGCGAGGTCGCCGGTGCGGTAGAGGCGCCCGCCGGCATCGCCCGAGAACGGATCGGGAACGAACTTCTCCGCCGTCAGCGCCGGCTGGCGCAGATAGCCGCGCGCCACGCAGAGGCCGCCGAGGAAGATCTCCCCCGGCATGCCCACCGGCACCGGCTGGAGCTCGCGGTCGAGCAGGTAGACGCGCGCCTTGGCGGTCGGCCGGCCGATCGGCAGCGTGCGCGGCGGCGCTCCCCGCTCGCAGAGCCAGGAGGTGACCGAGATCGTCGCCTCGGTCGGGCCGTAGCGGTTGAGCAGATCGGCGCCCGGCAGGACCGCGTAGAACTGGCCCGGCAGCAGGGCGGGGACCGTCTCGCCGCCGGTGATGACGGTGCGCAGGCTGGCGCAGCGGTCGAACCCCGGCTGCTCGAACAATACGGAGAGCAGCGCCGGGGGGAAGGAGGCGTAGGTGATCCCCTGCCCGCGGATGAGATCCACCAGGTAGGCCGCGTCCTGCTGGCCGCCGGGACGGGCGAGCACGGTCCGGCCGCCGGCGGCGAGCGGGGCGAAGATCTCGAGCAGCGAGACGTCGAAGCTGATCGTCGTCTTCTGCAGGAAGGCGTCGGCCGCGGTCACGTCCCCCGTGCGGGCATACTGCAGGCGGTTGCCGAGCGCGCGGTGGGAGACCACGACCCCCTTCGGCTGCCCGGTCGAGCCCGAGGTGTAGATGACGTAGGCGGGGTTCTCCGGCAGCACCGGAGACGCCCAGATCTCGCCGGCTCCCGGCGACGGGGCCGTCGAGCGAGTCGAGCGGGACGATCCGCAGATCGTCGCGCGCCGGGAGATCCGGCACCAGCCGCTCCTGGGCCAGGAGCAGCCCGATGCCGGCGTCCTCCATCATGAAGGCCAGCCGCTCGGCCGGCAGCGCGGGATCGAGCGGCAGATAGGCGCCGCCCGCCTTGAGGATGGCGAGCAGCCCCACCACCATCTCGAACGAGCGCTCGGCGCTGATGCCCACCACCGATTCCGGCCCCACGCCGAGATCCCGGAGATGCCGGGCGAGCCGGTTGGCGCGCGCGTTCAGCTCGCGATAGCTGAGGCTCTCCGCCTCGAAGACGACGGCGGCGGCCTCCGGAGTCCTCGCGGCCTGCTCCTCGACGAGCCGGTGGACGAAACCCTCGTCGGGGTAGTCGGCCGGCGGCCGGTTCCACTCCACCAGGAGCTGCTCCCGCTCGGGGGCGGTGAGCAGCGGCAGCTCGGCGACGCGGCGGGCGGGATCGGCCGTCAGCTCCGCGAGCAGGGTCTGGAAGTGCCCGGCCCAGCGGGCGATCGTCTCCGCCTCGAACAGGGCGGTGCTGTAGACCCACTGCCCGAAGATCTGCGGGCCGTTGTCGAACACGGTCAGGGAGAGGTCGAACTTCGAGACCGCGAAGTCCTCGGCCACCGGGGCGAGGGTGAGGCCGGGCAGCTCGAAGCGCGCCGCCGGGGCGTTCTGGAAGGCGAGCATCACCTGGAACAGCGGCGGATAGCTCAGGTTGCGCTCGGGAGCGATCTCCTGCACCACCTTCTCGAACGGCACGTCCTGGTGGGCGTAGCCCTCCAGGGCCGCCCGGCGCACCCGCTCCAGCAGCGCCGCGAAGCCGGGCGCCCCCGCGAGGTCGGCGCGCAGCACCAGCGTGTTGACGAAGAACCCGATCAGCGGCTCGAGCTCCCTGCGGTTGCGGCCGGCCACGGGCGAGCCGACGGCGAAGTCCTCCTGCCCGGAGTAGCGGCCGAGGAAGGCCTGGAACGCGGCCATCACGGTCATGAAGCTGGTCGCTCCGCGCTCGCGGCTCAGCGTCCGCAGGGCGGCCGAGAGCTCGCCCGAGAGCACGAAGCCGTGCGTCGAGCCGCGGAAGCTCTGGACGCTCGGGCGCGGCCGGTCGCCCGGGAGCTGCAGGACCGGCACGCCGGCGAGCCGCTCGCGCCAGTAGGCGAGCTGCCGCTCGATGGCCGCCCCTTCCAGCCAGCGCCGCTGCCAGCGGGCGAAGTCGGCGTACTGCACCGGCAGCGCCGGCAGCGGCGACGGCTCCCCTGCCACGAAGGCGGCGTAGAGAGCCGCGACCTCGCGCACCAGCACGCCGATCGACCAGCCGTCGCAGACGATGTGATGGGCGGTGAACGAGGCGACGTGGTCCTCGGCGCCCAGCCGCACCAGCAGGGCCCGGATCAGCGGGCCGCCGGCGAGGTCGAACGGCTCGCCGCCATGAGCCGCGACGGCGTCGCGGGCCGCGAGATCGCGAGCCGCGTCGGGCAGCGCGGAGAGATCGACGATCTGGGGCTCCAGCCGCGGCTCCGGGCCGACGATCTGGACCGGGTTCCCCTGCGCCGCCGCGAACGTGGTGCGCAGCGCGGCATGGCGGCGCGCGATCTCCTCCAGGCTGCGGCCGAGCACCGGCACGTCGAGGCGGCCGAGCAGGCGCACGCTCATCGAGACGTTGTAGGTCCGCGTCCCCGGATCGAGCTGGTCGAGGAACCAGAGCCGCTCCTGCGCGAAGGAGAGCGGCAGCGGCTCCCCTTCCCGCCAATCCCCGGCTTCGAGGACCGCTGCCTCCCCCTCCAGCCCGGCGATGACGCCCACGCGCTCGCGCTCGACGTCGTAGCCCAGCCGGGCCGCCAGCCGCCACGTCGCCTCGCCGAGGAAGTCGTGGTCATAGGCTTCGCGCCAGCGTTCGGCCACCTCCGCGTCGACCCCGCGATGCTCGTGGAACTTGACGTCCCCGAGCATCCGCGACTCGGCGTAGAGGCCGTCCGTCATCCGCGCCCGCCGCTTGACGTACGGCGCGGCCATGTCGGGGTGATAGTCGATCCCGAGCGACGCGCACACCCCGCGCAGAACCCCCTCGGGGTCCTTGAGGAGCTCCTCGAAGTGGAGGGTCTGCTGGCGCTCCGGCGGGACCTCGGCGAGGAAGTCGAGGATGTTCTGGTGCGCGATCCCCCACAGCGCCTCGGCCAGCTCCCGGCGGTCGAACGGGTGGTCTTCCGCGAAGAAGATCTGGTCGATCCGGGCCTCCTCGAAGGAGTGGATCATGCCGTAGGGGTGGCGGACCAGATGCAGATAGCGGGCGCCGCCGAACACCTCCTCGGCGCGCCGCAGCGTCGCCGGATCCCAGGCGTAGGTCGGCGTCTTGTCGACCAGCAGGCGCGGCGCGATGCGCTCCTGGAGGATGCGGTAGGCCTCCTGCGTCGTCGTGCCGTTCCACTCGAGCTGCTCGACCAGCGTGGCCGCCTCCTCCGGGGTGATGCCCTGGACCTCGACCACCGCCCGCAGCAGGCCCTCCAGCCGGAAGCTGTCGCGGCCCGGGAAGGCCTCCCGCCGCTCGCGCAGGGTGTTGAAGTTGAGCAGCTCGAGCTCCGGCGGCGCGAACAGTTGCGGGTTGCCGCCCAGCATCACGCGCAGCAGGGTCGAGCCCGAGCGCGGCGGCGAGAGCACGAACAGCGCGGGAGGATTGACGACGCCGTCGAGGGCGGCGGGCGGCAGCTTGCGCAGATGCCAGCGGATCTGCGCCAGCCGCTCCTCGTCGACCGTGGGCTCGGCGGCCGGCGCGGCGGCGCCCCCCTCGGCGACCTCCTCGCCCCAGACCCGCGCCACGGCGGCCGGATACTCCCGCGCCACGAAGGCCGCGAAACGCTCCAGGACCGGCGCGTCGAACAGCGCCACGACGTGGATGATCTCCCCCAGCATCTCCTGGAGCTGGTTGATGAAGATGGCGCCGGTGATCGAGTTACCGCCGAGGTCGAAGAAGTGGTCCCGCAGGCCGATGCGCTCGACCTCGACCCCCAGCACCTCGCTCCACAGCCGGGCCAGGCCGGTCTCCAGGACCGTCCGCGGCGCCACGTACTCCGCGGCGGCGCCGGTGGCCTCGAAATCCGGGGCCGGCAGAGCCTTGCGGTCCACCTTGCCGTTGGGGTTGAGCGGCAGGGCGTCGAGCAGCACGAACACCGCGGGGACCATGTACTCCGGCAGCACCGCCCCGAGGTGGGAGCGCAGGTCGGCGGCGGTGACCTCCGCGCCCGCGGCGGCCACGACATAGGCGATCAGCCGCCAGTCGCCCACCGTCCCCGCCGTCCCGGTGGAGCGGTCGGCCACCACCACCGCCTCGCGCACCGACCCCTGGCCGGTCAGCGCCGCCTCGATCTCCCCCAGCTCGATGCGGAAACCGCGGATCTTCACCTGGAAGTCGATCCGCCCCAGGAACTCGATCGCGCCGTCCGGCAGGAAGCGGGTGAGATCGCCCGTGCGGTAGGCCCGGGACCCGGGCAGGCCGAAGGGGTCGGGGACGAAGCGCTCCGCCGTCAGCTCGGGCCGGCCGAGATATCCCCGGCCGACCTGCACGCCGCCGATCCAGAGCTCGCCGGCGACCCCGACCGGCAGCAGCTCCCCCTCGCGGCCGAGGATGCGCAGCCCGGTGTTGGCGACCGGCCGTCCGATCGGCACGGCGGCGCGGGAGCTGCCGCGCTCGCAGGGCCACCAGCTCACGTCGACCGCGGCCTCGGTCGGGCCGTAGAGGTTGTGGAGCGGGGCGTCCAGGAGCTCGTAGAAACGCCGCGCCAGCTCGGCGGGCAGCGCCTCGCCGCTGCACAGGACGCGGCGCAGCGAGCCGCAGCGGCCGACCCCGCGCGCCTCCAGGAAGACCTGCAGCATCGAGGGCACGAAGTGCAGGGTGGTGATCTCCTGGGCGACGATCTCCTCGACCAGGTAGGCGGGGTCCTGGTGGCCGCCCGGCTTCGCCATCACCAGCCGGGCGCCGGTCATCAGCGGCCAGAAGAACTCCCAGACCGAGACGTCGAAGCTGAAGGGGGTCTTCTGGAGCACCCGGTCGGTGGCGTCGAGCCCGAAGGTCTCCTGCATCCAGAGCAGCCGGTTGACGATGCCGCGGTGGGAGTTCATCGCCCCCTTCGGCCGGCCCGTCGAGCCCGAGGTGAAGATGGCGTAGGCGAGGCCGTCGGGATCGACCTCGACGGCCGGGCGGAGGTCCTCGGCGCCCTCCTCCCCCTCCACGAGCGGGAGGACCTCGGCGCCGTGCTCCGGCAGCCGTTCGAGCAGCGCCGGCTGGACCAGCAGGACCGGGGCGCCGGCGCTCGCCAGCATGAACGCCAGGCGGTCCGCCGGATACGAGGGGTCGAGCGGAACGTAGCCGCCCCCCGCCTTGAGCACCGCCACCAGGGCGACGACCATCTCGAGCGAGCGCTCGGCGCAGACGCCGACCGGCACCTCGGGCCCGACGCCCCTCTCCCGCAGCCGGCGCGCCAGGCCGTTGGCGCGCCGGTCGAGCTCCCGGTAGGTCAGCGACGCCTCGCCGGCGACCACCGCCACCGCCTCGGGATCGCGGTCCACCTGCGCCTCGATGAGCCGGTGCAGGAGGAGATCCCCGGGATAGTGGACGGCGGTCGCCGACCACTCGCGGAGCTGCTGGAGCTCGCCTTCGCTGAGCAGGGAGATCTCGTGGATCGGCCGCTCGGGATGGCTGACCACGGTCTCCAGCAGCCGCTGGAGGTGTCCCGCCAGGCGCTCGACGTGGTGGCCTCGAAAAGGTCGGGGTTGAAGCGCAGGGCGATCACCAGCTTGCCGGAGGTCTCGACGGCGTCGAGAGTGAAATCGAGCTTCACGGCTTCGGCGTCCGAGGTCACCGGCGACAGGGTGATCCCGGGCAGGACCAGCGGCTCCAGGGGAGCGTTCTGCAGCACCAGCAGGACCTGGAAGAAAGCCGTCTGGCTCAGGTTGCGCTCGGGCGCCAGCTCGTCGACCAGCTTCTCGAAGGGGAGGTCCTGGTGGGCGTAGGCGGAGAGCGCGCTCTCGCGGACGCGGAGGAGCAGGGCCGCGAAGCTCGGATTGCCGGAGGCGTCGGTGCGCAGGAGCAGCATGTTGAGGAAGAGGCCGATCAGCCCCTCGAGCTCCACCTTGCCACGCCCCGCGATGGGGGACCCGATCACCAGGTCCTCCTGCCCGCCATGGCGCACCAGCAGGGTGTCGAGCAACGCCAGCAGCACCATGAACAGGGTCACCCCCTGGCGCCGCCCGAGGGCCTTCAGCCCATCGGTCAGCTCCGGCGTCAGCAGCAGCGCGCGGCGGTCCCCCCGGTAGGTCTGCAGGGCGGGCCGCGGGTGGTCCAGCGGGAAGTTGGTGACCGGGGGAGCGCCGGCCAGCCGCTGCCGCCAGAAGTCGATCTGGGCTTCCAGGACCTCCCCTCGCAGCCACTCGCGCTGCCAGGCCGCGAAGTCGGCGTACTGGAAGGGGAGCTCCGGCAGGGGCGAGGGGCGGCCCGCCGAGAAGGCCTCGTAGAGGGCTCCGATCTCGCGCACCAGGATGCCCATCGACCAGCCGTCCGAGACGATGTGATGCACGGTGAGCAGGAGGACATGGGCCTCGTCCTCGACGCGCAGCAGCATGAAACGGTAGAGCGGCCCCTTGGCGAGATCGAACGGGAGCTGGCTGACGAGCTGGACGAGGGTGCGCCGCTCCCGCTCGCGGGCGGCGTCCGGCAACCCCCGCAGATCGACCAGGGGGAGGGTGCCGACCCCGGACCGGATCACCTGCGAGGCCCGCCCCTTGCGCAGGGGGAAGACGGTGCGCAGCGCCTCGTGGCGGCGGACCACCTCGGCGAAGGCGCGCAGCAGGGCCGGCGTGTCGAGCCGGCCCGCGATCCGCACCCGGCCCGGGATGTTGTAGGCCGCCGAGCCCGGCTGCAGACGGTCGATGAACCAGAACCGTTCCTGGCCGAAGGAGAGCGGGATCTCCCCCTCCCGCGAGACGCGCCGCAGCGGCGGCATCGCGAGCTTGCCGGCGGTCAGGCGCATCTCCTCCATCAACGCCGCCTGCCGGGCGACCGTCGTCGCCTCGAACAGCGCCCGCAGCGGCACGTCGATGTCGAGGGTCTCGCGCAGGCGCGACAGGACGCGCGTGGCCAGCAGCGAATGCCCGCCGAGCTCGAAGAAGTTGTCGTCGCGCCCGACCCTGGCGACCTTCAGGACCTCCGACCAGACCCCCGCGATCATCTCCTCGAGCGGAGTGCGCGGCTCCGAGAAGGCTCCCGCGATGGAGCCCGCCGCCGTTCCGGGCGCGGGGAGGGCGCGGCGGTCCACCTTGCCGTTGGGGCTCAGCGGCAGGGCCTCGAGAGGCACGAAGACCGCGGGGACCATGTACTCCGGCAGCGTGACGGCCAGATGCGCCCGCAGCTCGGCCGGCGAGGCCTCGGCACCGGCGGCGGCGACCACGTAGCCGATCAGGCGCTGGTCGGGAGTCGCCACCACCACCGCCTCGCGCACCGACGGATGGGCGGTGAGAGCGGCCTCGATCTCCCCCAGCTCGATGCGCAGGCCGCGGATCTTCACCTGGTGGTCGATGCGGCCCAGGAACTCGATCGCGCCGTCCGGCAGATGGCGGGCGAGGTCGCCGGTCCGGTAGAGCCGGGCGCCGGCCCGCCCTTCGGCCGCGCCGCCGAACGGATCGGGGACGAACTTCTCCGCCGTCAGCTCGGGGCGCCGGTGGTAGCCGCGGCCGACCTGGATGCCGCCGATGAACAGCTCGCCCGCGACTCCGATCGGCAGCCGCCGGCCGGCGCGGTCCAGGACGTGGAGCTCGGTGTTGGCCACCGGGCGCCCGATCGGCACGATGGTGCGGTCGTCGCCGCGCGCGCACCACCAGCAGCTCACGTCCACCGCCGCCTCGGTCGGCCCGTAGAGGTTGATCAGCGGCGCCGCGAAGATCTCGTAAAAGCGCCGCGCCAGCTCGGCCGGCAGGGCCTCGCCGCTGCAGACCACGCGCCGCAGCGCCGCGCAGCGCTCGAGCCCGCGGGCCTCCAGGAAGACCTGCAGCATGGAGGGGACGAAGTGGAGGGTCGTCACCCGCTGGCGGGCGATCTCCTCGACGAGGTAGTCGGGATCCTGATGGCCGCCCGGCTTCGCCACCACCAGGCAGGCGCCCATCATCAGCGGCCAGAAGAACTCCCAGACCGAGACGTCGAAGCTGAACGGGGTCTTCTGCAGCACCCGGTCGGCGGCGTCGAGCCCCAGCGCGTCCTGCATCCAGAGCAGGCGGTTGACGATCGCGCGATGGGTGTTCATCGCCCCCTTGGGGCGCCCGGTCGAGCCGGAGGTGTAGATCATGTAGGCGACGTTGCCGGGGGTGACCGCGGCGGCCGGCTCCCGCTCTTCCGCAGCCCCGTCCTCCTCGTCGATCCCGGCGCCGTCGAGCAGGACGACGCGGGCCTCGGAAGCGGGCAGCCGGTCGAGCACCGCCGCCTGGGCGAGCAGCACCGGGACCCGCGAGTCCTCCAGCATGTAGGCCAGGCGGTCCGCCGGATAGGAGGGATCGAGGGGGACGTAGCCGCCGCCGGCCTCGAGCACCGCCAGCAGGGCCACCACCATCTCGAGCGAGCGCTCGGCGCAGACGCCGACCAGCACCTCGGGGCCCACCCCCAGCCGCCGCAGCCGGCGGGCCAGCCGCCCGGCCCGGGCGGCGAGCTCGCCGTAGGTCAGCGACTCCTGGTCGAAGACCACCGCCACCGCGCCGGGCTGGGACGCCACCCGCGCCGCGATGATCTGGTGCAGCAGGAGATCGGCGCCGTCATAGCGGACGGCGGTCGCCGACCACTCCCGCACCTGCCGGAGCTCGCTGGCGGCGAGGATGTCGATCTCGTCCAGCCGCTGCTCGGGGTTGCCCAGAAAGGCCGGGAGCACGCTCCGCATGTGCCCGAGGAGGCGCGCGATCACCGCCGGCTCGAAGCGCTCGAGCTCGTAGTCGATCCGCAGCACGATCTCGCGGTCCGGTCCCGCCACCAGGGTGAGCGGATAGCCGGTGCGCTGGAACACCCCCTCGCGGGCCGTCTCCATGAACCCCTCGAACACGAAGATGCTCTCGAACAGGGGGGTCGGACGCGGCACATCGGACCAGCCCAGCACCTGGACCAGGGGGCTCTGCTCGTAGCGCCGCATCTCCAACTGGTCCGCCTGCAGGCTCTGGAGCCAGGCGCGGACCGGCGCGCCGCCCGGCACGCGGACGCGCACCGGCAGCGTATTGATGAAGCAGCCCAGCATCGTATCCACCCCGGACAGGGCGGGGGGGCGGCCGGAGACGGTCACGCCGAAGACCAGGTCGTCCTCGCCGCTGTAGCGGGACAGGACCAGGGACCAGGCCCCCTGCAGCACCGTGCTGATGGTGAGCCGGTTCTCCCGCGCCCACGCCTTCAGCGCCTCGCTCTCCGCCTCCGGGACGAGGGCGAACTTCATGTCGCGGCCGCTCTCCTCCGGCCGGGCGCGCCCGGCGGGGCGGTCGACCCCCAGCGGCGTCGGCGTGGTGAAGCCGCCGAGCACCCGCCGCCAGTAGCCCTCGATCGCGGAGAGGTCGAGCTGCCGCAGCCAGGCGATGTAATCCCGGAACGGGCGCCGCGGCTGCGGCTGGAACGATCCGCCGGTGACCGCGGCCCGGTAGAGCGCGTTCGCGTCCTGCAGCAGCAGGCCCACCGACCAGCCGTCGAGGATCAGGTGGTGGTAGCTCCAGATCACATGGTAGAGATCGTCGCGCAGCCGGACGACGCAGAAGCGTATCAGCGGCGCCTGCAGCAGATCGAACCCCCGCCGCCGCTCCTCGGCGATGCGCTCCTGGAGCTTCGCCTCCTTCTCCGCCTCGGGGACGCCGCGCCAGTCCAGAACCTCGAAGGGGAGCTCGACCTGCCGGTTGACGACCTGGACCGGCTCCTCCAGGCTCTCCCAGATGAACGAGGTGCGCAGGATCGGATTCCGCGCCACCAGATCCCGCCAGGTCCGCTCGAAGAGCGCGGGCTCGAAGCCCGCGCCGAACGTCATGTTGAACTGCTCGAAGTAGACCCCCTCGCCCGGCGCATAGAGGGTATGGAACAGCATTCCCTGCTGGATCGGCGACAGCCGGTAGATATTCTCGATGTTCTCTTTCTTCATTTCCAGGTCACCATCGCCAGATTCACATCCGGATCAGTCGTAGCGGAGCGCCACGAGAGGATCGACCTTGGCCGCGCGGCGCGCGGGCAGATAGCTCGCCGCGAGCCCCAGCGCTCCAAGCAGGAGCGGGACGCCCACGAAGGTGACGGCGTCGCTCGCCCCGACGCCATAGAGCAGGCTCAGCATCAGCCGCGACAGCCCCCAGGCCGCGGCGAGGCCGAGGACGAGCCCCGCCGAGGTGAGCCGCGCTCCCTGGCCGACGATCAGGCGCAGCACGTCCTGCTTGCCGGCGCCGAGCGCCATGCGGATGCCCACGTCGCGCGTGCGCTGGGCCACCGAGTAGGCCATCACCCCGTAGACGCCGATCACCGTCAGGGCGAGCGCGACGCAGCCGAAGAAGGTGAAGAGCAGCGTGTTGAAGCGCTGCCGGCTCAACGAGTCGTCGATCACCTGGTCGATCGTCTTGACGTCGATCGGAAGATCCCGGTCGATCGACCGGACGGCATCGCGCAGCCCCGCGGCGAGGCTTTCCGGGCTGCCGCCGGCGGGGCGCAGCACCAGGGTCGTCAGCCGCACCGGGTACTGCGCCAGCGGCACATAGAGCTGATCGCCGCCGGCCTCGGCCAGCCCCTGCTGGCGGACGTGCCCGACGACGCCGACCACCGTGCGCCAGACGCTCTGCGCCGGCGTGCGGGCGTTGAGCTTCAGCCGCTTGCCGAGAGCGCTCTCGCCGGGCCAGAGGCGGCGCGCCAGCGCCTCGTCCAGGACCACGGCGCCGGGCGCGTTCTCGTCGTCCGCCGCCGACAGCGGGCGCCCCTGGAGGAGCGGGATCTCCATGGTCTTGAAGTAGCCGGGGCTCACCATCCGCCAGCCGGTCACCGGCGGAGCCTCGTTCGGGCCGAGCACCCGCCCCTCGAGGGTGACGTCGCCCGAGAGGTTCAACCCGGCGCCCATGGGGAGCTCGGAGGCGGTCGCCGCGCTCTCGATCCCGGGCAGGGCCGCGACCCGCTCCAGCAGCCGCCGGTGCAGCGCCAGCGCCTGCGCCTCCTCGGGGAACCGTGCCGAGGTCAGGGTGTAGCGGGCGGTGAGGAGCCCCTGGGTGCGGAAGCCGGGATTGACGTCCAGCAATCGCCGGAAGCTCTGGATCATCAGTCCGGTGCCGACGAGCACGACCAGCGCGATCGCGATCTCGGCCACCACCAGCGCGCTCCGCGTCCGCTGGCCGGAGGTGGTTCCGGCCGAGGTCTTGCCGCCGTCCTGGAGCGGCGCGCGCAGACTCTTGCCCAGGCTGTGGAAGACCGGCACCAGGCCGAAGATGCAACCGGTCACCACCACCAGGCCGAGGGTGAAGAGGAGGACGGAGCCGTCGAGACGGACCTGGTCGAGCCGGGGGATGCTGCCTGGATTGAAGGCCACCAGCGTCCGGGTGCTCCAGAACGCGAGCAGGAGCCCGAGCAGGGCGCCGAAGAACGACAGCACGAGACCCTCGGTCAGGAACTGCCGGACCAGGATGGCACGGCTCGAGCCGAGGGCGGTCCGGATCGCCACCTCCTTGGAGCGGGAGGTCGCCCGCGCGAGCAGCAGGTTGGCGACATTGATACAGGAGATCACCAGCACCAGGCCGACGGCGCCGAAGAGGACCAGCAGGGTCGTCCGGACCCCTCCCACCAGGTCCTCGCGCGCCGGCACCAGGTGGATGCCGTAGCCGCTCCCCGGCGGGTAGCTCTCGGGATAATCGCGCTCGAACCGCCGCGCGATGAGGTTCATCTCCTCCTGGGCCCGCGCCAGGCTGACGCCGGTCTTCAGCTTGCCGACCACCGTCACGGTGCGGACCTGCCGCGGCATCAGCTTGGTCGGATTCAACGCCATCGGAATCCAGAGATCGGTCGCATAGTTGCCGAAGCTGAAGCTCTCCGGCATGACGCCGGCGACGGTGTACGGCTTGCCGTCGAGGGTGATCTTCCCCCCGACGATGCCGGGATCGCCGCCGAAGCGCTCGCGCCAGAGCTTGTGGGTGAGGATGGCGACGTTGTTCTTGCCCAGCACGTCCTCGTCGGCGGTGAAGACCCGCCCGATCGCCGGTTTCACCCCCAGCGTCGGGAACAGGCTCGCCGTGGCGCGGCTGGCCAGCAGCTCCAGCGGCTCGTTCTTGCCCGTGAGGCTGACGAACTGCGGAGCCACCGCGCCGACACCGTCGAACACCGTGGTCTGGCGTTGCAGATCGAGGAACTCCCGCCCGGAGAAGGGGGACTTGGGAGTGTCCTGCAGGAGGAACTGATTCCAGATCATCGTCACCCGGTCCGGCTCGGCGAAGGGCAGCGGCTTGAGCAGAACGGTGTTGACGACGCTGAAGATCGCACTGCTCGCGCCGATGCCCAGGGCAAGGCAGAGGAGAGCCGCGAAGGTGAATCCCCGGTTCTTCAAAAGATTGCGGAAGGCCAATCGAAGATCGCGCAGCAGTATTTCCATGGTGGTTGGCGCCCTTGAGGTCAGAGCCTTTTTACAACGAAGCCCGCCACGCAAGCGCGTGGCGGGCGGCGACCTGCGGCTACGAACGTTTCAGGGTCGTGGTCGGAGTCCCGAGCACGGCCTCAGGGATTCGTCTCGGAGTCGAAGGCGCGCAGCGCGCTCGTCAGCAGACGCTGCGAGTACTTCTTGTTGATCACACCCTTGGTGGTCAGGCTCTGCAGCGACTTGTCGACGCACTGCCGGTAGAGCTGGCGGTGAGCCTTGCGGGACGCGCGCGGCCCCAGGTTGTCCGTCCAGTTGGCGTAGTCGCACGGGATCTCGGGCACCACCAGCTTCTCGCCGGCCTTCACGTCATAGAGGCGGTTGTGCAGGCCGCCCGGCCAGAAGATGTCGGCGGTTCCCTGCGCCGTCTTGCCGAGGCCGAACGTCGTCCGCAGGCTGTCCTGCGAGGCGTAGCTCGCGCCACCCACGACCGGGCGGATCGAGGTCTTGCCGCCATCGGGCGTGAAGCTGATCACGGCGCCGATACCGTCACGGTTGACCTTGCCGCCCGGCCGCCAGGCCCTTGGCGCCCCGCAGCGTGAACTGGGCGAACCCGTTGCCGTTGTTGGCGCTGTTGATCTCGATCGAGAGGGTACCGTCGTTGATCACCGGATCCACGTACTCGAAGCCGGCCGACGTGAACGCGAAGAAGGCGGTTTCGAACGCCGCGATCTTGTCGAACACCGGGCTGCGCGGCGTCGGCGAGGCGGTCGGCACGAAGAGGAAGAAGTTGAACGGCGTGATGTCCATCTCGGAGACGGTGAGGATGTCATCGAAACCGTCGTTGTTCAGGTCGCCGACGGCGACACCCTCGACGAGGCGCGGCCGGTGGTCTTCCAGAATCGCCTTGCCGTCATACAGCATGTTGGCCGAGCAAATGCCCGAGTTCTGCAGCAGCACACCCGGGTTGTCGAGCTGGATCTGCCGCAGCATGTCGACCTTGCCGTCGTAGAAGATGTCGACGTCGCCGTCGTTGTCATAGTCGAGCGGCGACACGCCCCAGCCGAAGGGGGTTCCGCCGAGGCTGCCGAGACCCGGATCCTTGAAGCTGCCGTTGGCGTTCTGCAGGTACCAGCGGGAGGCCCGGCCCGGCGTCAGGTAGCTGCCGGTGTCGGTGACGAAGAAGTCGATGGTGCCGTCGCAGTTGAGGTCGGTGAAAGCGTAGCCCATGAAGCCGCCGGCGACCTTGAGACCCAGATTGAAGGTCTCATCGGTGAAGTGGCCGGTGCCGTCGTTCTTGAGCAGACGCATGTAACCGCGCTCGGTGTCGCCGGGGCCGGCATCCTCGGCTTCCATCAGGTCGAGGTCGCCGTCCTGGTCGATGTCGACCAGCGCGATGCCCCAGGTGACGTTGCGGCCGGCCGGCACGTTGGCGCCCAGCAGGTTGCGGATGCCCGAGCTCTGGCTGGCGTTCGTGAAGGTGAGATTGCCGTTGTTGACGAACAGATAGTCGGGCTCGGTTCCGGAGATGAACCCCGCCTGGAAGACCGGGCGGCGATGCGTCCACGGGTGGTAGGTGGTGCCCACCACGATATCGAGCAGACCGTCGTTGTTGACGTCACCCATCGAGCAGCCCGCGTAGAACCAGGAGGGCTGGCCACCCACGCCGGCGGTGGGGGTGATGTCCGAGAAGGTGCCGTTGCCGTTGTTGTGGAACAGGTGGTTCGCAAAACCGGAACCGAGGACGTACAGCTCCTGGCTGCCGTCGTTGTCGAGGTCGCCGAAGCAGACGCCCGAGCTGTCGTGATTGACCAGCGCGACGCCGGCCTGCGTCGCGACATCGACGAAGGTGGTGGCGCCGGTCTCGATCAGCATGTTCTTGTAGAGGCTGTTGGCCGCCCCGGGACCATTGGTGGTGTAGACGTCGAGGTCGCCGTCGTTATCGAAGTCGAGGACGGCGATACCGGGAGCCCCGTGCCACTTCTGGGAGGATTCCCGGACCTTCGCGGCGATCTGCGGGATCGGGATCGGCGACGCGGCGGCGGCCGCATCGTGCACGGCTTTCCGATCCGGGGTCGCGATGCGGTGATACGAAATCCCCGCACCCCCATCATGCGCGATGTTCTTGAACGTGACGCCACCGTCGGCGTAGGCAGCGCCCACGCCCGCCAGCAGCAGCGAAATGCCACTGAAGGCTTTGATCGTTCTTCTCAAGGCAATCTCCTTTTCCATTTGCTAAACCTCCATCATTGACAGCTGAACGTCTCTGTCTCGCAAGTCTTCCTATCGCTAGAGTGCCGGTCCGATCCGAAACCGAGACAACTGGACTTCCCAACTTTCACGGGCTAGGAAAAGAGCTTGTCGAGCTCCTCCTGGCTGAGCTCCGCGTCGGGGAAGTCCGAAGGGGTGTACACGCTCAGGACCCCGGAGCGGCAGACCTCGATCAACGAGCGGAGCTCGGTCAGGAAGCCTGCCGCGATCGCCGCGGCCGCGCCGCCGAGCGCCCCCTCGCCGCCGCTTCGCCAATCGAAGCGCAGCCCTTCGCCGTCGAGCTGACCGGTCACCGCCAGGGCGGCTCCCGCCGGGCGGAGCCCGGTGGCCTGGGCCTCTCCGTGGTAGGAGAAGCTCACGTCAGGGAACGGCAGGGCCGCCAGCCGGCGCCGGACGTCCTCGTCCCCCGTGAGCTCGCCCAGGAGGATGGGGTCGACGCCGTTCGATACCGCGCCGCGGACCTGCTCCTTGACCAGGCGCAGCTCCTGGACCAGGTCTTCCGATTCTCCGACGTCGAGCACCATGGGGAGCGAAGCGCTGAAGCACCCGGCCGTCCGCGGCAGATCGGCGTTCAGCGGATCGGCGTCGCGCGCGTCCACTTCGACCCGCAGCAGGACCGGACGCCTGACGGCGCCGCGGGACAGCGTCTTGGCCAGGGCCGCCAGCACGGCCTCCTCCGGCCGCACGCGCTGCAGATCGGGGATCTCGGTGAGCAGGGCCCGGGTCTCCTCGGCGTCGAGCCGGACCGAGACGGTCTCCCGGCTCTCGCCGCCGCCCCAGAGCGCCGGATCGATCGCCGGCACGGCGCCGGAGCTCTCCCAGGCCACCAGCCAGGCGCCCGACTCCGGGCGCAGGCCCTGGCTCCTCACCCGCTCGATCCGCTCCGCCAGCCAGGGGTGGAAGCTCGCCGGCGGCTGGCGGCGGGGCGGCCTCCCCTCCCGCCGCGAGCTGCTGACACGCGCTCCTCAGCTCCTCGCGCAGGAAATCCCAGGAGTGGGTGTCCACCGCCACCGGATGGGCGACCACCAGGACGCGCTCCGCGTTCTCCTCCCCTTCGCTCAGCACCGCGGCGGCCAGCAGGACGCCCCGCTCCGGATCGAGGCTCGTCCGCAGCTCTCGGGCCAGCCTCGCCAGGTCCGCCTCGCGGTCCGCCGGCGAGGTGACGGCGAGCGCCATCTCCCCCACCGTGAGCTCGGGCGCGGCCCCCGGGACCTGCGTCCAGCCTTCCGGCCCCGGCACGAAACGAGTGCGCAACGCGTCGTGCCGGGCCACCACCTGCGCGAGCGCCCGGCGCACGACCTCGCGCTCCGCTCCAGCGGCGATCCGCGGCAGCGACCAGGTCGTGTACCAGCAGGGGGCCGCCGCGGAGGCGGCGAGCAGCTCCCGCTGGAAGGAGGTCACCGGCAGCGGTTCGGCCGCCGTCTCCGCCTGCGGAGAGGCATCCGTATCCAGAAGCTTGGAAAGCTCCGCGATGGTCTGATGCTCGAAGAGCTGATCGGGAGCGAGCCGGAGCCCGGCGGCGCTCGCCCGGGCGATGAGCTGGATGCCGATGATCGAATCGCCGCCGAGATCGAAGAAGTTGTCGTTGACGCCGACCTGCTCGAGGCCGAGCGTCGCCTGCCAGACGTCGGCCAGCCGGCGCTCGATCCCGGGCGCGGGGGCGACGTAGGGGGTCGGGATGTTCGGCCGCTCGTGGATCACCGCCGACGGTGCCGCGCTCCCTCCCGCCGCCGCGAACAGCGACGCCTGGTTCATCGCGCTCACCTGGGCGATCAGCGCGTGGAGATCCTTGGCCGTGACCACGATCTGCGCGGCCTCGAGGTCCCGGGACAGCGCCCGGCGCAGCGCCTCCGCTCCCTCGTGAGGGAGGATGCCGTCGCGCTCCTCGGCGTCCGCCTCCGCCACCTCGGCCACCACCTCGGCCGCCGCCGCCGGCCGAGCGGACCCGGCCACGGTCTCGGCCTGTGGCGCCGGAGCCTCCGCCCCGCGGCCGGCATTGATCATCTGGCTGGTGATCCGCTTCAGCGTGAAGTGCTCGATCTCGATCAGCACCTCGCCGTCCTCGCCCAGGATCATCACGTCGACCGCGGTCGTCTCATTGCGCGAGCCGGGCTCGCCATGGCGGCGCAGATAGCTGTAGAAGCGCTGCGGCAGTTGGCGGTGAACCCGTACCCCCTGATAGGAGAGCGGCAGGTAGCTGTCCTCCTCGAAGAAGCCGGCGATGCCGGTGGCGACGTCGAGGAGAGCCGGGTGCAGGCCGTAGTGCAGGGCGTCTTCAGCGAACTCCTCGGGGAGCTCGACGCGGGCGATCCCCTCGCCACGGCCCAGGTAGATCTTCTTGAGGCTCTGCCAGTGAGGCCCCCAGGAGACGAACGCCTCCCCCTCGCTCATCACCGGTCCGGCGATCTCCATCTCGCGTTCGCCGCAGCGGGCGAGGATCTCGGCGACGTCGTAGCGCGGCCGGGCAGCCGGCTCGCCCAGCGCCTGCACCCTGCCGCGGGCATGCGGCTGCCAGGTCGGCTCGCCGACGCCGGACTGCGGATCGATGCGGCTGGTCACCCGGAAGTTGAAGGCATCCCCCTCCTTCTCCAGGAGGACGCGGACCCGCCGCTCCCCCTCGGACACCAGCAGGGGCGAGAGGAAGAAGACGTCCCGCAGCTCGACCCCGCCGTCCGGCGAGTACCCCTCGAAGAGGGCGGCGTGGTGCAGAAAGGCGGCCCGCCCCAGCTCGAGATAGGTGGTGCCGGGCAGGGTGGGAACCCCCATCAGCTTGTGCTCTCCCAGCACCCAGTGCCGGGCGGCGCTGAGATCGCTCTCGTAGATCGTCTGGTCCGCCATCTCGAAGACGCAGCGGTCGAGCAGCGGATGGATGTCCTCGCCCTTCGCCTGCTTCGAGGGGCCGGTCGCGGCGCCGCGGGTGATCCCCGCCGCCACCGCCATGCCGACCTCTTCCCAGGCTCCCCAGTTGATCGACACCGTCCGCGGCCCGCCGGCCAGGGCCACGTCGTGGGCGAGCGCGTCGAGAAAATTGTTGGCCGCGCCGTAATCGACCTGCCCCAGGCCGCCCGCCACGGCGATGGTCGACGAGCAGAAGACGACGAAGTCGAGAGGCACGCCGGCGAAGGCGGCCAGCAGCGAACGGGTGCCCTCCACCTTCGGCGCGAGCACCCGGCTCGCCGCTTCCGCGGTCTTGAGCTGGATCATGCCGCTGCCGGCCAGGCCGGCGGCGTGGATCACGCCGTGGACCTCGCCGAACCTGGCGATCGCCTGGCCGGCCAGGGCGCGCATCTGCTCCCGGTCGGTGACGTCGCCGCCGGCCACCAGCACCTCCGCGCCGAGGGCCTCGATCTCACGGATCTTGCGGATCCGCTGGCTGATGCGGTCCGTCTCGCCGTGGTTGGCGAGCCACTCGTTCCAGGTGCCCGGGTCGGGCAGCGCCGTGACGCCGAGCAGCACGAGCCGGGCCCGGTACTCCCGCGCGAGGAACTCGGCGAAGGTCAGACCCAGGCCGCCGAGGCCGCCGGTGATCAGGTAGACCCCCCGCTCGCGCAGCCGGACCGCCGCGGGGGCCGGCGCCTCCAGATGCACGGCCTCGTAGTCCTGCACCCAGCGGCCGCCGCCCCGGTAGGCGACCACCGGCCGCGCGGGCTCCGCGGTCGTTTCGGCGATCAGCCGCCCGGCCAGCGAGCCGTCGGCCGGCCAGGCGACATCCACGCTGACGCAGCGCAGGTTCGCGTACTCCTGGGACATGGTCTTGAGCGGCCCCAGCAGCATGGCCCGCTCGGGCAGCAGCCGGTCCTCGCCCGCGACCCGCTGCATGTGGCTGGAGACGACGGCCAGATGGATGCGCTGGGTGACGCCGTTCCTGCCGAGCGCCTGGGTGAGGTAGAGCAGGCTCCAGAAGCTGCGCTCCGGCACCCGCGCGAGGGCCTGCGGGTCGGCGGTGGCCGGCCCGACGTTCCAGAGGTGGAGCGCGCAGTCCGGAAGGCCGCCGGCGGCGGCGAGATCCTTGATCAGGGCGTCATGGTCCTCGCGCCGGCTCGGGGCGACCTCGTAGCTCCCCTCACCGACCTTGCGGAAGCTCTCGCCGGGCCGCACCACGGTCACCCGCCGCCCCTCGCCGGTCAGCCGCTCGACCGCCCGCTCCCCGACTTCCCCCTCGTCGAGGAAGACCAGCCAGCGGCCGGCTCTCTCCACCTCTTCCGCCGATGGCACGGGCGGCAGCGAGGGCTTCCAGTAAGGGAGGTAGAACCAGTCGGCGATGTTCTCCTTCTTGTGGTGATCCACGGTGGCCCCGCCACCGAGGGGGAGAACTCCCTGGACCCGATCGACCCAGAAACGCCGGCCCTCGAACGGGTAGGTCGGCAGGGGGACCCGCCGCCGGCGCTCGCGCGCGTAGAAGCCCTTCCAGTCCGGCTCGACGCCGTGCATCCAGAGCTGGCCCAGCGCCTTGAGCAGGACCGGCAGATCCTCCTTCCGCTCCTTCGGATGGCGGAGCGAGGAGAGGACGACGTGGCGGGTGCCGCAGTCGGGGTGCTGCCGGGCGAGGGTCGCCAGCGTCTGACCCGGCCCGACCTCGAGCAGGACCCGTTGCGCGTCCTTGCACAGCTCGCGCACGCCGTCGGCGAAACGCACCGCCTGCCGCAGATGCCGCGCCCAGTAGGACGGATCGGTCGCCTCCTCGTCGGTGATCCAGGTCCCGGTCACGTTCGAGATGCAGGGGATCTTCGGCGGATGGAGCTGGAGCTGCGCGAACCGCTCGATGAACGGCGCCAGGATCGGCTCCATCATCTCCGAATGGAACGCGTGAGACGTGTGGAGCGGCCGCGCGCCCACGCCGCGGGATTCGAGCTCGGCGCGCAGCGCCTCCACCGCCTCGTGGGGGCCCGAGACCACGCAGCGGTCCGGGGCGTTGATGGCGGCGAGAGAGAGCTCCGCGCCCAGCAGCGGCGCGACCTTCTCTTCGCTCAGCGGCACCGCGAGCATCGCTCCGGAGGGGAGGCTCTGCATCAGCCGGCCGCGCTCCGCCACCAGGGCGAGCGCGTCGTCGAGCTCGAAGACACCGGCGAGACAGGCGGCGACATACTCGCCGATGCTGTGCCCCATCATCGCCGTGGGCACGATGCCCCACTCCATCCACAGGCGGGCGAGCGCGTACTCGACGACGAACAGCGCCGGCTGGGTGAAGCGGGTCTGGCCGAGCCGCTCCGCGGCCTCGGCGTCGCCGTCCGCCGCGAGCAGCAGCTCCCGCAGGTCGAGCCCGAGGAGCGGCCGCAGCCGCTCGCAACAGAGGTCGACCTGAGCGCGGAAGGCCGGCTCCGACTCGTAGAGACCGCGGCCCATCCCGGCGTACTGCGCTCCCTGTCCCGAGAAGAGGAAGGCGGCCGAGCGCTCGCGGCCGGGAGAGAAGGACGCGACGGACCACTCCGGGTCCTCCCCGGCCAGGATCCGGACGGCGTGCCCGGCGTCCCGGCAGACCACCGCCCGCCGGTGCTCGTGCAGCTTGCGCCCGACCTGCAGCGTGTGGACGACGTCGGCGAATTCGCTCTCCGGGTGCTCTTCCAGGTGAGAGGCGAGGTTCCCGGCCAGGGTGGCGAGGGCGGTGTCCGTGCGCGCCGAGAGGAGCAGGAGCTGCCAGGGGCGGGACGGCGTCCCGGGCGCGGGTTCCGGAGCCTCCTCGAGGATCACGTGGGCGTTGGTGCCGCCCATGCCGAAGGCGCTCACGCCGGCCCGGCGCGGCGCGCCGTTCGCCTCCCACTCGCGCAGGCGCGTGTTGACGAAGAACGGGCTGCTCTCGAAATCGATCTGCGGGTTCGGCGTTTCGAACAGCAGAGAGGGGGGGATCATTCGATGCTTCAGGGCGAGCACGGCCTTGATCAGGCTGGCGACACCGGCCGCGGCGCCGAGGTGCCCGATGTTGGTCTTGACCGAGCCCAGGGCGCAGAACTGCCGCTCCTGGGTCTTCTCGCGGAAGACCTTGGTCAGCGCCGTCACCTCGATGGGATCCCCCACCGGAGTCCCGGTGCCGTGGGCCTCGACGTAGCTCAGCGTGTCGGGCTCGACGTCGGCGGCGGTCAGCGCGGCCCGGATGACCCGGTACTGGCCGTCGACGCCGGGGGCGGTGAAACCCACCTTCTGGGAGCCGTCGTTCGACACCGCCGACCCTTTGATCACGGCGTGGATGGTGTCGCCGTCGGCCAGCGCGTCGGCCAGCCGCTTGAGCACCACGACACCCAGGCCGGTGCCGAAGATGGTCCCCTGGGCCTTGGCGTCGAAAGCCCGCACGTGCCCGTCCGGCGAGTTGATGTCCCCTTCCAGATAGGGGTAGCCGACCTCCGGGACGCGGACCGAGACGCCCCCCGCGAGCGCCATGTCGCATTCGCCGCCCAGCAGTCCCTGGCAGGCCATGTGGATGGCGACCAGGGCCGTCGAGCAGGCGGACTGGACGCTGACGCTGGGCCCTCCCAGGTTGAGCTTGTAGGACACCCGGGTGGCCAGGTAATCCTTCTCGTTGGAGATCTGCGCCGTCAGATCGCCCACCGCGCGCACCAGAGCCTGGTCCGAGTAGACGTTCATCAGGTAGAAGTTCATCCGGGAGCCGGCGTAGACGCCGACCCCCCCGGGGTAGCGTTCGGGGTCGTAGCCGGCGTCCTCCAGGGCGGCCCAGGAGGACTCCAGGAAGAGCCGGTGCTGAGGGTCCATGACGTCGGCTTCGCGCGGGTTGACGCCGAAGAAGGCGGCATCGAAGAGGGCGACGTCCTTGATCGTGCGCGCGACCTTGACGTACCCCGGCGACTTGCGCGTCTTGGGGGGGACGCTCGCCAGCTCCTCGTCGCTGAGCACCGTCCGCGACTCCACTCCATCCCGCAGATTGCGCCAGAACTCCTCGACGCTCTCGGCGCCGGGAAAACGACCGGCCATCCCGACGATGGCGATCTCCAGGCCGTTGCCGTCGTGGCTCTCCGCTTCGCTCCTGTACGTCTCGTCACTGCTCATCGCTGTCCACTATCCCTTCTGCTGCTGCAGGCGGCGCCGCAGGCGGTCCCGCCCCTGGCGTAGTTGAGCGGAACGATCGCCGGCCGGCCCGGCCGTTGAAGCGGGCGCCGCTCCCTGTTCCAGATGAGCCGCGAGTGCCCGCACCGTCGGGTTGTTGAAGATTTCGACCAGCAGGATCTCGCGGCCGAACCGCTCCTGCAGCCGCTCGTGGACCTGGATCAGCAGCAACGAGGTGCCGCCGAGGTCGAAGAAGTTGTCGTCCACGCCGACCCGCTCGATCTTCAGGACCTCCTGCAGGATCGCGGCGAGGGTCAGCTCCGCGTCGGTCTGGGGCGCTTTGTAATCCAAGTCGATCTCCGGGTGCCTGTCAGGGGTGGAGCGGCACGTCGCACGCGACTTCCGAGATTCGGCAGATGCGAAGAGACATGTTCAGTGGATGACCGTCAAACCAACCGCTCCGGCACATCTAGTTGGTGCGCCGAGCTTCCGGATGCGGGACAGGAGCGGCGGCGAACAAACCCCCGCAGGGCATGCCGCACCCGATCTGAAGAGCCTGGAGAGATGTCTTGTAAGTTGTTGAAGATAGAGTGGTGCGGCTGGGAGGACTCGAACCCCCGACCAAGAGTTTAGGAAACTCCTGCTCTTTCCACCTGAGCTACAGCCGCAGGCCGAGAGGATTATAGCGGCTCTCGGTGCTCCATATCGGGATCCATACCAGGATCAGTACTGGATCAGCGAGGCCACGTCGTACCCGCCGAGCTTCTTGCGCCCGTCGAGGAAGGTGAGCTCGATGATGAAGCCGAAGCCGGCCACCACCCCGCCGAGCGACTCGACCAGCCGGGCGGTCGCGGCGGCGGTGCCGCCGGTGGCGACCACGTCGTCGACGATCAGGACGTGCTCCCCCGGCTGGATCGCGTCGCGGTGCATCTCCAGAGTGTCGGTGCCGTACTCCAGATCGTAGGTCTCGCGGACCTTCTCGGCCGGCAGCTTGCCGGGCTTGCGCACCGGCACGAACCCGGCGTTCAGGTCGTAGGCCACGATCGGGGCGAACATGAACCCGCGCGACTCGATGCCGACCACCTTGTCGATGCGCCGCTCGGCGAACAGCCAGACGAAGCGGTCGACGGTCATGCGCAGCGTCAGCGAGTTCTGCAGCAGGGTCGTGATGTCGTAGAACAGGATCCCCGGCTTGGGGAAATCGGGGATCTGGCGGATGTGCGACTTCAGGTCGTCCATGGTCTCTCCTAACGATCGATGACGAATCCGTCCCAGGCCGGGACGGGGGATATCTCCTGCTCTTCGAGGCCGGTCACCCGCGCCCCTTGCGGCCCCTGCGCGCACCCGCTCGCGGAATGCCGCGAGCGGCTCGCTGCCGCCGGCCACCTCGATCTCCACGCGGCCGTCCGGCAGGTTGCGCACCCGCCCCGTGAGGCCCAGCTCCCGCGCCGCCTGGCGGGTGAACCAGCGGAAGCCCACCCCCTGCACCTTGCCGCTCAGCCGGAACCGGAAAGCCTGGACTGCCGCTCATTTCTGCGGCTTCCAGCCGTGCCGGCCGAGCAGCGGCACGAAGGCGACGGCCTCCCCCTCCTTGCGCCGGATCTCGCCGCGCGCCGACTTGCGGTAGAGCACCAGCTTCTGGAGGTTGAGCTGCCCTTCCGGGATCAGCAGGGTGCCGCCGAGCGCGAGCTGCCCGAGCAGCGGCTCGGGCACTTTCGGCGCGCCGGCGGTGACCAGGATGCGGTCGTAGGGGGCCCATTCGCTCCATCCCACGGTGCCGTCGAACACCTGGATCTTGACGTTGTCGAAGCCGAGCTGGCGCATGCGCGGGATGGCGGCCTGCGCCAGCTCCGGCACCCGCTCGAGGCTGTAGACCCGGCGCGCGAGCAGCGCGAGAACAGCGGTCTGATACCCCGAGCCGGTGCCGATCTCCAGCACCGAGTGCTCGGGTCCCACCTCCAGCAGCTCGCTCATCCGCGCCACGATGTAGGGCTGGGAGATCGTCTGCGCCGAGCCGATCGGCAGCGCGTGATCGCCGTAGGCCTGGCTGCGCAGGTGGTCCTTGACGAACAGGTGGCGCGGGGTCTTGCGCAGCGCCGCCAGCACCCGCTCGTCGCGCACCCCGCGGGCGGCGATCAGGTCGCGGACCATCCGCTCGCGCTGGACGGCGTAGTCGCTCATCAATCCCGCGGAGCGGTGGGAGCGGCCGGGAAGGCGAGCGCCGAGAGCTTGTCCTTCAGCGAGGTGACGCTCTCGAGCCCCGGATAGTAGGTGAGGTCCAGATGCAGCGGGGTCACCGAGATCCGGCCCGTGGAGATGGCCTCGTAGTCGGTGCCGCTCGCGTTCTGCCACTGCGGCGTGCCGGCGATCCAGTAGTACTTGCGCCCGCGCGGATCGAGCTTCTCGATCACCGACTGCTTGTAGACCCGCCGGCCCAGCCGGGTGTAGCTCAAGCCCCGGATCTCGCCCGCGGGCACGTTGACGTTGAGCAGCAGGTCGCGCGGCAGCTCCTCGCCGAGCAGGATCTCGACGAGCTGGCGGGCGAAGGCGGCCGCGGCGTCGAAGGAGAACCCCTCCCCCACCTCCTGGCTGAAGGCGACCGAGGGGATGCCGAGCAGCGTCCCCTCGAAGGTCGCGCTCACCGTGCCCGAGTAGGTCACGTCGTCCCCCAGGTTGAGGCCGAAGTTGATCCCGGAGCAGACGAGGTCGGGCGGGTGGTCCTTGAGCAGCGACAGCACCCCCAGGTTGACGCAGTCGGTCGGCGTGCCGTCGACGGCGTACCAGCGCTCCTCGACCTTCTGCATGCGCAGCGGCCGCGACAGGGTGAGCGCATGGCCGGTCGCGCTCTGCTCCCGGTCGGGCGCGACGACGAACACCTCGGCGATCTCGCTCAGGGAGGAGGCGAGCAGCCGGATCCCCTGCGAGAAGATGCCGTCGTCGTTGGTGACCAGGATACGCGTCATCAGCTCTTGATGTACTTGCCCACGATCGGGGCGAGGGCTTGCAGGGTCTCGGCCGGGATCATCGAGCGCTCGGTGATCAGCGAATACTTGAGCGCCTCGGGGCAGATGCAGTCGCGCGAGTGCGGCTGGCCCACCTTCTTGAGCAGGTGGCGGACCACCTCCTGCGACATCTTCACGTTCTGGCGGACGACCTCCATCACCGCCTCGCCGGAGACCGCCTCTTCCGTCTCGTGCCAGCAGTCGTAGTCGGTGACCATGGAGAGGGAGACGTAGCAGATCTCGGCCTCGCGGGCGAGCTTCGCCTCCTGGAGGTTGGTCATGCCGATGATGTCCATCCCCAACTGGCGGTAGGCCTCGGACTCGGCGCGGGTCGAGAACTGCGGCCCCTCCATGCAGACGTAGGCGCCGCCACGGTGGACGGTGGCTCCGGCGGCGCGCGCGGCGTCGACCGCGATGTCGATCAGCCGCGGGCAGACCGGCTTGGCCATCGAGACGTGGGCCACCAGGCCGTTGCCGAAGAAGGTGTCCGGGCGGTGCCGCGTGCGGTCGAGGAACTGGTCGGGGACGACGATGTCGGTCGGCTTGTACTCGATCTTCAGCGAGCCCACCGCGGAGACCGAGATGATCTCCTCGACGCCCAGCACTTTGAAGCCGTAGAGGTTGGCGCGGTAGTTGAGCTCGGTGGGGAGCAGCCGGTGCCCCTTGCCATGGCGGGGGAGGAAGGCCACGAGCTGGCCGTCCAGCTCGCCGATCACATAGGCGTCCGAGGGGTCGCCGAACGGCGTCTGGATCCGGCGCTCCTCGCGGACCGTCATCCCCTCCATGCCGTAGAGGCCGCTGCCGCCGATCACACCGATACGGATGTCACTCATCAGAAACTCTCCTTCAAAAGGAAATCACAAGGACTGCCGGCCGCAAGAGCGGGCAGAGTCTAGCAGGGCTAGCGGATCGCCTCCACTACCGCGAGGGCGGTCTCCAGGGCGCGGCGCCCCTGCTCGCCGCTCACCCGCGGCGCCGGCTCGCCGCGGCAGGCGGCGAGGAAGGCCTCGAGCTCCCGCCGCAGCGGCTCGGCGCGCTCCAGCGGGAGGTCGTCGGGCAGGATACGGCGCTGCTCCCCCTCCCCCTCCAGCCGGTACCCCTTGATCTCCTGCGCCTGGTAGTCGAGCGAGTAGTAGCGGTTCGGCAGGAAGACCCGCAGCCGGCGCGCCCGCTCGGAGGAGACGCGCGAGGCGGTCAGGTTGGCGACGGCCCCCGAGGCGAGCTCGACGCGGACGTTGGCGATGTCGATACGGGAGGAGAGCACGGCGATCCCGGTGGCGCGGATCTCGGCCACCGGGCTGGGATCGAGGGCGTGCAGGATCTGGAGATCGTGGATCATCAGGTCGAGGACGACGTCGACGTCGAGGCTGCGCGGGGAGAAGACCCCCAGCCGCTGCACCTCGACGAAGCGCGGCGGCGAGCCGACCGCGAGCAGCGCCTGGACCGCCGGGTTGAAGAACTCGATGTGGCCGACGGCGAGCACCCGGTCGCCGGCGTGGGCGAGCAGCCGGTCCGCCTCCTCCAGGCTGGCCGCCAGCGGCTTCTCGATCAGCACGTGGAGCCCGCGGTCGAGCAGCGCGCAGCCCATCTCGGCGTGCGCCACCGTGGGCGCCGCCACCACCGCCGCCTCGATCTCCCCGGCCAGCTCCTCCAGCCCTGGGAAGACCCGCGCGCCGTGATCCCGGGCGGCCGCCTCGGCCGCCTCCGGACGCGGATCGTAGACCCCGACCAGCTCGGCGCCGGGGAGCGACGACAGCAGGCGGACGTGGTTGCGCCCCATGGAGCCGGCGCCGAAGACGCCGACGCGCAACGGTCGAAGGGGATTACTCAGGCTCGCCTCCCCCCCGGCCGCCGCCGCGGGGTGGCGACTTGATGACCCCGCGCTGGGAGCTCTCGACGAAGGCGATCAGGTAGTCGACGTCCGGATCGCCGGCGAGCTCGGCGCGGATCTGCTCCACCGCCCTGGAGGTCGGCAGGCGCGAGCGGACCAGGAGGCGGTAGGCGGCCTCCAGCCGGCGGAGGGTCTCGGGCCCCATCCCCTTGCGCTTGAGGCCGATCGAGTTCAGGCCGTAGCAGGCCGGCTTCTGCCCTACCGTCTTGACGAACGGCAGGGCGTCCATGGTGGCCACGGTGTAGCCGCCCAGGTAGGCGTGGCGCCCCACCCGGCAGAACTGGTGCACGGAGGTGAAGGCGCTGATCGTGGCGTCGTCGTGGACCTCGACGTGCCCGGCCAGGGTGGCGTTGTTGGCGAACACGATCCGGCTCCCCACCTGGCAGTCGTGGGCGATGTGGGTGTAGGCCATGAACAGGCTGTCGTTCCCCACCCGGGTGACGCCGCCCCCCTTGGCGGTGCCGCGGTGGACGGTGCAGAACTCCCGGAACTGGTTGCGGTCGCCGATCTCCAGCCAGACCTCCTCGCCCTGGAACTTGAGGTCCTGGGGATCGAAGCCGATGGCGGCGTTGGGGTAGATCCGGTTCTCCCGGCCGATCCGGGTCGGGCCCTGGATCTGGGCCGCGGCGCCGATCTCGGTGCCGTCGCCGATCTCGACGCCGGCGCCGATCACCGCGAACGGACCGACGCGGACCCCGTCGCCCAGCCGGGCCTGCGGGTCGACCGATGCGAGCGGATGGATCTCCGCCGCCATCAGCGGTTCACCATCGCCGAGGAGAGCACCGCCTCGGCGGCGAGCTGGCCGTCCACCAGGACCTTGCCCGCCAGCTTGCAGTAGCTGCTCCGCAGCCGCAGCACCTCGATCTCATAGCGGATCTGGTCGCCGGGGACCACCGGCCGCCGGAACTTCGCCGCCTCGATCGAGGCGAAGAGCAGCAGCTTGTTCTGGCGGTCGGGGATGTCGCTCAGCAGCAGCAGGCCGCCGGCCTGCGCCATCCCCTCGATCAGCAGCACCCCGGGCATCACCGGCCGGCCGGGGAAGTGGCCGAGGAAGACCGGCTCGTTGATGGTGACGTTCTTGATCGCGACGATCCGCTTGCCGGGCTCCATCTCCAGCACGCGGTCGACCAGCAGGATCGGATAGCGGTGGGGCAGCACCGAGAGGATCCACTCGATGTCCCAATTTGACGTCGGTTCGGCTCGGGGGTCGGCTCGCTCAACTCATTCTCCCTCTCCAAGCTTCTTTTCGAGAGCCCGCACGCGCCGGCTCATCTCTTCCAGACGCGACAGCAGGACGGCCTGGCGGCGCCATTTCCGCATCTCGATCGCGGGGATGCCGGCCACCACCGCCCCCGGCTCGAGCGAGGCGAGGGCCGCCGACTTGGCGGCCACCTGGACGCCGTCCCCGAGCTGGATGTGCCCGGAGACCCCCGACTGCCCCGCCAGCACGACGTAGTCGCCCAGCCGGGTGCTGCCGGCGATGCCCGCCTGGCCGCAAAGGATACAGTGCCGGCCGACCTCCACGTTGTGCCCGACCTGGACGAGGTTGTCGATCTTGCTGCCCGCCCCGATCCGGGTCTCCCCCAGGGTGGCGCGGTCGATCGTGCTGTTGGCCCCCACCTCGACGTCCCCCTCGAGGACCACCCGCCCGATCTGCGGCACCTTGTGATGGGCTCCGCCGTGGGTGGCGTAGCCGAAGCCGTCGGCCCCCAGCACCACGCCGGCGTGGACGATGCACCCGGCTCCGACCTCGGTGCCGTCGTAGAGCACGGCGTGGGGATGGAGCACCGCCCCCTCCCCCACCACGCAGCCGCGGCCGATGGCGACGAAGGCGAGGACGGCCGCCCCGGCGGCGATCCGGCTGCCGGCGCCGATCACGGCGTACGGGCCGACGTGGGCCGCCGGGTCGACCGCGCAGCCGGGCTCCAGGATGGCCGTGGGGTGGATCCCCGCCGGGCGGCGCTCTCCGGGATGGAGGACGGCGAGCAGCCGCGCCAGCGCGTAGGACGGATCGTCGGCGATCAGCAGATCCCGGCCGAGGGCGGCGTCGGCGAGCGACGGCCCCACCAGCAGGGCGCCGGCCGAGCTCGCCACGGCCTGACCGCGATAGCGGGGGTCTTTCAGGAACGAGAGGTCGCGGGGGCCCGCGGATTCCAGGGAGCGGATCGCCTCGACGGCGCGCTCCGGGTCCCCTTCGACCCGGCCGCCGACCAGCTCGGCGAGATCGGCGAGCCGGTAGCCCACGCCGTTACTTGCCCTGCGCGGCGGCGGCGTCCAACCGCTGGATCACGACGCTCGTGATGTCGATCGCCTCGTCGGCGTAGATCAGCCCGCTCTCGAACTTGCGGAAGATCAGCGTGTAGCCGAGATCCTTGCCGACCTGGTTGATGACGGGCATCACGCGCTGGTCGATCTGGGCCAGCATCTCGTCGCGCTTCTTGTTGAGCTCGCGGGTGGCGTCGTCCTGGGCGCGGCGGATGGCGATCTCCTTCTCCTCGTACTGCTTGGAGAGGTCGGCGAGCTTGTCCTGGGCGAGCGACAGGCGGCCGTCGCTGATCTTGGTCTGCAGGTCCTTGAGCTCGGCCGCCCGCGCGCCGAGCTCCTTCTCCCGCTGCTCCTGGAGTCTCTTGAGATCGGCCACCACCTTCTTGCCGGCGACCGACGACAGCAGGATCTTCTCGGTGTCGATCACCGCGACCCGGATCGGGCCGGAGGGCGCCGGGGCGGCCGCCTGCGCGGCGACCGGAGCCGCCGCGAGCGCGAGCCCGAGCAGGCCGGCGGCGGCGACTCGGGACAGAACGTGATTGGAAAACGACATGGTCTCTTCTCCTTCGTTGCTAGAAGCTGGTCCCGATACTGAACTGGAAGCTCTCAAAGCTATCCTGGGGTTGAGCGATCGAGATTCTTGGCGTAGATGAACCGCAGCGGCGCGCCGAACACCGGCAGGAACACCCGCAGCTCGACGCCCGCGGTCTTGCGCAGGTTGGAGAGGTCGAACGACTGGCCGTCGCCGAAGACGTTGCCGGCGTCGCCGAACAGCAGCACGCGGAACGGCCCGCCCAGCACGAAATGGTACTCCAGATTGAACTGGACGTACTTGTCGCCGCCGAGGATCACCTGGTTCGCGTCGCGCAGCGGCACGCCGTTCTTGTCGCGCAGGAAGATCGAGCGGTACCGGTGGCCGCGGATGCTGTTCTCGCCGCCGAGGAAGAAGCGCTCGAGGACGTTGACGTCCTTGCCGCCGAACGGGTGGATCAGCCCCCCCTCGGCGTTGAAGGCGATCAGCGTCCTGGTCGGATAGCTGCTCACCGGCCGGAAGATGCTGTACCCGATCTCCGGCCGCAGGAAGTCGTTGTCACCGCCCAGCGGGCCGCCCGCGTACTCGACGGCGAGCGACAGCTTCTGGCCGCGGGTCGGCTCGAACGGGTTGTCCCGGCTGTCGAAGAGGTAGGCCGGACGCAGCGACGAGTTGTGGATCCGGTACTGCGTCCGGATGATGCTGCCCGGCTGCGGATCGGTGGCCGGCGGCGGCGTCTCGCCCGGCAGCAGGGCCGGCACCTGGATCTGGGTCTCGTCGTCGTACTTCGACAGGTTGTAGCTGATGCTCGCCGACTGGAAGAGCCGGAAGTTGCGGCCGTAGGTGAACACCGCGCCCTTGCTGTTGCGGGTGTAGCGATCCTGGTTCGAGTACAGGTTGTAGTCGTAGTTCTCGTCGTAGGCGCGGACGCCGATGCTCTGCGGCCGGTCGAGGAACCAGGGGATCGAGTAGGAGAGGTCGAAGTAGTCGCGCAGCTTGCCGGTCTGCACCGAGACGCCGACCTGCTCGCCGCGGCCGAGGAAGTTCTTGGTGCTGACGGCGAACTGGCCGAAGAAGCCGTCGAGCTGGCTCCAGCCGCCGCCGAACTGCAGCTCGGTGCGGTCCGACTCGTCCCCCTTGAAGAGAAGGTTGACCTTCTTCTTCTCGGAGTCGGTGTCGATGTCGACCGGGTTCTCCTCGTTGAGCTTGAAGTAGCCGAGCTGGTTGACCTTGGTGACGCTGTTGCGGATGGCCGTCACGTTGACCAGGCCGCCCTCGTAGACCCGCAGCTCGCGGCGCAGCACCTTGTCCTTGGTGCGGTCGTTGCCCTGGAACTCGATGCGGCCGACCTGGAACTGGTCCCCTTCGCTGATGTGGACGACCAGGTCGGCGACGCGGTCCGGGCGCTCGACCAGCTCCGGCTCGACACGGGCGAAGATGTAGCCGGTGTTGTGGTAGGCGTCGGTGATCTCCTTGACGGCGTCGTCGATCACCTTGGCGCGCAGCCAGCCGGTCGCCCGGCGGTCGAAGGCCCGGAGCAGGTTCTTCTCCGGATAGACCTTGTTGCCCTCGATCGACACCACGCCGAACTTCCAGCGCTCCCCCTCCTCGATCGGGATGGTGATGAACATCCGGCGCTTCTGGTCGGCCACCCTGGAGTCGACCGCCCGCACGTCGATCTTCGGATCGCCGATGACCACGTTCTTGTAGCCGGCGCCGCGGTAGATCTCGCGGACCTTGTCGAGGTCTTCCTGGAGCTTGGCCGGATCGTAGAGGTCCTTCTTGCTGACCCGGGAGATGAACGCGCTCTCCTTGGTGTTCTTCATCGTCCAGCGCAGGCGGGGGTCGTTGAACACCGTGTTGCCCTCGAACTCGATGTCCGAGATGCGGACGCGGTCCCCCTCGTCGACCTTGAAGACCACCTTCTTCTCGTTGGGGCCGACGTCCTCGACCGTGTACTGCGCGGTCGCGAAGCGGTACCCCTTCTCGCCGTACATCTGCTCGATCAGCCCCTTGACCCGCTGCAGCTCGCCGAGCGACAGCGGCTCCCCCTCGTGGACGCGGACCCGCTGGGTGGTCAGCTTGTCCTGGAGGTCGGTCTTGGAGATCCGCTTCAGCCCCTCGTAGTCGATCGAGCGCAGGACCGGACGCTCCACCACGGTGATCACCAGGCGGACGCCGGCCGCCGTGGGCACGCTCTCCACCTGGACGTCGTCGACCAGGTTGCGGTCCCAGAGCTGCTTGATGTTCTTGTTGAGGGTCTCCTCGTTCAGCGGCTCGCCCGGGGCGAGACCGAGGTAATAGCGCAGGGTCTCCTCGGAGAGCCCCTTGAGACCCTTGAATTCGATCCCCTCGATAGTGCGGCCGTTCGCCGACGGCTGCGGGAGCGCCTGGGCTCGCGCCGCGCGCACACCGCCGGAAAGCAGCAGAGGAAGCAACGACGCCGCCATCAGGCGGCGCACAGCCCTCCACCGGCGCGGCCTGCGCCGGCCCACGATGACATCAGGCATCATCTCGTCCTTTCATGACCCCGGCGGCGCAAAGCCGCCGGGGTGGTCCTGCCCTCTCTTGCTGGGAACCGCCGGTCCGGCGGGAATCAGCGCCTGGGGATGATGACGATCTCCTGGGCGCCGGCATGGAACGTCAGCTCACCGCCCTCCAGATCCACTTCGATGTTATCGATCGTCTCGCCGTGCTGGTTGATGAGGATCTCCGAAACCGCGTCCTGGATGTGGCGCTGAATGGCCCGGCGCAACGGGCGGGCCCCCGTGGAGGGCTCGACGCCCGCCTTGGTCAGGAGCCACTCCTTGGCGCTGTCCGAGACCCCGACGCGCAGTCCCCGCTCCGCGAGCGTATTGTTCACATCCTCGACCAGAATGTCCACGATCGACCGCAGCTCCTTCTCACCCAGCGGGTTGAAGACGATCACCTCGTCGATGCGATTGATGAACTCGGGGCTGAAGGTGCGCCGCAGCTCGGCGAGGATCTCCTCCTCGAGCTTCTGGAAGCTGGCCTCCTCGCTCCCCTCGCCGAAGCCCACCCGGCCGCCGCGCAGCACCAGCTTGCTGCCGATGTTGGAGGTCATCAGCACCAGCGTGTTGCGGAAGTCGACCAGGTTGCCGTAGGCGTCGGTCAACTGGCCGTCCTCCAGGATCTGGAGCAGCAGGTTGGCGACGTCCGGATGCGCCTTCTCGATCTCGTCGAACAGGATCAGCGAGTAGGGCGCGCGGCGCACCCGCTCGGTGAGCTGCCCCCCTCCTCGTGGCCGACGTAGCCCGGCGGCGAGCCGATCAGCTTGGAGACCGCGTGCTTCTCCATGTACTCGCTCATGTCGAACCGGATCATCGCCCGCTGGTTGCCGAACAGGAACTCCGAGAGCTGGCGGGCGACCTCGGTCTTGCCGACCCCCGAGGGGCCGAGAAAGATGAACGACCCCATCGGCCGCTGCGGGTTCGAGACCCCCAGCCGCGAACGGCGGATCGCCCGGCTGATGGCGTTGATCGAGCGGTCCTGGCCGATCACCCGCAGCTTCAGGATGTCTTCCATCTTGAGCAGCCGCTCGGCCTCCTCGCTCTGCAGCGCCGCCACCGGGATGCCGGTCCAGGAGGAGATGACCTCCTCGATGTCGTGCCGGGTCACCTCGAGGATGCCGGTCTCGTCGGTCGCGACGCTCATTCTCTCGAGATCCTCGCGCAGCTCGATCTCCCGCTCGCGCAGGTAGACCGCGCGCTCGAAGTCCTTGTCGGAGATGGCGACCTTCATCTCCTTGACCACCTGGCGGATCTCCTGCTCGAGCCGCCGCAGGTTCTGGGTGTCGCGCACCCGCCGCAGCTTGACCCGCGCGCCCGCCTCGTCGAGGACGTCGATCGCCTTGTCCGGCAGGTGGCGGTCCGGGATGTACCGGCTCGACTGGTAGATCGCCGTGCGCAGCGAGTCGGGGCGGTAGCGCACCTTGTGGAACGACTCGTAGCGGTCCTTGACCCCCTCGAGGATCTGCTGCGTCTGCTCCGGCGTCGGCGGATTGACCTGGATCGCCTGGAACCGGCGCAGCAGCGAGCGGTCCTTCTCGATGTACTTGCGGTATTCCTTGAGCGTCGTCGCGCCGATGCAGGAGATCTCGCCGCGCGACAGCGCCGGCTTCAGGATGTTGGCCGCGTCGAGCGACCCCTCGGCCGAGCCGGCGCCGATCAGCGAGTGGATCTCGTCGATGAAGACGATCAGCTCCTTGCTCTCCTTGAGCTCCTTCAGGATCCCCTTCAGGCGCTCCTCGAACTGGCCGCGGTACTTGGTGCCGGCGACGATCAGCGACAGGTCGAGCGCCATGATCCGCTTGTTGGCCAGGAAGATCGGCACCCGCCCCTCGATGATCCGCTGGGCGAGACCCTCGACGATGGCGGTCTTGCCGACGCCCGGCTCGCCGAGCAGGATGGGGTTGTTCTTGGTCCGGCGGGAGAGGATCTGGATGATGCGGTCCACCTCCTCCTCGCGGCCGATCAGGGGATCGAAGGACTGCTCGGTGGCCAGCGCCGTCAGGTCGCGGCCGTACTCGGAGAGGAACGGCAGCTCTTTCTTCTGCTGGGAGGCCTCGCGCTCCTTGGCGATCGCCAGCACCTCCTCGCGCACCGTGTAGACGTCGAAACCGTGCTGGGCCAGGATGCGCATCGCCGTGCACCCCTCGACCCTCAGGATGCCGATCAGCAGGTGCTCGGAGCCGACCGTCGCGTGAAGCATGCTCTCGGCCTCATGCGAAGCGTAGGCCAGGATCTTTTTCGATTCCTCTGAAAGAGGAAGCTCGGCGGTGGAGGAGATCCGTTCGACGAAGACCCGCTCGCCTTCGATCTCCCTGCGGATGTCTTCCGGCTTGACCTGAAAGCGCCGGAAGATCTCGCTCACCGTCTCCTCCCCCTCCCGCAGGATCCCCAGAAGGATGTGCTCGGATTCGATGACGCGGCTGCCCAGCTTGCTGGCTTCGTAGCGGGCGAAGAAGAGAGCTCGGCGGGCCTTCTCGTTGTACTTCTCAAACATTTTGTTCGACCTCTTTTGACACCGGCGCGCTGCGTCGCACCTCGATTCTGAGGGCGTGGAGAGCGGCGATGCTTCTTTGTTACAGGCAATCGGATTCTAGCACGCCGCCATCCTCCCGAAGGTCGCGGGGCTCCGAAGAGCCCGCGCCCGGCAGTCCGATTCCTAACCGGATGAAGCGCCCGGAAGGCGGGCAAAATTCCCGCCGCCCCCACCGGGAACAGGTCCCCGGTGTCCGCTTTTCAATACGGGTGTAGCACTCCACCATCCAGCCGCAGCGTCCGCGTGCACCGCCGGGCGATCTCCGGGTTGTGGGTGACCAGCACGCCGGTGGTGTGGTGGCGGGACTGCATGGCGAGCAGGAGCTCGAAGACCGTCTCGCCGCTCGCCGGGTCGAGGTTGCCGGTCGGCTCGTCGGCGAGCAGCAGCGGCGGCTCCAGCGCCAGCGCCCGGCAGAGGGCGACCCGCTGCCGCTCGCCGCCGGAGAGCTGGCTGGGGAAATGATCGAGCCGCTCGCCCAGGCCCACCTCCAGCAGGAGCCCGCGGGCGCGCTCCAGCACCCCGCTGCGGCTCGCGGCCGGCGATCCGCCCCGGCAGCATGACGTTCTCGAGCGCCGTGAAGTCGGGGAGGAGCTGGTGGAACTGGAAGACGAAGCCGATCGTGCTGTTGCGGAACGCCGCCAGCTGGGCCCCCGAGAGGCCGGCGAGCGACCGGCCGCCGACCTCGACCGCCCCGGCGTCCGGCCGGTCGAGCGCGCCGAGCAGATGCAGCAGCGTCGACTTGCCCGACCCCGACGGGCCGACGATCGCCACGATCTCCCCCGGCTCGACGCTGAGGTAGATCCCCTGGAGCACCTCGACCCGCCGGACGCCGTCCTGGTAGGTCTTGGTCAGATTGACGGCGCGCACGGCGACGCTCATTCCTCTCGCCGCAGCGCCTCCACCGGATCGAGCGCCGCGGCCCGCTGGGCGGCGTAGAGGGAGGAGGCGAGGGCGAGCGCGAAGGTCAGCGACAGCACCACGACGAGATCCTCCGGCTGCACCAGGAAGGGGACGTAGTCGAGGAAGTAGACCCGCCCCGGCACCTTCAGCAGCCGGTAGTGGTCCATCACCCAGGCGCCGCCCACCCCGAGGACCGTCCCCATCAGCACGCCGGCGCCGGCGACCAGCCCGCCCAGCAGCACGAACGCCTGGCGCAGCGCCGCCGGGGTCGCCCCGAGGGTGCCCAGCATGCCGATCTCCGGCCGCTTGCTGGAGATGATCAGCGCCAGATCCGCCACCAGGGCCAGCGACGCCACCAGGACGATCAGCGACACGGCGACGAACATCACCAGCTTCTCCAGCCGCAGCGCGAAGAGGAGCGGGCGGTTGAGGTCCTTCCAGGTGCGCACCACGCTCCCCGGCGGCAGCGCGGCCGGCAGCCGGCCCGCCGCGTCGAGGGCGGCGTCGAGCCCTCCGGCCTCGACATCCAGCCGGCGGTCGGCGATCCCGAGCAGCGTCTCGGCCACCGCGCGCGGCAGGGCGACCGGCTCCTTCTCCTCCTGGGTGCGCGCCCCCTCGTAGGTGCCGGCGAGAGCGAGGCTGCGCACGCGCGGCTGGACCCCAAGCGGGGTGAGGGTCGGGCGCGGCGAGACCACCTCCAGGCTCTGCCCCGGCTTGAGCCCCCAGCGGGCGGCGAGCGTCGCCGGCACGTAGAGCCCCTCGGGCCGGCCCGCGGCGCCGGGGAACGTCCGCGGCACCCGGCCGTCGAACCCCACCAGCTCGACCGGCTGCACCTTGCCGCGCTCGACCAGCCAGCCCCCCCCGCGCACCTGGATCTGCGCCGACGCCACCCCGGAGACCCGCAGCGCCGCCTGCCGGGCGGCCTCGGCGTCGGCGCCGGGGGGAGCTCGACCTCGATCTGCGGCGTGCGGCCGAGCAGCTCCGAGCGCAGCGCGCTCTGGAACCCCGAGATCACCGCCAGCGACAGCACCATCGCCGCCACCCCCAGCGCCAGGCCGCCGGCGGCGACGATCGAGAGGAAGCTCGCGAAGGCGTCCCGCCGCGTGCTGCGCAGATAGCGCAGCGCGATCAGCGCCGGGAACGGCAGCTTGCGCAGGAGCAGGCGGGAGGGGCGGCTCAAGTCGCCGGGTCGCTCTCTCCCGCCTCGGGCCGCATCAGCGGGAACAGGATCACGTCGCGGATCGACTGCCGGTCGGTGAGCAGCATGGTCAGACGGTCGATGCCGATGCCGATGCCGGCCGCGGGCGGCATGGCATGCTCCAGGGCCCGCACGTAGTCGGCGTCGTAGAGATGGGCCTCGGCGTCCCCCGTGGCCCGCGCCGCCACCTGCTGGCGGAAGCGCTCCGCCTGCACGTCCGGATCGTTGAGCTCGCTGAAGGCGTTCGCGATCTCCATGCCGGCGAGGTAGAGCTCGAAGCGCTCGGTGAACCGGGGGTCGTCCGGCCGCTGCTTGGAGAGCGGCGAGACGTCGGTCGGGTGGTCGGTGATGAAGACCGGCGCGAACAGGTGCTCCTCCACCGTCTGCTCGAAGAGGCCCATCAGCAGGTGGCCGTAGGTGCCCCCCGCCGGGATCGGCAGCCCCTTCTCCTCCAGCACGGCGCGCACCGACTCCAGGGTCTCCAGCCGTTCGGCCGGCACGTCCGCGTACCGGGTGATCGCCTCGCGCATGGTCAGCCGCTGCCACGGCCGGGCGAGATCGATGGCCTTCCCCTCCCAGGTGAGCTGCTCGCGGCCGAGGAGGCTCCTCACCCTCTCCGCCAGGCCGGAGAGCAGCTCCTCGGTCAGGTCCATCATCTGCCGGTAGTCGGCGTAGGCCCAGTAGAACTCGAGCATGGTGAACTCGGGGTTGTGCCGGGTCGAGATCCCCTCGTTGCGGAAGTTGCGGTTGATCTCGTAGACCCGCGGGATGCCGCCGACCAGCAGCCGCTTCAGGTAGAGCTCCGGCGCGATGCGCAGGTAGAGCTCGAGGTCGAGCGCGTTGTGGTGGGTCTTGAACGGCCGCGCCGTGGCCCCGCCCGGGATCACCTGCATCATCGGCGTCTCGACCTCGAGGAAGCCGCGGGCGTCCAGGAACTCGCGGATCCCGCGGACGATCGCCGCCCGCGCCTCGAAGACCTGCCGCGACTCCTCGCTGGTGGCGAGGTCGAGGTAGCGCTGGCGGTAGCGGGTCTCGACGTCGGCCAGGCCGTGCCACTTCTCCGGCATCGGCCGCACCGCCTTGGAGAGCAGCGTCAGGTCGTCCACCTTGAGCGACAGCTCCCCCGCGCGGGTGCGCATCAGCGTCCCGGACGCGCCCGACGATGTCGCCGAGATCGAGGTTCTCCAGCACCAGCCGGGCGGCCTCCGGCACGTCGGCCAGCCGGATGAAGAGCTGCAGCTTCTCCTTGCCGTCGTGGATGTCGGAGAAGATGAGCTTCCCCTGGCGGCGGACGGAGCGCACCCGCCCGGGCACGCGAACCTTGAGGCCCGCGGCCTCCAGCTCCTCGGCCGTCTTCTCCCCGTATTGCTGCTTGACCCCGCTGGGCTCCAGGTCCCAGTCGAAGCGGTGCGGATAGGGGTTGATCCCCGCCTCCGCGAGCCGCTGGCGCTTGTCGCGCCGGTTCTGGATCTGTTCGTCGAGCTCGGACATGGACTCCCCTCTCCTCTTCCCTGAGAGCGGATAGCCTATCCGAGAAAGGCGAGAGGGTTGAAGGCGCCCATGCCCCCGAGGCCCGGGCGCCCGGAAAGCCGGCGGCTCAGGCGCAGGTGCAGGTGCCGGCGCAGGGATTGTGGTTCTGGCAGTTGAAGACGACGTTGTTGCTGCCGCAGAACGTCTTGCAGGACTGCAGCAGCTCCGGGCAGGTGGCGCACTTGCCGGCCGCCGCCGGGGCCGGCACGAGGGCCGTCAGGGTGAGCAGGGTGCTGGCGCAGACGAGCTTGAGGATGGTCTTTTTCATCTTGTCATCTCCTTGAGGCGTGACCGCCGGGACGGACGGCCACCCCGCGGCTCGGCGGGCATGACATCTTACCGAACGGGTCCGCGCTGCTACGATACGCCCCCATGAACGAGACCGACGAGATGGAAGGGCTGGTCCACGAGCCTCTGGAAGAGGCTTCCGCGGGCCTGGAGACGCTGATCGAGCAGCACAAATCCGCCGTCGAGCGCTTCGACCTGCTCGGCTGGCCGCGTCCGGAGGTGGCCCTGGTCTCCGGCTCCGGCCTGGCGATAGACCTCGGGGAGCGCACCCACGGGCCGATCCAGCTCGAGTTCCTCCTCCCCTTCGAGAGCCACGCCATCGAGGGGCACCCGCACGCCGTCGAGATGTTCGAGCCGCTCCCGGGCCGTCCGGTCCTCTACTTCAAGGGGCGTCTCCACTCCTATCAGGGGTACAGCGCGCACGAGACGGTCTTCCCCGTCCGCCTCGCCGCCCTGCTCGGCGTCAAGGCGCTGGTGATGACCAATGCCACGGGCGGCCTGCAGACCCACCACCGCCCCGGCGACCTGGTGCTGATCAAGGACCACATCAATCTGACCGGGCTGAACCCCCTGCGCGGCCAGCTCCCGCCGGAGTGGGGCCCCCGCTTCCCCGACATGGGAGCCGCCTACGATCCGCGCCTGCGCGAGCTGACCCTGAGAGTCGCCGGCGAGCTCGGCATCCCGCTGACCGAGGGGATCTACGCCGGCATGGCCGGCCCCAGCTACGAGACCCCCGCCGAGGTGCGCATGCTCCAACTCCTCGGCGGCGACGTCACCGGCATGTCGACCGTGCTGGAGATCATCGCCGCCCACCACATGGGGGTGCGCTGCCTCTGCGTCTCGATGGTGAGCAACCCCGGGGCCGGGCTCTCCGAGGTGCCGGTGACCCACGAGGACGTCCTCGCCGCCGCCCAGGCCGCGTCGGTGAATCTCAAGGCGCTGCTGGGGGCGGTTTTGGGACATCCAGAGCTACTTTAGACACGGATCGGGCAAGTAGCTGCGAGCCAGGCAGAGCGCCCCAGCCATTTTCCTCTCCCCGCCAGGGGGGAGGTTAGGAGGGGGCCTCCCCGTTACGAGTTCCTCTCCTTGTCCGCGCTTCGTTTCTCCAACTCCTCGCCTCCCAAAGACGCGGCAATGACTGCGAGAACGCCCTCCGTGTTCTTCAACGCGTCGTGATTCCAGAACCGGAGAACCCGGTAACCTCGCTCCCTGAGCCACCGGTCCCGGATCTCGTCTTCCGCGCTTCCCATATGCTGTCCTCCATCGATCTCGATGACGAGCATCCGCCCTAAACAGGCGAAATCGACGATATAGGGACCGATCGGAACCTGACGACGGAAGTGCACACCAAGGAAGTGACGGCGGAGATTCCGCCAGAGGCGACGCTCCGCGTCGGTCATGACTTGACGCAATTCGCGCGCACGAGCTGTCGTGTCCATCGAAGCGCCCCCTCCTAACCTCCCCCCTGGCGGGGAGAGGAACACAGGCCATGCGTTATCGATTTACAGCACCTGGTACTCGATCATAACGATATCCAGGGAATCTTCCGCCGGAGAGATTCCTCCACCCGGAACGGGGAGAGGCCAGGAGGGGGCTTTCCCGCCAGGACTCCGTCTCCCTTTCCCGCCACCCCACCCCTGATTCGCAGTAAACTTCCCCATCAACCACCCCATGCCCGACCGCATCGAAGAGCGCGCCCGGTTCGACCTCGTCCGCTATGCCAACGTGTGGGAGGACGCGGAGGTGCTCTGCTCGGCGCTCGCTCCGGCTCCAGGCCGGCGCATGCTCTCGATCGCCTCGGCCGGGGACAATGCCTTCGCGCTGCTCGCCGGCGGCGCCGAGGTGGTGGCCGCCGACCTCTCCCCCGCCCAGCTCGCCCTGGTCGAGCTCAAGCGCGCCGCCATCCGCCGCCTTGGCTACGAGGAGGTGCTGGCGTTCCTCGGGATCCAGCGCGGCGCGGAGGACCGGCGCTCGGTCTACGAACGGCTGGAACGGGACCTCCCGGCCAGCGCGCGGGACTTCTTCCGCGAGCGGCTGGACGCGATCGCCGGCGGCGTCCTCCACGACGGCAAGTTCGAGGGGTACTTCCGGCTCTTCCGCGAGCGCGTCCTCCCCCTGATCCACCGCGGGAAAACGGTGGTCGCCCTGCTGGACGAAAAGGACGAGCAGGCGCGCCAGGCGTTCTATCGCCGCACCTGGAACAACCTGCGCTGGCGCCTCCTCTTCCGGATCTTCTTCAGCCGCTTCGCCATGGGCCGGCTGGGGCGCGACCCCGAGTTCTTCCGCTACGTCGAGGGGTCGGTCGCCGAGCGCATTCTGGCGCGGACGGAGTACGCCCTGACCGTGCTCCCCGGCTACGCCAACCCTTACATGGAGTACATCCTTACCGGCAACTTCCGGCGCGCCCTCCCCCTGTACCTCCGCCCCGAGGTCTTCCCCGGGCTGAAGCGGAATCTCGACAAGCTCACCTTGTTCGAGGGGCCGATCGAGGAGGCCGCGCTCGCGCACCGGGGGGAGGGGTTCGACGGCTTCAACCTCTCCGACCTCTTCGAGTACCTGGACGAGCCGACGAGCGCCGCCGTCTACGGCCGGCTGCTGGAGACGGCCCGCCCGGGCGCCCGCTTCGCCTACTGGAACATGCTGGTGCCCCGGCGCCTCGCCGCCGCCTTTCCCGGACGGGTGCGCCCGCTGGACGCCGAGGCCCGCGAGCTGTTCGCCCGCGACCTCGCCTTCTTCTACAGCGCCTTCGTGCTGGAGGAAGTGGTCTGATCTCGCCGGGCGATCTGCGCGGGGCGGCGATCCTCTCCGCCGCCTTCGTCTGCCTGCTGGTGATCGCCGAGCTCTGGCGCCGCTTCGGCAACCCGAAGCCGGAGCACACGCGCAAGCTCGTCCATCTCGGCGGCGGCATCGCCTGCCTGTTCTTCCCCTTCCTCGTCCGCTCCCCGTGGGTGGTGCTGGCGATGTCGCTGCCGCTCACCGCGCTGTTCGTGGCCGGCAGCCGCTTCGGGTTCCTGAAGAGCCTGCACGGCATCGGCCGCCGGAGCCGCGGGGCGGAGTACTACCCGCTCTCGGTCTTCCTGGTCTTCCTGATGACCCCGGGCCGCCCCTGGCTCTATCTCGCGGCGGTGCTGGTGCTCGCCGTGGGCGACGCCTTCGCCGCCCTGATCGGCAGCCGCTACGGGGTGATCCGCTACGAGGTCGAGGACGAGCGGAAGAGCCTCGAGGGGTCGCTGGTCTTCCTGGTGATCGCCTTCCTCGCCATCCACCTGCCGGTCCTGCTGCTGACCGACCTCCCCCGCCCGGTCTGCGTGCTGGCGGCGCTGCTGGTGGCGGCGCTGGTGACCGGCTTCGAGGCGATCTCGCTGGAAGGGGCGGACAACCTGTTCATCCCCCTCGCCGTGGTGGTGATCCTGGGCAAGATCACCACCAAGCCGCTCTCCGAGGTGATTTTCCAGAACCTCTCGCTGCTTGCCATCTGCCTGGGGGTGGGGCTCGCGGCCTGGCGCTTCCGCTCCTTCAACGTCGGCGGCGCGATCACCTTCATCCTCTTCGCCTACGGCACCTGGTCGCTCGGCTCGTGGATGTGGTCGCTGCCGGTGTTCCTGGGCTTCGCCGGGTATCTGGCGGCCTGGCTCCGCTTCGCTCCGCCCGGCCACGGCTCGGGCCTCAAGGTGCGGACCGTGGTGCGGGCCCTGCTGCCGCCGTTCTCCATGCTCGTACTGGCGAACAGCCTGGCCAAAGACGAGCTCTTCTTCGCCCCCTACCTGGCCGCCAGCGCCGCCGTGCTCGCCTTCAGCCTCGATACCGGCGTCTTCCGTCTGGAGCGCCGCCGGAGCGGCCCGCTCGCCGCGCTCGGCGTCGCCCTTCTCGGCACCGCCCTCGCCGTCGTGGGGCCTTGCATCGGACACTGGCAGACGCCGTGGAAGCCGCTGCTGGCGATCCTGGCGACCACCGCGGTCGCCACCCTCGCGAACGCCGCCATCGAGCTGCGCGATCCGGCGGCCAGCCGGAGCCGCGACTGGACCGCCTGGCGCTTCCTGCTGAGCTTCGCCGCGGCGGGCGCGATCCTGGGCTTGCAGGCGCTGGGGATGATCCCTCTGTGGGACCCGGGATCGGGGTCGTAGCCGCCGATCTGCGGTAGGATTTCAGGGTTCGTCTCGACCTCCGGAGAACCGACCATGCCCGAGATCCAGTGGCGCGACCAGCTCCAACCCTCTCTCGTGGAGGGGCGCGAGGCCAGAAAGCCGCTCCTCCTCTACTTCTGGACCCCCGAGTGACTGGGCTGCCGAAAAATGGGTGCCGTGACGTACCCACACGAGCAGGTCGCTGAGTTCGTCTCGGAACGCTTCGTCGCTCTCAAGTTCAACGTCAAGGAGCCCCATCCGGACTTCAAGGAGGCGCTCGGCCGCGGCAAGGTGCTGTGGGCCCCGCTGCTCGTCTTCCTCGACGGCCGCGGCAGCGAGCTGCGGCGCTACGTGGGATTTTTGCCGCCCGACGAGTTCCTGGCCGAGCTGCGGCTCGTCCTCGGGCTCTCCGAGATGACCCACGCCAACTTCCAGGAGGCGCTGCGCTGGTTCGACAGCGCGGCGGACGGCTACCCCGAGTCGAGCGCCGCTCCCGAGGCGCTCTTCTGGGCCGCGGGGGCCGCCTACCGGCTCGAAGGCCTCGCCGGCGTGGTCCGCCGCTGGGACGACCTCCGCGCCCGCTACCCCGAAACCACCTGGGCCCGCCGCGCCGACGTGGTGCCGGACGACGTGCGGATCAAGATCGCGGTGGAAACGGCTGGATGAATACACAAGTCGCGGATCAGGGCATTCGTGGCCTGCGACCTCACCCTCGGTCCCTCTCCTGAAGGAGAGGGAGGGCCTGTCAAACCGGTGATGCCCGTAGGGTGCGCTGTGCGCGCCTTCAAGGTCGGTATGGTGTGCACAGCACACCCTATGGGCAATCCGCCTCGCAGTCGTCCCCCTTCTCTTTCAGGAGAAGGGGATAGGGGTTGAGGTCGCAGGCCACGAATGCCCCCGATTTGCAAGGCTCGCTCCACCCCCTCCAGAGCACCACACTAAGCAAGGGCATCGTCCCCCTCCCTTTCTTTCCTATCTGGTGCTTGGTCGGAAACCGCAAATAGCTGCGCGTTCCGTGTTTTCTTGGAGGAGTGTCACATGATGAGACGTAGCGGATTGATGTTCCTGTTTGTAGCCGTGGCCACGTTCCTGGCGTTCGCGTCCTCGGCGTCGGCCGGGATGCGTGGCCTCACCACCACGATCGAGTCGCAGCAGAGCTTCCTCAGCGCGTCGGACGACGCGGTCCTCAAGGTCACCTACACCAACAGCTCCAAGGAGGACATCTACCTCCTCCGCTGGCAGACCGCCCTCAAGGGCCTCGACGAGAACATCTTCGACGTGCGCCTCGACGGCAAGCCGGTCGCCTACACCGGCCGCCTCTACAAGCGCGCCACCCCGCGGGCCGAGGACTACGTCCGCATCCCGGCCGGCGGCTCCGTCTCGGCCGATGTCGAGCTGTCGGGCGCCTATGACCTGTCGCGCACCGGCGAGTACGCGATCCGCTACCAGGTCCTCGTGCAGGACGGCCTGCGGGCGGACAACGCCAAGGTCTCCGGTTTCGCCGGTCTGCGCAACCTGGAGTCGAACGTGGTGTTCCTCGGAGTCGAGCGCAACGAGCGCGCGGTCGGCGCCGTCGAGGCGCTGGTCCAGGCCGACGAGGCCGTCCAGGGTGAGAAGGCCCTGACGCCGAGCTACGTGAGCTGCTCCAGCACGCGCCAGAGCCGCTGGTGACCGCCCTCAACAACGCCCAAGGGCTCGCGCAGCGGTCCCGCGACTATCTGAACGCCGTTCCCTCCGCCTCCCGCTCCACCGACAGCAACTACAAGACCTGGTTCGGCACCTACACCTCGTCGAACTACGCGGAGGTGACGAGCGACTACGCCAACATCTACAGCGCCATGTCCACCAAGGCGTTCGTCTTCTATTGCGACTGCACGGACAGCTCCTACGCCTACGTGTTCTCCAACCAGCCCTACAAGGTGCACCTGTGCAACGCCTTCTGGAGCGCCCCGGCGACGGGCACCGACTCCAAGGCGGGCACGCTGGTCCACGAGACCAGCCACTTCTCCGTCGTCGCCGGCACCCAGGACTACGCCTACGGCCAGACCGCCTGCCGGAGCCTGGCGATCTCGAACCCGACCCGGGCCATCAACAACGCCGACAGCCACGAGTACTTCGCCGAGCCCCGCTGAGCCCGGCAACTTGGAGAGCGCGGGCGGACCCTTTCCGCCCGCGTCTCTCCCCTCTCGGATAGACTGCGCGGATGCGGAAGCCCGCCCTCTTCTCCCTGACCCTCCTCGCGCTCCTCTCCACCCACTGCTGGATGAAACCCCACGCCCCCCTCGATGCCGAGCACCCGCTGGAGTGCCGCGTGGAGGCGGCGCGCCCGCGCATCGCCGGCGCTCCGATCGCGATGCGGTTCCAGTTGACGAACCGCTCGGAGCAGCCGCTCTGGATGCTGCGCTGGAACACGCCCTGGGACGGCTGGAGGGGAACGATCTTCGACGTGAGCTTCGAGGGGCAGGATCTCCCCTATCAGGGCGCGATGACAAAGCGGGGCGATCCCACCGCCGAGGAGTACGTGAAGATCCGCGCCGGGGAATCGATGATCATCGGCCTCGACCTCGCTCAAGGCTATGACATGAGCAAGCCCGGCACCTACAAGGTGAAGGTCGTCGGCAACCTGCAGGACGTGATCAAGGACGGCACCAACCCGCCACGACCGCGGGACCGCTTTCAGCCGATGGAGCTGAAGTGCGAAGAGCTGACGCTGGAGGTCGTGAAAGGGGAGGTGGCGCCGAAGGTCAGTTACTGACCGGGTTCTATTCTCCCACCCGCACCGTCCCCGTCCCCCCGTCCATCGTCACCACCTGACCCGGTCTTCAGCGTTCCCACCAGCCCCGCGATCCCCACGATCGTGGGAATGCCCATCTCCCGGGCCACGATGGCGGAGTGGGAGAGGATGCTGCCGCGCTCGATCAGCAGTCCGGAGACCGACGGGTAGAGCGGCACCCAGCCGGGATCGGTGCGCTCGGCGACGAGGATCTCGCCGTCGAGGCGGGCGTCCTCGTTCGGGGTGCGGAGGACTTTGACGGGGCCGGTCACGATGCCGGGGCAGCAGCCGGTGCCGCGGAGGACTCCGGGCTCGGCGTTGAGCGCGGCTTGCGGGCGACCCTTGAAAAGGTTCCGGTAGTACGGCAGCCCGAAGGTCTCGAAGCGGTCGGCGGGCGGGTCCATGCGGCGGTAGGCGTCGAACTCCTCGCGGCGCAGGGCGGCCAGGCCGCGGAGATTCGTGGTGACCGCCCGGCCTTTCGTAAAATCCCAGACCTCGTCGAGCGTCAGATAGAAGACGTCGTCCGCGCGGTCGAGGAGGCCCGCGTCCGCGAAGTCCTCCCCCACCGCCCGCAGCAGCTCGCGCAGCAGGCCGTAGATGCGCGTGCGGGCGAAACGGAGGTTCTCCCGGTTCTTCACCCCCAGCCGCGCGTTCCGCAGCACCCGGCGGAAGATCCAACGCCGGGGCGCGCTCCGGATCGCCTTGAAAGCTTTCTCCTCGGCTTCGCGGCGAATGCGTCCCTCCCGCTGCTCCATCGCCGCCGCGTCCATCCCCACCGGGTCCTCGGCGGCCAGATAGTTGCGGAGGATCTGGTAGAGGAAGGCCGGGCGGTCCTTGAGCGAGTGCTCCTCCAGCTTCAGCTCGTTGACACAGCGGAAGCCGTAGAGGTCGAGATAACGGCGGATGCCCGCCGCGAACTCCGCGAAGCGCGGATCGGCCGGCACCTCGCGGGCGAGATCCTCGGGCGGCCGCTCCAGGAGCAGCCGCCGCAGCTCCGGGCTCTTGCCGGGCCTGGGCGGCGAGGGCGAGGAGCATCTTCGTGGGCTCGGTGCTCTCGATGCCCCCCTCGCCGCAGATGAGATCGTTCTGGAGCGAGCCGGAGTCGTCCCCGCACCAGGAGACGCAGAGCTTCTTGAGCGTGCCGTAGAAGACCATCACGAAAAAATCGTTGATGATCGGCGCCTTCCACTCCCAGAGGAGCTTCTCCTCCATCTCGCGGTAGAGGGCCGCCAGCTCGTGCGGCGGCATGGCGCGGAAGTCCATCGCCGACCAGCGCTCGTACTGCGCGCGGAAATGCGCCTGGAAATCCGCCACGATGCGGCGGATGTGGAAGAAGTTCCGCGCCGAGCGCCCCACCAGGCGCAGCAGGGCCGGCAGCTCGACGGTGTAGCGCTGGAGCCCCGAGGCCGTCGCCGGCGGGTCGGCATCAGGACGGGCGGGCTCGCGCACGCCCATCATCGACTCCATGAAACTCTTGTTGTAGTTGAAGCCGGGGAAGAGCCGCACCAGCCGGTACCAGTTGAAAAGGTTGTAATAGACCTGCCCGCGGAACAGCCCGAGCATGTTCTCGAAGACCTCGCGGTTCGCCCGCACCGTCCGCGCGTCGATCCCCATCACCTCGGCAAAGCAGTGATAGACGATCGAATAGGCGCGGCGGATGAAGCTGAAGGTCATCGGCGAGGTCACGCCCGAGTAGCTCTCGATGATGTTCGAGTTGTCCCAGATCAGCCCGTTGCCGGCGGCGGGGCCGATCTCCTCGACGGTCGTCACCGGCCGCGCCTGGAGCAGGAAGGAGCGCCCCTCCGCGTCGACGGCGAACTCGAGGTCCTGCGGCCGGCGGTAGTGGCGCTCGACGGCGATTCCCAGCCGCGCCAGGGAGAGGGTCTCCTCGCGGGAGAGGCTGCTCCGCTCCTGGAGATCCCCGGGCACGGGGACGCGCATCAGCCCGCCGCCTGCGTCACGATCGAGGATGAGCTGCTCGGTCTTCGGCGCGAGCGTCTCCGCGACCTCCAGGGTCTCCTTGTCGACGATGTAGGTGTCCGCGTCGAGACCCGCGCTCACCAGCCCCTCGCCGGCGCCCCAGAGCGAGCTGATCACCACCTCGTGGACGCTCCCGGTGTTCGGGTTGGCGGTGAACAGGACGCCGCTGGTCCGCGCCTCGACCATGCGCTGGACCACCACCGCGACGGCGATGCCGTCGAGCGAGATCCCCTTGGCCCGCCGGTACGCCAGGGCGCGCTCGTTGTAGGCGGACGCCCAGACCTTCCGAATCGATTCGAGGATCTCCCTCCGGCCGCGGACGAAGAGGAAGCTGTCGTGCAGCCCGGCGAACGACTCCCCCGCCGCGTCCTCCCCCGCCGCCGACGAGCGGACGGCCACGAAGGCGTCCTCCCCGATCCGGGAGGCGTGGGCGGCGGCGATCTCGTCCTCGAGCCCGGGAGGGAGATCGAGAGCGAGGATCCAGGAGCGGATCTCGACGCAGGCCGGCCCGAGATCCTCCGTTCCCGTCAGCCTCGTCGCGATCCGCTCGCGGAGACCGGCGGCGGCACGCTCGAAGGCCCCGGTCGTGATCGCGTACCAGGAAGGGACCGGAAGTCCCAGGGCTTCGAGCCGAGCGAGATTGGCGGCCTTGCCGCCCAGCCGCGCGTCCGGCGGGGCTTCAGCCCCCGGAGCGCTGGGGAACCAGATCAGCAAGACTCTTCCTCCCTTTTCCCAAAGCCGGTCAGGCGCCGATCTTATCCCGACCGGCGTAATGGCAAGCCCGGGGGGACCCGCATGGCGCAGGATCCCTGCTCCCCCCCGGGGTTGCCGTTGAATTCAGTTGTCAAAGAGCCTCGTTCCCCGCCGCTCAACAGCCATTCCCCGCCCCTGACAGGACCCTTCATGGCCTTCGCCCCACATTCCCCTCCCCTCGAAAGCCATTCCCCACCTCTGGCGCGACTCTTCATGGCCTTCGCCAGCCATTCCCCGCGAACAACATCCCATTCCCTGCCGGGAACAGGACAAGAGCGCCGCGACCGTTCCATTCCCCGTTCTCCGCACCCACGGCTCTGAGGGGAAAGAGGCGTTCCCCGAACGTCGAGCCCTCCGTGCAACGGGGAACGGACTGTTCGATTGCCTCCACGTCATGCACATTGGAGGGAACAGGGCATTCCCCGCTCCGCTCGCCTACTCCCTCTGGGGAAAATAGCTCAAGCCCTGGGGAACGCACTCTCGCAGGGCTTGACAAGCCTCCATCTGTGTCACGATTATATGCGCATTGTAGATATCCGTCCAGAGGACGGACGGCGCTCTTTGACAATCGACGTACTCAAGCCCGAGGGAACGGATGCGGGGCCGTTCCCTCGGGCTCCTACCTGTCTTCGCTATTCTTCACGGGCTTGCCGGCGCTTCCGCCCGCAGACTAGACCCAAGGAGATTTCATGAAGAAGAAGGTGTCCAAGAAGCTCGCGCTCTCCAGGGAAACCCTTCTCGACCTCAAGAGCGAGTCCCTGGTGAACGCCGGTGCCACGACCGCGCCCGTCAAGACCGAGTGGACTATCTGCCAGACCAACTGCCAGAACTGCTCCCTCCGGATCTGCTGAGCCTCTAGACTCTCGGCAGCGGCCCGCGAGCCCTGAGGCTCGCGGGCCGGATTGCGCCGGATCTCAGAGCCGCACCCCGTACCGCGCTACGATCGCGGCGGCCAGGATGGCGTCGAAGGCGATGATGTAGATCCCCGCATAGAGCTCCCATACACTCGCGCCAGATGAATAGCGCTTTTGCTCTTGATCCCCCCACGACCTGCGACACCGCGTACTTCGGTGGGATCGACAACAGCATATGGACGTGGTCTGGCATCAGATGTCCATCCTCAACCCGGCTCTCCTTCTGAGCCGCAAGCTTACGGGACACTTCCCCAAGGTGTACCCTCAACTGGCTGTATAGCGTCTTCCGGCGGCACTTGGGAATGAACACGATGGGTATTTGCACTCCCATGCCGTGTGGCTTAAACTTTCAAACTTGTCCATCGTGGTTCCTCTCCTCTCGTGTGCTTGGCGGCTCACGAGGGAAAGTTTCCACGATGGGCACCTCTGTAGAGGTTAAACTTCTACTGCCTCCCCGGCAGAGCCGGGGGGACTCCCTTAAGGGCTAGGGACATCTCTAATGCTCAATCAGAAAAGCATAAGTACAAAGCACAACCAGCACTTCCTCCCTAGGCTGTATCTCCGAGGCTTTTCCGACGAAGCTGAAGCTAACCCTTTTATATGGATGTACACCAAAGGAAAGCCCTTCGTCCCAGGTCGCCAGAACATCACCAATATAACCCTGTCCGCCTATCCACAAAGACGGCAGCGGCGATATGGGACAACTATGCCTTTACCCGAGACGATGGCAGCCTTGACACAAACACAATCGAGAACGAACTAGAGAAGCTAGAGAAGCCCTCTGATCGCATCTTCAGTAAGATCCGTGAGAAGCGGGCTATTTTAAATGACGCAGAGAAGGCGATATTTGCTTCATACATAACCCTCACCCACAGGAGGGTACCGGCACGAACAGCGCGTGCGGAGGAAGCGTATCGTGAGCTTGTCAATAATAATCCAACCCTGCAAAAACTGCGATCAGAACTGCGGTCGCTAGAATTTCTCTCCGACATCTCACCAGAAGACAAAGAGCAGCTAAGGAAGGACCTGGAACAATCCGGAGAGAGATTGGAAGAGCTCGAAGAATGTAGGGATCAAGTGGCCGAGCTTTTAGATAGCTACGAAAAGCCCAGACCTGAAATTTTGCTCAAGTCAATGGTGCTTAAAACGGAGCAGCCTGATTTTACCCTTAGCAAGATGACTTGGCGCTTCTTGATTGCTCCGGAAAACACGCTGATCTTCACGGGGGACAACCCGGTCTATATTTCCGAAAACGGCATGGACCATCCAACAGCCGAATTGACATTCCCTATTTCTCGAAACATCCTACTACATGCGAGTTGGGATAAAGGTCCGGAAATTTTTCTTCCAATTTCTGGAGAATATACTAGGAGGTTAAATCGAAGAACTGCCGAGAAGTCCCGACAAATTTTTGCCTCCAGATCAGAATCCGAGCTGGTGCGATTTTTTAACCGAACTTAAAAATAGATACGCCTCATCGCGGCGGCGTTGCTTCAGATCCCAATCCCCCACTGCCGCGCAATCGCGGCCGCCAGGATGACGTCGAAGGCGATGATGTACATCCCCGCGTAGAGCTCCATCCGCTTGGCCGTTTTCCGGCTGGTATGGAGCCGGTAGTCGAAAAATCCCACCAGGCAGACCAGGAACAGGGCGACCAGGGCCGCGTAGAACCAGGGGGCGAGGCCGAGGTGCCAGCCGACCAGCGCCACCAGCCCGGTGTCGATCACCCGGATCAGGAGGACCACCCAGGCCGCGCCGTAGGTGCCGAAGACGCGGGTGTAGGTGTCCACGCCCTCGATCTCGTCCTCGGGCGCGCGGATCTTGCGCGAGACCTCCCAGTTGAAGGTGACGAAGAAGCCCACCCAGGCGTAGACGAGGAACCAGAAGGGGGCCTCCCAGGGCCAGCGGCCGGTGGCGAAGCTGAAGACCATCAGCGAGAGCAGCGGCATCACCAGCAGGTGGCTGGTGGCGTAGACCAGGAAGTGCCGCTTGAGCCAGTCGCGGGCGAAGAACTCCTTCAGCATCAGGACGGAGAACAGGAACGCCGCGAGCCAGGCCGCGAAGGCGGCCGCGCCGCCCAGCGCGGAGAGGACGATCTCGGCGCCGATGGCGATCCCGCCCAGGATCTTCAGGTCCCGCAGGGTGACGAGCGCCGCTCTGGAGGATCCGCTGGGGGTAGTGGACGAGATCCTCGGCGTAGTCCTTATGCTCGTCGAACACCCGCAGGTGGAAGAAGAAGCAGAACAGGGTCAGCGCGCCGAGGAGGGTGCTGAGGTCGTAGTGCATCCGCTCGCCGGGATGGGTGAGCGTCCGCGCCAGAAACTGGTTCGAGGAGTAGTAGGCGGCGATCAGCACCCCATGGCTGAGCGGCGGGAAGCGCTCGGCCAGATAGGCGGAGAGCCGCCGGGCAAAGGGCGATTCGCGGGTCAGGGTCGATTCCATGCTTGCCGGAAGCATAGCAGGAGGGATCGGATCTCCTTCATCCCGCCCGGAAGCCGTGGATTTCACTCCAGAAGCCCGAGATTCCGCTCTGGATCTACATGCTTTTACGCCAGAAGCCTTGGATTCTCGCCTGGATCTCAATGCTTTTGAGTCAGGAGCATTGGATTCCGCTCTGGATCTACATGCTTCTGCTCCGGATCTACATGCTTCTGCTCTGGAGCTACATGCTTCCAGTCTGGATCTACTTGCTTCTGATCCGGAGCTATTGGCTTCTGGTCTGGATCTACATGCTTCCGACCTGGATCTACCGGCTTCCGCGCTGGAAACTGAGACTCCGCCCGAGATCTAACGCTTCCGCAGCCGGAGGCGAAGCTTTCCGTAGTCGATCTTGCTGTTGTGACGGGGATCGACGGGGAGCGGCTCCGAGGCGAGGAGGATCTCGTCGGCGATAAGGCCGGCGGGCCTGGAACTCGACATGGCTAAAGTAAAACGCTATATGTAGAGGTAGGCACACCCATGATCGGCAAGATGACCGCCCGCCTGTCTCTATACGTATCCCTGGCCGCGTGCGGCTTGGCACCCCCTTCGCACGAGCTCCGCTTTGCCGCGGGAAGGAGGCCGGGGAGCGTTTCGATCGCGGATTTCAACGGCGACGACAAGCTCGACATGGTGGTGGCGAACAAGCGGAGCGGCGATGCCTCCGTGCTGTTGGGGGACGGCAAGGGGGGCTTCTCGCCGGCTCCCGGGTCGCCCTTCCCCGCCGGGCAGAGCCCGAACGATATCGCCGCCGGTGATTTCAACCACGACGGGCATCCTGATCTGGCGTTCGCGAACCATGAGACGCAGCATCTGACGGTGCTGCTCGGCGACGGCCGGGGAGGATTCGCGCCGGCGCCGGGCTCGCCGGTCACCGTCGCGGTCAGGCCGCATCCGCATGGCATCGCGACCGGCGACTTCAACGGCGACGGCAACCTGGACCTGGCGACCGACAGTTGGGCGGAGGACCGGCTGGAAATCCTGTTCGGCGACGGCAAGGGGGGATTTCCGACGCCGGGCATTTACGTCGCCGTCGGCAAGCACCCCTATCAGCGGATCCGCGTCGCCGATCTGAACGGCGACGGCAGAGCGGACATCGTCAGTCCCAATCTCGAAGGGGACAACGTCACCATCCTCCTCGGCGACGGCGCGGGCGGGTTCCGGCAGCCCGAGGGCTCCCCCTTTGCGGGCGGCGATTCTCCGTTCAACGTCGCTGTCGGCGATGTTAACGCGGACCGCAAGCCCGACCTGGCCATCGTCAACTCCCCCAGCAGCACCTCGGATCGATCCGGTCGAGACGGACTGACGATCTTGATCGGCGACGGCCGTGGTGGGTTCACCACCCTGGCGGGCTCACCGTTCGTCACCGGCAAGTTCCCCAATCTTGCGGCGATCGGCGTCGACGTCGACGGGGTGGCGGATGTCGCGGTCTCGAGCCCAGAAGGTGGCTACGTCACGCTCTTCACGATGAGCCGCAAGGGCTCCGTCGCAACCAGGATACTCCCGGTTCCAGGTCACCCCAAAGGTCTCGCCATCCAGGACCTGAACGGCGACGGCAGAGCGGACATCGTGGTGACCAACAATGCCGAAAACGGCGTCACTGTGATCTTCCGCCGATAGGCGTTGTCTGCAGCCGTTCGCGGAGCTTGCCGTAGTCGATCTTGCTGTTGTGACGGGGATCGACCGGAAGCGGCTCCGAGGCGAGGAGGATTTCGTCCGCGATAAGGCCGGCGGCGGCGACTCGGGCCGCGATCTCGCCTTCGATCCCTTCCTCCTCGGTCTCGACGACCAGGACGACCCGCTCTCCCAGGCTCGGATCGGGCATCCCATGGCGGCGATCCGGCGGATGCGGGGGTCCTCGCCGCAGGCGGCCTGCTCGACGAGCTGCGGATGGACGAGCGCGCCGCCCCGGCGGATCGTCGAGTGGACGCGGCCGGCCAGCCAGAAGCGCCCCTCGGCGTCGAAGGAGCCGGTGTCCCCCATGCGATGCCAGACGGCGTCGCCGTCGGCGATCTTGTTCTCGCTCGACCGCCCGCGGATTGCGGTAGTAGTCGCGGCAGACGTGATCCCCGGAGACGATCAACTCGCCGATCTCCCCGGCCGGGAGCTCCCAGGCCGCCCAGCCCTCCGCTCCCAGCGCGATCGGCCCGGCCTCGATGCGCGCGACTTTCGCGCGGATGCGGTCGATGGGGCGGCCGGCACAGTATCCCGGGAGCCCGGGGGCGGGCCGGATTCGTGGCCGCCAGGCGCTCTTCGGCGGTCAGGTGGGCCACGGGCTCGGCCTCGGTCGAGCCGTAGGCGACCAGGATCTCGGTCTCCGGGAACGCCAGACGCCAGGTGCGGAGCTGGGCGTCGGAGACCGGCGCGCCTCCGGTCAGCAGCCGGCGCAAGGCCGGCCGCTCGACCGGCCGGCGCTCGACCTCGGCGGCGAGGCGGTCGAAGAACGGCGGCGAGGCGGTGCAGGTGGTCACGTCGTGCTGCCGCATCTGGGCGAGGACGCGGGCGGCGTCCACCCGGTCGACGCGGCGGAAGTCCATCGCCGGCACGACGGACGGCACGCCGGCCGCCAGGTTGTTGAGCGCGAAGACGGGGAACATCGTCATCTCGACGTCCCTCTCCTCGGCCGGGAACTCGGCGGCGAGGGCGGCGCGCTGGGCGAGCAGGAACCGGTGGGTGCGGTTCGCCCCCTTGGGCTCGCCGGAGGAGCCGGTGGTGAAGGTGATCAGGGCGGGGTCGTCGGGCGAGACCGGATGGATCGCCGCCGCTTCCGTGCCCTCCTCCAGTTCGGCCAGCGAGCACCGCGCCGGCCAGGGACCGAGATGCCAGCCGGTGGTGACGGTGATCGGAATCCCCCGCAGCCGCGGATCGGAGAGCCGGAGCAGGTGGCTCTTGCCAATCCCCAGCCAGGCCCGGGGATCGGCGAAGGCCGCGAAGGAGGCGATCTGCCGCCGGCCGATCCAGGGATCGACGAAGACGGCGACGGCGCCCATCTCGAGCAGGGCCAGCATGGCGACGTAGAGGTCGATCGACATCGGGATCATCACGATCGCCCGCTCGCCGGGCTCGAGCCCCAGGCGCCGCAGCCCCGCCGCGGCGCGGCCGACGCGGTCCCAGAGGTCACCGAAGGTGATCGCGCCGGACTCCATGATCAGCGCCGGACGGTCCGGGACGCGGAGAGCGACCTGGCGCAGGACGTCGAGGACGTTGTTGGCAGGGGAAGGGGGCATACCGCCCTTCAGGGAGTGGCAAGCCGTGTGCGGTATTCGTCGCAGGCCGATTGCTAAGCGAGGGCGGTGCCGGCTGCCGCAACTCTCCCTCTCGGCACATCTCGATCAACACGTCGACGTGCCTCTGACACTCGCGCTCCCGGAGCAGCCGCGGATAGCCTGATCGAGCCTCGTTCACGACCCCACCGTCAAGATAGGCCAGCCACGTCTCGATGTTCCAGGTCGGAACGAAAATGGCGACTCTCTCGTCGAGAGAGCGCTCCGCGACGGAGGCATCACCGCATGCCTGGCTGAGCTGGCGCAGCCGAACCGTGGGCCCCTCGCCATCTCCGTCGATCAGCACCACGAGAACCTGGTTCACCGGCCGCGAGCGGTGAGCCTTGAGCTCCAATGGAAATCGCTCCCGCACGAATTGCTCTCCGGAGCCACGCCCGCCCGGTGCCTTTTGAATCCGGATCGCCCGCAGATTCCAGCCCATCCCCACGAGAAACCGGCGAGCGAAAGCCTCGTGCTGATTGTCCTCGCAGAGAAGAACCAACTGAGCCTGCCGCCTCAAGACTCCCATCCTCGCGCGATGATCTCGGAGAGCTTGAGCCCCGCATCGAGCGGAATCTCGCTCAGTCGGCGGGTGGTGATGCTTCCCGTGCTCTCGCGCTTCAGCAGGATCCCGGCCTCGCCGCCGAGATAGTCGATCAGCTCCGGATGATGGGAGCAGAGGATGGCTTGGCGAGGCCGAGCTCCGCAGGTATCAGAGAGCGTCATGAGCCACGGCTGGATCTCAGCTAAAGCCAGGAAGTTGTCGGGCTCGTCCAGGAAAAGGACGTCCTGCTCTCCGGCGAGATAGATGAGCGAATAGAGCGCGATCAGCTCGCGCTGGCCGTCCGAAAGCTCGTCAATCCGCAAAGAATACGACTTGATCCCAGTCTTAAATTCAGCAATGAACGCTCGGGTCTCCGAGCCTATTTTCTCCAAACGGACCGAATGGAAGTCCTGCAGGATCTTGCGGAGCGCTTCCAGTAATTCGAGGAGCAGGTCCGGCCGCTCCTGGATTTGGTGCCGGTACCAGGACACGAAATTTCCACCGTCCGGCTGAAGAGTGCTCTCCTCACCTGTCGATTCCGCCTGAAAATGCTTCGGATCGAGAGCGCAGACGGAAACTCCTCGCATGAAGTCCAGAAAGCGCGTGAGGCGCCGGCTCATCGGCGCGGGAGCCACTCGCGCCAGCGCCGACTCGGACGTGTAGGCCCTGTATTGCGAGCCCAGCGAGTGATCGTCCCGGTACAGTTGGACCTCGCCACGCCGGAATTCAAACAGCGGCTTGTCGTCGACTCTTCAAGGACTCCAGACTGATCTCCGGCCACCGCTCTCGTTGACCTTCGATTCGATGCTGGCCTTCGATCTGATGCTCGACTTCCAACCGGTAGGTGGCATCGGCTTCACCCTCCAGGCCGACCACAATCTCGAAGATCTGGAGGTTCCGGTCCTGCCAGCGGGTAAGGGACCGAGCCGGGAAGAGGTCCGGCTCGGCCACCATACCCTTCCCACTCAACAGGTGCCTGATCGCCTTCAGCACGTCAAGCACGGATGACTTGCCCGAGCCGTTCGGCCCCACGAGGAGCGTCATCTCCTGAAACTCGAGCTGGAAGTTCACCAGACACCGGTAGTTGTCGACGTAAAGCCGCTTCAGCATGGTCGTTCTCCCGCAACCCGCATCATATCTCCCCCTTCCATTCATAGAGCCGGTACTCCCGCATCATCCGTCCCGCCCCACCGTCCAGGTCGCCCGGAGGGGTTCCCCTCCTTGTAGAGGCAGTGGTTGGCGTGAGCGTACCCCTTCTCCACCGCTCGCCGGTGCCCCTCGTGGAACAGCGCGGCGGCGATGCCGGAGCGGCGGTGCCCGGGGAGCACGCCCAGGGTCTTGAAGTCGACCGCGTCCGCCTCGCGGCGGTGCCGGAGGAACCGGAGCTTGGCGAGGAGGCCTCGCTCTCCCCGCATCGCGGCCACGGCCCGGAAGAGATCCGGATAGGCGAAGAGGAAACCCACGTCCTCCCCGGCGGGCGAGCGGGCGAAGAGGACGAGGTCGGGATCGAGCAGCGCACGCGCTCCAGCGTAGAGGCGCACGAACTCTTCTTCGGAGATCTCGGTGTAGAGGAAGTTGCGGGAGAAGATCCGGCGCGACAGCTCGTAGATCACCCCCAGCTCGGCCTGGAAGCGGGAGGGGTCCAGCCGGCGGAGCCGGTATCCGGTGCCGAGCGCGTCGCGAGCCCTGCCCTCGAGGTGGGCGGCCACCGCGGCGGGATCGACCCGCTTCGAGAAGTAGCGCTCCAGCACGGCGAAGCCGTTCGCCATCCAGAGCGGCTCGTACCACGGCGGGTTGTAGGGCTCCAGCAGGAACGGCGGATCGTCGAACGGCCCCACGTTCAGCCGGTAGCGGTGCCAGGTGTCGCCGTCCATCGGGCCGATGATGGGGCCGGCGCCGGCGGTCCGCAGCCAGCCGATCGCCTGCTGGAAGAGCTCCCGGACGGCGTCTTCCCGGCCCTCCAGGGCCTCGAAGGAGCCCAGCATGCCGTAGGGGCGGCCCTGGCCGTCGCGCAGAGCGGGCGACAACCTCGCCACCAGGCGGGCCACCGGCCCGCCGTCCGCCAGGGCGACCAGGGCCATCAGGGAATGGACGGTCCCGGGGCGTTCGAGGGCCGCCCGGGCGTCCGCCCTCGGCGTGGCGTTGTGGTCGGGGTCCCCCCGGTAGACGAGCGCGGGGAGCCGGAGAAAGTCTTCCCTCGCCGCGACGTCGGCGAGGGCGTCGCGGATCACGGTCAAGCCAGGGTTCCGGCCGGGTGCCGCTTGAAGACCGGCTTGAAGGCCAGCAGCCAGAGGCCCGAGTAGTCCCGCATCAGGCGCATCCGCAGGAGCTGCACCTGCCGGCACTCGGCCATGTTCCCGGCCATCATCAGATCGTTCAGCACGTGGCTGAAGCGCCAGAGATGGGCGTCGGCCGAGCGGCAGGTCTGCCGGGCGCGGGCGAAGACGACCGCCTCGCCGGTGACCGAGGTCTCGTCGAGCAGGCTGGCGATGTCGTGCGCCTCCTCGTTGATGCGGATCCGCAGGGCGGCCGCCTCGAGCAGGAACTGTTCGAGCTCGCGGTCGCAATCGCCCTTGCCGAAGATCCGCCGGTAGGCCTCGACCTCGCGCGCCTCGATGCGCAGGGCGAAGACCTCGGGCTTGAGCACGACGCGCTCGGGGGCCATGTCGGGGGGGTTGATCTCCCGCAGGGCATCGACCAGCCGGCGGTAGTAGTCCCCCAGCAGCTCCTCGTGGTGGCTCGGCATCGGCGCGGCGGACGCGGCGGCGGCGCGGGAGAGCGCGTATTCGCCGGTGTCCTGGGCCATCCTGGAGACTGCTCGGCACGCTCGGCGGTGGCGGTCCGCCCGGCGGTCAGGCGCGGCAGCAGGTCGCGCACCTTCTGGCGGATCTGGGCGATGTCGCCGAGGCGGAACTCCTCCTTCTGGAGCTGCTTCTCGAAGCGCTCGATCTCCTCGCGGAAGGCCACCAGCTCGCGGTCGAGATCGGTGTCGAACGGCACCTCGCGCTCGAGCTCGAAGACGCGCTGGTACTCGGCGACGATCCGCTGCTCCTCCTGGCGGTAGAGCTTCTGGATGCGGCTCTTGAACACCAGGTTGGTCTCCTGGATGGCGAGCAGCAGCTCGGGGTGGAAGTAGAGGTTCCCGAGGCCGTGCTTGAGCTCGCGGTAGCGGCGGATCAGCGCGCTCTCGTTCAGCGCGTCGAGGCTCTCGAGGCCGCCCATCTCGTGGCGCACCGCGTCGATCATCGCCCGGCGCTCCTCGATGAGCTGGTCGCCGGGGGCGGCCTCGCCGAGCTGCGCCCAGATCCCCTGGAAGATCTCGGTCAGCCGGTGGTGGTCGCGCAGCACCAGCTCGCCGGTGCGGTCGTCGAGCTCCTCGCTCAAGCGCGCGAGCAGGAAGTCGATCTTGTCCAGCCGGTCCGTGGGCCAGGGTCCGCCGGCATGCGCGTAGAGATAGAACCGGACGAGCTGGCTGAGGATCTTCTCGTCGTAATTCTTCACTCTCCGGAAGAACTGCCGCAACAAGTCGGGCGTGACTTTGGTATCCTCCTGCTCGAGCGATCCGATGAGCTCCGTGAGCCGGCGGTCGATCGCCTCCAGCCGGTGACGGATCCGTTCGCTCTCGGAGGCGTTCAGACTCTGAGAGATCTCCTTCAGCCCGGTGTAGAGGTCCTGGAATTCCGTGGAGTGCTGATCCTCCACGCGCTGGAGGAGAGTTTTGCCCAGGCTCTGGAGGAACTGATGGAAGGTCCAGCCCGCCCGGAAGCGGTGCGAGATGTCGGCGTAACGGCGGTGGAGAACGCTCAGTTCCTGAACGGTGGTCATAGTCGCCCTGTCCCGATGGACTCGAATCGATTTTGAGGAATATTACCTCAATTACTCGCCAAGCGATGGCAAAGGAGACACCAGCGTGCGGATCCTGATCTCCCAGGAGGACCTGGAACGGCGGGTGGCGGAGCTGGCGGCGGAGATCGACCGCGATTACGCGACGCAGCGACCGGCTGGTCTGCGTCGGGGTTCTCAAGGGGTCGGTCTTCTTCATGGTCGACCTGCTCAAGAAGCTGACCGTGCCCCTCTCGATCGACTTCTTCCAGACCGCGAGCTACGGCGCCAACATCAGCCCGGGCGAGGTGCGCATCCGCAAGGACATCGACCTCGCGATCCGCGGCAAGGACGTGCTGCTGATCGAGGACATCGTCGACACCGGCTACACGCTGCGCACCATCCTCGATCTCCTGCGCTTCCGCGGCGCCCGCAGCGTCAAGCTCTGCGCGCTGCTCGACAAGGCGCCGGCCCGCGAGGTCGAGGTGCAGATCGACTACAAGGGGTTCGAGATCGAGCCGCTCTTCGTGATCGGCTACGGCCTCGACTTCGACGAGCGCTACCGCAACCTCCCCTACATCGCCGTGCTGGACGCCGAGGAATCGGCCGCCGCCGTGCCGTCCCCCTCTTGAAAGGACCGGGAACGATGAAATTCCATCACACGGACAACGCTCCCAAGGCCATCGGCCCCTACTGCCAGGCCGTCCAGGTCGACGGCTGGCTCTATCTCTCCGGCCAGCTCGGGATGGACCCCGCGACGACCGAGCTGGTCGAGGGGGGGTTCGAGGCCCAGACCCGGCAGGTGCTGCAAAACATCCGCGAGGTGCTGGCCGCCGCCGGCTGCACGTTCGCCGACATCGTGAAGACGACCGTCTACCTGATCGACTTCGCCGATTTCCCCGTCATGAACCGGCTCTACGGCGAGGCCATGGGGGATCACTGCCCGGCCCGCACCACGGTGCAGGTGGCCGCTCTCCCCAAGGGGGGGCGGGTGGAGATCGACGTCACCGCGCGGGTGCGGTAGCTCAGCTGCCGTACTCAGATTGCCGCGATCCGCTCGATCGCCGCGTCGATCTGGGCCCGGCTGACGTCGCGGTGGGTGACGAAGCGCACTTTCTCCGCATTCACCGCCCCGCCGAGGACCCCGGCCGCTTCGGTCCGGCCGAGAAAGGCCGCGGCGGAGCCGCCGCAGAGCTCCGGCGTCAGGCGGAAGATCACGATGTTGGTGCGCACGGCGGCGGGATCGAGCTCGATCCCGCGCAGGCCGGCGAGCCCGTGGGCGAGCCGGGAGGCGTTCTCGTGATCCTCCGGCAGGCGGTCCGGCCCCTTGCGCAGCGCGATCAGGCCGGCGGCGGCGAGGATCCCCGCCTGGCGCATGCCGCCGCCGAGCATCTTCCTCACCCGCCGGGCCTGCTGGATGAAGTCGCGGCGGCCGCAGAGCAGCGAGCCGACCGGCGCCCCCAACCCCTTGGAGAGCGAGATCATCAGCGAATCGAAGCCGGCGGCCAGCGAGGCGACGGAGACGCCGAGCGCCGCGGCGGCGTTGAACACCCGGGCGCCGTCGAAATGGACCGGCAGGCGGTGGCGGCGGCCGACGTCGAGGATCGCCTCCAGCCGCGGCCGGTCGTAGACCGTGCCGCCGGCCATGTTGGCCGTGTTCTCGATCTCGATCAGCACGGTGAAGGCGTAGCCCTCGTCCGGCGCGATGGCCGCCTCGACCGCCGCGGGGTCGAGCAGCCCCTGGGGCGCGGAGAGCACTCGCGGCAGCAGCCCCGAGATCGCGGCCATGCCGCCGACCTCGTAGTTGACGATGTGGCAGCCGGCCTCGCAGATCACCTCGCCCCCCGGCCGGCCGTGGAGGTGCAGGGCGATCTGGTTGCCCATCGTGCCGGAGGGGACGAACAGAGCCGCCTCCATGCCGGCCGCCGCCGCCCCCTCCTCCTCCAGACGGTTGACGGTCGGGTCCTCGCCGAAGACGTCGTCCCCCACCTCGGCCTCGGCCATGGCCCGGCGCATCTCGGCGTCGGGTTTGGTCACGGTGTCGGACCGCAGATCGATCAAAAGCCGATCCCCACCCGCACCGCCGCCTGCAGGGCCTCCCCCTTCTCGACCTCGATGTGGATCTTGGGGACGAGCAGGCTGAGCGTCACCCCGGCGAAGACCACGGGACGGGTGTTGCTCTCCTCGAGCGAGAAGCCGAGAGGCGAAGCGAGCTTCCCCCGGCTGTAGACGGCGCCGGCGCCGATGTAGGGGGTCACCACCGTGAACCCCTTGGAGAGCAGCACCTCGGCGCCGTACTGGTCGAGATCGTAGGCCTGGGCGTCGAGCGTGCGCGTGCCGGTCACCCGCACCGAGAGGGCCGGCGAGACGAGCCCCCCCTTGGCGATCGCGTACTGGATCTCGGCCGAGATGAGCTTGACGTCGCCGCCGAGCGCCTTGCCGTAGGAGACGCCGAGGTCGATCCCCCCGGGCAGCCCCTTGCGCACCCCGACCCGCGCGATGGAGAGGAAGCCGCCCGTGTAGTCCCCCGTGACCGCCGTCGTGTTGAAGGATTCGCCGTCGAAGTCCTTGTCGTAGGTCGCGTCGGCGTAGGCCTCGAAGCCGGTCAGCCCGAGCGGCGCCGCGCCGTGGCGCGGGTAGAAGTAGGCGTCGGAGCTGAAGCGGCGATGGAAGGCGCGGAAGTCCTCGGGCGCGGCGTTGCCGTTCACCTCCCACGAGGCGGCGGCGGGCAGGGCCGCGAGGCAAGGAGAGGAGCAGCAGGAGCTCAGGTCGGAAACGTCTGGACATCGGAAATCCTCCGGGGTTCGGCCGCGCCGGGGTCTTCCTCCGGCGCCAGATACTCTTGCAGCAGGCGGGCGAGATGCTCGGACTCCCCCGCTTCCTCGCACTCGGCCACGATCTCGCGGCTCAGCGGGTCGAGCGGCAGCACGCCGAGGTTCCCCTCGCGCGCCAGCGCCTCCAGGTCGTAGGTCGTGCGGTCGGCCCAGCGGGCGTCGCGGTAGAGCGCCTGCCCGGTCTCGACCGGCCGGCCGAGCCGCAGCCAGATCTCCGCCGCCAGGGCCAGGACGCCGCCGATCCGGCGGTTGGCCGCTCCCAGCACCGGCGGCCGCGGCAGCGGGCGGGGGAGGAAGGCGGCGAGGCCGTGCCGGTGGGCGGCGCGGGCGAAATCCCGCTCCGCCGCGCGGCTCGCGATGGAACAGGGCGTCGAACGCCTCCTCCTCGCCCCCCCAGCGCTCGGCGAGCCGGCGGCGGTCGGCCGGCGTCAGTGTCGGCGCCAGCGCCTGGACGCAGCGCACGCCGGCGGCGGCGAGGTCGCGGCAGCCCAGCTCCCAGAGCGCCGGATCGTCGGTCAGCCCGGGGATCAGCGGCCAGACCGCCGTCGACCCGGCGGGCAGCCGCCGCAGGGTGCCGAGGTCGCGCTCGAGCAGGACCTGCAGCAGGTCGACGACGAACGCCGCGCCGGCAACGGCGGGCACCGTCGACTCCTCGCCCGGCAGGAGCTGCACCAGCACCGGGGTGCCGCCCATCAGCCGTTCGCGCGCCGCTTCGTCGCGGGCGGCGGCGCGGCGCGGCGGCACGGGCGGAAAGTAGAGGACGTCGTCGAGCGGGGTCGCGGCCAGGGCCGCGAGGTCGGGGGAGCGCGGCTTTCCCCGCCCCCAGTCGCCGAGCGCCGCGGCGCCGAGATGGATCCACGGGCGCTCGGGCGGCTCCCACGCCTTCGGGACGTAGCGGATCCAGAACCGCCCCGGCTCCGGAAGCTGGCTGGCCGGCTTCGGCTCGCTCACGCGGAGTCCCCGGGCAGAGGGGGGACGAGGCCGCGGGCGGCGAGGATGCGGTGCACGTACTTGCCGATGACGTCCATCTCGAGGTTGACGCGGTCGCCGGGGACCCGCCGGGCGAGGCTGGTCATCTCCAGGGTGTGAGGGATCAGGGCCACCTCGAAGCGGTCGGGGAGCAGCGCGGAGACGGTCAGGCTGACGCCGTCGACGGTCACCGACCCCTTCTCCACCAGGAAGGGCGCGAGCTCGGGAGGGATGGAGAACGCGAGCACCCGGTGCTCCTCGAGATCGCGGCGGTCGACCACCTCGGCGGTGCCGTCCACGTGCCCCTGCACCATGTGGCCGCCGAGGGCGTCGCCCATGCGCAGGGCGGGCTCGAGGTTGACCTCGCCGCCGCCGCGGAGGGCGCCCAGCGTCGTGCGCGCCAGCGTCTCGGGAGAGAGCTCGACCAGCACCTGGCCGGTCCCCTTCTCCGTCACCGTCAGGCAGACGCCGGAGACGGCAAGGCTGTCGCCGATCGCCAGCCGGTCCGCCAGCCCGGGGCTCATCCCCACGGCGAGGCGCACCCCGCCCTGCCCCGACGGCACCGGATCCGCGATCAGCCTGCCACGCTCGACGATAAGTCCTGTGAACATCCCTTTCGATAGGCGGTCAGAATCAAGTCGCCGCCCTGCTTGCCGGCTTCGAAGCCTTCGAGCCGCGCCGCCAGGTCCAGCTCCGCGAAACCTTCGCCCGCGAGCGGTCCCGGAGCCCCTTTGCCGCCGATCAGCAGCGGCGCGCAGTCCACCATCACCCGATCGTAGAGGCCGCTCGCCACGAAGCTCGCGAGCACCTCGCCGCCCCCTTCCACCAGCACGCTTTGAATGCCGCGGCCGTAGAGGTCGGCGAGCACCGCGGCGGGCTCCACGACGGGGAGGGCGATCACCTCGGCCCCTCGATTCTCCAGAGCTCGCGCCGCTCGCGGTCGGTCGATTCAGTGTATATCAGCACCGGCCCCTCGACGGTGAACAGCCGGGCTCCCGGCGGGGTGCGCAGGCGGCGGTCCAGCACCACCCGCACGTTGGGTCCGGCGGCGAGGCCCAGCCGGCGATCGAGACGGGGATCGTCGGCCAGCACGGTGCCGCTCCCCGCCAGGATGGCGTCGTGCTCCTCGCGCAGGGCGAGCCCCCAGCGGCGGCCCGCGGTCGAGGAGATCCACTGGCTCTGCCCCGTGGAGGTGGCGATCCGGCCGTCGAGGCTCATCGCCCACTTGAGCGTCACCTCGGGGCGGTGGAGGGTGGCGGCGATCAGGAAGCGGAGGTTCAGGCGGACCGCCTCCTCCACCAGGAATCCGGATTCGACCGCGATCCCCGCCTGCCCGCAGCTTCGCGAAGCCGCGGCCGGAGACCTGGGGGTTGGGATCGCCATGGCAGGCGACCACGCGGGCGACCCCGGCGGCGATCACCGCGTCGGCGCACGGCGGGGTACGGCCCTGATGGGAGCAGGGCTCCAGGGTGACGTAGAGGGTGGCGCCGCGGGCGCGGTCCCCGGCCTCGCGCAGCGCCTCGACCTCGGCGTGCGGGCCGCCCACCTGCCGGTGCCAGCCGCTGCCCACGATCTCGCCGTCGCGCACCAGGACGGCGCCGACCATCGGGTTCGGGAGAGGTGCGATAGCGGCCGCGGGCGGCGAGCCGGAGGGCCCGCCGCAGGTAGACCGAATGGATCAGCCGACGAGGGCAGCGGCGAACTCCCGGGGGCGGAAATCCACCAGGTCCTCGGGCTTCTCGCCGACTCCCAGGTAGAGCACGGGGAGCTTGAGCTCGCGGGCGATCGCCACCACCATGCCCCCCTTGGCCGTGCCGTCGATCTTGGCCAGCAGGACGCCGTCGATCGGCACCACGGACTTGAAGGTGCGGGCCTGGGCGAGGGCGTTCTGGCCGGTGGTGGCGTCGAGCACGAGGATGGTCCGCTTCTGCCACTCGGGGGCCTCGCGGTCGATCACCCGGCGGACCTTGCTCAGCTCGGCCATCAGGTGGTCCTTGGTGTGGAGGCGGCCGGCGGTGTCGATGATGAGCTGGTCGATCTTGCGCGCCTTGGCGGCGTGGATGGCGTCGTAGATCACGGCGCCCGGGTCGGCCCCCTGCCCCTGGCGGATCACCTCGACTCCCAGCCGCTCGCCCCAGAGCGCGAGCTGCTCGATGGCGGCGGCGCGGAAGGTGTCGCCGGCCGCCAGCATCACCCGCTCGCGCTGCTGCAGGTGGCGCCTGGCGAGCTTGGCGATCGAGGTCGTCTTGCCGACGCCGTTGACGCCGACCACCAGGGTCAGCACCGGTCCGCGGCCGAGGGGGCGCGGGCGGGGCATCTCGGCGAGCAGGTCCGCCACCTCGTCGGAGAGCAGCTTGCGCAGCTTGGTGGCGCTGGTGGTCTGCTCCCGGAGGGCGTTCTTCTTCACCCGCTCGACCAGCTCGAGCGAGGTCTCGACGCCCATGTCGGCGGCGATCAGGGTCTCCTCGAGGTACTCGATCGTGAGATCGTCGAGGGTGACCTTGTCCTTCATCGCGTCGGAGACCTTCTCGATGATCTCCGTATGGGTCATGAAAAGCCCGCGCTTCAGCTTCCCCAGGAAGCTGGTCTTCTCCTCTTCGGGAAGACGGGTCTCGGGCGCGAGCTCCAGGATGTCGTTCTTCTTGGTTTCTTCAGCCATGGCGGCGACCATGATAGCCGAACCCTCAGGCCCCGGCGTCGGGAGTGGTGGCAGGGCCTAATCCCCGAACAGCTCGCGCTTGAGCTGCTCGACCGCCTCGTTGAGGCTCTCGCGGGCGCGGCCGACCAGGGCGGGGTGGCGCTGGACGAGCGCCAGGTGGTAGCCGTCGGGCAGCGGGACGACGTAGATGTGCATCGAGCGCTTCTCGATGTGGATCATCCGCGCCTCGCCGAGGTCGTTGCTGGCGAGGACCCTCTCGAGCTGGCGGAGGTAGATCCCGAGATAGGCGCCGATGACGCGCATCTCGTAGGGGCTGAAATCGGCGCAGGCGAGGTCCACCGTCTCGCCGGTTCCGTCGAGAAACAGGGCGCCCAGCGCGTGATCGTTGTTGGCCAGGAGGTTCGCTAAGACGTACTGGAACACCATGCGGGGGGGTGCGGCTCCTCAGCGCTGGCCAGCGGCGGCGCGCGGCGTCTCGACGATCGTCTCGGTGCGCGCGGGGCGTACGGCGCCGGCGCGGATGTCCCCCGCCTCGAAGGCGCGCAGGAACGCGGTGACGATCTTGGCGTCGAAGCGGCTGCCGGTCAGGCGGGTGATGGTCTCGACCGCGAACTGCAGGCTGTAGGCCTGCTGGTACGGACGGTTGGTGGTGATCGCGTCGAAGGTGTCGGCCACCCCGACGATGCGGGCGAAGAGCGGGATCTGCTCCCCCTTCAGGCCGTCCGGATAGCCACGGCCGTTCCAGGCCTCGTGGTGCGAGCGGATGGCGGGGATCATCTCCCGGAGCTGCTCGATGGGGGTCATGATCTCGGCGCCCATGACGGTGTGCAGCTTCATCTGCTCGTACTCGTCGGGGAGCAGCACCCCCTCCTTGCGGAGGATGCGGTCCTCGACGCCGATCTTGCCGACGTCGTGGAGCAGGGCGCCGATCCAGATCTTGTGCTGCGCCTCCTCGGGGAGCTGCAGGTAGCGGGCGATGGTGCGGCTGTAGGCGGCCACCCGCTCGGAGTGGCCGCGGGTGTAGGGGTCCTTGGCGTCGACCGCCGCCACGAAGGCGCGCAGGGAGCCGATGAACAGCTCGCGGTTCGCCTGCGCCGCCTGGCGGAGCTGCTGCACGTAGCCGGCGACGTGATCGCTCATGCGGTTGAAGTCTTCGGCGAGGTCGGCCATCTCGAAGGTCAGGCCCTTCATCTCGACCCGGCCGCCGAAGCTCCCCTCGGCGATCTCGTGCGTGGTCTCGGTCAGCCGCTGGATGGGCTGGCTCACCCACCGCGCCGCCAGATAGGCGAAGAAGAGCGACAGGCCGACCAGCACGGCCGTCGACAGGGCGGCGTTGACGACCAGCTTGTTGACGTCGGCGAACGCCTCGGAGAGCGGCTTCTGCACCACCAGGCTGCCGCCGCTCTCGGGGATGGCGCTCACCTGGGCGAAGACCTCGCGGACCCCCTGGGGAGTCCGGATCTTGTAGCGCGAGGTCAGCGTCACCGGCCCGTTGGCGAGCGCGTTGAGGATCCCGCCGCCGAGGCCCGCGGTCTTGCCGCCGCCGTCGTTGGACCAGAGGATCTTCCCCTGGCGGTCGATCAGGAAGACTCCGACGCCCTTCCTGGCCTCGTCCTTGGTCACCTTTTCCAGGGGCTGAAACCGGAGCTGGGCCTCGACGATGAGCTGTGGATCGGTCTCGGGGATCGGCACCGCGATGATCGCCTGCGGCTTGCGCACCGCTCCGGACGGGATGAAGCCATAGGCCGGACGCTTGCTGCTCCGCGCCTGCTCGAAGGCCGCGTTCATCGCCGCCTTGACGTCCGGATCGAGGTTGCCGGGCTCGAGGCCGGCGCCCTCCAGGTGGAACACGCGCAGGGCGATCACGTCCGGATTGCCTTGCTGGAGGCTCTGGAGCTGCGAGCTCACCCAGGGCTGGGAGAGCCGCGCCGCCACGTCGTCCGGCCCGGGAGCCATGAGGATGCCGTTGCCGAGCTGCGCGAGCTGCCGGCGGGCGGCGGCCAGGTAGGAGTCGACCTCCCGCGAGAGCGAGCTGGCCTCGGCCGTCAGGTTGTCGCGCTCGGTGTTGACCAGGGCCTTGTTGCTCTGGCTGATCAGCAGGACGCTGCTGACGCCGAGCGGGATGATGCCCGATAGCAGCAGCGCTATGACGAGAATCGTCCGCAGCTTGAGACGGCGCAGAAGGCTTCGGGTTTCCATTTCGACCGTTCAGTTCGGCAACTGTTGCTCCGATTATACCTGGAAACCCATACTTGGAAACCAAACGTGGAACCACGGCCTGCGACGCTCGGGACGCTACACCGGCCGGCGGAGCGGATCGCGCAGGAAGTCGCGCAGCTCGGTCCGGACCTCCCCCTCGGCGATCCCGTCCGCCATCCACCCCTCGCCCAGGGAGCGGGGGAGCACCCAGACCAGCCCGGACTCGCGCGCCTTCTTGTCCCGGGCCATCCCCGCCATCAGCTCCGCCGGGTCGAGCTCGGGCAGCGGCGGCAGCCCCAGGCGCAGGATCAGGCGATGGATGCGCGCGGCCACCTCGATCTTGAGCCCGCGGCTGCGGGCCAGGCGGAGCGCGAAGAGGATGCCGTACCCCACCGCCTCGCCGTGGCGCAGGCCGGCGTAGCCGCAGGCCGATTCGATGGCGTGGCCGAGCGTGTGGCCGAAGTTGAGCAGCCGGCGCTCCCCCTGTTCCGTCGGATCCCGCTCCACGACGGCGATCTTCGCCGCGGCGGCGGCCGCCACCACCGGTCCGAGCGCCGCGGCATCGCCTTCGAGCAGGAGATCCACCTCCTCCTCGAGCAGGCCGAAGAGATCCGGATCGAGCAGCGCCGCCATCTTCACCACCTCGACCAGCCCCGAGCGCAGCTCCTCCCGCGGCAGGGTGGACAGCACCGAGGTGTCGCCGACCACCATCCAGGGGTGATGGAACAGCCCGACCGTGTTCTTGCCGCCGGGCAGGTCGACCCCGGTCTTGCCGCCGATCGCGGCGTCCACCTGGGCGAGCAGGGTGGTGGGGATCTGCACGAACTCGATGCCGCGCAGGAAGCAGCCCGCCGCGAATCCGGCGAGGTCCCCCACGCTGCCGCCGCCGAAGGCGAGAACGCGGCTGTCGCGCTTGCCGCCGGCGGCGAGCATCTCGTTCCACAGCCGCCCGGCCGACTCGATCGTCTTCGCCCCTTCCCCGTCCTCCACCTCCAGGATCACCCACCGGGAGGCGGCCCGGCGGAGAACCTCGAGCCGGTCGCCGTGGAGCGCCTGCACGCGCGGGGTGGTGACGAGGAACGCGGTGCGCCGGGCGAGCCAGTCCTCCAGCTCCGGCAGGACGGACGAGATCGCGCCCTCCCCGACGATGACCGGCGTGGTGCCGTCCGGGCGATGGAGGCGCAATGGGGTGATGGCAGTAGACAAGAGATTCACATCCGGCCTCGATTCAGTCTTTCTTAAAAGGTGTCCCGCCGACCGCTCAGCGGGACGCCTTTTGCAGACCGCACCGAAGCGTCTAGGTCTTTCCTTCTTCCCGCGGCCTCTCCCCGGATACCGCGATCCCCAGCTCGCGGAGCTGCTTCGCGTCGACTCCGGAAGGCGCGTCGGTCATCAGGTCGGTCGCCGAGGCGGTCTTGGGGAAGGCGATGACGTCGCGCAGGGAGGGGGCTCCGGCGAGGAGCATCACCATGCGGTCGAGACCGAGGGCGATGCCGCCGTGCGGAGGCGCGCCGTAGCGCAGGGCCTCGAGGAAGAAGCCGAAGCGCGCCTCGGCCTCCTCGGGGCCGATCCCCAGCAGCTCGAACATCCGGCTCTGCAGCGCCGTGTCGTGGATGCGGATCGAACCGCCGCCCAGCTCCGTGCCGTCCATCACCACGTCGTAGGCGCGGGCGCGGACCGCGCCGGGATCGGTCGCCAGCAGGTCCAGATCGCGCGGGTCGGGGCTGGTGAACGGATGGTGCATGGCGAACCAGCGGTCCGCCCCCTCGTCCCATTCGAGGAGCGGGAAGTCGGTCACCCAGAGGAAGGCATGCTTCCCCTCCGGGATCAGCTTGTAGTGCCTGGCCAGCTCGAGCCGCAGGGCGCCCAGGGCATTGGCGGCGACCGCGGCCGGCGCGGCCACGATCAGCGCCAGCCCGCCCTCCTCCAGCCCGAGCGCCTCGGCGGCTCCTTGAAGCTCGGCGTCGGTCAGCGCGTTCTTCACCTGGAAGACCGTCTCGCCCCCCTTGCGGCGAAGCGTGAGCACGCCGGCCGCGCCGTTGCGGCGGGCGATCTCGACCCAGCCGTCGACCTCCTTGCGGCTCGCCTCGGCGGCGCCGGCTGATCCAGACAGGGCAAAGCCGCGCACCACGCCGCCGGCGGCGACCGTCTCCTTGAAGCCGCGGAAGCCGCTCTCCGCCAGCAGGCTGGAGAGGTCGGCGATCGGCAGGCCGAAGCGCAGGTCGGGCTTGTCGCTGCCGTAGCGCGCCATCGCCTCGGCATAGGTCAGCCGCGGGAACGCGGCCGGCGGCGAAATGCCGGCGAGCGGGAAGACGCGCGCGAAGAGCCCCTCGACCAGCTCGTAGATGTCCTCCTCCGTGGGGAAGGACATCTCGACGTCGACCTGGGTGAACTCGGGCTGGCGGTCGGCCCGCAGGTCCTCGTCGCGGAAGCAGCGGGCGATCTGGATGTAGCGCTCGAAGCCGGCCACCATCAGGAGCTGCTTGAAGAGCTGCGGCGACTGCGGCAGGGCGTAGAAGCTGCCGTGGTGGACGCGCGAGGGGACCAGATAGTCGCGCGCGCCCTCGGGGGTGGACTTGGTGAGGATCGGCGTCTCGACGTCGAGGAAGCCGTGCTCGTGGAAGTAGTTGCGGATCTCGTTCGTCACCCCGGCGCGCAGCACGAAGTTCTTCTGCAGCTCGGGGCGGCGCAGGTCGAGAAAGCGGTAGCGCAGCCGGGTCTCCTCGGCGGTGGACTCGTTCTTGCCGTCGAGCGCGAACGGCGGCGTCTCGGAGCGGGAGAGGACGAGGGCGCGCTCGGCGATCACCTCGACCTCGCCGGTCGGCAGGTCGCGGTTGATCTGCCCCGGCTCGCGGCGCGCGACGCTCCCCTCGATCTCCACCACCCACTCGGAGCGGACGGGGTCCAGGGCCTGGCCGACCTCGGGGCGCTCGTCGGGGCGCACCACCACCTGGACGACGCCGCTGCGGTCCCGCAGGTCGAGGAAGAGCAGCCCTCCGAGATCCCGGCGGCGCTGCACCCAGGCCTGGAGCCGCACCCGGCTCCCCACATCCTCGATCGTGATCGTTCCCGCGCCGCGACGCTTCATGCTTCTCCTTTTCGCTTTCGATCTCCCGGTACTGCTCTTTCAATGCCGCGTAGCGGTCGCAGGTCTCCGCGATCCGCCGCGTCTCTTCTTCGGTGAGCGGCCGGGCCACCCGCGCCGGGATGCCCAGCGCCAGGTGGCCGGCCGGGACGCGGTGCCCCGGCGCCACCACCGCGCCGGCGCCGACCTGCGCCCCGCGCTCGACCACCGCGCCGTCGAGCACCCGGGCGCCGATGCCGATCAGCGCGCCGTCCTCGATCGTGCAGCCGTGGAGCACGGCCTGATGCCCCACCACCACCCCCTCGCCGATCACCAGCGGATGCCGCACGTGGGTGACGTGCAGCACCGTGCCGTCCTGGATGTTGGTCCGCGCGCCGACGCGGATGGAGTTGACGTCCCCGCGGGCCACGGTGTGGAACCAGAAGGAGACGTCGTCGCCGAGCACGACGTCGCCCACGACGTGGGCGCCGGGGGCCAGGTACACCCGGGCGCCCAGGGTGGGCCACCGCCCCTGGTAGGGATGGACGGGCATCGCCGGAGTCCTACTTGCTTCCGGCGGCCGGCTGTACCGAGAACAGGATCTTCTCGTAAGTCGGCAGCAGCTTCGGGAACTCGGGCTTGGCGGCGGAGGCCACGAGGTCGACGGAGACGGTCTGGAACGGCACCTTGAGCGTGAGGCTGGTGCGCGCCTTGTCCCCCTCGCCGGAATCCATCTGCACCAGCACGCAGCGCACGCCGCCGACCGTCCGCGCCTCGACGCGGGGCGCCGACCACTCGGCGTGGGCGGCGTCGTTCTCCTTGATGTTGGCGACGATCTTCTCCGGCTCGGCGAGCGCGACCTGGCTGCCGCGCACCCAGATCAGCCGCGGGTCCTCGGGGGGCTTGGCGTCGGCCGGGCCGATCCAGAGGCCGGGGAAGCCCTGCGACCTGGCGCACCTGCCAGTCCTGCGGCACCTCGAGGGTGTACGGCAGGGCCTTGCCCTGGGCGGGCTTGAGCTCGACCCGGTGATAGGACCCGGCCGGCGGCGCGGCGAACGCAGACGCCGGCAGCGCGGCGGCGAGAAGGAACGGAAACGCAAAGATTTTCATACGCACCTACCTGGAAATAAGCCTCGGAAGCGGCCTGCGGGCCGGGCGCAAGAGCATGGCATAAAATCCGCCGGTGTCCAAAGACCCGACGATCGACGTCGTGATCCCGGCCCTCAACGAGGAGGCCTCGCTGCCGCTGGTGCTTGGCGCCAGCTCCCCCGCTCCTCCGTGCGCCGGATCGTGGTGGCCGACAACGGCTCGACCGACGCCACCGCCCGGGTGGCCCGCGAGGGTGGCGCCGAGGTGGTCGCGGCCGCCCGCCGGGGCTACGGCAGCGCCTGCCTCGCCGGCCTCGCTCATCTCCGCCGCACCGGCCCGCCGGACGTCGTGGTGTTCGTCGACGCCGACTACTCGGACCACCCCGAAGAGCTGCCCGCGGTCGTCGCCCCCATCCTCGCCGGCACGGCCGACCTGGTGATCGGCTCGCGCGTGCTGGGGCGGCGGGAGCGCGGCGCCCTCCTCCCCCAGGCGCGGGCCGGCAATCTCGTGGCCTGCCTGCTGATCCGGATCTTCTACGGCCACCGCTTCACCGACCTCGGCCCCTTCCGAGCCATCCGCTGGGACGCGCTCGAGCGCATCGGCATGGCCGACCCCGATTTCGGCTGGACCGCCGAGATGCAGGTCAAGGCGGTCCGCCTGGGGCTGCGCTGCGCCGAGGTGCCGGTCTCCTACCGCCGCCGCGTCGGGGTGTCGAAGATCACCGGCACGATCACCGGCACGGTCCGCGCCGGCTATAAGATCCTGTGGACCGTGGCCCGCCATATTCGAGGATCGGGAGACAGATGACCGAGCCCGTCCGCGCCGAGATCGACGTCGAGGTCCGCTATGCCGAGACCGACCAGATGGGCGTCGTCCATCACGCCAACTACGTCATCTGGTTCGAGCTCGCCCGCACCCGGCTGTGCTCGACCTCCGGCTTCCACTACGCCGACATCGAGCGGCTCGGCTATCTCCTGATGGTCACCGGCGTCGAGGCCCGCTACCATCGCCCCGCCCGCTACGGGGACACGGTGCAGGTCGCCTGCTGGTGCGAGCGGCTGGGGAGCCGCGGCCTGCGCTTCGCTTACGAGGTCCACAAGGGGAAGGAACGGCTGGTCACCGGTCTCACCGATCACGTCTGGATCGAGGCCGCGACCGGTCGCCCGTGCCGCACCCCGGAGGCAATCCGCGAGCCCTTCCAGCGGCTGGCCGGGATTTCAGGCAACTAACAAGGCCAGCCCCGCCATCTTCCGCAAAGTCGGCTCCAGCGCCTCGACGAAGACGATGACGATCAAGCTGCCGCCATAGTCCGTCCGGGCCCTCATCCACCACCCTGGCCCTCTTCTCCCGTCCCCTCCCGCCTCCCTCACCGGGAGAAGAGGGGATGAAATTGTAAGCCGTTAGAGGAAAATTACTTATGGACCCTCACCCGAGAATAGGTAAGGGATAGGTAGGAGGATGAGGGAGCAGGGAGATCCAGCGGCCGGGCCGCGTCATGGGCGAGGCGCCCGACGGGAGATTCGGCTTCCTGGTGCTCGCCTTTCCCGGGTGTTGCACCACTCGTTGATTTCAGATTCGAGCCACCCGGAACGATTCTCGGTCAGCGAGTAGGGCGAGGGGAAGACACCCGCGGTGATCTGGCGGTAGATCGTGGACCGGCTGAGCCGTACTCGTTCGATCACATCCTCAAGTAGAAGGTATCGGCGACTGTTCATCCTCGATTCATATCTTGGGTTAGATGGGAAATCGGGGTAATCCGAAGAGCGGGTGTCGGCGGTCCGAGGAAAGGCGGAAGCGAGCCAGTGCTATGTGCTGCGCGGCTTCGCCGCCCAAGCGGGAAAGGCGATCTAATTCTAAGCGATCGCCTCGTCGCCCACCGGAACTCATCCCCATCATTGCCAACCGAAATCGCGATCCAGGTATTCATAGAGTTCCAGGTTGATCGGGCGGAAGAAATCCCCCAAGATCTCTCGCGTCGCTTCGCTCATGGTCCCCCGAGGGCCGGCGTTCTTCAAGGGCATCGGAATGGGCTCGTAATCGGGCAATCCGAGGAATCGGTAGGCCGTCCTGGCGGTTCCCACGGGAGCCGCGAAAAAATCTTGCGCGTTGATGAACAGCGCCTTCTCGCGATCGTAAAACCGGAAAATGTTTTTGATGAATGGCAGATAGATGCTGTGCTGGAGGTACCCTCCCGCGCCGACGCCGGAGAAGGGGGTCAGACCTCCTCCATGAGAACGCATCGACTCGAGTTCCAGGCGCACGGCCTCGTCGAAGTCCGGGAAGTGCCGCCACAGAGGGTCCCGGCGTAATCCAGCGGACAGTTTCTGATCCCATCGCCAATGCGCGAACGCACGTTCCAGCGGGTTCCTCAGGATGAAGATAAGGTGGATATCCGGCGCCATCTCCGCCGCCAGGTTCGCGAAAGCGAGGTACGGAATGCTCGGCGCGCAGTAGCCCGTGATGGCACGTCCCGCGCCGTATTTCTCTTCAGTCTTCCGCTGTTCGCGCCGCGTCGGGAACTGAGCATTGATCAGTCGCTTGATCGGGACGTAGCCAACCCCGATCTCCTTGGCCAGGGGCAGCACCACGCAGGGGTGCTGCATTAGGTAGTCGGAGAAGAGCGAAGTGCCCGACCGGACGGCCCCCAGGCTCGCGAAAGCCGGGAGCATCCGGTCGCTGGACAGGGCGGAGCGAAGAAAGATCCGGATCAAGGGCGGCCGGACGAAGTAATAGCGCAGGAACATCCTGCGAAAGAGCAGCCAGGACCGCTGCACCCTGCCCGGGGCCTCCATCAGATGTTGATCGACGTAGGATGCCCGGTTGATCGTGCGGATCTTGCCGGCATCGGACTTTAGGACCTGGGGACTTGCGCTCTCGTCCATTCCGTTCCTCAACGATCTTCCCTCGCGCTTACGGCGCCGCTGCCGGCCCCTATGGGACAGGTCGTTTGCCCCAGGCCTCGCTCGGCCCGCGCGATGCACGCTCCCAGGATCTCGGCGAGGATCTCCACGTTGGGCGCTTCGATGATCGTCTGGTGGCTGCCCGGGACGGCGTGGACTTCCACGCCGTCCGCTGCGACGGTACCCCAGCCGAGGGTGGGATCCTCCAGGATCTGCCGCCGTTGTGGGGTCAACTCCCGGAGGGCGGCCGCATCGACGCTGCTCGCCCGCAACAGGGTGATCCTTCCCGGATAGGTGGAAACCCTGTAGCGGTCGACAGCCGTCCCCCGGGAGCTCCACCCCAGGGCCAGATCGCGCAGCAATGGGATGTCGAAACCCGGTCCGAGCGCCTCCCCGCCTCCGAGGATCTCCAGGGCTCGCGCGATCTGGCCGTCGAGGGGAAAACCGCGCAGCGCTTCCGCGTCGATCTCCAGCGCACGCCCCTCGGCGCGGGCGCGATGCCGCAGGATCTCGGCGATGACAGCCGCGGTATCGACTTCCGCGGCTTCGTCGGCCGGGGAAACCGGTTGATCCAGGATGGCGAGCAGGGCCACCTCCTCTCCGGCCCCGACGAGTTGCCGCGCCATCTCGAACGCGACCACCCCGCCGAAAGAGTACCCGGCCAGAAGGTAGGGGCCGGCGGGCTGGAAGCTTCGCACGGCGTCGAGGTAGTCGGCCGCCGTCTCTTCAATCGTGACCCGCGGCGATTCAGTCTGCCCGTCCAGGGGGCGCGCCTGGAGGCCGTAGATCGGCTGGCCGGCGCCGAGATGGCGGGCGAGTTGGTAATAGGAGAGGACCTCTCCCCCGAGCGCATGGACGCAGAAAAGCGGCATCCGCTCCCCGAGGGGCTGGATCGGCACCAGCGGCGACCAGGGGAAGCCACCCTCCTCCTCGAGCCGCGGGGCTGTCAAAACATCCCCGCTTTCCCGGCCGTGCTGAATCAGTTGCCGCAACGTGCCGGCGTAGGCCACGGCCAGCCGTTCCACGGTCTCCCGGCGATGCGTCCGCGAGCCGTAGGTCAGGGTGATCCGGAGCCGGCCCTCGACGACGAGGCCGACGATCTCCAACGGATGGGTGCGGTGGGCGCGCGGGCTCCGGCTGGGGCCGGCGGAGGCCGTTGAGGCCCGGAACAGAGAGCTCTCATCGGAGGAGGCGTCGACTTGGCCCAGATAGTTGAAAAGGATCTCGGCCGCGGGAGCCGCTTCCAGGCCTAGCAGACCATAGCCGATCCCGCGCCCCGGCACGGCGCGCAGCCGCTCTCTGGCGCTCACCAGGGCGTCGCCGGGACCGGCGTCGCCCGCCTCCAGCACGACCGGGTACAAGGAGGTGAACCAGCCCACGGTGCGCGAGATGTCGAGGTCGCCGACATCGCCGGATATCGGCTCACGGCCGTGCCCTTCCAGGTCCACCCGCAGGCGCGGCGAGCCGGTCCAGGCCGCCAGCGCCCGGACCAAGGCGCTGAGCAGAGCATCGTCAATGCGGTTGCGGTAGACCGACGGTAAGGTCTGGAGCAGGTCCGCGGTCTCTTCGGTGCTGAGCTCGAAGGAGACCGTGTCCTCGTCGGCGACAAGATCGCCGCCGGAGGGGAAATCCACCGGCAGGCGGGGCACGGGAATCCGGGCCGTCTCGCGCCAGTGATCCAGCTCATGGGCCAGTGCCTCCGAGCTGGCATACCCGGCCAGGCGGCGGGCCCACTCCTGGAATGAGGTGGTTTTGGGCGGCAAGCTGACTTGGCGGTAGGCCCTCTCCAGGTCTTCAACCAGCACGCGCCACGAGACTCCATCCACCACTAGATGGTGGGCGACCCAGAGCAGCCGCGCCGGCCGGCGGTCGCTGTCCTGGAACAGGCAGAGCCGCGTCAGAGGCCCGGACGACAGGTCGAAGCCGGCTTGGAGATCCGCGGCTGCCTGCTCGAAGGCCTCACGAACGCGAGGCGTCGACAAACCCGAAAGGTCGACTTGGTGGAAGGGCGCCACCGGCTCGGACGGAGCGTTCTCCTGACGCCAGCCGTCGAACCGCATGCGTAAGGCGTCGTGGTGCTCCACGATTGCGGCCATGGCGCGTTCCAGAGCGGCGGGGACGAGGGGCTCCCGCGCCTCCAGCAGGAGGGCTTGGTTGAAGTGGTGGGGGTCCGCGAAGCCCTGCTCGAAGAACCAGCGTTGGATCGGGGTGAGCGGCACCTCACCCGCCACCAGCCCCTGCTCGGCAAGGAAGGTGCCGGCGGTATCCAGGGCGGTGGCATGGCGGGCGAGCCCGGCCACGGTCTGGTGCTCGAAGATCTGCCGCATAGTGAAGATCAGGCCGGCCTGACGCGCCCGGGCGACGATCTGGACGGAGAGGATCGAATCACCGCCCAGCTCGAAGAAGTTGTCATTCACCCCCACCCGTGGCAGGCGCAAGGTCTGCGCCCAGACCTCCGCCAGGATCTCCTCCTCGCGAGTGCGTGGAGCCACGTACCCGGTCGCGGCACCGGGCGGCTCCGGCGCCGGCAGGGCCTTGCGGTCCACTTTGCCGTTCGGGGTGAGGGGGAGCGCCTCCAGGACCACGAAGGCGGTGGGCACCATGGCCTCCGGCAGCCGCTCGCGCAAGGCCTGACGCAACGCGCCGACGAGGCTTCACCCACCACATAGGCGACCAGACGCTCGGTTCCTCCCGGGATGGTCCCCACGCGCCATCACGAACGCCTCGCGGACCCCGGGCAGCGCGACAGTGCCGCCTCGACCTCGCCCAGCTCGATGCGGAAGCCGCGGATCTTGACCTGGTGATCGATGCGGCCGAGGTACTCGATGGCGCCGTCGGCTCGCCAGCGCGCGAGGTCGCCGTGCGGTAGAGGCGCGCGCCGGGTTCCCTCCGCAACGGGTCCGGAAGGAAGCGCTCCGCCGTCAGATCGGGACGTCGCAGTAGCCGCGCGCCAGGCTCACGCCGCCGATGAACAGCTCGCCCGCGACGCCGATCGGTACCGGCTGCAGGCCGCGGTCGAGCACGTGGATGCGGGTGTTGGCGATCGGCCGCCCGATCGGAAGCCGCCGCGATCCGGCTATCCGTGCCCGCAGACCCAGGAGGTGACATCGATCGCGGTCTCCGTGGGACCGTAAAGGTTGTGCAGCGGCGTCGGCCGAGGCGGGCGGCGAAGCGCCGGGCCAGCTCGGCGGGAGCGCCTCGCCGCTGCATACCACGCGCGCAGGGTGCGGCACTCTCCAGCGCCGGGCTCCTCCAGGAAGACGCTCAGCATCGAGGGGACGAAGTGGAGCACGGTGATCTCCTGCTCGCGATGAGCTGCGCCAGGTACGCGCCGTCCCGGTGCCCACCGGGCTGGGCCAGTACCAGGCGGGCCCCAGCCAGCAGCGGCCAGAACAGCTCCCAGACCGAGACGTCGAAGCTGAACGGCGTCTTCTGGAGCACCCCGTCTCCCGCGTCGAGCTGTAGCGCTTCTGCATCCAGAGCAGCCGGTTGGCGACGGCGCGGTGGGGCATCACGCCCCTTTGGGCCGACCCGTGGAGCCCGAGGTGTAGATCACGTAGGCCGATGGTCGGGATCGACGGCCACCGGGAGCGAGCGTCGGCAAGATCCCCGGCTGCCTGTTCGCCGTGCTCCAGGATAGGAACGATTCTCCGCGCCCGGCAGGCGATCGGCCAGGCCGGCGCGGGTCACGATCAGCCGCAGCCGGGCATCGCGATCCTGGAAGACCAGGCGTTCGGCCGGGTGGTCGGGTCGAGAGGAACCCAGGCCGCGCCGGCCTTCAGGACGCCGAGCATGGCGACGACCAGCTCGCAGGAGCGCTCCAGCAGACGCCGACGCGGATCTCCGGGCCGACAGCCGCGGGCCGGAGAGGCGAGCCAGTCGATCGGCCCGCCGGTCCAGCTCGCCGTAGGTCAGCGCTCCCCCTCGAAGTCGACCGCCACAGCTTCGGGCGTGCGGGCGGCGTGGTCCTCGATGCAGGCAGGAGCGTGCGGCGAGCGGGTAGCGGTACCGGTCTCGTTCCAGGCGCAGGAGCTGGAGGGCTCCGCCTGGGTGAGCAGGCCAGCTCGCCGATGCGCCGCTCCGGCCCTGCGGCCATGCCGGCGAGCAGCCGCTCGAAGCCCGCGATCAGACGATCGATCGTCGCGTCATCCCAAAGGTCGGTGGCGTACTCGACCATGCCGAGGAGCCCGCCGTCGTGCTCCTCGAGGTTGAGGGTGAGATCGAACTTCGCCGTCGTCCCTTCCATGTCCACCGGCCGCAGGCGCAGATCCTGGATCTCCAGGCTTTCGACCGGAGCGTTCTGCAGGACGAACATCACCTGGAACAGGGGGGTGTGGGCGAGGCTCCTCTCCGGAGCCAGCTCCTCGACCAAGCGCTCGAACGGGACGTCCTGATGGGCATAGGCGGCGAAAGCGGTCTCGCGCACCCGGCCGAGAAGCTCGCGGAACGGGGCGTGCCCGAAAAGTCGCCGCGCAGGACCAGCGTGTTGACGAAGAACCCGATCAGGTCCTCGATCTCCAGCCGGTTGCGGCCGGCGACCGGCGTACCCACCGCGAGATCTTCCTGACCGCTGTGGCGCGACAGGAGGGGCTGGAAACCGGCGAGCAGCACCATGAAGAGGGTGGCCCCTTCGCGCCGGCCGAGGGCTTTGCCTGCCGGGTCAGCTCGGCCGGCAGCCGCACCGGCCGGGCGGCGCCGCGGAAGCTCTGCACGGCCGGCCGCGGGCGGTCGGTCGGCAGCTCCAGCAGCGCCGGCAGTCCCGCGAGCTGGCGGCGCCAGTAGGCGATCTCGCCCTCCAGCACCTCGCCTTGCAGCCAGGAGCGCTGCCATAGCGCGAAATCCGCATACTGCACCGGCAACTCCGGCAGCGGCGACGGCCGGCCGTCGGCAAAGGCCAGGTAGAGCGCCGTGACCTCGCGCACCAGGATGCCCAAGGACCAGCCGTCACCGACGATGTGGTGCATCGTCACCAGCGCCACGTGGTCCCTCTCCGCCAGCCGCAGCAGGGAGCAGCGCAGCAGTCGACCGCCGGCGGTGCCGCGGGAGAGGTCGAACGGGCGGCCGGCCTCTCTCAGCCAGGGCAAGGGCCTCCGCCTCGCGCGGGGTCTCCGGCAGCCCCGACAGATCCACTGCGGTCAAGCAGGAGGGCTCAGCCGGCTGGACTACCTGCACCGGGTCGCCGTCCATCGCGGCGAAGACCGTGCGCAACGCCTCATGGCGGCGCACGATCTCGCCGAGGCAGAGCGCGAACACCGCGCCGTCCAGCGGCCCTTGGACCCGTAGCGCCACCGGCATGTTGTAGAGCGGGCTGCCCGGTTCGAGCTGATCGATGAGCCAGAGCCGCTGCTGGGCGAACGACAGGGGCAGCGGGCCCTCCCGCGGCACCGGCCCGAGCGGGGGGACGGTCGGCGGCGCGCCGTCCGGCATGCCGCTTCGATCCGGGCGGCGAGACCCGCCACCGTCGGGGCCTCGAAGAGGTCGCGCAGCGGCAACTCGACGCCGAAGGCGGCGCGCAGGCGCGACATCACCCGCGTCGCCAGCAGCGAGTGGCCGCCCAGCGCGAAGAAATGTCGTTCCCCGACCCGCTCGAGGCCAAGAGCTCGGCCCAGATCCCGGCCAGCACCTCTTCGACCGGCGTGCGCGGCGCGAGGTAGCTCTCGGGCGGGCTCTGCCACTGCGGCGCCGGCAGGGCCTCGCGATCCACCTTGCCGTTGGGGGTCAGCGGCAGCGCCGGCAGCGTCACGAAGGCAGCCGGCACCATGTAGTCCGGCAGCCGCTCCCGCAACGTCCGCGGAGCTCCTCGCGGCGACCTCGCCGGCCACATAGGCAACCAGTCGATCCTCCCGCGCCACCACCGCCGCCTCGCGGACGCCGGCCAGCGAGAGCAGCACCGCTTCGATCTCTCCCAGCTCGATCCGGAAACCGCGAATCTTGACCTGATGGTCCGAACGCCCCAGGAACTCCATTGTCCCGTCCGGCGCCAGCGGGCGAGGTCGCCCGTCCGGTAGAGCCGCTCTCCCCCTTTCCGAAGGGGTCCGGGTAGGCCTCTCGGCCGTCAGGTCGGGCCGGTGAAGATACCCGCGACAGACACCCGCGCCACCAAGATAGAGCCCACCCGGCACCCCGATCGGGACCGGGCCCATCTCCTCGTCCAGGATCAGGTCCGGTATTGGCGATCGGACGGCCATGGGCATCGGCCCGGACGGCGGAATCGACGCCGGAAGCTCGTAGGTCCAGCACCCCACCACCGTCTCCGTCGGCCCATATTCGTTGATCTGGCGCAGGCCCGGAGCGTGGAGACTAAAAAGCGAGCTGCTCGCCCGAGAGCGCCTCGCCACCGATGACGAACGCACTCGCGCAACCCGGGACCCGCTCGGGCGGCAGCAGCCGCTGCAGGACGTCCAGATGCGCCGGCGTGAAGTCGACCAGCCCGAAGCCTCCCTCGGCAAGCGCAGCGGCCAGCCCCTCGATCCCCTCCGCCTCAGGCACCAGGTCGATACAGCGGCCGGCGAGCAGCGGCAGGAAAAGGCTGGTCACCGTCAGATCGAAGCTGATCGGGGAGTGGACCGGAGCGCCTCGCCTCTCCCCCGCCGGATAGGCGCCCGCCGCCCAGAGCACGTAATTCGCAAGCCCACGGTGGGTGACCGCCACGCCCTTGGGATGGCCGGTTGAGCCCGAGGTGTAGAGGACGTAGGCGAGGTTGTCGGCCGCCGGCCGCGAGGCCGGCGTCTCTCCGGCGCTCTCCGGAAGCTCATCTAGACAGGTGACACGGGAGTGCTCGGGCAGGGCTGGCAGCAGCCCCGTCCGGGTCAACACGAGGGCCGCGCGGGAGTCCTCCAGCAGGAACGACAGCCGCGGACGCGGGAGGGAGGCTTCGAGCGGCAGGTAGGCGCCGCCCGCCTTCAGCACCGCGAGCAAGGCCACTACCAGATCGACCGAGCGCTCCAGGAAAAGCGCGACGAGGACGTCGGGTCCCACGCCAAGCGCCCTCAGGTGGGCGGCCAAACGGTCGGAACGGGCGGCCAGCTCGCCGTGAGTCACACGCTCCTGCCCCTGGACGAGGGCCGGCAGCTCCGGAGCCTGCTCCGCCCTGGCTGCTAAGAGGTCGTGGAGGAGGACCTCACCCCCGGGCAGCGCCACCGTGTCGTTCCATTCCGCGACCGCTTGGTGGCGTTCCGCCGGGGAGAGCAGTGGCAGCTCTGCGGCCGGCCGCTCCGCGCCGCCAGGGCCGCGGTCAGCAGCCTTTCGTAATGGAGGACCAGCCGGTCGACCGTGGCGGCGTCGAGCAGATCGGTGGCGTATTCGACGGTACCGACCAGCCCGCCGTCGTGCTCCGAAAGGTTGAGCGTGAGATCGAACTTCGCCAGGGCGGTCCCCGCATCGCCCATCGGCCGCAGGCGCAGAGCCTCGATCTCCAGGCTTCCGACGGGAGCGTTCTGCAGCACGAGCATCACCTGGAACAGGGGGGCGTGGGCGAGGCTCCTCTCGGGGGCCAGCTCCTCGACCAGCTTTTCGAAGGGTACGTCCTGGTGCAGATAGGCGGCCAAGGCGGTCTCGCGCACCCGGCCGAGCAGCTCCCCGAACGTGGGCGCGCCCGCCAGGTCGCCCCGCAGCACCATGGTGTTGACGAAGAAGCCGATCAATCCTTCGGTCTCGACCCGGTCGCGGCCGGCGCCGGGTGAGCCCACCGCCAGATCGTCCTGCCCGCTGTAGCGAGCGAGAAGGGCCTGGAAGCCGGCCAGGAGCACCATGAAGAGGGTCGCTCCCTCGTGCCGGCCCAAGGCTTCGAGGCCGGGCAAGCCCGGCCGGCAGCCGTACGGCCGGGTGGCGCCCCGGTAGCTCTGCGCCGCCGGCCGCGGGCGGTCGGCGGGCAGCTCCAGGACGTGCGGCAGGCCGGCGAGCTGGCGGCGCCACCAGGCGATCTCGCGCTCCAGGACCTCGCCGTGGAGCCGGCACGCTGCCAGACCGCGAAGTCCGCGTACTGCACCGGCAGCTCGGCAAGGGCGAGGGCCGCCCGGCGCGAACGCGGCATAGAGGGCGGCGACCTCGCGCACCAAGATGCCCATCGACCAGCCGTCCGACGATGTGGTGCACGGTGAGAGCAGCGGATGCTCCTCGGCGCCAGCCGCAGCAGCACGCCGCGCAGCAGGGGGCCGCGGGCGAGATCGAACGGCCGGGCGGCCTCGTCCGCGGCCAGGCGACGCCGCTTCCTCGCGCGCGGGCTCGGGCAGCGCCGACAGATCCACCAGCGGCAGAATGAAGCGGGCGGCCGGCTGGACACCTGCCGGCTCGCCCCCTCCTGGCGAAGACGGTGCGCAGCGCCTCGTGGCGGCGCACGATCTCGCCCAGGCAGCGTTGCAGCACCGCGGGTCGCGCGGGCCTTCGCAGCGCAGCGCCTGCGGCACGTTGTAGAGCGGATCCGGGCTCCAGGCGGTCGAGGAACCAGAGCCGCTCTGGGCGAAGGAGAGGGGCAGGTCCCCCGTCCCGCGGCACGGCGAGGAGAGCGGGAACGGCCCGCTCCCGCGCCCCGGCGCGCTTCGATCCGCGCGGCCAGACGGGCCACCGTGGGCGCCTCGAAGAGGGCGCGCACCTGCAGCTCGACGCCGAAGGCGGCGCGCAGGCGCGAGATCACCTGCGTCGCCAGCAGCGAGTGGCCGCCGAGGTCGAAGAAATCGCCGTCCAGCCCCACCCGCTCCAGCCCCAGCACCGCACCCAGAGGCCTGCCACCATCTCCTCGACGGGCGTGCGCGGCGCCCGCCAGCCTCCTCGCGCTCCGCCTCGGGCGCCGGCAGGGCCTTGCGGTCGACCTTGCCGTTGGGGGTGAGCGGCAGGGCTCGACAGTCACGAAGGCGGACGGGACCATGGACTCCGGCAGCCGCTCGCGCAAGGAGGGACGCAGCTCGTCGATCCCGGCGTCTCCCACCACGTAGGCCACCAGCCGCGCCGGCCGTCCCGCGCCATCACCACCGCCTCGCGGACCCCGGGCGGCGCGCGCAGCGCCGCCTCGATCTCGCCCGGCTCGATGCGGAGGCCGCGGATCTTGACCTGGTGGTCGATGCGGCCCAGGAACTCGATCTCGCCGTCGGGGCGGCAGCGGCAGAGGTCGCCCGTGCGGTAGAGGCGCTCCCCCGGCTCTCCAGGGTCGGGCACGAACCGCTCCGCCGTGAGGTCCGGGTCCCCAGGTAGCCGCGGGCCAGGGCGGGGCCGCCCACCCACAGCTCCCCGGCCACCCCCGGCGGCACCGGCTGCGCGACCGGTCCAGCACGTGCCCGCAGGCCGCCGATGGGACGGCCGAGGGTCCGCGAATCGCCGGCGCTGGTCACGACCGTCGCCTCGGCCGGGCCGTAGTGGTTGATCAGGGGGAAGCCGCCCCCGGCTGCCGGCGGCGGACCAGGCGGTCGCCTCCCACAGCAGCCGGCGCAGGGGATCCGGGGCCCCCCGCCGGCGGGCAGCGCCTCGGCCAGCGGGGTGGGCAGGAACGAGACGGTGATCCCCCGGCCGCCATCCAGCGGCCAGCCGCGGCGGATCGAGCGCGCCTCCTCCGGCGGCACGTGCAGGCTGGCCCCGGAGGCCAGGCCGGCCCAGATCTCCCAGACCGAGGCGTCGAAACCCGGGCTCGCCACCTGCGCGCGGCGGTCCCCCGGGCCCGTGCCGTGCGCGCGCGGTCCCACGCACCAGGTTGAGCAGCCGCGATGCGCGACCATCACCCCCTTGGGCCGGCCGGTCGAACCGGAGGTGTAGATCACGTAGGCCAGCTGGTCCGGCTCCCCGTCCGGCGGCGCGGCGGGTGGAGCGCGATCTCCTCGTTCAAGGAGGCGGGTCAGCACACCGGCGCCGCGGTCCCCTCCAACATGAAGGCCAGCCGCTCGGCGGGATGGCGGGACCGAGAGACAGGTAGGCCGCGCCGGCCTCGAGGACGCCGAGCGGGCCACCAGCAATCCGCCGAGCGCTCCATCAGAACGGCCACCATCGCCTCCGGCCCACGCCGCGGCCCCGCAGCCCGGCCCGCCGGCCACGCGCGCGCCCCCAACTCCCCGTAGTTCACCAATCCCCGGCGCGTCGCACGACGGCGGGAGCGTCGGGCCGTCGCGGCCCGGCGCGCGAGCAGGAGCCGTCCCCGGGTCTTCCCAGCCCTCCTCCACCCTGTCGTTCCACACCTCCCACAACAGGCGGCAGCTCGCCTCCGTGAGCAGCGGCATCTCGTCCAGGTCCGCGGATCCGGGGGCGTCGACGGCCCCGGCCAGCAGGCGGTGAAGCCCGCGGCCAGCCGCTCGACGGTCGCGGGGTCGAACAGGTCGGTGGCGTACTCGAACGTGCCGTCCAGGCTGCCGCCGTGCTCCTCGATATCCAGCGCGAGGTCGAACTTCGCCACGGTAGCTCACCCGCGCTCTCGGCCGAGGCGCAGCTGGGGGCGTCGCGCCCGGGCGCCTGCAGCGTGAACACGACCTGGAAGAGGGCGGCGTGCGCGAGGCTCCGCTCCGGGGCGCAGCTCCTCGACCAGCTTCTCGAAGGGCAGGTCCTGGTGGGCGTAGGCCGCGAGCGTCGCCTCGCGCACCCGCCCCAGCAGCTCGCGGAACGCCGGGATCGCCCGACAGGCGGCCGCAGCACCAGCGTGTTGACGAAGAAGCCGATCAGCCCCTCGATCTCCGGCCGGTCGCGGCCGGCGACGCGGTGCCCACGGCAGTCGTCCTGGCCGCTGTAGCGGGCCAGCAGGGCCTGGAAGGCGGCGAGCAGCACCATGAACAGGGTCGCTCCCTCGCTCCGGGCCAGCTCGCGCAGCGCGGACCAGCCGCGGGCAGGCGGCACCGCCGCGTCCGCGCCGCGGAGCTCTGCACCGGCGGCCGCGGCCGGTCGGTGGGCAGTTCCAGGAGCGGCGGCAGCTCCGGCGAGCTGGCCGCGCCAGCAGTCGATGCCGCTCCAGCACCTCGCCGCCAGCCAGGCGCGCTGCCAGGCGGCGAAGTCGGCGTACTGCACCGGCAGCTCGGGCAGGGGCGACGGCTGCCCCGGCGGCGAAGGCAGCGTAGAGGGCGGCCAGCTCGCGCACAGCACGCGATCGACCAGCCGTCGCCGCGAGTGGTGCATGGCCAGCACCAGGATGATCTTCGGCCTCCACCCGGAGCAGGTGGGGGCGCAGAGCGGCCCGCTCCAGGTCGAACGGCCGGCGGGCGCCCCGGCGGCGGCCAGCCGGCGGGCCTCCGACTCCCGGGAGTGGCCCGCCCAGCCCGGAAAGATCGACCACCGACAGGCAGGGAGAGGGGCCGGGGGCGGGTCCACCACCTGAACGGGGCGGTCTCCGGCAGTGCTCTCCAGCCGGGTGCGCAGGATCTCGTGGCGCCGGACGATCTCGCCCAGGGCTCGCTCCAGGGCTCCCAGGTCCAGGGTCATGGCACCAGCGCAGCGCGCCGGGGACACTGTAGACCGCCAGGCCCGGCTCGAGCTGGTCGAGGAAGCGGGGCCCGCTGAGCGAAAGAGAGGGGAAGGGGACCGTGCCTCGGCATCCGAACCAGCGGCGGCGTCACGTTCGCCGTCTCCCCCTGGAGCTGCTCCACCTCCGCCGCGAGAGCGGCCACGGTGGGCGCCTCGAAGAGGGTGCGCAGGGGAAGCTCCACGCCGAGCCCCGCCTGGAGGCGCGAGACGAGCTGGAGGCCCAGCAGCGAATGGCCGCCCAGCGCGAAGAAGCTGTCGTGGGCTCCCACCCGGTCGATCCCGAGCAGGTCTCCCCAGATCGCGGCGAGCCGCCGCTCCAGATCGGTGCGCGGCTCCTCGTAGGGCGTGTCGATCCCGGGCCGGACATGACCGGGAGCTCGCAAGAGCCGCGGTCGATGCGGTCTTCATGCCCAGAAGCTCGTCGAGGACATCGGGCGTGGGCGGGCCCGGGGGGAAGGCCGCCACCCGGAAGCCGCGCGCCTCCAGCGCGGCGGCCCAGGCCGGGTCCGCTCCTTCCGGCAGGAAGGCCACGGGAGCCTCGTGCGGCAGCGCCGCGCGGCCGGGCTCAATCCCCTTCTCGATTCCCTTTTCGATCCAATACCGCTGCCGCTCGAACGGATACGCCGGCAGCGGCACCCGGCGGCGGCGCTCGCCGCCGTGAAACCCGGACCAGTCGATCTCCGCTCCGGAGAGCCAGAGGCGGCCCAGGGTCCCCAACAGGAATCGCTGGTCCGGCTGCCGGTCGAGCTCGTGGCGCAGCGAGGAGAGGACGGCGCGGTCCGCCGCACCGGCAGCCGGAACCTGCTGGAGGGCCAGGCTGCCCAGGGTCTGGCCCGGCCCCATCTCGAGCAGCACCCGCCCTGGCTCACGCCACAGCTCGGCGACGGCGTCGGCGAAGCGGACGGGCGAGACGAGATGGCCCACCCAGTAGTCCGGGTCCGTGGCCTGGCCGGGCGTGATCCAGGTCCCGGTGACGTTCGAGAGGTAGGGGATGCGCGGGGGCGCCAGGGGGATGGCGCGCAGCAGCTCCCGCAGCTCCGCCGCGACCGGCTGCATCATCCAGGAATGGAAGGCCTGGTCCGCCTGCAACCGGCGGCAGGGGATCCCTTCCCCGGCGAGCCGCCGCTCCAACCCGGCGACCGCCGCGGGAGGACCAGCCACCACCGATACCGCCGGCGCGTTGACCGCGGCAAGGGAGAGCTCCGGAGTGAGCCGCGCCCGCGTCTCCTCCTCCGAGAACGGCACGGCCAGCAGGGCTCCCGGCGGGAGCTCGCCGATCCGGCGGGCGCGCCGGGACACCAGGGCCAGGGCGTCGGAGAAGCTCCATCACGCCGGCCAGGCAGGCCGCCATGTACTCGCCGATGCTGTGCCCGATGATCGCCTCGGGCACCACGCCCCAGCTCATCCGCAGCCGCGCCAGCGCGTATTCGACGACGAACACCGCGGGCTGGGCGTCGCGGGTCTGGGGCGGAGCGCCTGCGCGGCCGTCGCCCGACGTCGCCTTCCCGAGCAGCTCCGCTTGAGGTCGAGGCCGCTCGCAGGCCCCCGCGTCTCACCGCCGGCTCGGGGCGAACATCACCTCCCGCAGGTCGCCGCCGAGGTGCGGCAGAGCAGCTCGGCACAGCGGTCGACCCGTCGCGGAAGACGGGCTCGTCTCGTACAGCCCGCGGCCATCCCCGGGTACTGGTTGCCCACGCCGGGGAACAGGAAGACGACGGAGCGCGGCCCGCTTCCCGGGCGGCGGTCCAGACCCGCTGCGGGTCGCGCCTCAGCGGCGCCGCCGCGTCGTCGCGCGTCGCCACCAGCACCGCGCGGCGGTGCGCGAAGGCGCGGCGGCCCACCCGCAGGGTGTAGGCGACGTCGGCCAGGCTCAGGTCCGTGTGCGCTCGCTCCAGCTGCGCGGCGAGGCCGCCGTCATCGCGTCGAGCGCGGCGGGCGTGCGCGCCGAGAGCAGCAGCAGCTGCCAGGGGCGCGACGGCCGGAGGCGCGGCGCGGCGGCGCCTCCTCCAGCACCACGTGCGCGTTGGTGCCGCCGATGCCGAACGAGCTGACGCCGGCGCGGCGCGGCGCCGCCGCTGCGCGGCCAGTCGCGTCAGCCGGTCGTTGACGTAGAACGGGCTCGCGGCGAAGTCGATCGCGGGTTCGGCGCCTCGAAGTGCAGGCTGCGGCGGGATCTGCCGGTGCTCGAGCGCGAGCACCGCCTTGATCAGGCCGGCCACGCCGGCGGCGGCGTCGAGGTGGCCGATGTTGGTCTTGACCGAGCCGAGGCCGCAGAAGCCGGTGCGCGCCGGTCCGCCTGCGGAACGCCTGGGTGAGCGCCGCGACCTCGATCGGGTCGCCGAGCGGCGTGCCGGTGCCGTGCGCCTCGACGTAGCCGATGCTCGCCGGGTCGACGCCGGCGACGGCGAGCGCCGCGGCGATGACCTCGCGCCTGGCCGTCGACGCTCGGCGCGGTGTAGCCGACCTTGCCGGAGCGCCGTCGTTGTTGACCGCCGAGCCGCTGATCACCGCGTGGATCGGGTCGCCGTCGCGCCAGCGCGTCCTCGAGCCGCTTGAGCACCACCACGCCCGCGCCGCTGCCGAAGACCGTGCCGCGCGCCTCGGCGTCGAAGGCGCGGCAGTGGCCGTCGGGCGAGAGCGATGCCGCCCTCCTGGTAGAGGTAGCCGGCGCGCTGCGGCAAGGTGATGGACACGCCGCCGGCCAGCGCCATGTCGCACTCGCCGAGCGAGCAGGCTCTGGCAGGCCAGGTGGACGGCGACCAGCGAGGTCGAGCAGGCGGTCTGCACCGTCACGCTCGGGCCCGCGCAGGTCGAGCTTGTAGGAGACGCGCGTGGCCAGGAAGTCCTTGTCGTTGCCGAGCAGCGATCTGGAGCGCCGCCGACCGCCGCGAGCGTCGGCGCGCGGTGCAGGATGCTGATGCAGAGTAGCTGCTGAGGCCCGCGCCGGCGAAGACGCCGACCGGCCCCGGCACGCGCTCGGGTCGTAGCCGGCGTCCTCCAGCGCCTCCCAGGCGCATTCCAGGAAGAGGCGGTGCTGCGGGATCGATGATCTCGGCCTCGCGCGGGCTGAAGCCGAAGAAGCCGGCGTCGAACAGCTCGACGCCGTCGAGCACCCCGGCGGCCGGCACGTAGCGGGGGTCGCGCAGCAGCTCGGGGGCGACGCCGGCGGCGGCGAGCTCGTCGCGCTGAACGGGCGCCGACTCGACGCCGGCGCGCAGGTTCTCCCAGAGCGCTCGACGTCGGGCGCGCCGGGGAACCGGCCGGCCATGCCGATGATGGCGATCGCGCCGCTGGCGGACGCCGACCCTCCGGCGGCCCGGAGTGCGGGCTCCGTCACCGCTACCAGACCGGGCTCCAGGTGGCGCGCCAGGGCACGGACGGTGGTGTGGGTCAGGAGATCCAGCAGGCTGACCTCCCGTCCCAGCCGGTCGCGCAGCAGCGCCTGCACCCGGGTGAGCAGGAGCGAGTGTCCGCCGAGGTCGAAGAAGTTCTCTTCGACACCGACCCGCGACACGCCCAAGACCTCGCACCAGACGCCGGCCACGGAGTCCTCGAGCGCGCTGCTTCCCTCCTCAGGAGGCAGGTCGAGGGAGACCGGGGTGGGCACCGGCTGGGCATTACAATGCCACCTTACCGTCCGCCGTCGACCCGCAACGCCGCCGACGGCACGAACGCATCGGGCGCCCATGGCGCCGGGCAGCCGCTCTTCGCGCCGGAGAGCTGTTCGCCGGCTTCGTGGATCGCAGCGTCTTCCACCACGTAGGCGACCATCACCCCGTCCCACGCTACCCCCACCGCCTCCGCGGACCCGCGGTTGCTAAGAGCAGCGCCACCTCAAGTCTGTCGCCAGGCTCGATGCGCTGGCCGCGGTCCTTGGCCTGGTGGTCCACCCAGCCCAGGAACTACGATCTCGCCGTCGAGGCAGTCCCGGCGAGAAGGTCGCCCCGTTGCAGCAGCACTTCCCCGCCGCTCCAGGGATGGGGAGGAAGCATCTGCCCCGCCGTTGGTGCCGGTACCTACAGGTGACCGCAGGCCAGGGAGGGTACAAGCACACCCACAGCTCCCACCAGGCCCAGCGGCACCGGTCGCAGCGACCGGTCCGGCCGATGGAGCCCGCGAGCCGTCGATGGGGCGGCCGAGGGTGAGGGAGCCGCCGAGCACTCGTCACCAGGCCGTTGGCCTCCGCCGGACCGTAGTCATTGATCAGGGTGAAGCCGCTCCCCGGCCTTTCACGGAGCCCGAGGCGGTCGCCTCCCACCAGCAGACGGCGAAGGGTTGGAATCCGCGGTCCCCCGCCGGTGAGGAGCGCTTCGGCCAGGGGAGTGGGCAGGAAGGAGACGGTGACCCCGCGCCCAGCCATCCATTCGGCCAGCCCTGGCGGGTCCAGACGCGCCTCCTCCGGCGGCAGATGGAGGGTCGCCCCAGAGGCCAGGCAGGCCCAGATCTCCCACACCGAGGCGTCGAACCCGAGGCTCGCCACCTGCGTCCGGTGGTCCCCCGGGCCCGTGCCGTGCGCGCGCAGGTCCCAGCGCACCAGGTTGAGCAGCCCGCGGTGCGCGATCTGCACCCCCTTGGGCCGCCCCGTCGAGCCGGAGGTGTAGATCACGTAGGCGAGCTGGTCCGGCTCCACTTTCTGGGGAGGCAGCGGAGCGCGGAGCGCGATCTTCTCCCGGTCGCGGTCCAGGGATTCTCGGGTCAGCACCACCGGGGCTGCCGTCTCTTCGAGCATGAAGGCGACGCGCTCGGCGGGATAGGTGGGGTCGAGCGGAAGGTAGCCCGCGCCGGCCTTGAGGATCCCCAGTGGATCCCGACGATGGTCTCGGCCGAAGCTCCAGCGCACAGGCCCACCGGCGCGTCCGGCCGCGCGCCCCAGCGCGGGACCAAGCGGTGCGCGAGGCGATTGGCCCGCGCGTCGAGCTCGGCGTAGGTGACGGACTCGTCCCCGAAGGTCAGCGCGACGGCGTTCGGGGCGTGCGCGCCGCCTGCGCGGCGAGGAGCGCGCGTGCAGCTGCGTCTCGGCCCGGCCGCGAAGCGCCCCGTGGCCCGGGCCCCGGGGCCGCCAGCGCCTCGCGCTCGGGTCGGGGGGGACAGGCGGAACACCGGGGGCGACGTCGGGCGCGGCCACCAGGCCGGGTCCAGCACGCGGCCGTAGGGCGGCCACCATGCGAGGCGCTCGATCGTGGCGGCGTCGAAGAGATCGGTGGCGTATTCGAGCTCCCCGCAACACGCCGCCTCTCCGCGGCTCAACGTGAGCTCGAATTCGCCTTCGCCGTCGTCCCCGCGAGCGGGACCGGCCGCGGTCGCGGTCCACGACCTCCGGCCTCCGGGCGGCGCGTTCTGCAGCGCGAACATCACCTGGAAGAGCGGGGTGTGGCGAGGCTGCGCTCCGGCGGCAGCTCCTCGACCAGCTTCTCGAACGGCACGTCCTGGTGCGCGTAGGCGCCGAGCGCCGTCTCGCGCACCCGGCCGAGCAGCTCGCGGAAGGTCGGGCTCGCCGGACAGGTCGCCGCGCAGCACCAGGGTGTTGACGAAGAAGCCGATCAGCCCCTCGGTCTCGACGCGGGTGCGGCCGGCGACCGGCGTGCCCACCGACGACGTCGTCCTGCCCGCTGTAGCGCGCGAGCAGGGCCTGGAAGGCGGCGAGCAGCACCATGAACAGCGTCGCGCCCTCGCGCCGGCCGAGGGCCTCGCAGCCTGCCGGACCAGCCCGGCCGGCAGCCGCACCGGCCGCGGTGGCGCCGCGGTAGCTCTGCACCGCGGGCCGCGGGCGGTCGGTGGGCAGCTCCAGGAGCGGCGGCGGCGCCGGCGAGCTGCTGCCGCCAGTAGGCGAGCTCGCCGCTCCAGGACCTCGCCGCGCAGCCAGCCGCGCTGCCAGACCGCGAAGTCGGCGTACTGCACCGGCAGCTCCGGCAGCGGCGAGGGCCGGCCCGCGGCGAAGGCCGCGTAGAGCGCCGCCAGCTCGCGGACCAGGACCCCATCGACCAGCCGTCGCTGACGATGTGGTGCAGGGTCAGCAGGACACGTGGTCCTCGCCCGCGAGGCGCAGCAGCGCCGCCGCAGCAGCGGCCCGCGCGCGAGGTCGAACGGCCGCGGCGCCTCCGCGCGGCCAGGCGCCGGGCCTCGTCCTCGCGCGCGCTCTCCGGCAGCGCCGACAGGTCGACCACCGGCAGCAGGAACGGCCCGGCCGGCTGCGATCACCTGCACCGGCTCGCCTCCGTCGCGGCGAAGATGGTGCGCAGCGCCTCGTGGCGGCGCACGATCTCGCCCAGGCTGCGCGCCAGCGCCGCGGCGTCGAGCGGCCCGTCGGCGCGCAACGCCGCGGCGATGTTGTAGGCGGGCTGCCCGGCTCGAGCTGGTCGAGGAACCAGAGCCGCTGCTGGGCGAACGACAGCGGCAGCGTCCCCCTCGCGCGGCACCGGCACCAGCGGCGGAGCGCGGCGGCAGCCGCGCCGGTCCGCCGCGCCGCCTCCATGCGCGGCGGCCAGCTCCGCGAGCGTCGGGGCCTCGAAGAGGTCCGCGCAGCGGCAGCTCGACGCCGAAGCCTGGCGCAGGCGCGACACCACCTGCGTCGCCAGCAGCGAGTGCCCGCCCAGGTCGAAGAAGTTGTCGTGCCGCCCCGACCCGCTCGAGCCCAGCACCTCGGCCCAGATCCCGGCCAGCACCTCCTCGACCGGCGTGCGCGGCGCACGTACCGTCTCCTCCTCGGCGCGGCTGCTCCGGCGCCGGCAGGGCCCGCGGTCGACCTTGCCGTTGGGGGTCAGCGGCAGCGCCGTCGAGCACCACGAAGGCGGCCGGCACCATGTAGTCCGGCAGCCGCTCGCAGCAGCGACCGCGCGCAGCTCCGCGATCCGGCCGCGTCGCCCACCACGTAGGCCACCAGCCGCTGGTCGCCGGCTGTCCTCGCGCACCACCACCACCGCCTCGCCGCACCCGGGCTGCGCCGCCAGCGCCGCCTCGATCTCGCCCAGCTCGATGCGGAAGCCGCGGATCTTCACCTGGTGGTCGAGCCGGCCCAGGTACTCGACGTCGCCGTCCGGGCGGCAGCGCGCCAGGTCGCCCGTCCGGTAGAGCCGCGCCCTGGCCGGCCGCCGAACGGGTCGGGGACGAAGCGCTCGGCCGTCAGCTCCGGCCGGCCCAGGTAGCCGCGCGCCAGCCCGGCCCGCCGACGTACAGCTCGCCCGGCACGCCGACGGGCACGGGCGCCAGGTTCCGGTCGAGCACAGTACAGCGCAGGTCCGCGATCGGCACGCCGATCACGCTGCGGCGCTGCACTCCGGGCGTCGGCCGCGGACAGCGGCCGGTAGGTGACGTGGACGGTCGTCTCGGTGATCCCGTACATGTTGACCAGGCGCGGCCGCGCGTCGCCGTGACGCTCGAACCAGGGCTCCAGGCTCGCCGGGTCGAGCGCCTCGCCGCCGAAGATCACCAGCCGCAGATCGCGCTCATCACGGCGCCGCGCTGCGCCTCCGCCCGCACCAGCTGGGCGAACGCCGAGGGCGTCTGGTTGAGCACCGTCACCCGCTCGCGCCCAGCAGCTCGAGGAACAGCTCCGGCGAGCGGCTCACCTCCCACGGCACGACCACCAGCCGGCCGCCGTGGAGCAGCGCGCCCCAGATCTCCCAGACCGAGAAGTCGAAGGCGTACGAGTGGAACAGCGTCCACACATCCGCTCGCTCGTCCCCGTCCGAAGCCGAACCACGCCTCGGTGGCGTCGAACAGCCGCACGACGTTGCCGTGGGTGATCAGCACCCCCTTGGGCCGGCCGGTCGAGCCCGAGGTGTAGATCACGTAGGCCAGGCTCCGGACCGCGTCGCCCTGAGGCACGGCCTCGCTCGGCCGCGCGACGACGTCCGTCCAGGCGACACTCGCGAGCTCCTCGGCAGCCGCCGAGCGCATCGACCAGCGCGATCGCGCGCGTCCTCCAGGATGAAGGCCAGCCGCTCCCGCGGCTAGCCGGGATCGAGCGGCACGTAGGCGCCGCCCGCCTTGAGGATACCCAGCATGCCCACCACCAGCTCCACCGAGCGCTCCAGACGCAGGCCGACGCGGCACTCCGGCCCGACGCCCAGCCGGCGCAGATGGCGGGCGAGCTGGTTGGCCCGCCGGTCCAGCTCGCCGTAGCTCAGCCTCTCCTCGCCGCAGGTCACGGCCGCGGCCTCGGCGGGCCTGCCGGCGCGCGCCTCGAACAGCTCGTGCAGCGTCGCGGCGGGCGCGATCCGCCGGATGCGCTCCCCACTGCCAGGAGCTGCGCGCCGCTCCGCCTCGCCCAGGAGCGGCAGCTCCGCGGCGCCGCAGTCCGGCCGGCCACCGCCGCCTCCAGCAGCGCTCGAAGTGCGCCGAGCAGCCGCTCGACCGTCGCGGCGTCGAACAGGTCGGTGGCGTACTCGGCGACCCGCTAGCCCGCCGTCGCGCTCCGTGAGGTCGAGCGTCAGGTCGAACTTGGCCGTCGCCCCTTCCTGGCCCACCGGCCGCAGGCGCAGGTCCGCGACTCCAGGCTCGCGGCGCGTTCTGCAGGACGAACATCACCTGGAACAACGGGGTGTGGGCGAGGCTGCGCTCCGGCTCCAGCTCCTCGACCAGCTTCTCGAACGGCACGTCCTGGTGCAGCTGGCGCCCAGCGCCGTCTCGCGCACCCGGCCGAGCAGCTCGCGGAAGGTCGGCGTGCCCGACAGATCGCCGCGCAGCACCAGCGTGTTGACGAAGAACCCGATCAGCCCCTCGGTCTCCACCCGGTTGCGGCCGGCGACCGGCGTGCCCACCGCGAGTCGTCCTGCCCGCTGTAGCGCGCGAGCAGCACCTGGAAGGCGGCGAGCAGCACCATGAACAGCGTCGCTCCCTCGTGCCGGCGCCAGCGCCTCGCAGTCCGCCGCTGAGCTCGGCCGACAGCGCACACCGGCCCCGTGCGCCGCGGTAGCTCTGCACCGCGGCCGCGGGCGGTCGGTCGGCAGCTCCAGGAGCGGCGGCAGCGCCGGCGAGCTGCCGCGCCAGTAGTCGAGCTCCGCTCCAGCACCTCGCCGACAGCCAGGCCCGCTGCCAGGCCGCGTAGTCCGCGTACTGCACCGGCAGCTCCGGCAGGGGCGACGGCCGGCCCCCGGCGAAGGCCGGGTAGAGCGCCGCGAGCTCGCGCACCAGGATGCCCATCGACCAGCCGTCGCTGACGATGTGGTGCATGATGAGCAGGCCGTGGTCCTCTCGCCGAGGCGCACCAGCAGCCGCGCAGCAGCGGACCGTGCGCAGGTCGAACGGCCGTCCGGCCTCCGCCGCGGCGGGCGGGCACCGATCCTCGCGCGGCTCTCCGAAGCGCCGACAGGTCCACCACCGGCACCACGCCGGGCTCGCCGGCTCGATCACCTGCACCGGCTCGCCCTCCGGCGCGGCGAACATCGTGCGCAGCGCCTCGTGGCGCCGCACGATCTCGCCCAGGCGCGCGCCAGCGCCGCGCCGTCCAGCGGCCCTTGACGCGGAGCGCCGCGGGAATGTTGTAAGCGGGCTGCCCGGCTCGAGCTGGTCGAGGAACCAGAGCCGCTGCTGGGCGAACGAGAGGGGCAGGGCCCTCTCGCGCAGTGTTGGAGCAACGGGGACCAGAGGCGGGGCACCTGCTGCGCGCCGGCCCGCCCGCCGCCTCGATGCGGGTGGCGAGATCCGCCAGCACCGGCGCCTCAAAAGATCGCGCAGCGGCAGCTCGACCCCGAAGGCCTCACGGAGGCGCGAGACCACCCGGGTCGCCAGCAGCGAATGGCCGCCCAGGTCGAAGAAGTTGTCGGCCGCCCCACCCGCTCGAGGCCGAGCACGTCGGCCCAGATGCCGCCAGACCTCTTCGACCGGCGTGCGCGGCGCCAGGTACGTCGCCTCCTTGCGGCCGGTCTACTCCGGCGGGGCAGCGCCTGCGGTCGACCTTGCCGTTGGGCGTCAGCGGCAGCGCCGCCAGCGCCACGAAGGCCGCCGGCACCATGTAGTCCGGCAGCCGCTCGCGCAGCGCCGCGCGCAGCTCGGCCCCGGCGCCGTCGCCGACGACATAGGCGACCAGCCGCCGGTCTCCGGCTGTCCTCGCGCGCCAGCACCACCGCCTGCCGCACTCCGGGTGCGCCGCCAGCGCCGTCTCGATCTCGCCCAGCTCGATGCGGAAGCCGCGGATCTTGACCTGGTGGTCGATCCGGCCCAGGTACTCGAGCTCGCCGTCGGGCAGCCAGCGGGCCAGGTCGCCGGTGCGGTAGAGCCGCGCCCCGGCCGGCCGCCGGACGGGTCGGGGACGAAGCGCTCGGCGGTCAGCTCGGGCCGGCCCAGATAGCCGCGGGCCAGCCCCGCCCCGCCGACGAACAGCTCGCCCGGCACCCCGACGGCACGGGCTCAGGACCGGTCCAGAACATCGAGGACAGGTCGGGGATGGGCGGCCGATGACGCTCGGCTCGCCCCGAGCATCGGCCGCGGCCAGCGGCCGGTAGGTGACGTGGACCGTCGTCTCGGTGATGCCGTACATGTTGACCAGCAGCGGCCGCGGTCGCCGTGCCGCTCGAACCAGGGCTCCAGGGTCGCCGGGTCCAGCGCCTCGCCACCGAAGATCACCAGCCGCAGGGCCGGCTACGGCACCGCCTGCGTCTCCACGCGCGGCTGAGCGAAGGCCGAGGGGGTCTGGTTGAGCACCGTGACCCGCTCGCGCCCAGCAGCGCCAGAACAGCTCCGGCGAGCGGCTCACTGCGGCACCACCACCAGCCGCCCGCCGTGGAGCAGCGCGCCCCAGATCTCCCAGACCGAGAAGTCGAAGGCGTACGAGTGGAACAGCGTCCAGACGTCGGCTCGCGGTCCGAACCCGAACCAGGCCTCGGTGGCGCGAAGAGCCGGGCCACGTTGCCGTGGGTCATCATCACGCCCTTGGGCCGGCCCGTCGAGCCCGAGGTGTAGATGACGTAGGCGAGGCTCGCCCCGCGCCGCAGGGATTCCAGGCTCGCCATCGCGTCCGGTCCCAGCCGGTCCTGCTCCGCCGGCTCCAGCCCGCGAGCCGGACTCCGCGTCCTCCAGCATGAAGGCCAGCCGCTCCCGCGGTAGCCGGGGTCGAGCGGCACGTAGGCGCCGCCGGCCTTGAGCACGCCCAGGATGGCGACGACCATCTCCACGGAGCGCTCCGCGCAGACCCGACACGGACCTCCGGCCCCACGCCCTGACGCGGAGCCGGCGGGCCAGACGGTTGGCCCGCCCGTCCAGCTCGCCATAGGTCAGCGCTCGTCCCCGAAAGTCAGGGCCATCGCGTCCGGGGTCCGCCCCGCCTGCTCCTCGAAAAGGCCGTGGAGCACGAGGCCGGCGCGAGTTCCCGTGCCGCCCCACTCCAGCAGCTGCTGCCGCTCGGCCGCGCTCAGCAGCGGCAGCTCCGCAGCCGGCGGTCCGGCCCCCACCACCGCCGCGAGCAGGTGCCGAGCCCGCGAACAGCCGCTGGATGGTCGCGGCGTCGAACAGGTCGGTGGCGTACTCGAGGACGCCGGACAGCCGCCGTCGTGCTCCGAGAGATTCAGCGAGAGGTCGAACTTGGCCGTCGCCGCGTCCCCACGACGGACCGCAGGCGCAGCCTCGACCTCCAGGCTCGCGCGGGGGCGTTCTGGAGGACGAAGATGACCTGGAACAGCGGCGCGTGGGCGAGGCTCCGCTCCGGCGCAGCTCCTCCACCAGCTTCTCGAACGGCAGATCCTGGTGGGCTAGGCGGCCAGCGCCGTCTCGCGGGCCCGGCCGAGCAGCTCGCGGAAGGTGGGCGTCCCGACAGGTCGCCGCGCAGCACCAGCGTGTTGACGAAAAAGCCGATCAGCCCTTCGATCTCCACCCGGTTACGCCGGCGACGGGGGAACCCACCGCGAGATCGTCCTGACCGGTGTAGCGGGCCAGCAGCACCTGGAAGGCGGCCAGCAGCATCATGAAGAGCGTGGCTCCTTCGCGCCGGCCCAGGGCTTCAGCCCGCCGGCTGAGCCCGGCCGGCAGCCGCAGCGGCCGCGGGCGCCCCGGAAGCTCTGCACCGCCGGCCGGGGATGGTCGGTGGGCAATTCCAGCAGCGGCGGCAGCCCGGCCAGCTGGCTCCTCCAGAACGCGATCTCCTCCTCCAGCACCTCGCCCTGGAGCCAGTCGCGCTGCCAGGGGGCGAAGTCGGCGTACTGCACCGCCAGCTCCGGCAGCGGCGAGGGCCGGCCCGCGCGAAGGCCGCGTAGAGGGCCGAGAACTCGCGGACCAGGACCCCCATCGACCAGCCGTCACTCACGATGTGGTGCATGGTGAGCGCGAGCGTGGTCCCTCTCCCCCACCGCAGCAGCCGCCGCGCAGCAGCGGGCCCGCGCCAGGTCGAACGGCGGCCGGCCTCCTCGCCGGCCAGGCCGGCCGCGCCTCGCTCCCGCCTCCGGCAGCCCCGACAGATCCACCACCGGCAGGCGAAAGGCCCGCCGGCTGGACCACCTGCACCGGCTCGCCCCCTCGTGGGCGAAGGCGGTGCGCAGCGCCTCGTGGCGGCGCACGATCTCGCCCAGGGCGCGCTCCAGCGCGCCGGCGTCGAGCGGCCCGCAGCCGCAGCGCCACGGGGATGTTGTAGAGCGGGCTGCCCGGCTCCAGCTGGTCGATGAACCAGAGCCGCTGCTGCGCGAACGACAGGGGCAGCGGCGCCTCGCGCGGCACCGGCACCAGAGGCGGAGCGCATGCGAGCCTGGCCGCCCGCCGCACCGCCTCGACCCGCGCGGCGAGGTCCGCCAGCCGGGGGCCTCGAAGAGCGCGCGCAGCGGCAGCTCGACGCCGAAGGCCTCGCGCAGCCGCGACATCACCCGCGTGGCCAGCAGCGAATGGCCGCCCAGGTCGAAGAAGTCGTCCCCGCCCCCACCCGTCGAGCCCGAGCAGCTCGGCCCAGATCCCGGCCAGCATCTCCTCGGCCGGCGTGCGCGGCGCCAGAGGCCTCCTCTCCACCGTGCGCTCGGGCGCCGGCAGGGCCCGGCGGTCCACCTTGCCGTTGGCGGTGAGCGGCAAGGCGGCCAGCGTCACGAAGGCGGCCGGCACCATGTAGTCCGGCAGCCGCTCCGCAGCGACCGGCGCAGCGCGCCGACCGCGCCGTCGCCGACCACGTAGGCGACCAGCCGCCGGTCGCCGGCCGGTCCTCGCGCGCCAGCACGGCGCCTCGCGGACCCCGGGCGCGCCGCAGCGCCGCCTCGATCTCGCCCGGCTCGATCCGGAAGCCGCGGATCTTCACCTGCTGGTCCAGCCGGCCGCCGAACTCGAGGGTGCCGTCGGCCCGCCAGCGCACGCGGTCGCCGGTGCGGTAGAGGCGCCCCCCGCCGGCCCGAAGGGGTCGGGGACGAAGCGCTCGGCGGTGAGCTCCGGGCGGCCCAGGTAGCCGCGCGCCAGGCCGTCGCCGCCCACGAACAGCTCGCCCGTCACACCCACCGGCACCGGGGACGGCGCCCGTCCAGCAGGTAGGCCCGGGTGTTCGCGATGGGGCGGCCGATCGGCACGCGCTCCCCCACCGGGGGGGCGCGGATCCGGTGGCAGGTGGTGAAGGTGGTGCCCTCCGTGGGGCCGTAGCCGTCGATCAGGGTCAGGCCGGGATGGCGCTCCAGGACGCGGCGGGCGTTCGGGCGAGACTACGTCGCCCCCCCTCAGGAGCTGGGAGAGCGGCCGCAGGCCGTCCAGGCAACATCCACCATCTCGTGGAACAGGCCGGCGGTGAGCCGGCCGAGGTGACGCCGTGGGTCTCGAGACTCGCGCCGGTGGTCGAGCGCGCCGACCGGCCGGGATACAGGACCAGACGGCCGCCGTTCAGGAGGGGGGGACCAGATCTCCACGGTCGAGGCATCGAAGGAGACCGGGGCCGTCTGGAGCCAGGTCTGTCGGTCCCAGGTCCGCATACTCGGTGCCGCGCACCAGCCGGAGCACATTGCGGTGCGTGACCCCGACTCCCTTGGGCGTGCCGGTCGATCCCGAGGTGTATATGACGTAGGCCAGGGACCCGGCTGGAACCTGCGGCAGGTCGACTCGGGATAACTTCGGCTCCCAGCGGCGTCGGGGATGATCACCCGCACCTCCGCTGGCAGCTCGAACGGGGGGGTCTCCCGGGCGACCAGCAGCGATACGCCCGCGTCGCGGAGCAACCAGGCTAGGCGTTCTGGAGGATCGGCAGGATCGAGCGGCAGATAGGCCCCTCCGGCCTCCAGAATTCCCAGAAGGGCCGAGATGAGTTCCAGCGAACGCTCGGCGAGGACTGCTACCCGCTCCTCTGGCTGCAACCCGAGGGCAACCGGCCGGCGGGCGAGCCGTCCGGCCCGATCCCGTAACTCGGCCCAGGTCAGCGTCTCTCCTTCGTGCTCGACGGCGACGGCGCCGGGCTGCAGCCTCGCCTGTTCCGCGAAGAGGCCATGGAGGGTCGCCTCCGAAGGAAAGGGGGCTGTGGTGTCCTCCATTCCCCTAGGAGTTGGTGCCGCTCGGCCTCGCCGAGCAGCGGCAGTTCGGCGAGCGGGAGATCCTCTCTCCCTCGGCCATGCCGGCGAGCAGGTTGGCGAGGTGCTGGAGCAGGCGTGGCGCCGTGGCCCCGTCCATGCGGGCGCGATCCGTCCGCAATTGTAGAGAGACTTGGTCCGTAGCCGTGATGACCAGGGTAACGGGATAGTTGGTGCTCTCGTAGTTGCGCAGGTCGCCGATCTGCAGGCCGCCGGAGCCGCCGTCTCCGGCGTCGGGGTAGTTCTCGAAGACCACCAGGGCTTCTCGAAGAGCGGCGTTCCCGGGGGCATTTCGCTCCAGCCCTGCACCTGGACCAGCGGGGTGTGCTCGGGTACTCGCGCAGCTCGGGCTGATGCTCCTGCAGGCGCCGAGCCAGGGACGAGGGGCTCGGCGCCGTTCACCCGACCCGCACCGGCAGGGTGTTGATGAACATGCCGACCATGGTTTCGACGCCGGGTAGGGCGGCCGGACGGCCGGAGACCACGTTGCCGAAGACCACGTCCTCCTCGCCGCTGTAGCGGCTGAAGAGCAGGGCCCAGGTGCCCAGGGTGACGGTCTGCAAGGTCAGCTTTGTGCCGCGCCGCCAGGGCCTGGAGCGCCGCCGTGACCTCGCGGGACAGCTCGATCCCGTGCTCGGCGTAGCCGGCAGCCGTCTCCGCTCCCGCCGGGGGGGCGATCCCAGAGAATTCGGGGCGGTGAACCCCACGAGCTCCTGGCGCCAGAACGTCTCGGCCTTCGCCGCACTCCGCTTCCGCAGCCAGGCGACGTAGTCGCCGAACGGCCGCGCCGGCGGCAACGCCGGCTCCCGGTTCTCCCCAAGAGCGGCGTAGACGGCTGCCAGCTCCCCGACCAGGAGGGGGAGCGACCAGCCGTCCAGCAGCAGGTGGTGGAACGTCCAGATGAGCCCCAGCTCGCCGTCCAGGCGAATCAGGGAGAAACGCATCAGCGGCGCCTTGCTCAGAGGCAGAGGGGTGTGCCGTTCGCTACGCCGCAGTTCCTCGAAGCGGCTCCGCTGCTCCTCCGCGGGGAGGCCGCGCCAGTCCAGCTCCTGCCAGGGGAGGGGGACCGTCTTGCGGACGGCCTGCAAGGGCTCCTCGAGGCCATCCCAGAGGAAAGCCGTGCGCAGCACCCCATGGCGCTGGACGAGCCTCTCCCAGGCTTGCCGGAAGCGCCGGGAATCGAGATCGGCCGGCAGGGTGCAGGTGACCTGGTTGACATAGACCCCGGACTCGGGCGCCATCAGGCTATGGAACAGCATGCCGCTCTGGAGCGGCGTGAGGGGATAGAGATCTTCGACGTTCTTCATGATGCTTCGGCGCTCTTGGACGGCTTACAAGATGAATTCACTCGGAGTCGGCGAGCAGAGCCGCCACCCTGGCGAAGCTGTTGGCGTCGAGCCTGGCCTTGGAAAAGTCGGACGGCGTGAAGACCTCCTCGCTTTCCCGCCCCTGCTCAATGAGCTGCCGCAACGCGCTGGCATAGGCTGTGGCCAGCCGTTCCGCGGTCTCCCGGCGATGCGTTCGCGAGCCATAGGTCAGAGTGATCTGGAGCCGGCCATCGGTGACAATGCCGACGATCTCCAACCGGTGGGTGCGGTGGGCGCGCGGGCTCCGGTTGGGGCCGGTGGCGGTCGTGGAAACCCGGAAGAGAGAGCCCTCCCCAGAAGCCGCGTCGGCCTGGCCCAGATAGTTGAACAGGATCTCGGACTCGGGCGCCGCCTCCAGGAGCTCGGCCGCCCCTCCGTAGCGCAACAGGCCGTAGCCGATGCCGCGTCCGGGCACGGCGCGCAACCGCTCCTTGGCGCTCACCAGGGCCCCGCCGGGATCGGCGTCCCCACCCTCCAGGACCACCGGGTACAGGGAGGTGAACCAGCCCACGGTGCGCGAGACGTCGAGGTCCTCGACATCGCCGGTATCTCCGGCGAGCGGCTCGCGGCCGTGCCCCTCCAGGTCCACCCGCAGACGCGGGAAGCCGGTCCAGCCCACCAGCGCCCGTGCCAGGGCGCTCAGCAGCGCCTCGTCGATGCGGCTGTGGTAGACCGACGGCAGGGTCTGGAGAAGGTCCGCCGTCTCTTCGGCGCTGAGCTCGAAGGAGATCGTGGCCTCGTCCGCGACAGTATCGCTGATCTCCGATGGGCCACCGGAGGGGAAGTCCACCGGCAGGCGGGGAACGAAAGCCTGGGCCGTCTCGCGCCAGTGCTCCAGCTCGCTGGCCAGGGCGTCCGAGCCGGCGTGCGCGTCCAGGCGGCGGGCCCACTCCTGGAACGAGGTGGTTTTGGGCGGAAAGGCGATGCGCAGCCCGCGCGCGCCTTGGCGGTAGGCATCCTCCAGATCCTCGACCAGCACGCTCCAGGAGACGCCGTCGACGACCAGGTGATGGGTGACCCAGAGCAGCCTTGCATCGAAAAGGCAGAGGCGGGTCAGGGGCCCGGTGGACAGGTCGAAGCCCGCCTGGAGCGCCTCGGCCGCCCGCTCGAAGGCCTCGTCCAGGCGATGCGCCGGCAGCCCCGAAAGGTCCACCCGGTGGAAGGGCGTCACCGGCTCGACCGGCGCGTTTTCCTGCCGTCCCGTCTGAGGATCGAGCCGCATCCGCAGGGCGTCGTGGTGCTCCACGACGGCGGCCAGGGCACGCTCCAGGACGGCGGGGCCAGGGGCTCCCGTGGCTCCAGCCGCAGGGTCTGGTTGAAGTGGTGGGGGTCCGCGAAGTCCTGCTCGAGGAACCAGCGCTGGACCGGGGTGAGCGGCACCTCCCCGACCACCGGCCCTTGCCCGGCAGCGGCGGCCTCCGTGACGACGGCGAGGCCAGCTCGGCCACGGTCTGGATGCTCGAAGATCTGCCGCATGCTGAAGAGCAGGCCGGCTTGGCGCGCCCGGGCCACGATCTGGATGGAGAGGATCGAGTCGCCGCCGAGCTCGAAGAAGTTGTCGTGGACGCCCACCCGCGGCAGACGCAGGACCTGCGCCCAGACCGCCGCCAGGAGCTCCTCCTCGCGAGTGCGCGGCGCCACGTAGCTCGCTCGGCGCCGGGCTGCTCCGGCGCGGGCAGCGCCTTGCGGTCGAGCTTGCCGCTCGGCGTCAGCGGCAGCGCCGTCGAGCACCACGAAGGCCGCGGGCACCATGTACTCCGGCAGCCGTCGCCCAGCGCCGTGCCGCAGCTCCTCGACCGGCGACGCTCGCCGACCACGTAGGCGACGAGCCGCTTGTCGCCGGGCGCGTCCTCGCGCGCCACCACCACCGCCTCGCGCACTCCGGGCTGGGCCAGCAGCGCCGCCTCGATCTCGCCGAGCTCGATGCGGAAGCCGCGGATCTTCACCTGGTGGTCGATGCGGCCCGAGGTACTCGAGCGCGCCGTCGGCGCGCCAGCGCGCGAGGTCGCCGGTGCGGTACAGCGCGCGCGCCGGGCTCGCGCCGCGAACGGGTCGGGGACGAAGCGCTCGGCGGTGAGCTCGGGCGGTCGAGGTAGCCGCGCGCCAGCCTGCACGCCGCCGATGTACAGCTCGCCCGGCACGCCGACGGGCACCGGCTGCAGTCCGGCGTCGAGCAGGTAGATCGGGTGTTGGCGATCGGCCGGCCGATCGGGACGCGCGCCACGGTCGTCTCGCTGCACGGCCAGGAGGTGACGTCGACCGCGGCCTCGGTCGGGCCGTAGAGGTTGTGCAGCCGGCGCCGGCCGAGGCGCGCGGCGAAGCGCCGACCAGTTCGGCGGCAGCGCCTCGCCGCTGCAGATCACGCCGCGCAGGGTGCGGCACTCCGCCGCCCCGGGCTCGTCGAGGAAGACCTGGAGCATCGACGGGACGAAGTGCAGGACCGTGATCCCCTTCTCGCGCGATCAGGCGCGCGAGGTAGCCGGGTCGCGGTGGCCGCCGGGCCGGGCGATGACGAGCCGGGCGCCGGTCATCAGCGGCCAGAAGAACTCCCAGACCGAGACGTCGAAGCTGAACGGCGTCTTCTGCAGCACGCGGTCGGCGGCGGCGAGGTGCAGCGCCTCCTGCATCCAGAGCAGGCGGTTGACGATGCCGCGGTGGGTGTTCACCGCGCCCTTGGGCCGGCCGGTCGAGCCCGAGGTGTAGATCACGTAGGCCAGGTGGTCGGGATCGACCGGCACCGAGGCGGGCGTCGTCGGCCCCGGCCGCGGGCTCGCCGTCCTCCGGCAGGAAGCGGTCCTCCGCGCCCGGCGGAGACGGCGAGGCCGGCGCTGCGTCAGGACAACCGCAGGCGCGCATCCTGAGCCTGAAGGCGAGGCGCTCGGCCGGGTAGTCGGGGTCGAGCGGCACGTAGGCGCCGCCCGCCTTGAGGATGCCGAGCAGGGCGACCACCATCTCGACGAGCGCTCCATGAGGACGCCGACGGGCACTCCGGGCCGCAGCCCTGTCCGGAGCAGGCGCCAGGCCATCGGCCCGGCCGTCGAGCTCCGTAGGTCAGCTCTTCCGCTCGAAGACGACGCCACCGCTCGGGCGTGCTCGGGACCTGGGCCTCGATCCAGGCATGCCGCGGCTACCGAAAGGATAGGGCAAGGCCGTGGCGTTCCAGGCGCGGAGCAGGAGCGCCTCCGCGGCCGGGAGCAGGCCCAGGTCGCCGAGGAGGCGCTCCGGCCGGCCATGCCGGGGAGCAGCGTGTCGAGGTGCTGGATCAGCCGGGACGCCGCGTCCCCGTCCAACCGCGCGAGATCGGAAGCCGACGCAGAACGATCCCCTCCCAGTCGAGAGGACCGGTGAGGGGATAGTTGGTGGTCTCGAAGCTGCGCAGCTCGCCGATCCCCAGGCTGCCGGAAGGGCCCTCCCCAGCGTTGGGGTAGTTCTCGAACACGTAGAGCGTCTCGAACAGCGGCAAGCCGGCGGGGACCTCGCTCCAGCGGTGGATCTGCGCCAGCGGGCTGTGCTCGTGCTCTTGCCGGGCCATCTGACGCTCCTGGAGGCATCGCAGCCAGGCGGCCAGCGGCTCGGCGTCGCCCCCCCGGGCCCGCGCCGGCAGGGTATTGATGAACATGCCGACCATGCTCTCGACGCCGGGCAGGGCGGCCGGACGGCCGGAGACCACGCTGCCGAAGACCACGTCCTCCTCGCCGCTGTAGCGGCTCACGAGCAGGGCCCAGGCGCCCTGGGTGACGGTCTGCAAGGTCAGCTTGTGCCGCGCCGCCAGGGCCTGAAGCTCCGCCGTGAGCTCGCGGGAGATCCGGCTCCCGTGCTCGTCCTGACCGGAGCTCTCTTCAGCGTCTCCTGAGGGGGCCGGGTGGACGATGCTCACCGGATTGGGCGCGGTGAACCCCGCCAGCTCCTCGCGCCGAAGGGCTCGGCCCACGACAGATCCTGCGCCCGCAGCCAGGCGATGTAGTCGCTGAATGGCCGCGCCGGCTGCAGCGCCGGTTCCCGGCCCTCCCGCAGGGCCGCGTAGACGGCGTCCAGCTCCTGGACCAGGACGGGGAGCGACCAGCCGTCCATCAGCAGGTGGTGGGAGGTCCAGACGAACCCCAGCTCGCCTTCGAGACGGAACAGGGAGAAGCGCATCAGCGGCGCGCCGGTCAGGGGCAGGGGTACGTGCCGGTCGCGATGCCGCAGATCTTCGAGGCGGCGCTTCTGCTCCCCCTCCGGGAGGCCGCTCCAGTCCAGATCCTGCCAGGGGAGAGAGACGGTCTTGCGGACGACCTGCAGAGGCTCGTCGAGACCGTCCCAAAGGAAGGCCGTGCGTAGTACCCCGTGACGTTCGACGAGCCGTCCCAGGCTTGCCGGAATAGCCGGACGTCGAGATCCGCCGGCAGGGTACAGGTGACCTGGGTGACGTAGACCCCGGACTCCGGCGCCATCAGGCTATGGAACAGCATGCCGTTCTGGGCTGGCGACAGCGGGTAGACGTCTTCGACGTTCCCCGGATCCGAGAGGAGCGATAACAGATGGTTGAAGCTGTGCGCGTCGAGCCCGGTCCTGGGAACGTCGGAGGGCGTCTGCATGGCCGCGGCGTGGCGGGCGAGCCCGGCCACGGTCTGATGCTCGAAAATCTGCTTGACGGTGAAGACCAGGCCGGCCTGGCGCGCCCGGGCCACGATCTGGACCGAGAGGATCGAGTCGCCGCCCAGCTCGAAGAAGTCGTCCTTCAGCCCCACCCGCTCGAGTCTCAGGACTCGCGCCCAGACCGCGCCCAGGTCTCCTGCTCGCGGATGCGCGGCGCCTCGAACCCCCCGCGCGCCTCTGCCTCGGGAGCGGGCAGTGCTTTCCGGTCGACCTTGCCGTTGCCGTCCTGGGCAACGCCGCGAGCTTCACGAAGCTTGCCGGGACCATGTACTCGGGCAACCGCTCGCGCAGCGTCCCACGCAGCACCTCGATCGCGGCGTCACCTGCCACGTAGCCGGGCAGCCGCCGGCCAGTGCGCCGCCGTCAGCGACGACCACCGCCTCACGCACACCGGGCTGCGCCAGCAGCTGCGGCCTCAATCTCGCCGAGCTCCACACGGAAGCCGCGCACCTTGACCTGGTGATCGGCGCGGCCCACGTATTCCAACCATTGCCGTCGGCGAGCACGCGCGCGAGGTCACCCGTGCGGTACATGCGCGCGCCAGGGCGCCCCCAGCAAACGGATCCGGTACGAAGCGCTCCGCGGTCAAGTCCGGGCGAGCGATGTAGCCGCGCGCCAGCGACGTGCCACCGATCCAGAGCTCGCCGTGAACGCCGGCCGGCACCGGCCCCAGGTCGCGGTCCAGCAGATGGAGGCGGACGTTGCCGATCGGGCGGCCAATGGAGACGACGCGCGGGGGAGGAGCCGCCGTCAAGGTGCAGGCGCTGCTCCACACGGTCCCCTCGGTAGGGCCGTACTCGTTCACCAGCGCCACCCCGGGGAGCCGCTCAGCGTGCTGCGCGACGAGGGCGGGAAGGCAGGCCTCCCCCGCCACGATGACGGTCTTCAGGGAGGCGAGCTGGCCGGGATGCGCGTGCTCCAGGATCAGGCTGTAGAGCGAGGGGAGGCAGAGCAGGTGCGACGCCTGGCGGCTTTCCAGGGTGATGAGAAAGTCCGGCAGTTCGAGCCGCGACTGGTCCCGGTGCAACACCAGCGTGCCGCCGTCCCCGAGGGTCCAGAAGAGACCGGCCACGCTGCTGTCGAACGCGAAGGACGAGGCCAGCAGGTAGGCCTCCACCGGCTCGCGGTAGAAAGCCAGACGGGCTCTCGTCGGAGCGGGCCAGGGCACCGTGCGTCACCACCACTCCCTTGGGTCGGCCCGTGGATCCCGAGGTGTAGATCACGTAGGCCGGATTCTCCGGCCAGGCCGCCGGGGCCAGCGGGCCCTCGTCCTCTTCCAGGTCTATTTCCTGGTCTATCGCATCGACCCGCACCAGCCGGGCTCCGGTGACGGCCGCAAGGCCGCCGGTGCGCTCCTGCGCTACCAGCACCGGCGCGCCGCAGTCGGCGAGCGTCTGCTTCAGGCGCTCCTCCGGATACTCCGGGTCGAGGGGCACGTAGGCCCCTCCCGCCTTGAGGATGCCGAGCACGCCCACCACGGCGTCTCCCGAGCGGTCGCAGCAGAGGCCCACGAGCACCTCGGGACCTACGCCGAGGCGGCGGAGCCGGCGCGCCAGCCGGTTCGAACGCCTCTCCAACTCGCCGTAGGTCAGCTCGCCGCCGTCCCAGGCCACGGCGGGAGCGCCGGGGGAGCGCTCGGCGCTACGGGAGATCGCCTCGTGGACGAGGACCCCGTCCAGCGGCTCCCGGGCGGTGTCGTTCCATTCCACCTGGATCTGCTGGCGCTCGGCCTCGCCGAGCCATGGCAGCTCCGCGACCGGCAGCTCCGGCGAGGCCGTGGCCGCGGCGAGCAACCGCTCGCAGTGCCCGGCCAGGCGGGCGACCGTGGCGGCGTCGAACAGGTCGGTGGCGTACTCCATCGCCCCGCGCAGCTCGCCGGCCTGCTCAGTGAGGTCGAACAGCAGATCGAACTTCGCCGTGGTCCCGGCCACCTGCACCGGCCGCAGCCGCAGATCCCGGACCTCCAGGCTCTCAGCAGGAAGGTTCTGCACGAGAACATCACCTGGAACAGCGGGGCGTGGGCGAGGCTCCGCTCCGGGGCCAGCTCGTCGACCAGCTGCTCGAACGGCAACGTCCTGGTGCAGATAGGCGGCGAGCGCCGTCTCGCGCGCCCGGCCGAGCAGCTCGCGGAAGGTGGGCGCGCCCGCCAGGCGCCGCGCAGCACCAGCGTGTTGACGAAGAACCCGATCAGCCCCTCTCTCTAGCCGGTTGCGTCCGGCGACGGGCGAGCCCACCGCGAGATCGTCCTGGCCGCTGTAGCGCGCCAGGAGGGACTGGAAGCCGGCCAGGAGCACCATGAAGAGGGTCGCCCCTCGCGCCGGGCCAGAGCCTCGGCCCGCCGGATGAGCCCGGCCGGCAGCCGCACCGGCCGCGCGGCGCCCCGGTAGCTCCGCGCCGCGGGCCGCGGGCGGTCGGTGGGCAGCTCCAGGAGCGGGGGCAGCCCGGCGAGCTGCTCGCGCCAGAAGGCGACTCCCGCTCCAGGACCTCGCCGTGCAGCCAGGAGCGCTGCCAGACCGCGAAGTCCGCGTACTGCACCGGCAGCTCCGGCAAGCGGCGACGGCCGCCCCGGCGAACGCCGCGTAGAGCGCCGCCACCTCGCGCACCAGGATCGCCCATGGACCAGCCGTCGCCGGCGATGTGGTGCATGGTCAGCGCGACGACGTGGTCCTCCTCGGCCAGGCGCAGCAGCAGACCGCGCAGCAGCGGCCCGCGGGCGAGGTCGAACGCTCGGGCGGCCTCTTCTCGGACAGGGCGAGGGCCAGCGCCTCGCGCGCGCCTCCGGCAGCCCCGACAGGTCCACCAGCGGCAGCGGGAAGGGCTCCGCCGGCTGGATCACCTGGACCGGCGAAGCCTCGGCACTGCGTCCGGCCCTCGAAGACGGTGCGCAGCGCCTCGTGCCGGCGCACGATCTCTCCCAGGCGCGCGCCAGCACCGCGACGTCCAGCGGCCCCTCGATCCGCAGCGCCCCGGGCATGTTGTAGAGCGGGCTGCCCGGCTCGAGCTGATCGAGGAACCAGAGCCGCTGCTGCGCGAAGGACAGCGGCAGCGCGCCCTCGGCGCCAACGGGACGAGAGGCGGAGCGGGCGGACCGCGCCGGTCCGGCGCATGGCCTCGACCCGCGGCGGCGAAGTCCGCCAGCGTCGGCGCCTCGAAGAGATCGCGCAGCGGCAGCTCGATCCCGAACGCCTCGCGCAGCGCGCGACATCACCCGCGTCGCCAGCAGCGAGTGGCCGCCCAGGTCGAAGAAGTGGTCGCGCACCCGACCCGCTCCAGCCCGAGCACCTCGGCCCAGATGCCGGCCAGCGATCTCCTCGACCGGCGTCCGCGGCGCCACGTACTCCTCCGCGGGGCTCGCCCGTCCGGCGCCGGCAGCGCCTTGCGGTCGACCTTGCCGTTCGGGGTGAGCGGCAGCGCCGGCGAGCGCCACGAAGGCGGACGGCACCATGTAGCTCCGGCAGCCGGCGCGCAGGCCTGGCGTCAGCGCTTCGACCGGCCGGCGCCGCCGACCACGTAGGCGACCAGCCGCGTCCCCGGTCGGCGCCCTCGCCGGCCAGCACCACCGCCTCGCGGACGCCGGGTTGCGCCGGCCAGCACCGCCTCGATCTCGCCGAGCTCGATGCGGAAGCCGCGCACCTTGACCTGGTGGTCGATGCGCCCGAGGAACTCGAGCGCGCCGTCCGGGCGCCGCCGGGCCAGGTCGCCGGTGCGGTAGAGCCGCGCCGCCGGCGCTCGCGCGAACGGGTCGGGCACGAAGCGCTCGGCCGTCAGGTCCGGCCGGCCGAGGTAGCCGCGCGCCACGCCGGCGCCGCCGATGTACAGCTCGCCCGGCACGCCGACCGGCACGGGCTGCAGCCGCGCGGTCGAGCACGTGGACCGGCGTGTTGGCGATCGGCCGGCCGATCGAGACCGCGCCCGCGTCGCGCGTCCGGCCGGTACGCGCGCGCGGTCGACCAGATCGGTCGTCTCGGTCGGGCCGTACATGTTCCACAGCCTCGCCGGCGCGCTCGGCGAGCAGGCGGCCAGCGAGATCGCGCGGCAGCGCCTCGCCGCCGCACAGCGCGAGCAGGCCGGGCATCGCCGGCCCAGCCCGCGTCGAGCAGCATCCGCCAGGTCGCCGGCGTCGCCTGCACGACGCGTGGCCGCCGGACGCGCGCGAGCCGGGCCGCCAGGAGCGCGCCGTCCGCGGCTCGTCCGGCTGGCGAGCTCGACGCAGCCGCCCGCGGTCAGCGGCAGGAAGAGCTCGAGCACCGCGATGTCGAACGACGAGCGTGGTGACGGCGAGCAGCGCGTCGTCCGGCGGCGAAGCCCGGGTCTGCGCCATCGACGCAGGAAGTTGACGAGCGCGCGGTGCGCGACGCCGCACGCCCTTCGGCCGGCCGGTCGAGCCCGAGGTGTAGATGACGTAGGCGAGCTGCCGGTCGTCGCCCTGGAAGCCGCGCGCCGCGGTCCGCCATCGCGTGCGCGTCGGCTGTCCAGGCAGAGGACCGTGCATCGCCGCGGAGCCGGAGGCGAGCGCGGCGCTCATGCACGTCTCGGTGATCAGCACCTGCAGGCGCCGCGTCCTCCAGCATGAAGGCCAGCCGGTCGCCCGGGTAGTCGGGATCGAGCGGCACGTAGGCGCCGCCCGGCCTTGAGCACGCCGAGCAGAGCCGACGATCAGGTCGAGCGAGCGCTCGAGGGCGACACCGACGCGGCTCTCCGGAACGCAGCCCAGCCGCAGCAGGTGCTGCGCCAGCCGGCCGGCACGGGTCGAGCGCGGCGTAGGTGAGCGCTCCCCCTGGAAGACGCGGCCGGCGCGTCCGGCGTGCGGGCCGCCTGAGCCTCGAAGAGGCCGTGCACGGGAGCCCCGGGGACCGCGGCACCGCCGTGTCGTTCCACTCGGTGAGCACTGGTGGTGCTCGGCCGGTGAGAGCAGCGGCAGCTCCGCGACCGGCCGATCCGCCGCGGTGGTCCCAGCGAGCCCGGCGAGCAGGCGGTCGAGGTGGCCGAGCATCCGTTCGGCGGTCGTCGCGTCGAACAGGTCGGCGTCCCACTGCAAGGAGACCGCGAGCCCCGCGGGAAGCTCCGCCGCGGTCAGGGCGAGGTCGAGCTGCGCGGCGGGTGGCGCGAGGGGGAGCGACTCCAGGACAGACCCCCGAGGTCGAGCCGGGCACCCGGCACGCCCACCGCGAAGGCCGCGAGCGCGGCTAACTCCGGCGCCGGGGCTTTCTCATAGGTCAGCATCGCCGCGACCAGCGGCGGCCGGCTGGGATCGCGCTCGGGCTGCAAGCGCTCGGTGAGCAGGGCGAAAGGGAGATCCTGGTGCTCCAGCGCGTCGAGCACGGTGCCGCGCGTCCGCGCCATCAGCTCGCCGGTCGCCGGATCGCCGGCGAGGTCGGCGCGCAAGGGCACCAGGTTGACGAAGTAGCCCACCACCTCCCCCCACTCGCGGGCGGAGCGGCCGGCCATCGGGGCGCCGGTCAGGAATTCCTCCTGGCCGCTCCAGCGGGAGAGCACGGCCTGCCAGGCGGCGAGCAGGGCGACGAAGGGCGTGCAGCCATGGGCAGCGGCGAGCCGGTGGACCGCCTCCGCCCGTTCCGCCGAGGGAGGAAGCGGTCCGCGATCCGCCGCGCAGGGTCCGCACCGGACGCCGCGGCCGGTCGGTGGGCAGGTCGAGCTGCGGCGTGCCGGCCAGGCGCTCCCGCCAGTGCTCCCACAGCCGCTCTCCCGCGGGGCTCTCCAGCATCCGCTCTTGCCGGCGGGCGAAGTCGGTGTACAGGGCCGCCGGAGCGGGCGGGCGTCTCCCCGCCGCGAGCGCGCCGAGCTCGCGGGCCAGCACGGCCATCGACCAGAAGTCGGCCGCAACGTGGTGCACGGTGAGGGCGAGGAAGGCCTCCCCCCGCGATCACCGTGCCGCAGCAGGACCGCCCGGAGGAGCGGCCCGGCCGCCAGGTCGAACGGGCGATACGCTTCCGCATGCAGCCGCGCGTGCACCTCCGCGTCGCTCCAGCCGGTCGCATCCACGGTCTCGAAGCCGGCCGCGACCCGCTCCCCATTCGCTGCACCGGACCGCCGGGCGTGTCGGCGAACGTGGCGCGCAGCATCGGGTGGCGGTCCACCAGACCCTGGAGCGCGCGGCCCAGGGCTTCGGAGGAGATCGGCCCGAGCCGCGCCGCGCCGGCGATGTTGTAAGCGGAGCTCTCGGGCGCCAGGCGATGGAGAAACCAGAGCGAGCGCTGGTTCCAGGAGAGCGGGTGCTCGCCTGCCGCTTCGCCGGTGCCAGACGGAAGCTGCATCGCCGCTCTCGCCGCCGTGGCCTCCTCGGCCACCCGCCGCTCCAGCTCGCGCGAGGGTCATCCCCTCCAGCAGGTCCGCCAAGGGAAGGAAGACGCCGGCCACCTCCTCCACCGTCTGCTTCAGCTCCACGGCCGCCAGCGAATCCAGCCCCGCGGCGGAGAGCGGAAGGTCCGCATCGACCCGCTCGGGATCGATCCGCGCCGCGGCTGCGAAGGTTCGGCGCAGCCAGTCCGGCGATCCCACTTGGGACCCGGACCACGGGTCCTCGTCCGCGGCGGTGTCCGCGATGGCAGAGAGGCGGCTCGCGCCAACCACGCGCAGCCCACCCTGGAGATACAGGTCGCGGCAGGCGCTCCGCCGCACCTTGCCGCTGGACGTCCGGGGCAGCGTTTCCGGCCGGATCAGCACCACCTCCGCGACGCTCGCCTCATGCTCTTCGGCCACCCCCCGGCGCACCGCCGCGGCGATCTCCTCCGCCTTTCCAGCTTCCATGCCGGCGAGGGCGTGGCGCGCCATCTCATGGACGATCACCAGCCGCTCCTCGGCGGCGAGATCGACCGCGAAGGCGGCGCCGCCGCCGGCGCGCAGATCGGCGTGGCTGCGCTCGGCGGTCAGCTCGAGGTCCTGCGGGTAGTGGTTCCTGCCGCGCAGGATGATCAGGTCCTTCAGACGGCCGGTGAGGAACAGCTCGCCCTCGGCGACGAATCCGAGGTCCCCGGTGCGCAGGAAGGGGCCGGTGCCGTCGGCGAGACGGGCGCCGAATGTCGCGGCCGTCTCCTCCGGCCGCTCCCAGTAACCGCGGGCGACGCTCGGGCCGGCCACCCAGATCTCGCCGACGCGACCGGGCGGACAAGGCTCTGCCGACTCCGGATCGACGAGCGAGGACGGTCTGCAGGGGCGCTCCGCAGCCGACCAGCTCGCGGCTCCGCGCGGCGTCCGCGGCATCTCCGCGTTCTCCGCCTCGTGCCGTTCCAGAGCCTCCGCGTCGAGCTGCACGCACCCGGGGATCCCCTCCTCGCACCATCCCGAGACGAGCAGCGTCGCCTCGGCAAGGCCGTAGCAAGGGCAGAATGCCGCGGCGCGGAAGCCGCAAGGGGCGAAGGCCGCGGCGAAACGCCGCAGCGTGCCGGCCCGCACCGGCTCGGCACCGTTGAAGGCCACCTGCCACGAAGAGAGGTCGAGGCTCTCCCGCTCCGCCTCTCCCACCTTGCGCACGCACAGCTCATAGGCGAAGTTGGGGCCGCCGCTGGTCGTCGCGCGGTAGCGCGAGATGGCTTCGCAGCCAGCGCGCCGGGCGCTGCAGGAACGCCCCGGGCGACATCAGGTAGCAGACGCGCGCCCGGCGTAGAGCGGCTGCAGGACCGTGCCGATCAGCCCCATGTCGTGATAGAGCGGCAGCCAGCCCAGCACCACCGAGCCCGACGACTGCGCGAAGGCGTGGCGGATCAGCTCCTCGTTGTGCAGGAGGTTGCCGTGGCTGACCATCACCCCTTTGGGGGACGAGGTCGAGCCCGAGGTGTACTGGAGAAAGGCGAGCGCCTCCGGGCTCGTATCCGGTCTCCGCCAGTCCGCGGCCCCCTCCGTGGCGGGAGCCATCCGGCGGGCGGCGGAGAGCTCCGGAATCTCGGCGGCGGCGCTCTCCAGGGCCAGCAACTGGCCGGCAGTGGTCAGCGCCACCCGCGGGCGGGCGTCGCGGCAGATCGCCCGCAGGCGCGGATCGATGCCCCGCCGACGCGGCGGCAGGGCGGGAACAGCGACGGCTCCGGCATACAGGCAGCCGAAGAAGGAAGCGATGAAATCCGGCCCTGGAGGGAGCAGCAGGGCGACGCGCTCGCCGCCGGCACCCGTCGCCTGCAACGAGGCACCGATCGCCCGGGCGCGGGCGTCGAGCTCCCCGTAGGTGAGCCGCTCCTCGACCACACCGGTCTCGCCATAGGACAGGAAGACGTAGGCCGGGCGCTCGCCCTGTTCCGTCGCCCGGTTCTCCAATATTTCAGAAATCGTTTCGTTCTTCGACATTGCGCCTCGGTGACAAACGTATACAGGTCAGAACCGCGAGGCATCAGTCTCAGAGGTTCAGGTCTCCTTCAGCAGGGTGATGCATAAGCTTCCGAGCGGGACACCGGCCAGAAACTTACCTATGTGCAAAACCACTCATGATTTACTTTTCTTCCCGACCAACTCGATGAGTCCGGCGAGCGGCGAAGCGTCTAATTTTTCTGAAAGGGTCTACGAGGATACCAACCACGCCGGGGCGTGATCGCATGGCAAGCGTATTGAGGACGATGGTCCGCGAGGGCTACGCGGCTTCTCGCTCACGGGACTGTAGCGCCGAGAGCTTCCGGCAGGGACCGCGTGAGCCGGCGTAGGACTCCCTGAAATCGAGCCCATCTCCCTCACCGGGAGAAGAGGGGGGCGGGGGCGATGAGGGGCTCTACACCCCCGCGGCCTGCATCTTTTCCTTCTCCATCTGCGCGGCCACCAGGCTGGCGTAGACGCCGCCGAGGGCGAGGAGCTCCTCGTGCCGGCCCTGCTCGACGAGGCGGCCGTCGTCCATCACCAGGATCAGGTCGGCGTGGCGGATGGTGCTCAGGCGGTGGGCGATGACGATGCGGGTGGTTCGCAGCCCCTCGAGCTCCTGCTGGATCTCGCGCTCGGTGCGGGTGTCGAGCGCGCTCGTCGCCTCGTCGAGCAGCAGGATCGCCGGCCGGTGGACCAGCGCGCGGGCCAGCGCCAGCCGCTGGCGCTGGCCGCCCGAGAGCGAGGCGCCGCCGTCGGCCAGGATCGTCTCGTACCCCATCGGCATCACCACGATGTCGTCGTGGATGTGGGCGAGCTTCGCCGCCTCCACCGCCCGCGACAGCGGCAGCGACGGGTCCGAGAGGCTGATGTTGCCCCGGATGCTGGAGCCGAAGAGGTAGGGATGCTGCGGCACCACCCCGACCTGCCGGCGCACCGAGCGCAGCTCCAGCTCCACGAGATCGATGCCGTCGAAGAGGATCCGCCCGTCGGTCGGCGGATAGAGCCCCACCAGCAGGCTGGCCAGCGTCGACTTGCCCGCCCCGGAGCGCCCGACCAGGGCGACGAAGCGGCCCGGCGGGATGTCCACCGACACGTCGCGCACCGCCAGCGGCGACAGCGGGCCGTAGCGGAAGCTGACGTTCTCCAGCCGGATCTCCCCCTTGAGGCGCGGCGCCGGCTTGACCGTCGTCGGATCCTGCTCGCGCGGGGTCTCCAGCACGTCCTCCAGGCGGTCCATGTAGCTGCCGAGGAGCTGGAACTGGAAGGCGTTGGTGATCAGCGTCGAGAGCGGCGTCAGGAAGCCGGCCGCCAGCGCGTTCAGGGCCAGCATGGTGCCCAGCGTGAGGTGCCCCTGGAGCACCTGGACGGCGCCCCAGACGAGGACGATCAGCGGCGAGGCGGTGCCCAGGGCGGAGAGCGTCGAGTCGACGAACGCCTGCAGCCGGCCGCGGGCGAGCGAGATGTTGAGCACGTCCACGTAGAGGTGCGACCACTGCTCGACCGACCGGTGCTCGGCGCCGGCCGCCTTCAGCGTCTCGATGCCGGCGAGCAGGTTCACCTGGTAGCTCTGCGACCGCGCCTCGGTCTGCAGCGAGCGCGACATCAGGTCCTTCGTCTTCTTGCGGGTGAACAGGAAGAGGGCGACCCGGAAGGCCCCCAGCACCACCACCAGCAGCCCCATGGTCGGGCTCGCCACCAGCAGCAGGACCAGGTAGAGGGTCACCATCAGGCCGTCGAGCACCCCGGAGAGGGCTCCCGAGGTGAGGATCTCGCGCACCGTGGCGTTGCTGCCCATGCGCATGATCAGGTCGCCGGCCGAGCGCTGCTGGAAGAACGCGTAGGGGAGGTCGACCAGATGGTCGAGGAAGTCGAGGGTCATCCGCGCGTCGAGATGGGTGCGCATGTAGAGCAGCAGGAACGAGCGCAGCAGCGACGACAGAAAGCTGAAGCCGACGATCGCCGCCAGCCCCCCCGCCAGCACCCAGAGCAACTGGAAGTCGCCGCGCGGGATCACCCGGTCGACCAGCGAGCCGATCAGCAACGGCACCGCGAGCGCGAAGAGCTGCACCATCCCGGAGGTGACGACGATCCGCTTGAGAACCCCCGAATGCGAGCGCAGCAGCTTGAGGAAGCGGTCCCACTTGCGCGGCTCCCCCTCCTGCGGCTCGAAATCCTCGCCCGGCTCGAAGGTGAGGGCGACGCCGGTGAAGGAGCGCCCCAGCTCGTCGCGGCCGACGCGCCGGCGGCCGCCGGCCGGATCGACCAGCTCGGCGCCGTCCGCCGTCAGCCGCTCGAAGACCAGGAAGTGGTTGAACTGCCAGTGCAGGATCGATCCCGCCGGCAGGAACCGGAGGTCGTCGACCTCGTCGACCTTCACCCCGCGCCCCCGCAGGCCGAACACGCGGGCGGCGGAGAGGATCGCCAGGGCGTCGGCGCCGTCGCGCCCGAAGCCGGTGATCTTGCGCACGTCGTCGAGCCGCAGGTGCTTGCCGTGGTAGGCCAGCACCATGGTCAGGCTGGCGGCGCCGCAGTCGCTGGCGGTGTTCTGCTGGATGAACGGCACGCGCTGGCGGCGGCCCGCGAAGGCGAGCTTGTCGAGCGCCGGGAAGCGGTCGTGGAGCCCCCCCTCCGGAGCGGCGGCCTCGACCGGCTTGCCGTTCTTTTCGTCGATGGCGTCTCGGGCGTCTCAGGCACCGGCGCCCTCCCGTGTTTCGAAAAAGGCCTTCAGGGCCGGGATCAGAGTCACCAGCACGCGCTCCGAGCGGGTGCGCACCTCGGCGTTGGCCAGCATGCCGTCATGATAGCGGCGCAGCTTCCCCTCCGCCTCGAAGGTCGGCGAGTTGAGATGCGCCTCGACCCTCACCACCGGCCCGGTGAACTGCACCGCGTCGGCGATCTCGTCGCCCAGGTAGCGCCGCGCCTCGGCGGGGCCGACCACCTCGTCGCCCACGGAATCGATGGTCAGCTCCTGGTAGGCGTAGCGGTAGCCCTGGATCTCCAGGCGCAGCGGCATGCCGCGCTTGAGCAGCGGCCGGTCCTCGCCGGGCAGGAAGGCGATCACCACCGGCCGCTCCTGGCCGCGGCCGATCGACAGCAGCGACTGCCCCGGCGCGATGTGCTGCCCCACCCGCACGCGGATGTCGCTCACCACCCCCGCCGCCGGCGACCGCAGCTCGCGCTCGGCGAGATTGGACCGCGCCAGCTCGCGCGCGGCGCGCAGGGTGAGCAGCGCCGACTGCGCCCCGGCGTCGGTGGGATCGCGCAGGCGGTTGATGAGCTGCAGCTCGAACTCGTTGTCGATGCGCGCCAGCTCGGCCGCCTCGCGGGCGCCGTAGAAGCGCATCAGCAGCCGGCCGGCCTCCACCCGGTCCCCGGTCGCCACCGCCACCTGGCTCACCGTGCCGTCGGCGGTCGCCGTGAGATCGCTCCGCCCGCCCAGGCGCACCACCGCCGGCCCCGCCGCGTAGTCGTGCACCTGCGCGATCAGGGTGAACAGCAGGCCGGCCACCAGCACGGTGACCAGCAGGCGGAAGGTCCAGCGCATCCAGCCGGGATCGACCCGCAGCACGTCCCCCTCGCCGCGCATGCCGACGTTGTGGTGCTCGACCGCCTCCTCGCGGAACAGCGCCGCCGCCGGCATGCCGTCCGACGCGTCGGCGACCCGGAGCTGGGCGAAGGTGGGGGCCGCCTGCTCGGCGAGCAGGGTAAACCCCTTGAGGTCCTCGTCGTCGAACACCCGCTCCTCGGCCCGGCGCACGGCGGCGAGGACGGCGAGCACGCGGCCGTCCGGCCCCAGCACCGGCATCGCCGCGAAGCGCTCGTCGCCGCGCGCCTTGGGATCGTCCGCCTCGCGGTCGAAGCGCGGATCGGCGCCGATGCGCTCGATCGCCAGCGGCCGGCCGGTGCGCAGCACGAAGCTGACCAGCCCCACCGCGGCGCTCTCCCGGCGCTCCTCCTCGAGGTCGGCGTCCCGCGGCGGCTCCCAGAGCGTCTCGGTCGCGCGGTCGTAGAGCAGGCAGTAGCCGCGTTCCGCCTCGACCACCTCCTCCACCGCCTCGGCCGCGGCGCGCGCCACCCCTTCCGGCTTGCGCTGGGTCGAGATCGACTGCGTCGCCGCGAGCAGCCGGCGGGCGAAGACGGTCCGCCGCCGCTCCTCCCCGTCCCCCCGCTGGATCGCCGCCCGCCAGCGCTCGGCGCCGCTGCGCAGCAGGGCGATCAGATCGGCCGCCGGCACCGGCTCCTGGCTCAGGTAGAAGACGCGGTCGCGGTCGATCAGGTCCTGGAACAGGGTGGGATCGGGCCCGGCGCCGAGCACGAGGTTGATCCGCGTCTCCGCGCCCGGGGTCGACTCGGCCTCCTCGAGCAGCCGCAGGGCCTGCTCGCCGGCGACGGTGCCCCCCAGGGCCAGGACGGCGACCGGCTGCGCCGCCAGCAGGCGCAGGGCCTCGGCCCCGGAACCGGCCACCAGCAGATGCAGCTCGGGCCCGAGCTGGCGCAGACAGGCCTCGACCGTCTCGCCGTCGAAGCCGGTCAGCAGCGCGGTGGGGAATGACTCTCGAATCTCGAAACCTCCTCAGCGTGGATTGAGCGTGTAGACCGTCGTCTCTGGATTGTACCCCCTCCAGTCAAACCAGTAATCCTTTAGAACGAACACCTTCCCCAGCTTCTTCCCGGCCAGCGGCCCGGCGGCCGCCGCGCCGGCGAAGCTCCACTCGCTCCCGGTCTCGGAATCCACCAGGCGCCGAGGGGTGCCCGGCCGGGCGAAGAAGCTCAGCTCGCGGCCGTCGAGCGTCCGCTCGAAGGCCCGCACCGACCGGCCGTCCTCGCCCACGACCAGGAGGATGGGGACGCCCCCGACCGCGTCCTGCACCGGGCTCTGCTTCTGCAGCGCCGCCAGCGGATACGCCCGCGCCATCCCCAGCAGGCGGACCCCCACCACCACGTCGCGGGGCTTCAGCACGTCCCCCGCCCGCGCCGGGACCGTCACCGGCAGCCTGGCGGTCTGCGCCTCCCAATCCTTCGAGAACTCCCGCCAGGGGGTGCTGTCGTCCGGCCGCAGCACCCGGCCGCCCGGATGCTCGCGCCGCCAGTCCGCGAACCCGATCTCCTCGTAGGCGACGAGATCGAGCCGCCGCCCCTTCAGCGGCCCGAAGACCGCCTCGCCCGACGCCTGCTGCCACCAGGACCCCGTCTGCTCGTCCGTCATCAGGAAGTTCTGGTTGTTGATGCCCGAGAGGTGGAAGCGCAGCCTCCGCCCGTCGATCTCCGCTCTCCACACCAGACCGGTGTGACAGAGCGTTCAGTAGGTGACGGCGACGGGGACCCCGCCGACGACGTCCTGGACGATGTGGTGATAGGCCAGTTGGCGGACCGGGTACGCCGCCGAGTCGCCGCCGTGGTCGACCGCCAGCACCGGGTCCACCGTCCCCACCCAGCCGGCGGCGTCCGCGGCGGCGAACCGGGCATCGCCCAGGGGGGAGAACATCTTCTCGAAGACATTGACGTGGGAGAGCCAGGCCGCCGCCCCCAGCGGGACGAGCGCCAGCACGGCCAGCGCCCGGCTCCACCACCGCCCGCCCCGCCAGAGCGCGACCGTCAGCGCCAGCCCGGCCACTAGGGCGAGGGCGGTCGCGATCGGCGCCCATCGCCGCAGCGCATAGGCGACCGCGAGGTCGCCGGAGGTCTGGGGCACGAACGGCCGGATCAGCCACATCGGCACCGCGACCATGGCGAGCGCCGCCACGACGATCAGGAAGAGGATGAGTCCGGCCATCCGGCGCCGGCGAGACGATTCTGCACGCATTGCGATCTCCTCGGGGTGGTGCACTTTGGAGGAGATCCTAACGCAGGAGGAGGGGCGTTGTTTTCTGAAGCGGCCTGCCCTTCGAATCCTCACCCTCGGTCCCTCTCCACTTCGTGGAGAGGGAGGGCCCGCCAGGAAAGAGGATGCTGGGGAGATTTTTTCCTCTCCCGGAACGGGGGAGGCCAGGAGGGGGAGTTCCGCCGGCGCGCTACTTCGTGAACAGCGACTCGTGATGGGCCTTCCCCTCGCGGACCCGGCGGATACGGCCGGCATCGCTGAGGCGTCGGAGGTTGACGGCGACCGTGCGGACCTCGACCGGCTTGCGCATCCGGTCCCGGTAGCGCCGGTTGACCTCGGCGGCCACCCGGGTGGGGCCGAAATCCTCCCCTCCGGGCAGGCGGTCCACGACCCGGCCGATCAGCTTGCTCGCCGTGGGCCGCGGGCCGAGCCCCTTCTCCTCCTCCACATCCACCTGGGGAGTCGCCGGCTCCTGGGCGAGGCCGGCCGCGGTGGCCGCCGTGGCCTTGAACGCCTCGTAATGGGCCGTCACCTTCTCCAGCTCCGCGGTATGGAAGGTACCCTGCTCCCGGTGATGGGCCTCCTGCTGGAGGTGAAGCGCCGCCTTCTCACGGTGCAGCGCGATCCGCGTCTCCAGCTTCGTCAGGATCTCTGACACCGACAGATGGCTGCTCATCGCGCTCTCCTCGCATCTCTATGAACTGTCGCGACTTCCGTCGCCGCCGGCCCGCCGCTCGCGACGGCACGACGGCGCCGCGCGGATCGCGACACCTCCCGCCAGGACACGACAACCTCCTCAGGAGCCGCGACAATACCACGGCCGGAAGTTTCCCATCCACGCGGATGAAAATGCGCCAGCGTAGACGCGACATCGCCGATTTTATCCAGAAGGCATTTATCGCTAAGCGTCGCGACTCAGGGAGATATCCAAACAGTCGCACGTCATTACCTCACAGATGCGACTATTTTCCAACATGACACCTCTCCATGGCGACACCGTCAGCCCTGAAGCCGACAGCTCTCGCAAACTCCCGACTTCTGAAGATTTAAGGCGACACTACAGCAGAGAGGCTACATAATCGCGGAGCAGGAAAACCCGCTAGACGAGATTCGGGAGTGGAAACATCGGTGACGCGACATCGCCAGCGGACGACGTAACTGCGCCACTGGATGCGCGACATCTCCAATGGCGGTGTCGCGTCGCAGTGGGGTGACGTAACGTTTTCAGGGGATATGGGGCTCTTCAAGCCCAGGATGCGACATCTGCCTGGATTTCGCGACGGGTTGTCCGCAGCCGCTCAGAGGCTCTGTCAGCCTCCGGATACCTTGGCCCCTTGACGGTGGAGTTGTGCGGGACTTAATCTGCCTCTACCTTACTTATAAGGAGACTCTGATGAACAAGGGCCAAACGAAGTACCACAGGGTTCTCGGTCGCCAAGTCGCCGTCGAACTGCCGGAGGAGGGTCTCGCCCAAGTCGGGGGAGAAGGCCGCAGGCCTGTGACCAAGGCGTTTAGCACCTGCGATGGGACGGTGACCCACGATGCGAGAACCGGCAGGGACTGCACCGGCGCAACGGATGCCATCGGAGGTCTCCCGGTTTGACACCCTGTCCTCCTGGCGAGTCCAGGTGGCCGTAGCGCTGACATCCATGTCCCGGAAAAGGATTGGTGGCCGTCCATATGTGCTCATCGCCACCAATCCTGAGGACCCGGATTCCTTTCTCGTCCAGGAAGCCTTGCGGAGAAAAGGGGTTCAGGCGGAGTTGGCCCACCTTCCAGACTTCCCGAGCCATTCAACGGCCTCGCTTTACCTGAAGCCGTATGCTGCCGAGGAGGATCGCTGGCGCCTCACTGACCCGCAAGACTCCTCGCCTCCAGCGCTGCCGGACACCCTCTGGTGGCGGCGGCCGGGGCGGCCTGTCATTTCCTCGGATGTGCACCCGGAAGATCGGGAGTTCGTTCGCCAGGAGTCGGCCCGGTTCATCGTGGGCCTCTGGCACCATCTCCCACCGGATACCGTCTGCGTCAATTCTCCAGTTCGCGCCCTTGTGGCCGATCGCAAGCCGTACCAGCTACGGATCGCACGCGAGGTGGGATTCACGATTCCACCAACGCTGTTCAGCAACGATCCGGTGGAGATCCGGTCCGCTATCCGCGACTGGGGCGGACGAGCGATCTACAAGGCTTTTGGAAGCGAAAACAACTTCTGGCTGGACTCCGAAGGACGAAAAATACTGGGCCTGTTTACGACAGTCATCGAAGAGAGCTCCCTGCCCGATGATTCCATCATCTCCTTGACGCCGGGCATTTACCAGCCGTTGATCCCCAAGGCTTTTGAGCTTCGAGTCACGGTGTTCGGTAGCGCCGTCTTCGCTACGAAGATCTTTTCTCAGGAACAGGAGCGGAGTCAGGTAGATTGGCGCAACGGTCAACGTTCCTTGCGCTACGAGTCGATCGATGCTCCGCCAGACTTGGCGAAACGCTGCCGCTCGATGCTCCGTCGGCTGGGGCTCTTGATGGGTTGTTTTGACTTCGTGGTCACCCCGGATCAGGCCGTGATCTTCCTGGAGGTCAACGAAGGCGGACAGTTTCTCTGGCTGGAATCGGTCAGCGGAGCCCCGCTTCTCGATGCCTTCAGCGATTTTCTGATCACGCCACGAGCGGGATTCCGGTGGAAACCCTCGCCGGAGCCGCTCCGCATCGAGCACGTTCAGGCTCTCGCGTCCGAAGCCATGGCACAAGCCACCGCAACCCACCTGGCCCCGGAGCCGCCGGCCTATCTCAAGGCCGCGGCGGAGAACCTCGATGGACAGGAGAATCCCCATTAAAGTCTCACGCTTCGGCATTCTGATCCTCTCTCTATGCCTGCTCTGGAGCGCGGCGGCTCTCTCGCTGGAGCCTGGGAAGCTTGGGAATGTTGACGTCTTCGGAGTGGCTCCCGGATCGGTCGCTGAGTTGGAGCGCTGCTTTGGCGCGGCGGCGCGAGAGTACGTAGCCGCCGCCTCCACTCCGGGCCAGGGCGCTCGTGCCCGCGAGCTCCAGGCGAAACTGGAGCAGCAGATCAAGGAGGCAGGTGGCTTCGAAACGGTGGAGGTCACCGCCGTGCACTACTCCGCTCCGGACATTCCCTCAAATTTGACGTTCAACATCGCGCTTGCCGGCAAGAAGCCTGTCGAGTATCTACCGGAGCCCGCGGATGACGTTCCGGATCCCGACGGTCTTCTGGCAAGCTGGCGCGAGTACGAAATGATCGGCAGCGCGCTGGATTATGACGGTCAGATCGCCGAGTCTCCAAAGTGCCCCGCGCATCACTGCCTATATGGCTTCGATCACCCCAAGCTCCGCCCCTACGGCGAAAAGTTCGCTCAAAAGGTGCCGGCGGACCGGGCCGAACTGATCAAGGTGCTGCGAACGGATAAGGACGCAAAGAAACGCGCCTCAGCGGCCTATCTCCTGGCTCATCTCCCGGACGCCAGGGAGGTGCTGGAGACGCTGCTGCCGCAACTTCGCGACCCTTCCGCGAACGTCCGCAACAGTGTCATGCGGGTTGTCGCCTTGATGGCGGAACAAGGCGAGGCGCAATCACTCTCGCTCGGTCCGGTCCTCCCCTTCCTGGCCTCCCCCGTCCTGACCGACCGCAACAAGGCCGCCTCCATCGTCGCCGCATTGGCTGGCGACAAGCGCAATCGCAAGCTCCTGATCCATCGATCCGGCTGCGATCTCGTGCGCCTGACGGAGCTCAAGCAGACGAATCAGACGGAGTTTGCTCGCGGGGCGCTGGTCAAGCTCCGGGGAGCGGACCTCAAGCCCTCCAACCCCGCAGCCTGGAGGAAATGGCTGAAGGCCCAGGGAGTAACCTGCCGGACGGAACCCGAGATCGGCCCAGGGAAGCTCTGCCCTTTGCAGCCTCCCCCAACCCCTCCCGTTTCTCAATAGTTCCAGCTACCCCGAAATGTCGTAAGCGTCCTTCAGCCAGCCGATCAACTCAGCGTCCACCTCCGCGGGTTCGGCAAGCTTCACCTCGAGATGCCACCGGTTCGCGGAGGCCTGCTCATGCTTCGCGATGCGCGCGTTTTGAATGTCGCGCGCCGACTTGAGCGTAAGAATGAGGGTTTCTTTGCGGGTCGCCACACCGGCGAACGCGGTCCTGCGGTTGAGATGGATCGAGGTCTTCTTCGGATCCTCCTCGACCGGACCGAAGGCGCCGGCGGCTTCCAGAAGGCGGTCGTAGATCTGCCGCACCTTCGGCGAGCGGCCTTCGAAGTGATTCGATACATCCTGAGGCCGAACGTTCATGGCGTCAGCACCAGCCGTTCCGGCGACTCCGCCTCCACCTTCCCGCGGCTATAGAGCAGCGGGAAATACTTCCCCTCCGCCCAGAGCGGCAGCAGGTCGTTGTAGTGAGGGCTTCCGGGCTGGCCGGACTGGCCGGGAACGTTGACCGCGACCGAGCGGTCCCAATCCGCCAGATCGAGAATCTCGCGGAAGGAGGCGCCGTGAAGGGCGTCGAAGCCGGGGCCTTCGGCCACGTCCACGGTGGTGCCGTCGCCGCCCCGCTCGACGGGCGGCAGGCCGAACAGCGCCTTGCGCTCGGAGTCGGTCGCCAGGACGTGCTGGAGGGCGGTCTTGTGCAGGGTCCCCCAGCGCCAGGTCTTCGGATCGGGGCCGAGCTTCGTCTTCGCCTCGGCGACCGCCTCCTCCAGGCTGCGAGAAGGACGGCGTCGCGGCCGGCCTTCGGATCGCTCCCGAACCAGGCGGGCTTCGGGTCCCGGAGGAGGTCGACCGCCAGGATCGGGTCGGCGACGAAGGGAACCCACTCTTTGGACAGCCGCGACTTGAAGACGGCGGGGACGAGCTTGGCGGCCCAGATCTCGTAGAGGGCGGCCGCCGCCGAATCCCTGGCCAGGGTGCCGTCCCAGCGCGCGAGCTTCTCGATCCAGGGCTTCAGGTCCGGGGCGGCCCCTTTCGCCGCCCCCAGCAGGCTCACCAGCGCGCGGGCCGGCGGCGAGACCTCGTCGTTCTGGAGGCGCTGAAAATCGGCGACCGCGAACTTGCCCTTCTGGGAGCCGCCCGCGCCGAGGATCTCCGAGATCCGCAGGAAGCGGGTGGGATCCCCCCAGTCGTAGCCCAGCTCGCGCGGATAGCCCGGCGGCAGGATGTTGTGGTTGGCGGTGGCGAGGAAGTGGCGCGGCGGGTTGAAGGCGGCCGGCAGCTCGGCGGCGGGGAGGAACCCCTGCCATTCGTACTCGCCCGATCCGGGGACCGGCAGCAGGCCGGACCACCCCTTGCGCACGGGGGCGAGCCCCGCCACCTGCCAGCCGATGTTGCCGTCCACGTCCGCATAGACGAGGTTCTCGGACGGCACCTTCCAGCGCTCCAGCGCCTTGCGGAACCCGGGCCAGTCGCGGGCGCGGTCGAGGGAGAGGGAGGCGAGGTAGCCCGCCGTGCCCGGCTCGCTCCCCACCCAGCGCAGGACGTAGGCGCGGTGGCGCTCGCGGTCCTCGTGGATCACCGGCCCGTGGCGGGTGAATTTTAGCTCCGCCGCGACCGGCTCGCCCCCCTTGACCCGGATCGTCTCGCGCTCGATCCGCATCGGCTCCCAGCTCCCCTGGAAGCGGACCTCGTGGGGATTCGCGGGGTTGGTCTCCTCGATATAGAGGTCCTGCTGGTCCATCATGGCGATGGTGAAGCCGAAGGCGACGCGGTCGTTGTGGCCGACGGAGACCCCGGGGAGGGCGGGCTCGCCGGCGCCGATCACGTTCCAGCCGGGGGCGACGAGATGGACCATGGAGCGCAGGCTGGGGAGGGTCAGCGCCCGGTGGGGGTCGTTGGCGAGCAGGGGCTTGCCGGTGGCGGAGAGCGAGCCGTCGATCACCCAGTTGTTACTGCCATCCTGGGGATTCTTGCTGCCGTCCTGGGGACGCTTGCCGCCGTCCTGGAAGCGGAGAGGCGAGCGGGCGGCGTTGGGAAGCGCGAGGAGCTTCTCGTCGACCCCTTCGAGGCCGGTCCGCGGCTGGGATTCGAGCGGGCGCGGCGGCGCGGTGGGAATCACCTCGTCGGCGAGCTGCCAGCCGAGCGCGGCGCCGAGCTTCGCGCGCAGCACCTCCATCGAGGCGTTGCCCGTCATCCCGAAGCCGGCCATGCGGGTGAGGCAGACCTCGGGGGTCCACGGCTCGGGGCGGAAGCCGGCGAGCTCGAACTCGACCGGCGGCCGGTCGCGGCTCGCCGCGATGAAGGCGTTGACGCCGCGCACGAAGGCCTCGATGATCCCCCTGGCGTCCGGAGCGTAGCTCTGGTACTCGGCGTCGAGGTCCCCGCGATAGCGGAGCAGGCGGGCGAAGCGGTCGCGCTCGACCGCCTCCGGCCCGAGCACCTCGGCGAGCCTCCCCTCCCCCGTCCGGCGCCAGATCTCCATCTGCCAGAGACGGTCCTGGGCGGCCACGAAACCCTGCGCGAAGAAGAGGTCGTCCTGGGTCTCGGCGTAGATGTGGGGAACGCCCCAGCGGTCGCGCAGCACGGTGACCGGGCGCGCGAGCCCGGGGACGCGAAGCGTGCCCGAGGTCTGGGCGAGCGCGGCCTTGGCGCGTGCCGGGAGGGTGGACTGGGCAGGGGCGAGGCCGAGGAGGAGGAACAGGAGAGGGAGCAGGTAGAGGATTCGGAGGTTTTTCATGATGGCCCGGAAGGAAGGATATCCCTGACCGATCCTTGCAGGAATCTTCCGCCGAAGGGATTTCCTCCACCCGGAACGGGGGGAGGCCAGGAGGGGGGCTTTCCGGAATCCGGGACCGCTCCTTGTCTGGGGCGGCCCCCTCCTGGCCTCCCCCTGAAGGGGGAGGAAAAAGACCCTACCCCGCCGGCTCCACCCGCGCCCCCGCCGCGATCCGCTCCCTGGCCGGAATCTTGACCCGCTGCCCCACCAGCGCCAGCTCTCCGTCCTTCTCGCCGATCTTCGCCCCCTCCCCCACCTCGACCTCGACATCCAGGATGGCGCGTTCGACCTTGGCGCCGGCGCGGACGACGGCCCCGTGCAGGAGGATCGAGTCGCGCACCTCGGCCCCGGTCTCCACGACGACTCCGGGCGCCAGCACCGAGCGCTCCACGCGGCCGGCGATGTGGCAGCCGGACGCGATCTGGCTGCCGGCGATCCGCGCCTCGGCTTCGATGCGGGCCGGCAGGCGCTGCGGGCCGGTGGTGAGGATCGGCCAGTCGGGATCGTCGAGCCGCAGCGGGGGCTCGGGCGCCAGGAGGTCCATGTGGGTCTGCCAGTAGCTGTCGACGGTGCCGACGTCCTTCCAGTACCCCTCCAGACGGAAATCGAAGACGCGCCCTTCCTCCACCAGCCGGGGGAGCAGCTTGTCGCCGAAGTCCTTGAGGCTCGGTCCGTTCTCCTCCGCATCTCCGCCGTTCTCCGCGGCCAGGCGATCCAGGGTATCGAGGAGCTTGCGGGCGTCGTAGGCGAAGACCTCGGTGGTCACCAGGTCGTTCCTGGGCGACTCGGGCTTGTACTCGAAGCCGGTCACCCGCCCCTCGCCGTCGACCTCGACGACCCCGAAGCGGCTCGCCTGCTCGCGCGGCACCCGGGTGCTGACCAGCGTCAGGTCCGCTTTCAACTCCCGGTGGCGGTCGAGCAGCAGGCTGTAGTCGAGCTTGTAGATATGGTCGGAGCTGAGGACGAGGAGGACGTCGGGGTCGAGCTCGCGGATCAGCGAGCGCTGCGCGGTAGAGCGCGTCGGCGTTCCCCTGGGCGAACCCGCCTTCCTTCTCGCGGTGCTTGCTCTGGTTGGGGGGAGCTGCAGCCCGCCGTAGGTGCGGTCGAGGTCCCAGGGGCGGCCGTTCGACAGGTGCTCGTTGAGCGAGTGCAGCTCGTACTGCTCGACCACCCAGACGTCCGAGATGCCACTGTGCACGCAGTGGCTCAACGGGATGTCGATCAGACGGTAGACGCCGGCGAACGGCATCACCGGCTTGGCCCGCTGGCGGGTCAATACTTCGAGGCGGCCGCCCGCGCCGCCGGCCAGGATCAGGGCCAGGACCTTCTCTCGCGCCATCCAACCTCCCATCTGACCTCCCTGCCTCCAGGAGGGCAGGGATTGAGATGCAAGGGGTGGGCCTCGGCACGTTAAGATGACCGCATGTCCAGACGCCGCCTCGCCTCGTGTCTCGCCCTCGCTCTCCTGGCCACGGCCGCCGGCTGCGACCGCCGGAACGTGACCGCGGAGATCCCGCCGCCCGTGGCGCCCCGTCCCGCGGCCCCCGGAGCTGGAGATGGCCCGCTCAGGCGCTGCGGGGCGCCCAGGCGGACGAGCACCGGGCGGCGGACGAGCTGGCCGAGGCCCGGGCCCGCGACGACGGCGGCAGAAGAACCCCGATTTCTTCTCGAAGGAGGATCTGGCCCAGGCGGCGCTGCAGGCGAAGACCGCGGCCTCGGCCTACGAGGTGGCCCGCTCGCGCGCCGCCGAGCAGGCGACGCGCGTCCGGCAGCTCGAGACCAGCCTGTCGCGCAACGAGATCCGGGCCCCCTTCGACGGCCGGGTGGCCGAGCGCTTCGCCGATGCCGGGGCGGTGGTGGATCCCGGCACGCGGCTGGTGCGGCTGATCAGCGCCGGGGACCTCCTGGTGCGCGCCGCCGTGCCCCCCGAGGAGGCGCGGCGGCTGAAGGAGGGGGACGCCGTCACGGTCACCGTCCGCACCCTGGGCCTGCGGATTCCCGGCACGCTCCAGCGGATCGCCCCCGAGGTGGACGCCGCCTCGCAGATGGTGCTGGTGGAGATCCACCTCGCCCCCACCCCCGCGATCGAGGGGCGCCTGCAGACGGGGCTGGTGGTGGACGTGGCGCCGCGGCAGGGGTAGGGCGGCGCGCCCGCCCCCGCCCTCACACCGCCCGCAACAGCGGCCGGACCGCCTTCTCCTGGACGGGAACGGGGACGGCGTCGTAGCCGTGCACGAGGTCCGCGGTCTCGAGGAGCTGCTGCATGAAGAAGTAGCGCAGCGGGGCGACGTGGGCCTCCGGCTTCTTCCACTCGCCGAGGAGGTCCTCGAGGAGGTGCTTCTCGGAGATGAGCTGCCGTCCGCTCCAGCGCCGGATCACCGGGTGCAGGGCGGCGCTCTCCTCCGCGGTCTCCCCGAGCTCGAGGGTGATCGTGTAGTAATGGCCGCTCGCCGCGATCTCGCTCTCCTGGATGTAGGCGAGCGGCATCTCCTCGTAGTGGACGGCGTGGTCCCAGTCGTCGTCGACCACGATCACGTCGTGGAGGAAGCCGGCCTGGTGCCACATCGCGGAGGCGCGGTTGAGGCGGTCGAGCGTGGCCTCGACCAGCCCCTCGGGGGTCGGCTCGATCTCGCGCGACGGCCAGTCCCGGCTGGTGATGCTTCTGCTCCAGCATCCGGAACAGGGCCCGCGCGTTGTAGCGGAAGCCGTTGATGAAGCCCGAGGCGTGCTGCCGCTCGTCGTTCGCCTGGGTCAGCGTGCCGGCGAAGTAGAGGCCGGGGACGTTGACCGACTCCCACTCCGGGGTCTGCGCCGGGAAGCGGCCGTCGCGCGCCAGCTCGGGCCGGCACCCGGAGGCGAAGATCGAGCTGTCGAAACGGAAGCCGGTCGGCCACGATCACCCGGTCGTAGGCCAGCTCCGCGGTCTCGCCCTGGGCGCGGCTGTAGCGGACCGAGACCATGAGCTGGCCGTCGCGCCGCTCGATCCTCTCGACGGCGCAGTCGAGCACGGCGTTCTGCAGGTTCAACTGGCAGGTGTCGAGGAAGTTGTTGTTGACCGCCCGCTCCAGCGGATGGGGGCTGGCGATGTGGAGCAGCGCCGTGGTCGGGATCAGGTTGCCGGCCGTCTCCAGCGCGGAGCTCCCCTTGCCGAGGATCAGCACGCGCTGGTTGACGAAGTCCTCCGGATCGACCGAGACGTCGGCGTAGTTCTCCGCCAGCTCGATGCCCGGGATCTGCCGGCACGTAGGGCCGGCTGGCGCCGGTCGCCACGATCAGGCGCTGGCAGGTGAAGACGCCGCCGGTGGCGTCGGTGAGCCGGAACTGCCCCGCGTTGGACCTTTCGACGCGCAGGACGCGGGTGTTGCAGCGGACGTTCAGGCCGTAGAACTCGGCGTAGTCGGCGAGGTAGCGCACCAGCTCGTCGGCCGGCGGGAAGTAGTCGCGGCTGTAGCGGGTGAACACCATCTCCCCCTTGCCGTCCTCGTCGAGCAGCGAGTTCCAGTCGAAGCGGAGGTTGAGCTCGGGGTCCGTGGAGCCCGTGTGGACCTTGTTGCTCGAGAGCAGGGTGCGGTGGCGCGGGAAGGTCTTGAAGAAGGTGCCGGGGGTATCGCCGGCTTCGAGGATCAGGTAGCTGTGCCCGGCGCGGGAAAGGTGGTGCCCCATCTGCAGACCCGCGGGGCCGGCGCCGAGGATGAGGTATTCGTAATTGACGTCCCCTCCAAAGCTCACGCTGTGGTCCATCGTACTCCCCCTCATGAGATTGCCGCGTAGGTGCGGCGAAAAAGAAATCAGGTGCTTCGTTCCCTTAGTGGCGTTGTGGAGTGAGAGCGGGACACCTGGCGTGACATGGCCCCCCCCTCGTAGTACGCTATGTCCCGATTCGGGCGGCGAGCGGAGAGTGAGACTTGATTACGGACACCCCGAAAAGGAACCCTGAGCCCGCGATGGACTACGCGCAGCTCCACCGCGACCTGGTGCGCGCCGTGGACCGCGTCTGCCCGCGCTGGATGGCCGACCGGGCGGACGACCTCGTGCAGGTGGCGCTGATGCGGGTGATGGAGATCCAGCGCAAGAAGGAGGGGACCGCCGAGTTCTCGGCCTTCTATCTCAAGAAAGCGGCCTACAGCGCGATGATCGACGAGATCCGCCGCCTGCGCCGGCGCCAGGAGGTCTCGCTCGAGGGGGGGAGCGACGAGGAGGAGCCGGTCTCCTACGATCCGGCCGCCGGCGATCCGGACCCCGAGCGCGCCTCGGCCGGCCGCCAGGTCGGCCGCGCCATCCGCGACTGCCTCGGCCGGCTGGTGCCCCCCCGCCGCCACGCCGTCACCCTGAACCTCCAGGGGCACAGCGTCCCCGAGGTCGGCAGGCTCATGGGGTGGAGCGCCAAGAAGGCGGAGAACCTGGTCTACCGCGGGATGTCCGACCTGCGCGGCTGCCTGGGCGAAAAGGGCATCCAGAACTAGGATTCGCCAAAGAAAAGGGGCCGCCCGGGAACGTCCCGGAACGGCCGATGACTGCAGAACGGCAGGAGATGGAACCGCGCGGCTCAAAGGTGCCGTCGATATCGTCTTCTCGCACCGGTGAGCAGGAACGAACGCCGCCGCGCGATCCCCTCACCTTGCTAAAAACTTGAAGCTGGGGCCGTGATAATTTGCGCGGGAGTGAGGGAATCCGGGGGTCCGGCACGTTCTTCTCCCAGACGAAGCGCCTCCCGATGTGAGAGGGGCGCCGCGAACCGGAGGAGATCCATTGAATTACGATGAAGCCGAGCAGAGGAACGGAAGAGAGGTGGCAGACATGAACCAGGACGCCCAGCAGCTCGCGCGGCTCCGCGCCGCGTTCACCGCTTCGGACGGCCCCGCTCCGGATCCGCAGAGCTGCCCCACGCCGGAGACCCTCTGGTCGGCCGTGCGGGGTGAGCTCGCCGCCCCGCAGATGCGGGAGGTGCTGGACCACATCGCCCTCTGCTCCGCCTGCGCCGAGGACTGGCGGCTCGCCGCCGAGCTGAACCGGCAGGAGGAGAGAGCCGCGACGGTGCCCGGCAAGGTGATCCAGGGGCGCTTCGGGCAGTGGCGTGGGCTCGCCACGGCCGCCGCCCTGGCCGCCTGCCTGGCGGTCGCCGTGGGCCTCTACCGCACGGGCGATCTCGGGCCGCAGCAGCCGCCGACCTACCGCGAGGCCGAGCACGCCGGCATCCGCTCGCTCCTCCCGGCCGGGCAGGCCCTGCCGCGGCAGGCCGCCGTGCTGCGCTGGTCCCCCGTGTCCGGCGCCGCCTCCTACGACGTGCAGGTGAGCACCGACGATCTCCAGCCGGTCGCCACGGCCAAGGGGCAGACCGCCACCGAGTACCGCCTCCCGGAGAGCGCCCTGGCGGCCCTGCCGCCCGGCACCAAGCTCGTCTGGCAGGTGGACGCCATCCGCCCGGACGGCACGCGCGAGACCTCGCCGACCTTCACCACTCCGCTGCAGTAGAGCTTCCCCATCTCTCAAAGGGTACGCAAGGGCGGGGACAAGTCCCCGCCCTCGCCCGATTCCAAGGGCGCACTCGCGTCTGCTACCCACATCACTACGGATCTAATCTAATCAACGACTTACATGGAAATCAGGGAGAAACATTCGCCGTTCTGAAACGTAATGTTCGACAAGTGAGGGGATCGGGACTTCGGGTTCGTTCTACAGACTGTAGGGATGAAACGAGAAGTAACCGGAACCCAAAATAACGACCGCGGATTAATGAGGAGAACATCATGAGCGATACGCTGAACCAGACCAACGTGACCGCCCCCACCACCACCGCCGACGACCCGAAAAAGACCCCCGATGGCAGCTGCTGCACGATCCCGCCGGGCGGCGGTGGCGACCCCGGCCCGGGGGCGCGATCTGACCTAAGCCTCCCTCCAGCTGCTTCAGACCGGGCGGCTCCGCGGAGCCGCCCGTCTGTTAGGACTGCCTCCAATCTGCCGGGGATGCCGCGGTGCGGTAAACTTCTGTGAGGATGTTTCACGCGCTCTCCTGTGTCTCGTGGCGCTGGCGACCTTCCCTCCTCGCCATGCTGCTCCGGTCCTCCCAGGCTTCGATCGTTGCGAGCGGCTCGCGGCCGGACAACCGGAAAGCGAAGAGGCCTCCCGCTGCTTCGACGAGACCGGCGCGGCCCTCAAGCAGATGGACCAGGCGAAGGCGAAGCTTCAGGAGTTGCTGCGGCGGCATCCGGGGAGCCCGTGGCCCTGGTTCTTCCTCGTCTACCGGGACGCGGATGTGGAGGAGCTCTCCCGCGTGGCGGCCGCCTTCGCCTCGCGGCGGAACGCTTGGGGGGAGGTATCCGCCCGGGTCAATCTCTACCGGCTGCTCTTCAACGCGGGGCGGGTGGCCGAGGCCGGAGCGCAAGCGGACCGGGCGCTGCAAGTCGCCCAGGCATCTAGCGATCCCAAGTCGATCGCCCGGGCTCGGGTCCTCAAGGCCCGGTATCTCTGGGGCACCAGCCAGGATCTCGAGGGGGCCTACCTCCTGCTCCGCCAAGCGGAGCCCGCACTGTTTCCAAAGGGCCCCTATTCCGCTCAACGGGAGTGCCTGCTGGCGCTGGCGAACCTGAACCTCGACCTCGGCCGCTATCAGGAGGGTCTCGAAGCTTTCCGCCGCTTGACGGAGCTGGCCACGGCGAAACAGGACTCCTTTACGGAGGCTAACGCCCGCTTCGGCATGGCCCGCGCGGTGCTGGACCAGACCGGCGAGCTCCCTAGCGAAGAGGGCCGGCGGGAGACTGCCCGGCTGGCCCAGCACGGCGCTCGACGCCGCAGTCACGGCCCAGAATCGAGAACGATCCTGGCCAATGTGCACCTGATCCTCGGAAGTCCTGGCAAAGGGTGAGGCGGCGCGCGATCATTTCGATGCATGCCTGGTCGGCCGCCACGACGCCGCAGGGACCAGAGCTCTTGCCTCGATGGCCTCGCCCGCCTTCTCTCCAAAACGGATCCGCCGGCGGCCCAGAAAGCGATCGACCGCGTCCCTCGAGCTCGCCCGTCAAGCGCAGGACTCCTGGTCCATGGCGTTCGCCTGGCGCGAACAGATGCGGGTGAGCTGGGCGGCGGCGCCGGCGACGGGCGGTCGAGGATTCGCGCTCGGCGCTCGACGCCATCGAGGCGATGCGGGACCTGCAGGCTGGATCGTCCGGTCAGGCCCAGGCCTTCTCCACCTGGTCCGAGGACTATTACTGGCTCTCCGGCCGGCTGATCGACGCCGCGCCTCAAGGAGAGCCGGCCGGAGGACCTCGAGCCGCGCCTTCCAGATCGCCGAACGCCTGCGGGCCCGCTCCTGATCGACACTCTGGAGGCCGCCCATGCGGTTCCCGCCGCCGCGGCGCCCATTCGGCAGAAGCGGGGCGCGGCGATGGAGCGGATCTCGGCCGTGCAGCGCCGGCTCCTCGATCCCGCCCTTCCCGCCGCCGACCGCGCCGCCGCGAACCGGGAGCTGGAACGGCTGGAGATCGAGGAGGCGGATCTGCGCAATCAGCTCGCCCGCACCGCCCCGACCCTTCATGCCTCCCGCCGCCCTGACTTCGCCACCCTGGCGCGGGTGCGGCAGGCGCTCGCCGACGACGAGGCCCTCCTCTCTTTCCAGATCGCCTCCTGGGAGGACGAGCGGGGGGATTTCGCCGGCGGTTCCTGGCTGCTGGTGACGACCCGCGGCGGCACCCGCGCCTACCGGCTGCCGGGGCGCGGCGAGCTGCGGCCGGCGGTCCGCCTCTTCAACGGCACCTTCGACCGCCGGGACGGCTCCGAGGCGGCCCCCGCCGCCGGGCTCTACCGGCGCCTGCTGGAGCAGCCCCTGCGCGAGCTCCCCCCGGGCATCCGGCGGCTGATCCTGGTGCCGGACGACGCCCTTCACCAGCTCCCGTTCGCCGCGCTCCGCTCTGGGCCCAAGGCGCCGCCGCTCGCCACCCGCTACGAGCTGATGGAGGTGCCCTCGGCCACGCTCTGGCTGAGCTGGAAGGGGCGGCGGCCCGCCGTGGCGCCCATCCCCGCGCTCGCCCTCGCCGATCCGCCCCTGCCCGGCGGAGACTCGGGAGTCCAGCTCGCCGCGGCGAGGGAGCGCGCCGCCGTGGCCGTCTTCGCCTCCGGCGTCCGCCTGGGGCCGCTCCCCTACGCCCGGGCGGAGAGCCGCGCCGTGGTGCGCGACCTCGGCGGCGGCAGCGTCCAGCGCCTGGGGGAGGACGCCTCCGAGGTCTTCGTGAAGACCACCCCTCTCCAGCGGTTCGGGGTGCTGCACTTCGCCACCCACGCGGTGACCGACGAGACCAATCCGGACCGCTCCGGGGTGCTGCTGGCGCCCGGGGCCGCCAATCAGGACGGCCTGCTGCAGATCCGCGAGATCGTCGACCTCGGCCTCGACGGCCGCGTCGTCGTGCTCTCCGCCTGCAGCAGCAACACCGGGGCCCTGCTGAGAGGGGAAGGGGTGATGAGCCTCGCCCGCGCCTTCTTCCAGGCCGGCGCCCACACCGTGGTCGCCAGCCTCTGGCGCCTGCGCGACGACGAGGCCGCCGAGCTCTTCGACCGCTTCTACCGCCATCTGGGGAAGGGTCTGAGCGTGGCCGCCGCCCTCCGCTCCGCCCAGCGCGACATGATCGCCGGCGGCGCCCCGGCCGCCGCCTGGGCCGGCCTCGTCGTTCTCGGCGACGGCGACCTGGTGCCTCTGCCGGGGGGGAGAAAAGGGATCGCGGTGCCTGGCTGGGTCTGGGTGGCGGGGGGGTTGCTGGCGGTGGCTCTGGTGGTTTTTTTGCTGGGAAGAAACAGGGACGTAAACGGACTGCAAGGACGCCAAGGACAAAAGAATCCCGAGTCCTTGTCGTCCTTGCAGTCCCTTTACGTCCCTCTTCTACTCTCACTGAACCCGCAGGACCTCCTGCCGCACCGTCAGCTCTTCCAAGCGGTCCCGGTCCACTCTCACGCCCATGCCGGTCTGGTCGAGGGGAACGTCGATCCACCCTTCGCGGTCCATGGTCCACTCGGGGATCACGATGTCCTCGTCCCAGTAGCGCTCGCTCGGCGAGACGTCGCCCGGAATCGTGAAGTTCGGCAGCGAGGCGAGGGCGACGTTGTGGGCTCGCCCGACGCCGCTCTCCAGCATGCCGCCGCACCAGACCGGAATGCCGTGCGCCGCGCAGAGGTCGTGGATGGCGATCGACTGCAGGAAGCCGCCCACCCGCCCGGGCTTGATGTTGACGATCCGCCCGGAGCCCAGGGCGATCATGTCCGCCGCGCGGTCGACGCTGGTGATCGACTCGTCGAGGCAGATCGGGGTCTTCAGGCGCTTCTGGAGCTCGGCGTGGCGGGTCAGGTCGTCCCAGGCGAGCGGCTGCTCGATCATCATCAGCTTGAGCTCGTCGAGCGCCACCAGGCTGTCCGCGGTCTCCAGGGTGTAGGCGTTGTTGGCGTCGGCCATCAGCGGCGCCTCGGGGCCGAGGGCGTCGCGCACGGCGCGGATGTACTCGACGTCCGCGCCCGGCTTGATCTTGATCTTGACCTTGCAATAGCCGCGCTCGAGCGCCGTCCGGGCCTTCTCCACCAGGGCCTTCGGGGCTCTTCTGGATGCCGAGCGAGATGCCCACCCGGATGCGGTCGCGCGTGCCGCCGAGCTTCTTGGAGAGCGGCACTCCCTCCATCCGCGCCGCCAGTTCCCAGGCTCCCATCTCGACCGCCGCCTTGGCCATGTTGTGGCCGCGGAAGTTGAGGTCGAGCGCCGGAGAGATCTCCTCCGGGCCGGCGAAGGTCTGGCCCAGCACCCGCGGGGCCACCCACTCGCGGATGGCGTGCCAGGCGGTGTCGATCGTCTCCGGCCCATAGTTGGGGAGCTCGCCGGCCGTGCACTCCCCCCACCCCACGAGGCCGTCGCCTTCCAGCTCGACGAGCAGGATGCGCCGCTCGCTGGCGGTGCCGGAGGAGATCTGGAACGGCTCCTTCAACGTCAGGGAGATCTCGCGCAGGGTAAGGCTTTCGATCCGCAGCATGTTCAGTCCCTTTCCAATCCGTAGAAGCAACAATCGTTCGTCGGCGTCGCGATAGAACGCCTCGACCCGGTAGCCGCGCGCGAGATAGGCCTGGAACGCCCGGCGGGTGGTTTCCCGCCAGGCTCCCCCGACCTCCGGCCGCCCCGATTTGAGGTCCTGGATGCTCTCCGGGATCTCGATCCGCACGCGCGGGGCCTCGGGGAGATCCGCGCTCGCCGCCCCGGGATTGACGACCGGCGCCTCGCGGAACGGTTCCTCGGCGCCGGCCCGCCGGTCGGCGAGGGCGCGCTCCACCCGCTCGCTCGGCGATCTTCCAGGAGAGGATGAAGCGGTCGGTGCCGATCCCCTCGAACAGCTCGCTCCCTTCTTCCCCCGCGTACATCTCCTCGACGTACTCGGCGACCTCGGCCCCGAGATGATTGAAGTTGAGGTGCGCGTTGCGCGCCTCCAGGGGGTCGAAGGTCCAGCGGACCTCCTCGACGCCCACGGGCAGGAGGATCTCCCGCTGGTAGAGCTTGAGCCGGGTGCCGAGCCCGAGGTCCCGCGCCGCGCGGTCGACCGCCAGCATGTGGGACCAGTGGAAGGGGCGGCCGTCGACGTAGCCGGTCAGGCCGTAGACGAAGCCGAGCAGGAGCCCCTCGGGGGAGAACGCCCCGGCGGCGATCCCGCCGGCCTTCTGGGTGATCTTGAGGATGCTCAAGGGGACGATGTCCGAGAAGCTCCGCCCCCACGTGGCCCGCTGGAGCTCGACGCAGGCCGCGAAGTCGGGCACCGACGAGAGCGGCCGGAAGGTCAGGCCATCGGGATCGGTCTTCTGGTGATTCGAGGGGGCCATGACGTGGGCGAATCTTGTCATAAGCACGCGCGCATTGACCCCGCCCTCCCGTTGGGACATGGTTCCCCCATGGCCACGGGGATCGACTTCCGGCGCTATCGCAAGGTGCGCCGTTTCGTGACCGGCGTCTTCCTCCAGGTCGTCTGGTGGGACGTCGTGCTCAACGTCCCCGGGCTGCGGCGGTTCCGGCGCCCGCCGCTGGTGCGCTATCAGGCGATCGCGCGGCGCTATCGCGCTCTCGCCGGCGAGATGGGCGGCGTCCTCATCAAGCTCGGGCAGTTCCTCTCCACCCGGGTGGACATCCTGCCGCCGGAGATCACCCAGGAGCTCGCGGGGCTCCAGGACGAGGTGCCGCCGGAGCGGTTCGCGGACGTCGTGCGCCAGATCGAGGAGGATTTCGGACGCCCGCTCTCCCAGGTCTTCTCCTGGGTCGCCCCCGAGCCGATCGGCGCCGCCTCGCTCGCCCAGGTCCACCCGGCCCGCCTGCCCACCGGCGAGGAGGTGGTCGTCAAGGTGCTGCGGCCGGGGATCGACGTGCTGGTGCAGACCGACCTCGCGGCGGTCCGGCTGGCGGCCCGGCTGCTGAAGTTCTCGAAGACCATAAGGCGGCGCATCGACCTCAACCGCGTGGGAGCGGAGATCACCAGCACCACCCTCGCCGAGCTCGACCTGGTCGGCCGAGGGGCGTCACGCCGAGCGCTTCGCGGCGAACTTCGCCGGCGACTCCCGGGTCTATCTGCCGAAGGTCTTCTGGGACTGGAGCGCCCGCCGGACGCTGACCCTGGAGAACGTCGGCTGGATCAAGATGGGCGATCTCGCCGCCCTCGAGCGCGCCGGCATCTCCCGGCCCGAGCTGGCGCGCGTGCTCTACCGGGTCTACCTGCTGCAGATCTTCGAGCACTCGTTCGTGCACGCCGACCCCCATCCGGGGAACCTGTTCGTGCGCCCGCTGCCGGTCGGCGACGAGCCCCCCTTCGCGCCGGGCGCCCCGGTGCCCCCGCCGCCGGCGGGAGAGGAGCGGCCGTTCCAGATCGTCTTCGTGGATTTCGGCATGGTGGCGGAGATCCCCGAGCGGCTGCGCGGCGCGCTGCGCGAGTACGCGATCGCCCTCGGCACCCGCGACGCCGAGCGGATGGTGCGCTCCTACGTCGCCGCCGGCGTGCTGCTCCCCGGAGCGGACCTGCGCCGCCTGGAGGAGGTTCACGAGGAGCTGTTCCAGCGCTTCTGGGGGGTGCGCGATCGGCAACCTGCGGGAGACCGCCTTCTCGGAGGCGGAGTACTTCTTCCGGCAGTACCGGGACATCCTCTACGAGCTCCCCTTCCAGGTGCAGGTGGACCTGCTCTTCGCCTCCCGCGCCGTGGGGCTGCTCGCCGGCCTCTCCACCCAGCTCGACCCGGAGTTCGACCCCTGGGCCGAGACCCTCCCCTTCGCCCAGCGCCTGGCGGCCCAGGAGCTGCGGCGCGACTGGCGGCAGATCCTCGGCGAGGGGCTGGCGCAGCTCCAGACCCTGCTGACCCTGCCGCGGCGGGTGGACGCCGTGCTCGCCCGCGCCGAGCGGGGGACCCTCACCATCCAGTCGGCCCTCAGCCCGGACGCCCGCAAGACCATTCAGCGCCTCGAGCGCTCGATCCACCGGCTGTCCTGGACCATCGTGGCCGGGGGGCTGCTGATCGCCGGGGTGATGATCCGTACCGGCATGGCCGGCTCCCCCTGGGGGTGGTGGCTGATGGGATTCGCGGGGCTGGCCTTCCTCTGGGGGCTGCTGACCAAGACGTGACGTGTCAAAGCCGCAAATCCGTGGCATTCTTCCTGCAAAATTTTTCTACCGCCGGAGCCTGGGGCTCCGTAAGGGGGATCTATGAGACCGCGCACCGTTTTCCGACACTGCTCCTTGCCCGCACTTTCCCTGCTCCTGCTCCTGCCCATGGCGGGCTGTGGCTCGGGGGCGGATAAAGAGACCAAGGCTTCCCAGGATGAGACCGCCCAGGCCCCGGAGGCGGCGCCGGACCAGAGGCAGGGCGGCGGCGGCGGACGCCGGCACGGCGGCCCGAAGGCGCACCTGACGCTCGCCGGCGCCACGACGTTCGACGGCGACGTCGCGGCCGGCTGCGACTTGGCCGCGGACAAGAACCTGGAGGTCACCTTCAGCCAGGAGGGGGCGCCCCAGGTGCGGATGCGCCTCCCCGCCTTCGCCGCCGACGGCCAGTACACGGCGGCCGTGGTGGTCAAGGAGACCTCGGGAGCCGCCCGGGAGTGGAACGGCACCGCCAAGGTCGATGTGAAGAGCCGCGAGATGGGCGGCAAGAAGCGCACCGCCTACAACGGCACCTTCGACGGCACCTACCAGGGGCAGGGCGGCACGGGCACGCTGAACGGCAACTTCCGGCGCTGCTTCATCAAGGAGCAGGCCGAGCAGGCTGAGTAGACCCGACGGCCCCGACTCGTGCAGATTCCGGCCCGCCCGATCCCGATCGTCCTGCTCGCGCTCCTCCTCGCCGCCTGCCGCGCCGAGGAGGCGCCGCCGCGGCCCGTCGCCGCCGAGCCCCGGCCGGCGGATGCCTCGGGGCAGGAGACCCCCGGGACCGCGGCGGCCGGCGCCGTGCTGACCGTGACCGGTCAGCCCGCCTTCCAGGGCACGAGCTCGTTCTTCTGCGTGCCGCACGCCGCGGGCGGGCTGCAGGTCGACTTCCGCACCGGCAACGCCGACCTGCCGACGGTGGCGGTACGGATCGAGAGCTACGCGGGGAGCGGCCCCTATCAGGCCCGCCTGTTCGTGACCGGCCGCTCGCTCAGCGGCGGCCTGGTGACCTCGGCGGGCGAGGCCGACGTCGACGTGCGGCAGCGGACGCCGGCCGGCGGCGGAGCCGTCGCGCTGATCGACGGCACGTTCCACGGGCGGTACGACGGCGAGGCGGGAAAGGGGTCGATCGAAGGCAGGTTCGGATCTTGCAGCTACTCCGCCGTCAGTGGCTCCCCATCGAGTGGAGGGTCGCCACCGCTGGCGGGCGGCTCGACGGCAGCCGCGACCGACGGCAAGGACGGACAACCCGCAGGCGCATCAGAGGAGACACCATGAGGGATCACCGGCCGCTTCCCGCTTTCCAACACGTCCATGAGCTCGTGCTCGCGGTGCACGAGGCTGTCGGAAAGATTCCCCGAAGAGGCAGGGGAGAGGCGAGCGCGCTCGCCGCGCGCATGGAGTCGGCCGCCCACTCGGCCGCCGCCGCCATCGCGCGCGCCTGCGCCGTGCCGGGCGAGCAGTTCGGCGGCCAGCTCGACGAGGCCAGCCGCCGCTTGCGCGAGGTCGGCTACTACATCGACATCGCCCAGCGGCTGGGCTATCTGCCGCTCGACTCCGCGGTCGAGCTGCTGGAGCGCCAGACGCACACCGGCATGGAGGTGAACGCGATGATGCCCGAGGGGGAGGCCGGCGCGAGGATGCCGGCGCCGGCGAACGCGAACGACGCCCAGGAGGACGCCGAGACGTCGGATCTGGCCGCCGAGGTGCTGGCTAGCCTTTCCGCCCGCTGAGCCGGTTCAGCTCGTCGTCCAGGATCTCATTGACCAGGTCGTCGATCTCCCGGTGGTTCAGCGCCGGGGCCGGCGGCGGCCCCTCGCCGGGATCGCCGGTCCCCTCGAGGGTGTCGAGCCCCTCGAGCATGGCGGTGATGGAGTCCTCCGGCGGGAGCTCCGGAACTTCTTCGTCGATCTCGTCGTCTGTCATGGCTTGCTGAATTCTACATCTTGGAACGGCTCAATAGCGCGACCGGGAACCGCGCCAGCAGCTCCGCGACCGGCCGCTCCCCCCTTCGACCTCCTCCCCCGTCAGCTCGTTGCGCCATGCGCCCGGCGGCAGCTCCACGATGGTGCCCTGCCAGTCCCCATTCAGACGCAGCGGCAGCCGGGGGACGACGACCGCCACCTCTCCACCCGCGCGAAGGCGACAGCATGGTCAGCGCGCGGATCCGGAAACCCGGAGCGGCTCGTAGTCCCCGTGCGGCCCGAACGGCTCAGGGTTCCGGCGGCGCAGATGGAGCCCCTGGCGGATCACCCAGAGCTTCGGCAGCCCCTCCTCCATCCGGGCCAGGATCTCCTCCGGGGTCATCCCCTTCTTCAGTTCGACGAGCAGGCGGCGCCGCAGACTCGTAGTCGACCGGACGGCGGTTGTCGGGATCGACCAGGGAGAGATCCCAGATCTCCGTCCCCTGGTAGAAGTCGGGCACGCCCGGAGCGGTGAGCTTGAGCAGCGTCTGGGCGAGGGAGTTGATCCGCCCCGGCTCGACCAGCGGGGCCACGAAGGCTTCGAGGTCGGCCACGAGCTCCGCATCCTCGAGCACGGCACCTGCGAAGGCCACGCAGGGCCGCCTCGTACTCCGGATTGGGCCGCGTCCAGGAGGTGTGGACCTTGGCCTCGCGGGTGGCCTTCTCCATGTAGGCCGCCGCGCGCTCGGGCGTGATCGGCCAGGCGCCGACGAGGGTCTGGTAGAGCAGGTACTCGGCGTTGCGGTCGGGAAAGTCCCCCTGGCGGTGCCTGGCGTTGCGCTCGAACCAGCGGCGCGCGGCCTCGCCCCAGCGTTCGGGGATCTCGGACGAGCAGGCTGATCCGCGCCCGCACGTCCTCGCTGCGCTTGGTGTCGTGCGTCGAGGTGGCGAGCATCGCCGCCGGCCAGATCCGCTGGCTGTCGGCGGCGAGGCGGTGGAACTCGGCGGCGGAGAGGCCGAACTCGCCCGGGCTCCCCCCCACCTCGTTGAGCGAGATCAGGCGGTGGAAGTTGTAGAAGGCGGTGTCCTCCACCCCCTTCGCCATCGCCGGCCCGGTGAGCTGCTGGAAGCGCATCACCAGCTCGCTCTCCCTCTCCCCCCGGATCTCCAGCAGCAGGAGATCGCGGAAGAAGTCGAACAGGTCGGCGGCGATGTCGGGGCGATGGGTCTTGGCGGCCTCGATCGCCTCGCCGACGTAGTGCCGGTCCAGATTCGAGACCTCGCCGATCTCCGCCCGCGCGTAGGTGCGGTAGACCGGGAAGCAGGCGACCACCTCGCGGATCGCCTGGCGCAGCTCGAAACGGGTGTAGTCGCGGTGGCGGCGGTGGCGCTCGCAGACCTCCAGGAACACCTCGGCCAGCCGGTTGACGTCGCTCGCCAGCAGCTCCCCCAGGACCAGCAGCTTCTTCTCCCGCACCAGGGCCGGCCAATCGGCGCTCTCGCCCGTCAGCTCGGCGTAGAGGGCGGTCAGCGGCTCCTCGCCCGCGGGATCGACGAGCAGGCCGCCGACCCGGTTGAGGAAGTCGTAGCCGGTCGTCCCCTCCACCGGCCAGGACTCGCGCAGCGGCTCGCCCGGCTCCAGGATCTTCTCCACCACGATCCAGGCCTCCGGGGCCTCGTCGCGCAGCCGCTCCAGGTACTCCTCGGGGTCGCGCAGGCCGTCCGGATGGTCGATGCGGACGCCGTCGATCACGCCCTCCTTCAGCCAGCGCAGCACCAGGGCATGGGTGTCGGCGAACACCCGCTCGTCCTCCATGCGCAGGCCGATCAGGGTATGGACGTCGAAGAAGCGCCGGTAGTCGAGCTCCTGGCCGGCGGTGCGCCAGAAGGCGAGGCGGTAGTTCTGGCGCTGGAGCAGCTCGTCGAGCGGGTCGGGATCGGCGTTGATCTCGGCGACCACCTCGTCCAGCGCCCGGGCCACCTCGGGCTTCTCCCCGAGGAGACGGGCGAGCTGGCCGGCGAGCACCTCCTTGTCGCGGTGCCGGCGGGCGATGCTCGCGCGGTCGGTGGCGGTGGCGAGGGGGAGCTGGCCGAAGGAGTCGGCGATGAAGGCGAGGTCCGGCGAGCCGCACCGCCGGGCCGCTCTGTCGACCAGCAGCGTCGAGCGAGCGGGGGGCCACCGGCATCCGGTGCTCGTGGTAGTGGATCTCGAACCGCCCGTCCCGGCGCACCAGCTCCAGCTCGCCGTTCTCCAGCACGCGGCCGTAGTGGTCGCCGAGGATGGGCAGCAGCACCGTGTCGCGCAGCCGGGCGTGCGGGGAGTTCCAGTCGACGTCGAAGTAGCCGGCGTAGCGGCTGGCGGCGCCGTTCTCCAGCACGTCCCACCACCAGGTGTTGCGCCGCTCGGTGATCGCCATGTGGTTGGGAACGATGTCGAGCACCTGCCCGAGCCCCGCCTCGCCGAGCGTCCGGCAGAGCCGCGCGTGCGCCTCCTCGCCCCCCAGATCCTCGTTGACCCGCGTCGGATCGACCACGTCATACCCGTGCGTGCTCCCCCGCGCCGCCTGCAGATAGGGGGAGCTGTAGAGATGGCTCACCCCGAGATCGGCGAGATACCCGGCGATCGCGGCGGCATCGTCGAAGGCGAACTCGGAGCGGAGCTGGACGCGGTAGGTGGAAAGGGGAGTTTTCGGACACGATGACCAGCCTACCCCACCCGCACCGCCAGCCGTTCCCCTAATTTCCGGAACCGGCGGACCCACTCCGCCGCCTCGGCATCCCCCTCCTCATCCTTCTCCCGCTGCTCCGGGTAGACCGTCTGGAGCAGCTCGTAGCAGCGGTTCTGGGCGTGCCAGAGATCGACGTCGAAGGGGGCGGAGCGGGCGAGGGCCACGGTGGCGTCGATCCGGCGCAGCAGGTCCCGGTCCTCCGGCCGCTCGCGCAGGCGGTCCACCTGCGCGTTCAGGGCCTGCTTCAGGGCGTAGGAGAGCTCCTGGACGTCCAGCTCGACGCCGAGCGCCGCGCGTTCGGCGAGGAGACGCTCGACCTCCTCGGGATCGGCCGCCGGGTCGGAGACGGCCTTGCGCAGGTCCACGTTGAGGACGAACTCGGCGGCGGCGGCGAACGCCCTGGGGAGCGGCGTCCCGAGGCTCTTCAGGAAGCGCATCAGCGGCCCGTGATGCCGGAAGACGTCGCGGAACTCGTCCTCCACCTCGTCCAGCGTCGAGGCCAGGATGTGATCGAGGATGCGGCGCTGCTCGTCGCGGAAGAGCGATTTGAGCGAGTAGGAGACGTCTCCGAAGTAGCGGTCGAGCAGGCGGATCACCTGCGGCAGGTCGCCATGCTCGAAAGCGCCTCCCGCCTCCGCGATCAGCGCCGCATAGGCTTCCGGCATCCTCCAGCGGTAGCGACGCCCGCGTTGAGGTTGTGATCCCCGAAGTGGAGGACGCCGAAGACGAACGCTCCCGTCTTGCCGGTCAGCCCGGAGGTGACCCGCGCCTTGCCGATCGACAGGCGGCAGCGGCCGGCGCGGAAGGTGCGGCCGTTCTCCCGCTCGACCGAGTAGCAATAGACCGGCGCCGGATTGGGATAGTCCTGGAAGAGCGATGCCACGGCGTAGTGAGCGGCCACCTGCGGGAGGTCCACGATCGACGGCCGCACCAGCTTCTCGTAGAGATCGCGCCCCGTGCCCTCGGCCGGCACGTTGCTCTTCGCCTTCTCCAGGCGCCGCAGAAGCTCCGGCTCGACCGGCGTCTCGAAGAGCTCCTGGGCGAGCTGCGCCACGCGGCCGGCGTAGCGCAGGATCTGGACCGTCTCGATCCCCGCGAGATCGTTGAAGAACCAGCCGCAGCTCGTGTACATCAGCATGGCGTGGCGCTGCAGCTCCAGCAGCTTGAGCGCCCGCACCCGGTCGCTCCCCTCGGGCGGCCGAGCCCGCCGCGAAGCGGGCCAGGAAGGCGTCGACGGCCGCGGGCGAGCGGTCGAGGAGCACGTCGACATAGGCGTCCCGCGCCGCCCAGGGATCGGCGAAGAACGCCCCGGCCTCGCGTTCCCAGCGGGGGATCAGCTCGTCGCGCAGCCAGTCGAGCGCCTGGCGGAGCGGCGCCCGCCATTCCTGCGTCCAGCCCGGGCCGCCGCCGGTGTGGCAGCCGCAGTCCTCGCGCCAGCGGCCCACCCCGTGGGAGCAGCTCCAGGCGGTGTTCTCGACGATCTCCACCTCATGGTCCGGCGGATGGGTCTCCAGGTACTCCCCGTAGTTGGTCAGCCGGGCGAGGCCGTTCTCCTCGATGTGGTGGAGGGCGTAGGAGAGGGCCATCTCGCCGTAGCGGTGATGGTGGCCGTAGGTCTCGCCGTCGGTCGCGATGTTCACCAGCCGGTCGTGCTCCGGGTCCGCGGGCACCGTGGACAGCAGCCGGTCGGCGAAGCGCTCGCCGCTCATCAGCAGCCCCTCGAACGCCACCGCCCGCGAGACCGCGCCGTCGTAGAAGAAGATCGCGAGCCGCCGCCCCGAGGGGAGCTTCACCTCGTAAGGGATCGTGGGATCGATCCGCCCGCCCCCGACGTCCCGCCACTCCTCTTTCCCCTTGGCCCCCATCGGCCGCACCCGCCCGGCCTGATGGGGCTCGAGGACGGTGAAGCGGATGCCGGACTCGGCGCAGCAGATCGAGCGTCTCGAGATCGACCGCCGTCTCCGGCAGCCACATCCCCTCCGCCTTGCGGCCGAAGCGGCGCTCGAAGTCGGCGAGCCCCCAGAGGATCTGGGTCTGCTTGTCCCGCCGGTTGGCGAGCGGCATGATGATGTGGTTGTAGCCTTGCGCCAGCGCCGAGCCGTGCCCCGAGAAGCGCTCGCGGCTCTCGGCGTCGGCCGCCAGGATCGCGCGGTAGACCTCCGGCTCCTTCTGCTCCATCCAGGCGAGCAGGGTGGGGCCGAAGTTGAAGCTGATCCGGGCGTAGTTGTTGACGATCCGCTCGATGCGGTGCTCGCCGTCGAGGATGCGCGAGGCGGCGTTGGGGGCGTAGCACTCGGCGGTGATCCGCTCGTTCCAGTCGTGGTACGGGCGCGCCGAGTCCTGGACCTCGATCGCCTCCAGCCACGGGTTTTCCCGCGGCGGCTGATAGAAATGGCCGTGGATACAGAGATAGCGCTGCATTGTGCGAGGGGGATCGTAGCAGACGCCCCCCTACCGCACGAACAGCATCACCGACCGCGGCCCCACCCCCTCCCCGCTCCCCTCCCCCTCCCACCGCTCCTCCGCCGAATCGAGGACCTTCCGCCACGCCTCGCCCGGCAGCGGCAGGACCTGCTCCTCCGCCGAGAAGTTGAAGACGGCCAGGGCCTCGCTCTCGCCGTTCCGGCGCCGCATCAGGATCACCCCCTCCGCCTCGAACGCCGTCACCTCGACGTCCTGCTTGCCGAGGCTGGCCAGCGCGGGCACGCTCTTGCGCAGCCGGATCAGCTCCCCGTAGAAGGCGTGGAGCGTCTTGTGCCAGCCGCTCTCGTGCTGGCACTGGATCAGCCGGCAGCGCGCGAAGGTCTCCTCGGACTGCGGGTCCAGCGGCTCCTCCTGCCAGCCGAAGGCGGCGAACTCCTCCTTGCGCCCCTCGCGCACGGCCTCGACGAGGTCCGGGTCCGAGTGGTCGACGAAGTAGAGGAAGGGGGCCGTCTCGCCGTACTCCTCGCCCATGAAGAGGAGCGGCAGGAAGGGGGAGAGCAGCACCGCGCCCGCGGCGAGCTTCAGGCTCTCGAAATCGACCAGGGTCGCGAGCCGGTCCCCCAGCATCCGGTTCCCCGTCTGGTCGTGGTTCTGGATGCAGACGACGTGGCGGCTCCCGCCATCTCGTCCGCCGGCACGCCGTGGCGCCGCCGGCGGTAGGGGGAGTACTGCCCGGTGTAGACGAAGCCGCCGGCCATCGCCTTCGCCATCTGGTCGAGCCCGCCGAAGTCCTGGTAATAGCCGCTCCGCTCGCCGGTGAGCAGGCTGTGCAGGCAGTGGTGGAAATCGTCCGTCCACTGGGCGTCGAAGCCGCAGCCGCCGCGCTCGGGGGGGCGCAGGAAGAACAGCGTGTTGAGATCGCTCTCCGGGAAGATGTAGGCCGGCCGGCCCAGCCGCGCGGCCAGCGCCTTCACCTCCTGCCCCAACTCCTGGAGGAAGGGGCGCTCCGAGTTGTCGGCGACGGCGTGGACGGCGTCCAGCCGCAGGCCGTCGAGGTGGAAGTCGGCGATCCAGTGGAGGGCGTTCTCGACGAAGTAGCGGCGCACCGCGTCGCTCTCCCGGCCGTCGAAGTTGAGGGCCATCCCCCAGGGGGTCTTGTAGCGGTCGGTGAAGTAGGGGCCGAACTCGCCGAGGTAGTTCCCCTCGGGGCCGAGATGGTTGTAGACGGCGTCGAGCACCACCGCGAGGCCACGGGCGTGGCAGGCGTCCACCAGCCGCTTCAGCCCGTCCGGGCCGCCGTAGGAATTCTGGACCGCGTAGGGGAAGACGCCGTCGTACCCCCAGTTGCGCCGGCCGGGGAACTGCGCGACCGGCATCAGCTCGACCGCGGTGATCCCGAGATCCACCAGGCGGTCGAGATGGGGGATCACACCGTCGAAGGTGCCTTCCGGCGTGAACGTTCCGACGTGCAGCTCGTAAAAAATATATTCTTCGAGAGGAATCCCTTTCCAATCCTCGTCGCTCCAGTCGAACCGCCGGTCGACGACCATCGACGGCCCGTGCACGCCGTCCGGCTGGAAGCGGGAGGCGGGGTCGGGCCGCCCTTCCCCACCGTCGAGGTGATAGTGATAGCGGGTTCCAGGCTCGACGCCTTCCACGGCCGCCTCGAAGTAGCCGTGCTCGCGGGGCTCCAGGGGGATGCGGCGGCCGCCGCACAGGTGGGCTTCGACCTGCCGGGCCCGGGGAGCCCAGACCCGAAACCGGCACCGCTCATTTTCAAGGTAGATCGCTCCAAGACTCGGCTCCCAATTCAAATCCGGCAAACAGACCTCCAATCCCCCGCCACACGCAAAGGGAACCGGATCTCATACAAGATGCTTGCCTACTCCTCCTCGTCGCCGGCCTCGAGATCCTCCTCTTCGATCTCGTCGAACGCCACCGCCGTTCCGGCGCGTCCCGCTTCAGGAACAGAACGCCGAGCGGCGGCAGGGTGAGGGTGAGCGAGTGCGTCTTGCCGTGCATCGGGATCGGCACCGCCTCCACGCCGCCCTGGTTCCCCATGCCGCTGCCGCCGTACTCGGGAGCGTCGCTGTTGAGCAGCTCCCGCCAGTAGCCGCGGCCGGGAACGCCGATGCGGTAGTTCTCGCGCGGCACCGGGGTGAAGTTGAAGACGACGGCGATGGGCTCCGCCGGCGCGGCTTCTTCGATCGGCCCTGCGCAGGAAGGCGATGACGCTGTGCTCGGCGTCCGAGCCGTCGATCCACTCGAAGCCGTCGGGATTGCAGTCCAGCTCGTGCAGGGCGGGATCGTCGCTGTAGAGGCGGTTGAGGTCCCCCAGCCAGCGGGCGATCCCGGCGTGCCCCGGGTCGTCGAGGAGGTCCCAGTCGAGGCTCGCGTCGTGGTTCCACTCGCGGATCTGGGCCAGCTCGGCGCCCATGAAGAGGAGCTTCTTGCCCGGCTGGGCGAACATGTTGCCGTAGAGCAGCCGGAGGTTGGCGAGCTTCCGCCAGGTGTCGCCCGGCATCTTGCCGTAGCAGCGACCCCTTGCCGTGCACCACCTCGTCGTGCGAGAGCGGCAGCACGAAGTTCTCGTTGAAGGCGTAGAGCGTCCGGAAGGTGATCTTGTTGTGGTTGTACCGGCGGTGGATCGGATCGTTCGCGAGGTAGTCCAGGGTGTCGTGCATCCACCCCATGTCCCACTTGTAGCCGAAGCCGAGGCCGCCGACGTAGATCGGCCGCGAGACCATCGGCCAGGCGGTCGACTCCTCGGCGATCACCTGGGCGTCGGGGAAGCGCTCGTAGACCTCCTGGTTCAGCGCGCGCAGGAAGTGGATCGCCTCCAGGTTCTCGCGGCCGCCGTGCTCGTTGGGGATCCACTCCCCCTGCTTGCGCGAGTAGTCGAGATAGAGCATGGAGGCGACGGCGTCCACCCGCAGGCCGTCGGCGTGGTACTTCTCCATCCAGAACAGGGCGCTGCTGATCAGGAAGCTGCGCACCTCGTTGCGGCCATAGTTGAAGATGTAGCTCGACCAGTCGGGGTGGTACCCCTTGCGCGGATCGGCGTGCTCGTAGAGATGGGTGCCGTCGAAGAAGATCAGGCCGTGCTCGTCGCCCGGGAAGTGCGAGGGCACCCAGTCGAGGATGACGCCGATCCCCTGCTGGTGCAGGTAATCGATCAGGTACATCAGATCCTGCGGCGTGCCGATAGCGGCTGGTCGGCGCGAAGTAGCCGAGCGACTGATAGCCCCAGGAGGCGTAGTACGGGTGCTCCATCACGGGGAGCATCTCGACGTGGGTGAAGCCCATCTTCTTCATGTGCTCGGCGAGGGCCGGCGCCATTTCGCGATAGGTGAGAAAACGGTTCCCGTCCTCCAGTACCCGCCGCCAGGAGCCGAGGTGGACCTCGTAGGTCGACATCGGCGCGGTGAGCGACTGCTTGCCGCCGCGGGCCAGCATCCAGTCGGCGTCCCACCAGTCGTATTCGAGATCCCAGACCACCGAGGCGCGCGCCGGCGGCATCTCGGCGTAGAAGGCGAAGGGGTCGGCCTTGTCGGCCCGGTAGCCGCGGTAGCGGGAGATGACGTGGTACTTGTAGCGTCGCCCCCGGCGTCACGTCCGGCACGAAGACCTCCCAGATGCCGGAGGTCTGCCGCTCGGCCATCGGGGTCGCCCGCTTGTCCCACCGGTTGAACTCGCCGATCACCGAGACCGCCGCCGCGTTCGGCGCCCAGACGGCGAACCAGGTGCCCTCGCGGTCGCCGTCCGTGCCGGCGTGGGCGCCCAGCACGTCGTAGAGGCGGAAATGGGTGCCTTCGTTGAAGAGATAGAGGTCCTGGTCGGTGATCGGACTCGGCATGATTCCCCTCCCGCGCTACGCTATGAAATCAGATCGATCAACCCCGCCGCTTCCTCAATTCGTCGACACGTTTCAACGGCTCGACGACATCGGCCCGGGTCGAAAATTCCTCGAACGAAAACCTTGCCTTCCTTTGCCAGTTGGGCCTTTCGGTATGGGTGCCCGGCACGTTCTGCGGCTCGGTCTCGTGCCAGAGGTCCTCCAGGTTCACCAGCACCATGCGCGCCGGGCTCGCCGCCAGGTGATCCAGGCGCTCGCGCAGGAGCATGTTGTCGGTCTTCGCGCCGCGCCTCCGCTCGTCCGGCGGCAGGGACTCCTCCATCGCCTGGCGGATCGCCCCGCGCCGCTCCTTCTCCTCCCGCGCCTGCTCGGGCGTGAAGAAGCCGAGGCTCACGCAGGTCGTCCACGTCCTTCATCTGCAGGAACCCCTGGAAGGTCGGCATGTCGTGGGTGTTGAGGCTGGCGACGGTCTTCGCCGGCGGCTCGCGCAGCCCCTGGCCGCCGGGCTGCAACTCGTACTGCACCACGTACATGCCGAGCAGCTCGTGGCGGTCCATGGCCTCGTAGACCTCGCCGGGCACCGTCCCCAGGTTCTCGCCGACGACGATCGCCTGGTAGCGATGGCTCTCGACGGAGAGCACCGCGTACATCTCCTCGGCCGAATAATTCACGTAGACGCCTCCGGAGGCGTCCATGCCCTGGGGGATCCAGAACAGCCGGTGGAGCTGCATGACGTGGTCGAGGCGCAGGATGCCCGAGTGCTCCAGGTGATGGCGCAGGCTGTTGATCAGGTAGTCGTAGCCGCGCTCGCGCAGGCGGTCGGGCTGGAGCGGCGGGAAACCCCAGTTCTGCCCCTTGGTGAAGAAGGAGTCCGGCGGCGCGCCGGCCGCGGCGTCGAGGGCGAAGAGGTCGCGGTCGCACCAGACGTCGTAGGAGCTGCCGTGGACGCCGACCGGCAGGTCGAGATAGAGGCCGGGGCCGCGCCGCCGCGCCTCCTTGGCCAGCGAGCTCAGTTGCTGGTCGGCGGCCCATTGCGTCCAGAGGTAGTAGCGCCGGTCCTCCTCGTCGTAGTCGGCGGGGGCGAGGGTCCCCTCGCGCAGCCGCGCGGGCCAGCTCTGCCAGGATTCGCCGCGGCGGTCCCCCACGGCGCGGAAGGCGGCGTAGTTCTCGAGGCCGGGCTTGTCGGCGACGAAGCTCTCGAACTCGGCCAGCCGGTCCCCCGGCCGCGAGAAGAAGCGCTGCGCCAGCTCCTCCAGCACCCGGCGCTTGAGCGCCATCAGCCGGGCGTAGTCGACCCGCGGGGCGGCGCGCAGCGCCGCGACCTCGCGCTGGAATTCGGGCGATTCGATCAGCCGCCGGGCGGCCGGGCAGTCCTCCATCTCCGGCAGCCGGCGGGGATCGATGTACAGCTCGTTCCAGAACAGGCGCGACGCCGGAGCGTAGGGGCTGGGCTCGAACGGCTCGTCGAGGAAGGAGGCGAGCAGCGGCAGGGTCCCCACCACGCCGCCGCCGAGGCCGGCGGTCCATTCGGCGAGCGTCTCCAGGTCCGAGAAATCCCCGGCCCCCCAGCTCCGCGAGGTGCGCAGGGCATAGAGCGGAAGAAAAACGCCCCACAGCGGCTTGCCGTTGTCCCCTTTCCCGCGAAGCAGCGGCTGGGCGCCGAGATCACCAGCGACTCCGCCGTCCGGCCGCCGAGCTCCACGGTGAGCTGGTGATAGCCGAACGGCAGCGGCTCCGGCAGCGCCAGCCGCCGGCCCGGGTGCGGCGCCCCCTCGGCGGGCGGGGTCTCGGGGAGGCTCTGGAGGTCCGCCATCTGGGCCCGCCGCTCCCCCCTTCGAGGTCGAGATGGTAGGCGACGGAACCGCTCGCGGCGCCGGGGCGCAGCTCGATCGACGGGGCGTGGCCGTCCCAGGCGACGATGACCGGCTCGATGATGCGCCCGGCGAGCTCCTCGCGCCGCTCCCGCAGCGCCTCGGCCACGTCCTCGATCCCTTCGACCGGCGCCTGGAGAGCCCGCAGCGCGCCGAGCAGGGATTCCGGGCTGGCCTCGACGTGGTGCCCCATGGCGCTCTGATAGGAGGTCTGGACCCCGTAGAGCCGGGCCAGCGTCAGCAGGTCTTCGCGTTCATTCGCCAACTTCGTCACCCTCTCCCAGAATCTGACGGATGCCCTGCAGCGGGATCCGCACCCAGTCGGGACGGTTGTTGAGCTCGTAGCCCAGCTCGTAGATCGCCTTCTCGAGCAGGTAGCAGTCGAGCATGATCTCCCGCTCCTCCGGCGAGGGGGGCAGGAACCCCGCTCCCCGCGCCCGCTGGAGATAGGCCTGGAGGAAGGTCGCCGAGACCCACCGCTCCCAGTGGAGCGCCCACCCCTCCAGCGCCGGCAGCGCCTCCGGCGGCGCCATGCCGGCCGCCGCCTCCTCGAACAGCGCCACGTACGCCGCGTACTGGAACGAACGGATCATGCCCGCGACGTCCCGCATCGGCGACCGCTTGAGGCGCCGCTCGGACAGCGACCGCGCCGGCTCCCCCTCGAAATCGAGGATCACGAAGTCGCGGCCGGTGTAGAGCACCTGCCCCAGATGATAGTCCCCATGGGTGCGGATGCGCTCGGCCGCCAGCTTCCGCGACGTCAGGCGATGGAAGCGTTCCGAGGAGCCGGTCCTCCGCCGCGAGCACCCACTGGGCCGCCGGCCGCGTGGCCTCCGGCAGCGCGGACAGACGCTGACGGAGAAGCCGCAGGTTCTTCTTCGTGAGCGAGCGCATCGAATCATACAGCGACCGCTGGTAGAGCTCCGAGAACGGCTCCGGCGCGAAGTCCTTCCCCTGCCCCGAGGCGAGGGCGATGTGCAGCTCCGCCGTGCGCTCGCCGAGCAGCCGCACGGTGGGCACGTAGACGCCGAGCCGCTCGAAGTCGTCGGCGCTCATCTCCCGCTCCGCGAGGTCGATCAGCGGCTCGGCGGGCACCGGCACCGCGCCGCTCCCCTGCTGCCCCCAGTCCAGTTGCACGCGGTCGAAGAAGCGGCCGAGGGAGTCCAGGGTGTAGCTCCAGGCGTCCCCCTCGTTGGCGACGAACTCCTGCAGGATGCCGAGCGTCATCGGCTCGTGGCGGCGGTCGCGGATCTCCAGCGCGCCGGCGACCCGCGGGCTGTGGCGGAAGTCGGTCTGCTCGGTCAGGAAGCGGCCGATCTCGAGGTCGGGGTTGATCCCCGGCTCCAGCTTGCGGAAGAGCTTCAGGATCAGCCGGTCGCCGAAGCGGACCGAGGTGTTGCTCTGCTCGGCCTTGAGCGGCACGGGCTCCAGGTCCCCCTCGCCGCGGATCTCGGCGAACACCGGCGAGGCGGTGGCGGCCAGCTCGTTGCGCTCGCCGCGGAGACGCCCGCCCGTCTCGACCAGCCGCGAGCAGCTGGCGCGAGATCTCCGGATCGCCGAACGGGTCGTAGAGCAGGCCGGTCCCCTCGGGCGTAGTCCGATTCGAGCCGCGCCACCTGCGGCAGCCCCGCCGCGCGCAGGCGCTCCAGCCGCTCGGGGTCCGCGTCGGGAGCGAAGGCGAGCGGCAGGGCGTAGATCTCGGCCTCGGCCTCCGCGTAGTCCACCCGCAGCAGCGCCAGGACCGTGTCGGCGCTGAACGGGATCGTCTCCTGGATCTCGACGCCGCGCAGCGTCCGCGCCTTGCCGGCGAACCAGCGGCGCGCCGGCAGCACGTCGAGCAGCAGGCTCTCCAGATCGCGCCGCCCCTTCCCCTCGAGGCAGCTCCGCCAGGATCCCGCGATCGCCAGCGCCGGCGCCGGCGCGCCGCTCTCCGCGCCCTCCTTCGGCGCCTGCCGCACGCGGCCGAACTGCGCCGGGTCCTGCACGAGCGAGAACCAGAGGAAGGAATGGGGGGCGAGCGTCAGCCCGTAGCACGCCGGGGCGCCGATCTTCGGGAAGGCCGAGCGCCCGAACATCTCGACCGGAGTCATGCCGGCGAACGCCGTCGAGGTCCAGCTCGGCGTACTGCGAGAAGCGCGAGAGGTTCGCCACCACCAGGAGCGTCTCCTCGCGAGTGCGCCGCAGGAAGGCGAGCACCCGGTGGTTGTCCGGCTGCAGGAACTCGATGCGTGCCGCGGCCGAACGCCGGATGGCGCTTGCGCAGGGCGATCAGCCGCTTCGTCCACCAGAGCAGCGAATGCGGGTTCGCCTGCTGCGCCTCGACGTTGACCGCCTCGTAGTGGTACTCGGGGTCGATGATCACCGGCAGGTAGAGCTGCTGCGGGTTGGCGCGCGAGAAGCCGGCGTTGCGGTCGGCGCTCCACTGCATCGGCGTGCGCACGCCGTTGCGGTCGCCGAGGTAGATGTTGTCGCCCATGCCGATCTCGTCGCCGTAGTAGAGGACCGGCGTGCCGGGCAGCGAGAAGAGCAGGCCGTTCATCAGCTCGATCCGCCGGCGGTCGTTGCCGAGCAGCGGCGCCAGGCGGCGGCGGATGCCGAGGTTGATCCGCTGGTCCTTGGTCCGCCGCGTAGACGCGGTACATGTAGTCGCGCTCCTCGTCGGTCACCATCTCCAGCGTCAGCTCGTCGTGGTTGCGCAGGAAGATCGCCCACTGGCACGTCTCCGGGATCGGCGGCGTCTGCTCGAGGATGTCGATGATCGGGATAGCGGTCCTCCATGCGCAGCGCCATGAACAGGCGCGGCATCAGCGGGAAGTGGAACGCCATGTGGCACTCGTCGCCGCTCCCATCGCCGAAGTAGGCGATCGCGTCCTCCGGCCACTGGTTGGCCTCGGCCAGCAGCATGCGGCCGGGAAACTTCGCGTCGACGTGGGCGCGCAGCTTCTTCAGGAACTCGTGCGTCTCCGGCAGGTTCTCGCAGTTCGTGCCCTCGCGCTCGAAGAGGTAGGGGATGGCGTCGAGCCGCAGGCCGTCGACCCCCATCTCCAGCCAGAAGTCGAGCGCCTTGAACAGCGCCTCCTGCACCGCCGGGTTGTCGAAGTTGAGGTCCGGCTGGTGCGAGAAGAAGCGGTGCCAGTAGTAGGCGTTGGCCACCGGGTCCCAGGTCCAGTTCGAGGGCTCGAAGTCCTTGAAGATGATCCGCGTGCCGGCGTACTTCTCGGCGGTGTCGCTCCAGACGTAGAAGTCGCGCTCCGGGCTGCCCGGCGGGGCGCGCCGCGCGCGCTGGAACCACGGGTGCTGGTCCGACGTGTGGTTGATGACCAGCTCGGTGATGACCTGCAGCCCGCGCTTGTGGGCCTCGTCGAGGAAGCGCTGGAAGTCCTCCAGCGTGCCGTAGGCGGGGTGGACGCTGGTGTAGTCGGCGATGTCGTAGCCGTCGTCGCGGAGCGGCGAGGGGTAGAACGGCAGCAGCCAGATGGCGGTGACGCCGAGGTCGCGCAGGTAGTCGAGCTTGGCGGTGAGCCCGCTGGAAGTCGCCGATGCCGTCGCCGTCCGAGTCCGCGAACGGCCCGCACGTGGACCTCGTAGATGATCGCGTCCTTGTACCAGAGGGGATCGTCGCCCGCCTGCCGCTTCGGCTCCTCGACCGGCGGCCGATCGCCGTGCCTCCGTTCGTTCGGTCAATATCGTCAGTCGTCTTCGTCTAGATGAAGTAGTCGAAATCCCGTTCCGGGCGCACCGCGGCGGCGCACCCGGAAGATATGCGCGGGCACCTGGTGCGGATCGAGCTGAACGAAGTTGCGCGATCCGTGCCAGAGATAGCGGGCGCCGGTCAGCAGGTCGTGCACCTGGAACGGCTGGTCGGGCTCGAGGCCCAGCTCCGTCGAGATCGAGCTCGACCCAGGCCGCCTGCACGTGGTGCGGGATCGAGGTTCACCGCCACCAGGATGACGGTTGTCCGGTCTCCCCGGTCGTCTTGCTGTAGCAGAGGATCTGCTCGTTGTCCGCCTGGTGGAAGCGCAGGCTGCGGATCGCTCTGCAGGGCCGGGTTCTCGCGCCGGATGCGGTTGACCAGCGCGATCAGCTCGCTCAGGCTGTCCGGCCGGTCGAGGTCCCACTGGCGGAGCTGGTACTTCTCCGAGTCGAGGTACTCCTCGCTCCCCGGCTCGCGCGGCAGGTGCTCCATCAGCTCGAACGGCCGGGCCGTAGATGCCGTAGCTGGCGCCGAGCGTGGCGGCGAGGACCAGCCGCTGCACGAACGCCGGCCGGCCGCCGACCTGCAGGTACTCGTGGCAGGATGTCCGGCGTGTTCGGCCAGAGGTTCGGGCGGAAGAACTCCTTGACCTCGCGTCTGGGTCAGCTCGGTGAAGTACTCGATCAGCTCCCAGCGCTGGTACGCGCCACGTGAAGTAGGTGTAGGACTGGGTGAAGCCGAGCTTGGCGAGCCGGTACATCACCTTCGGCCGCGTGAACGCCTCGGCCAGGAAGAGCACGTCCGGATGCTCGCGCTTGACCTCGGCGATCATCCACTCCCAGAACGGGAACGGCTTGGTGTGCGGGTTGTCCACCCGGAAGATGCGCACCCCCTCGCCGACCCAGAAGTCGACGACGCTCTGCAGCTCCTGCCAGAGCTCGCGCCAGGCGTCGGACTCGAAGTCGAAGGGGTAGATGTCCTGGTACTTCTTCGGCGGGTTCTCGGCGTACTGGATGGTGCCGTCCGGCCGCTTGCGGAACCACTCCGGGTGCTCCTTCACGTACGGATGATCCGGCGAGCACTGGTAGGCGATGTCGAGGGCGATCTCGAGGCCGTGCCCGCGCCGCCTTCTTGAGGAAGCGCCGGAAGTCGTCGAGCGTGCCGAGCTCGGGATGGATCGCCTTGTGCCCGCCCTCCGCCGCGCCGATCGCCCACGGGCTGCCGACGTCGTCCGGCTCGGCGAGTCAGGGAGTTGTTCTTCCCCTTGCGGAAGGCGCTGCCGATCGGGTGGATGGGCGGCAGGTAGAGGACGTCGAAGCCCATCCCGGCGATGTAGGGGAGGCGCTTCTCGCAGTCGCGGAAGGTGCCGTGCTTCCCCTCGGGGCCGCAGGAGCGGGGGAACATCTCGTACCAGGTCGAGAAGCGGGCCTTGACGCGGTCCACCACGACGCCGAGCTGATGGGGATAGGCGGTGACGAACCGGCGGTCGGCGTGGCGGTCCATGAGCTCGGCGAGCTCGTCCTCCAGCGCGAGATGAAGACGCTCGGCGGGGTCCCTGCCGTCCTCCAGGCCGTCCGCCAGCTCGGCCAGCACCCGCGCGTCCGCCTTCTTCCGCGCCGCCCGCGCCCGCTCGCTGGCCTCGCGGACCAGGGCGGCGCCCACCCGCAGGTCGAGCGCCACGTCCTGCCCGGCCGCCACCCGCTTCTTGAGATCCCGCCGCCAGCTCTTGAAGGGGTCCACCCACCCGAGGACCGAGTAGAGCCACCGCCCCTGCTCGGAGACGGTGAACCCGGCCCGCCAGAGGTCGTTGGGCAGCGCCTCCATCTCGACCTCGTTCCACTTCGGCTGCGACGCCGGGCGCCAGAGCAGCCGGCAGGTGATGGCGTCATGGCCGTCGGTGAACGCGTCCGCCTCCACCTCGACCCTCTCCCCCACCACCCGCTTGATGGGAAACCGTCCGCCGTCGATCTCCGGCCTGACCTTGTCGATGACGACCCGTCGCCGCCCCGCTTCGTCTCGCATGCGCCAAATCCCCCCGTGCGCCCGCCGTGCAGATCGCCTGCCAGACCCGGACAGGCGGCAAACATCCCGGCATGGTTTACCAGAGTTGGGCCTGTCAGACCAGCCCCGCAGGGGCATCAGGAATTAGCCCGGCGGCGTGAGCCCCGGGATTCGAAGGCCGACGATTGTTGAAGAAGCCCCGTGAGGGGCGGCAGGAGGCCGCGAGTCTCCTGCCGCCCCTAAAGGGGCTCCGGCGGGTGAACCGGTACATCCACGTCCCCGGGGCTCACGCCGCCGGGCTAATTCCTGACGCCCCTGCAGGGCTGAAGGACCGCCTATGTGGAAACTAATTTCGATTCAGGCCCATCTCCTGGCTTTGTAGTTTCGCCTTCCACTTACCTTCCATCTTTAGGATGTCGTCTGTCGTCGAAGCTGTTCCAGCAACTTCCAGGATTGACACTTGATAGTCACTTGAATTACGGCTCTTAAGAGCCACGTTACCGCCATGCCCCATGTTGAAATAGTCTTGCCAGCGCCCCCAGAAACCCTCCGCACCCGTTGCCGAGCCGACATACTGCTCTCTTGTCTTGGGGCACGTGAGCAGATAAACGCCTCTGGAAGACCGAAGCGCGGTCACCCAGCTCTTAGGAATCTTATCGAGCTTTGAAAGTGGCTCCATGAGATTCAGAAAGCCAGGAAACGCAGGTTCCTTGAACTCCTCGCGTAGTTCTGTAACCCGCTTGTTTTGCCGGTCAGCGCGTTGAATCCAAGCGCGATCTCCTGGCCCCCAATCTATTATCAACTTGCCCGCTACATCCCCGAGGGCCTGTTCGAGCATCAGATCATAACGATCGCAACTCCCCGCATTGTCTACGCCGTCCATGTGGGGCATTGGGATGTCGTGCTCCAAAAGCCGCCGGTTTTTCACTCCATAGATTCCAACAAACATCGTCTCACCGTTCGGTGTACCTACAAACGATGCCCAGTAAGGTGCCGCAAGCTTCCCTCGGCTTGTCAGACTGTGGACTGACTGATATAGATCGAATTGCTGGCGGTCATCGCGCCACAATTCGTATGGAGTACGCCCCCTTTGTGCCCGCTGATCCTTGTGACGTAGAAGACGGACATCACCCAATCGTAACCCGGTATCAAGCAGCAGCGTATTGAACATAATTGGCATAAGCTTCCTTGTGTGGCTCGAACATTCTACCCCCTGGCTAAGCGGCGGAGACGTAGTGGGCCGTCATGGACACAAACCGGCCGCGCAAGAGGCCTATAGTCCGTTACCGCTTCCCGCGACGGCGTCGCTGGACTCCGAGCAGGGCGGCCAACAGCCTGCTTCACTTGCCATGGAGGTAAACGATGGCCGTCCACGATAGGAAAGACCCTAAAAACCGTGGCGTAATCCCGGGTCAGTTCTGGTCCGGCCCCATCTCTGGAGGAGTTGGCCAGGATGCAGAACGTTCGCCCGGTTGAGCGTCTTGAGGAGGTCGTGGGCGGCTGGCCCGTGGAAGAGCTTCAGGATGGATTCGAGGAGCAGCTCGCTCGCTGGCGACAAGAGAGCTTAGATGCGGTCCTGGTGTAGAGTTAGGGCAAAGGAGGAGCACCCATGAAGAAGAGACTTCCGAAGAAGCTCGAGCTCAGCCGCGAGACCCTGCGGTCCCTGGCGAAGACCGGCTTGCGCGAGGTCACCGGCGGGCGCTCGGACACCTGCATTATGATGTGCGGGTCGGACGCCAACACGGTCTGCTTCGCGACCTGCGCCTGCACGTCGCCCATTCAGTGCGAATAGGCGGCTGACCGGCCTCTCATTGGGTCTTCCGGAACGGTTCCCCCAGGCCCGGAGACGGTCGCCCTTTTCGTTTCGCCGTCTCCCCGGAGTCGCGGGACGGTTCCCCGCAGCGCGGAGACGCCTCCCCAACTCGGGCGGCCCTTTCCCCTGAGGCTCCGGGCGTCTCCCCCATTGGCGAGACCGCTTCCCCAACTCGCGGAGGCGGTTCCCCAATTCCGAAAATCGATTCCCCCAAGTTTCCGGACGTCTCCCCCATTCTCTCCGGCGGCTGCCCTATTTCGACCGCCACCCCCCCTTTCGGTTCGGCAGCGCTCAAAACGTTACGAGCAGGGCCGGACGGGTTTCATGGCATCCCGAAGAGGCTCCGGCGCGTTCTACGCGCCTTCGGCGGCGGCCTGGAGATCGTCCGGAGCTCCGCGAACGGTTCCAGGGCGGGCTCGACGGGTTCCAGGCGGGCCGCGGAGGGTCTGGCGGTGGGGGCGGAAACCTTCCGGGCCTTGCGGCGGCGCCGGCCGCGGATGCCGATTCCAAACTGCTTGAGCAACGGGTGCCGCGTACCCAGCGCCAGAACGACGAAGGCCCGCAGATCGCGCGCGGCCCGGTTGCCCTGGGCAATCAGGGCCATGATCTCCTCGGTCTTCAAGATCCGCTTTGCGAGCAGATCCTGCTGCTCGATCCTCGCCGCCTTGAACTCGGCGATGATGGCCTCGAGCTTGTCCGCGGCCTGAAGGGCGAGCGGGGGCAACAGGTCAGCGTGCGCGCGGACCATGCCGAGCACGTTCTCCATCTCGGCGAGGGCCTGCTCGTAGGAAACTTTGGGCATGGGATCTCTCCTTGTCGAGACGGGATTCTACTTCCGTTGTAGAGTTCAGGGCAGGAGGAAACCATCCCATGAAGAGACTTCCCGAAGAAGCTCAAGCTCAGCCGCGAGACCCTGCAGTCTCTCGGGAAGACCGGCCTGCGCGAGGCGGCCGGCGGGCGCTCGGACACGTGCCCCTGGATCTGCGGGTCGGGCCCCAATACGGCCTGCTACGCGACCTGCCTCTGCAGCGACGTGATCTGCGAGTAGGCGCCCAGCGTCTCATCCAGCGCTCTTGTGCCCGGCCACCCGGGCCAGGATGCGCCGGAACTCCTCATCCTGCCGCAGGTCGTTGAAGGCTTCCCGGTCCAGGGCCGCGGGATCGGCGAGCCCCTTGTCCGCCGCGGTGCGCAGGGCCTCCAGCGCCTTCTTGCGGCCGGCTTTCCCCTTGCGGGCGTGAACCGCCGCGATCTCCACCCACGGACCCGGATTGTCGGGGTAGATCTCGGCGCCGACCGTGAGCATGAAGATGGCGCGGTCGTACTCCTTCCTTTCGAGGAACGACTGCGGCTGGTAGAACATCGTCTGCCCCATGTAGGTGTTGAGGATCCGCTTGGCGGAGAGGCTCTCCTCGAGGTCGGCTGAGGCGGCGCGTACCTTGAGCTCCGGGATCTTGAGCTCGGCGGCGATCTGCGCCACGGTCACCGGTTCGTTGCCGGGATTGGCGCGCGCCAGGATCGCCGGCGCCCGGGCGAGGAGATCCTTGTCGCGGCGGTCCCGCTCGTCTCGCTCGCGGAGCTCCTTCCGGCAGGCCGGCGAGGCGGCGAGGGCCGCGGCCTCGCGCTCGGCCTCGGCCACGTCGCGCAGCCCGGCGTAGTCGGCGGCCATCGCGGACCAGGTATGGAGGGCGTCCGCGGGGTGGACGGCGGCCTGTGCCCGGGCACGCTCGCGGTCCCGGTTCCACTCCGCCTCGATCAGCGCGGGGCTCTTTTCCCGCTTGCCCGTCTTCATCGCCTGCAGTTCCATCCAGGCCACCGCTTTCATGGCGAGGTCGGCCGGCGGCCAGTCGTGCAGGCCGGAGAAGTGCTCGATCCGGTGCGGGAGGCCGAGGGCTCCCATCGCCCGGTCGAGGTCGTTCATCTCGTAGTAATTGAAATCGCGATCGCCCACCGTGCCGAAGAAGACGAACGGATTGTCCTTCCTCGGCGGTGATCCGAAGGGGAAGCCGGCGCCAGCGCCGATGATGCCGGCGATCGTCCCCGGCGCGGTGAGGGCGAGGATGCAGGCGAAACGCACGGTGCCGGAGTAGCCGGCGGCGTAGACGCGCGCGTCGTCGATGGCAAAGCGGGCGTGGGTGTCGGCCCACAGGGCGTGCATGGCGGTGAAGTTGGGCTCGCTCGGCCCGTCGCTCGCCGTGTTCCAGGAGCTGACCAGGATCCAGCCATGGGTCTCGGCGGCACGCTGGAAGAGCTCGGCCACCCGCCGGCCCTGCGCGCGGGCGTCGAAGGCGTAGAGGATCGGCCAGCGGCGGTCCGGGGTGTAGTTGGACGGCAGGTAGAGGGCGTACGCCTGATCCGGAGCGCCGGCGCAGGTCACCTTCTCGATCAGGGTCCCGCGCGGCAGCTCGGCCGCGACACCGGGGGCCACCCAGAGGACAGTCGCCAGGGCGATCCAGAGAATCCTGCTCATCGTCCGGATTCTAAGGCAGGGGAATCGGCAGGCGCATCACGGCGGTGTTGTGCTTCGGCCGGTCGAAGAAGCCGGAGACGACCGCCGGGGCGAGGGGCCTGCTGAGGAGGTACCCCTGGTACTCGTCGCAGCCGCAGGCGGCGAGCAGGCCGAGCTGGCTCTCGCTCTCGACCCCCTCGGCGAGGACCTTGAGGCCCAGCCCATGGGCGAGCCCGGTGATCGCGGCGACGATGGCGGTGTCCTGGCGGCTGTTCTCGATGCCCGCGACGAAGCTGCGGTCGATCTTCAGCATGTCGATCGGGAACCGCTTGAGGTAGGCGAGCGCGGCGTGCCCGGTGCCGAAGTCGTCGATGGCGATGCGCACCCCCATCTCGCGGAGCTCCGAGAGCACGTCGATCGTCATCCCGGCGTCGAGCATGGCGGCGCTCTCGGTGATCTCGAGCTCCAGGGAGCCCGGCGGGATCCCGCTCTCGCTCAGCATCGCCTGGACCGTGCTCGCCAGGTTGCGCTGGCGAAACTGCAGCGCCGAGAGGTTGACGGCGACGCGCAGCGGGGGGCCGCCGCCGGTCTGCCACTGCCTCGCTTGCTCGCAGGCGGTGCGCAGCACCCAATCCCCGAGCGGCAGGATGAGCCGCGTCTCCTCGGCGATGGCGATGAACTCGCCCGGCAGGACCACCCCGCGCCGCGGATGGTTCCAGCGCAGCAGGGCCTCGACCCCGACGGTCCGCCCGCTGAGCACGCCGGCCTGCGGCTGGTAGACCAGGGTGAACTCGCCGCGCTCGATCGCCATCCGCAGGTCCCGCTCCAGGCTCAGCCGCGCCACCGACTTCGCGTTCATCGCCGGGCTGGAGATCTGGATGCCGTTGCGCCCCAGGTCCTTGGCCCGGTACATGGCGATATCGGCGCTGCTGAGCAGTGCCTCCGCCTCCTCGCCGTCGGCGGGATAGAGGCTGATGCCGATGCTGGGAGTGACGTAGAGCTGGTGGCCGTCGATCTCGAGCGGCCGGGAGACGGCTTCGAGGATCTTCTGCGCCACCCGCGAGGCGTCCTCGCCGCGCTCGATGCCGGGGAGCAGGAAGGTGAACTCGTCCCCGCCGACGCGGGCGACGGTATCGCTCTCGCGGAGGGTCCGCTGGAGACGGCCGGCGATCTCGATCAGCAGGCGGTCGCCGGCGGCATGCCCGAGCGAATCGTTGACCACCTTGAACTGGTCGAGGTCCAGGAACAGCACGGCGAGGCGGTCGCCCTGGCGCTTCGCCTTGGCGAGCACATGCGTGAGCCGGTCGTAGAAGAGCATGCGGTTGGGCAGGCCGGTCAGGGCGTCGTGACAGGCCTGATAGGCGATCTGGCTCTCGGCGCGCTTGCGGGCGCGGATGTCGCGCGCGACGAGGACGGCGCCGACGGCGACCCCGCGGTCGTCGGCGAGGGGGGAGAGGGAAATTCCGACCTCGACCTTCTCCCCCTGCCGGGTGCGGAAGACCATCTCCGCGTCGCGCACGACCTTGCCCGCCGACACCAGTTGGCGCACGGAGGAGCCCACGAACGGCTCGGCCAGCAGCTCGATCGGGGCGCCGGCAAGCTCGCCCGGCTCGTAGCCGAAGACTGTCGACGCCGCATGGTTGGTGAACCGGATGATGCCCCCCGAATCGCAGACGATGACCGGGTCGGCCACCGTCGCCAGGATCTGCTCGGCGGCGAAGGCCGGAGTGAGGTCGACCAGGAAGTAGCGCCGGATGGTACGGGCGGCGATGACGATGAAGGCGAGGACCGGCAGATAGCCGAAAGGATAGAGCGGCACTCCGTAGGCCGCGACGTAGTCGAACGAGCCGAGATAGGCGACCGCGAACCCGATCATCAGCGAACGGGTGCGCAGGCTGTGGATCCCCGGGCTCGACAGCCGGTAGTCGAGCCAGTACTCGCGGAGGCTCAGCGCCAGCATGATGAAGAAGAAGACGAGGAACGGCACGCCGAGCCAGCGGAAGCGCGGGTAGAAACCCCACCAGTAATGGTAGAGGTCGCGCACCAGCGCACCGGTCCCGGCGCTCGCCAGGACGAAGGCGATGGAGAGCAGCCAACCGGCCCGCACCAGCCAGCGGCGCTGGGCAATGCGTCACCGCGACCGCGAAGCCGTAGAGCGCGCCGGGGATGAGGCAGATGCCGAGGTACGCCGACCGCGCCCAGATCAGGGCGACCCGCTCGTCGGCGGCGAGGTACATGCCGGAGAAACAGGCGAGCCAGATCGAGATGCTCCCCGCGACCAGGGAGAAGCACACGGCCTCCCGCGAGCCGCGCTCGCGAAACAGCACGAAAACTCCGAGGAGCAGCATCGCGACCATGGTCGCAAGCAGCGGGATCGCGTACGCGTTGAACGCGTAGCTGGCGGGATCGAAGATCTCGGAGCGCATCTTGTAAGGGCTTCGACCGCGGATTGTACCGTCTTTTGGCGACCGGCCCACGACTGTTGTGGATAATGGCCCCGTGTTCCACCCCACCCGCCACGGCCCCCTCACCCGCCTCCGCATGGCGCCGACGCTCCTGGGCCGGCCGGTCCGCGAGGTGTCGGCCTACGCGTTCGCGGATCTGCTGATCGACACCGGCCCGCCGGCGACGGCGTCGCGGCTGGTGGCGTGGGCCCGCGGCGGGCCGGTGCGGCGGGTGCTGCTGACGCATCATCACGAGGACCACATCGGCGGCGCGGCGGCGCTCGCCGAGGAGCTGGGCCTGCCGGTCCTCGGGCCGGCGGGGGCGGTGCCGATCTTCGCCGAGGGCCTGCGGATGCCGCTCTACCGCAAGGTCGTCTGGGGGGGCCGCCCGCGGACGTTCCGCGCCGAGCCGCTCGGGGAGGTGGTCGAGGGGGACGAGTACCGGCTGCGGGTGGTGCCGACGCCGGGGCACGCGTTCAGCCACGTCTGCCTGTTCGAGGAGGGGCGGCGGTGGCTGTTCTCGGGGGACCTCTTCGTCCACGAGCGGGTCAGGCTGCTGCGGCGGATCGAGAACGTCCGGCAGCACCTCGACTCGCTACGGCGGGTGCTCGCGCTGGAGCCGGAGTTGCTGATCTGCGACCACGCGGGGATTCTCGAGGACGCCCAGGGGCGGCTCGCCCGCAAGATCCAGTGGTGGGAGGATCTGGCCGGGAAGGCCCGGGGCTTGCGGGACCAGGGCCTTCCCATCGAGGAGATCGCCCGCCGCCTGCTGGGCCGCGAAGCGCTGCTGACCTACGCCAGCCTGGGGGATTTCTCCAAGCGCAATCTGATTCGCGGCCTGCTCGACGACGGGTGATTCGCGATCAGACCGCGACCGGCTGCTCCACCGCCACCGGCTGCTCCACCCGCGCCGGGATCTCCTCGAAGCGGGCCGAGAAGTGGCGGAGAACCTTGGGGGCGTAGGTCATGCGCAGGCCGCGGAGGGTGTGGCGCTGGTCGCGGATGTCCTCCAGCACGCCCGCGACGTACTCCAGGTGGGAGTTGGTGAAGACGCGCCGGGGCACGGCGAGGCGGATCAGCTCCATCGGCGCCGGGATCGGCTCGCCGGTCTCCGGGTGCTCGCTGCCGAACATCACGCTGCCGATCTCGACGCCGCGGATCCCCCCCTCGCGGTAGAGCGCCACCGAGAGCGCCTGGGCCGGGAACTCCAGCGCCGGGATGTGCGGCAGGAGCTGCTTGGCGTCGATGTAGACGGCGTGGCCGCCGGTGGGCTGCATGATCGGGATGCCCGCCGAGGTCAGCAGGGCGCCGAAGCTCTCCACCTGCCCGATGCGGAAGCGCAGGTAGTTCTCGTCCAGCACCTCGCGCAGGCCGCGCGCCACCGCCTCGAGGTCGCGCCCGGCGAGGCCGCCGTAGGTGGGGAACCCCTCGATCACGATCAGCCGCTGCTTCAGGGTCTCCAGCAGCTCCTCGTTCCGGCTGGCCAGGAAGCCGCCGATGTTGGCGAGGCCGTCCTTCTTGGCGCTCATGGTGCAGCCGTCGGCGTAGCTGAAGATCTCGCGCACGATCTCGGCGACCGAGCGGTCGGCCTGCCCGGGCTCGCGCTGCTTGATGAACCAGGCGTTCTCGGCGAAGCGGCAGGCGTCGATATAGAAGGGGATGCCGAACTCGCGGCAGAGGGCGGAGACGGCCTTGACGTTGGCCAGCGAGACCGGCTGGCCGCCGCCGGAGTTGTTGGTGAGCGTGAGCATGCAGACCGGGATGTTCCCCTGCTCCTCGACGAACAGCTTGCGCAGGCGGATGAGGTCCATGTTCCCCTTGAAGGGGTGCCGGGCCTGGGCGTCACGCCCCTCGGGGATGACGAGGTCGAGCGCGATGCCGTGATTGACCTCGATGTTGGCCCGGGTGGTGTCGAAGTGGCTGTTGTTGGGGACCACCATGCCCGGCCGGGTGAGCAGGGTCGAGAAGAGGAGGTTCTCGGCGACCCGCCCCTGGTGGACGGGGAGGAAGGCCGGGAAGCCGAAGACGTCCTGGATCGACTCCTGGAGATGGAAGAAGTTGCGGGCGCCGGCGTAGGCCTCGTCCCCCTGCATCATGCCGGCCCACTGCCAGTCGGACATCGCCGAGGTGCCGGAGTCGGTGAACAGGTCGATGAACACCGCCTCGGAAGGGATCTTGAACAGGCTGAATCCCCCCTCGATCAGGAGGCGCTCACGCTCTTCGCGCGGCAGGAGCTGGATTTTTTCGACAACTTTGACGCGCCACGGCTCGGGCAGTGCTCTGCTCATCGGTTTTCCCCCCAGGAATCGCCGTCGGAGAGACGGCGGAAAACAAAACATTCATAAACGTCGATATACGACGAACCCTGCAAAACTGCGTCAGGTTATCTCCAGAGTGTCAGGTTGCCGAGATTGCGGGACAACTCCGGAGTCGTTTTCAGGAATGTCCTCCCGGCGCCGGATGTTTTGAAAGGGCGATCCAACCGCACCCACCTGACTCAGGAAGGGTTCGCGCTTTTCTCGACTCGGGGTTTCATCACGATGATCAGCGGGTTCTCTGTGGCCGACCCTCGCCCCCTCCACCATAGCGAGGAGCGCTACCGCACTCTGGTCGAAGCCATCGCGGCGATGGTCTGGAACCGGTCCGCGACCGGCGAGTTCGAGTCCGAGCAGCCAGGATGGAGCGCCTTCACCGGCCAGAGCTTCGAGGAGCTCCGCGGGTGGGGGTGGCTCGACGCCGTCCATCCGGACGACCGCGCCGGCACCCGTGAGGCATGGTTCCAGGCCCTCGCCCATGGGGCTCGCTACGAGGTGGAGCACCGGGTGCGCCGCCATGACGGCGAATACCGCTACATGGTGGCCCGCGCCGTGCCGCTTCCCGACGGCTCCGGCGGCGTCCGCGAGTGGGCCGGGCTCCATATCGACATCCACGAGCGCACGCAGGCCACCGAGGTGCTGCGCCATGCCTGGGAGGTGGCCGAGCGGCGGGCGGCGGAGCTGGACGCGGTGATCGAGAGCATGCCCGACGCCGTCTACTTCGGCACCCCCGAGGGGATCACGCGGTGCAACGAACACGCCCTGCGGCAGCTCGGGGCCTCCTCGCTCGCCGACCTCCGCGAGCGGATCGGCGAGCTGGGCGCCAAGTTCAACGTGCGCCGCACGGACGGCCGGCCCGTGCCGCCGGACGAGCTCTCCTTCGCCAAGGCTCTGCGCGGCGAGGTCGCGGTCGAGGACGTGATCGCCCGCAACGCCGAGACCGGCGAGGATGTCCACATCCGCGGCGCCTCGGCCCCGGTCCTCCTCAACGGCCGTGTCATCGGCGCGGTGGCGATCAACACCGACATCACGGACCGGGTGCGGGTCGCCGAGGAGCGGCTCCAGCTCCTGGAGAGCGAGCGGGCGGCGCGCAACGAGGCCGAGCGGGCGAACCGGCTCAAGGACGATTTCGTCGCCACCCTCTCGCACGAGTTGCGCACGCCGCTCCACGCCATTCTCGGCTGGACGCAGATCCTGCAGAGGAAGAAGGATGATTTCAGAGCGGTCGACCAGGGGCTCCAGGTCATCGAGCGCAACGCGCGCGTCCAGTCGCAGATGATCTCGGATCTCCTGGACATGAGCCGCATCATCTCCGGCAAGATGCGCCTGGAGGTCCAGCCGGTCGATCTCGCCGCGGTCGTCGAGAGCGCCACGGAAGCCGTGCGGCTCGCCGCCGAGACGAAGGGGATCGCCATCGTGCAGACGATCGACCGCGAGGATGGAATCATCGCCGGCGATCCGGACCGTCTGCGGCAGGTGGTCTGGAACCTGCTCTCGAACGCGATCAAGTTCACCCCCGCCGGGGGCACGGTGCGGGTCGAGCTGGCGCGCGCGGCCGACCAGCGTCGAGATCCGCGTCAGCGACACCGGCCAGGGGTTCGATCCGGCGTTCGCGCCCTACCTCTTCGACCGTTTCCGGCAGGCGGACGCCTCGATCACCCGCAGGTCCGGCGGCCTGGGGCTGGGGCTCGCGATCGTCAAGCAGTTCGTCGAGCTGCACGGCGGCACGGTGACGGCCGCCAGCCCCGGCGAGGGGAAGGGCGCGACCTTCACCATCCTCCTGCCGCACACCGCGCCCGAGCAGGCCGGGGAGGCTTCCGCCCGCCAGCCGTCGGCCGGTTCCGCCGCCGCGGCCGACGAAGCCTGCGTGACGCTGAAGGGGGTGCGGGTGCTCGTCGTGGACGATCAGGACGACGCCCGCGAGCTCCTCGAACGGGTGTTCACGGAGTGCGACGCCGAGGTCGAGACCGTCGCCTCGGCGGCCGAGGCCCTGGAGGCGATCCGCCGCGATCGTCCGGACGTGCTGGTGAGCGATCTCGGCATGCCGGGCGAGGACGGCTACGAGCTGGTCCGCCGGCTGCGCTCCCTGCCGCCGGACCAGGGGGGCGCTATTCCCGCCGCCGCGGTCAGCGCCCTGGCGCGCCCCGAGGACAGCCGGCGCGCCCTGGAGGCCGGCTATCAGGTGCACGTCGCCAAGCCGGTCGAGGCCTCGGAGCTGCTCGCGGCGGTGGCGCGGCTGGTGGAAGGGGAGAAGAGTTCTTAGGTGAAGATCTGGCACAGTGATCGCCAGTCCCGGCAGTAGCGGCGTCTCCAGCCGGTCCCCTGCCTCGGTGGACAGCTCGGCCACGCGCTCGTAGACACCGCCGTTGAGACGGTAGACCTTCACCGTCTCCAGGACGGGATCGACGATCCAGTACTCGAGCACGCCGGCCCACTCGTAGAGCTTGCGCTTGGTGATCTCGTCCGTCTTCCGGTTGGATTCGGAGAGGATTTCGACCACTAGGTCCGGCGCCCCGAAGATCCCGCGATCCTGCTCGATCGAAGACCGTTCGTTGGAAACGAAGATCAGGTCGGGCTGGACCACATCCTCGTCCGAGAGGATCACGTCAAAGGGCGCGGTATAGAGGAAGCCCAGCCCGTTGTCATGGATGAACGGGTTCAGGTGACGCTGAAGATGCGAGGAGGCGCGCTGGTGCTTCTTGACGGGTGATGGGGACACGTAGTGCTCTCCTCCGATCAGCTCGTGGCGTCGGCCGTCATCCGGGAAGAGCAGGTAGTCCTCGTAGGTGAATCTCAGTTTACAGGCTGGTGTCGCCATATCCCGGTCCTCGGAACGCGATGGGTTGGAATCTTGTCGCGTCTTCACGATACCACGAGCCTTTCGGAGAGCGCTGGTCTCTCCCTGGCTCGTTATACCATCCCCGGGCCATGCCCGCCCCCCTCATCGAGCTGCGCAACCTCACCAAGGACTATCTGGAGGGGAGCCGGCGGCGGATGGTGCTGTGCGACGCCAATCTCACGATCGGGCGCGGTGAATTCGCGGTCCTGATCGGGCGCAGCGGCACGGGCAAGTCGACGCTGCTCAACCTGCTCTCCGGGATCGACCAGCCCAGCTCCGGCGAGGTGGTGATCGACGGCGTCGCGATCTCCTCCCTCTCCGAGCGCGAGCGGACGCTCTTCCGCCGCGACAGGATCGGCTTCGTCTTCCAGTTCTTCAATCTCATCCCCACCCTCACCGTCGAGGAGAACCTGCTCCTCCCCATGGAGCTCAAGGGGCGTATCGGCCCCGAGCAGCGGCGCTCGGCGCTCGCGCTGCTCGAGGAGGTCGGGATCGCGGACCGGGCGTCCAGCTATCCGGACCGGCTGTCGGGCGGCGAACAGCAGCGGGTGGCGGTGGCGCGGGCCCTGGCCCACGATCCGCTGCTCGTGCTCGCCGACGAGCCGACCGGCAACCTGGACCTCGAAACCGGCCTCCAGGTGCTCGATCTCCTCGACCGCCTGACCCGGCAGGCCGGCAAGACCATGGTGATGGTCACCCACAGCCCCGAGGTGGTGGGGCTCGCGGACCGGGTGTTCCGCATCGAGGACTGCCGGCTGGTGGAGCGGACGGCATGAGCCTCCTCTGGCGCTCCAGCCTGCGCTACCTCCTGCGCCACCCCTGGCAGTTCGGTCTCGCGGTGCTCGGCGTCGCCCTCGGGGTGGCGGTGGTGGTGTCGATCGGCCTCGCCAACGCCAGCGCCAGCCGCGCTTTCACGCTGTCGACCGAGGCGGTCACCGGCAAGGCCACGCACCAGGTGATCGGCGGCCCCGGCGGGATCCCCGACGCCGCCTTCCGCCGCCTGGAGCTGGAGGCCGGCCTCGACGCGGCGGCGCCGGTGGTCGAGGGCTGGGTGGGGATCCCCCCCAGCTCTCCAAAGACTCCAGGACGCCCCGCCCGGACACTCCACCTGCTCGGCGTCGATCCCTTTTCGGAAGGCCCTTTCCGCTCCTATCTCGGCGGTGCCACGGGTGGCTCGCGGCAGGGCGGGACCGCCATCGACCTCGGCCCGCTGCTCACCCGTCCGGGGGCCGGCGTGCTGGCGGCGGGCACGGCGCGCGAGCTGGGGCTCCGCCTGGGAGACCCGTTCACCATCCGCGCCCAGGGGGTCAAGCGGCAACTGACGCTCGCCGGCACGCTGGCGCCGGAGGACGCCAACACCCGCCGGGCGATCGCCGATCTGCTGGTGATGGACATCGCCTCCGCCCAGGAGACGCTCGGGCGCGTGGGGCGGATCGACCGCATCGATCTCATCGTGGAGGAGGGCGCCGCGGGCCGGCGTCAGCTCGACCGGGCGCGGGCGGTGCTGCCGCCCGGCGTCCAGATCCTCCCCGCCGCGGGGCGCACCCGCACCACCGAGGAGATGACGCGCGCCTTCCGGTTGAACCTCACCGCCCTCTCGATGCTGGCGCTGGTCTGCGGCGCCTTCCTGATCTACAACACGATGACTTTCTCCGTGGTGCAGCGCCGGCAGTGGATCGGCACCCTGCGGGCGCTGGGGGTCTCCCGCCGCGAGATCTTCACGCTGGTGCTGGGCGAGGCGGCGGCGGTGGCCGTGCTCGGCACCGTCGCCGGCCTCGGCGCCGGGGTGCTCCTCGGGCGCGGGCTGGTGCGGCTGGTGACGCAGACGATCAACGACCTCTACTTCGTCGTCTCCGTGCGCGAGCTGGCGATCCCGCCCGCGACGCTCGCCGTCGGCGCCCTCCTCGGCATCGGGGCCACGCTCCTGGCGGCGCTGGTGCCGGCGATCGAGGCCACCCAGGCGCCGCCGCGGGCGGCGCTCCTCCGCTCGACGCTGGAGGCGCGGCTGCGCGGCTCGCTGCCGCGCGTCACCGCCTGGGGGATCGGCCTGCTCGCCGCCGGGGGCGCTCTGCTGGCGCCGCGCAACCTCGCGGTGAGCTTCGCCGGGCTGTTCGCCGTGATCCTGGGCTGCGCCCTGCTCTCCCCCGTCGCCACCGTCCTGCTGATGCGGCTGCTCCGCCGCCCGCTGGGCGCCACCCTCGGCGTCCTCGGGCGGATGGCGGCCGGCGGGGTCGTCGCCTCCCTCTCGCGCACGGCGGTCGCCATCGCCGCCCTGGTGATCGCGGTCTCGGTGACCGTCGGCATCGGGGTGATGGTCGACAGCTTCCGGCAGACGGTGGTGCGCTGGCTCGAGATGACGCTGCAGTCCGACGTCTACGCCTCGGTGCCCAGCCGGGCGGGGGGGTTCAGCGGCGCCGACCTCGATCCGGCGGTGGCGCGACGGGCGCTGGCGCTGCCGGGGGTCGCGGGCGGGCACACCCTGCGCCGCGTCGAGCTGGCCTCCCCTTCCGGGCCGGTCCGCATCGTCGCCATCGGCGCCGGCGAGCGCAAGCTCGCCCGCACCTTCGAGCTCAAGGAGGGGCGGTCCGCCGAAGCCTGGCCGGCGTTCCAGACCGGCGACGCGGTGCTCGTCTCCGAGCCCTTCGCGTCGCGCACCGGCCTGGGGACCGGCGCGGCGATCCGCCTGCGGACCGCGCGCGGGGACCGCGACTTCCGGGTGATGGGCGTCTATTACGACTACGCCTCGGACCAGGGGGTGGTCCTGATGAGCGGAGCGACCTACCGGCGCAACTGGAACGACCCGTTCCTCACCGGCTTCGCCCTGGATCTGGCGCCGGGGGCCGATCCCGACCGGGTCGCCGAGCGGCTGCGGACGGCGGTCGGCTCCGAGCGGGCGCTGATGGTCCAGTCGAACCGCTCGCTGAAGAAGATCTCGCTGGAGATCTTCGACCGTACCTTCCTGATCACCTCGGTCCTGCGCCTGCTGGCGGGGCTGGTGGCCTTCATCGGCGTCCTCTCGTCGCTGATGGCGCTCCAGCTCGAGCGCGCCCGCGAGCTCGGCGTGCTGCGCGCGAACGGGATGACCCCCGGGCAGGTCTGGCAGCTCGGTGACCTCGCAGACCGGCCTGATGGGCCTCGCGGCCGGCCTGCTCTCCCTGCCGGTCGGCATGACCCTGGCGGCGGTGATGATCTACGTCATCAACCGCCGCTCCTTCGGCTGGACGATCCGCATGGAGCTCGCCCCGGGGGTCCTGCTCCAGGCGCTGCTCCTGGCGCTCGCTGCCGCCCTGCTCGCCGGGCTCTACCCGGCGTACAGGATGGCGCGGACGTCGCCGGCGCTGGCGCTGCGGGAGGAGTGAATTGAAACCCACCCTCTGCCGCTTCAGCCGGCAACAGACGCTCTGGATCCCGCTCCTCCTCGCCAGCCTCTGCCTCTTCGCCTGCGGAGAACCCCCCTCCCAACCCCGCGCCTCCCTCTCCGTCGCCGGCGCCCTGCGGAGCGCCGACGACCGGGGGTACGCCAGGGCGCTGGCGCCGCGGGAGTTCCACTTCCCGGCCGACCATGGGCCGCATCCTGAGTTCCGCACCGAGTGGTGGTACTACACCGGAAACCTCGCGACCGCCGAGGGGCGGCGCTTCGGCTTCCAGCTCACCTTTTTCCGCTCGGCCCTGGCGCCGCAGATGCCCGCGCGGGCGTCGGCCTGGGCCACCCGCCAGGCCTGGCTCGCCCACTTCACGGTGAGCGACGTCGAAGGGAAGAAGTTCCACTCCTTCGAGCGCTGGAGCCGGGACGCCGTCGGACTCGCGGGGGCGCGGGGCACGCCCTTTCGGGTCTGGGTGAAGGACTGGACGGCCGAGGGGGCTCCGGTCTTCCCCATGCGTCTGCGCGCGGCGGAGGGGGAGGTGGCGATCGATCTTCTCCTGCAAGCGGGGAAGCCCCCCGTGCTCCAGGGGGAGCGGGGCTTGAGCCGCAAGAGCGCCGAGCCGGGCAACGCCTCCTATTACTACTCCCTGACCCGCATGCCGACCGCGGGCACGGTGCGCATCGGCGGCGAGCGCTTCGCGGTGACCGGCGCCTCCTGGATGGACCGCGAATGGAGCACCAGCTCGCTCGGCAAGGATCAGGTGGGCTGGGACTGGTTCTCCCTTCAGCTCGCGGACGGCTCGGACCTCATGCTCTACCGGCTGCGCCGGCAGGACGGCACCGCCGATCCGGCGAGCAGCGGCACCGTGATTCAGCCGGACGGCGGCTCCCGGCCGCTCGCGCTCGCGGATTTCCAGATCGAGGGGGCCGGCGAGTGGCGCAGCCCGCGGAGCGGCGCCAGATATCCCGCGGACTGGCATTTGCGCGTCCCGAGCGAGGACCTGGACCTCGACGTCCGCCCCCTGCTCGCCGATCAGGAGCTCGACGTCTCTTTCCGCTACTGGGAGGGGGCGGTCGAGGTCACGGGGACCCATCGCGGCAAGCCCGTCCGGGGTTCCGGGTACGTGGAGCTGACGGGATACACGGCATCCGATAAGAACAGCCGGTAAGAACGTCCCACCCCCGTGCGTTGGGAGGGTGTGCGAGCGCAACCTTCACGCCCGCACGACGTACCCGTGCCGGGGCCCGCCGCGTGGGGTGGAGAATGCCTCCTCATCCTCTTCTCACCGGCGGGTACCCGGCACGGCTTTTCGCCACTCGTGAGATGATGCACGCAAATTCTTGAGGAGACCCCCCTGATGAAAACCTCACTTCGCAACACCTGGACCGCCCTGGCGCTGGCGACCCTCCTGGCGGGAGCCGCGAGCGCGAAACCGCCGGTGAAGCCGGCCGCCGCCGAGGCGCCGCGGCAGGTCAAGCAGTACACGATCGACCAGTTCCTGGCCAACACCTCCTACGGCGGCTCCTCCTTCTCGCCGGACGGCCGCAAGATCCTGGTGGGCAGCAACCAGACCGGCGTCTTCAACGTCTTCGCGATCCCGGTCGACGGCGGCAAGCCCGTCCAGCTCACCGATTCCAAGGTCAGCGCCATCCAGCCGATCGGCTACTTCCCCCACGACGAGCGCTTCCTCTACACCAGCGACCAGGGCGGGAACGAGAAGGACCACCTCTACGTGCAGTCGCCGGACGGCAAGATCGCGGGACCTCACTCCCGGGGACGACCTCAAGGCCGATATGGTCGGCTGGTCCAAGGACGAGAAGAGCTTCTTCCTGATCACCAACGAGCGCGACGCGAGCGCCTTCGACATCTACGAGATGTCGCTCGACGGCTACGACCGCAAGCTCCTCTACAAGAACGAGAAGGGGCATCTCCCCGGCGGCGTCTCGCCGGACCGCCGCTACATCGCCCTCACCAGGGCGGTGACCAACGCCGCGTCGGACATCGACCTCTATGACCGCACCACCGGCAAGCTCACCACGATCGCCTCCCACGAGGCGAACGGCGAGGAGGTGGCCAACTCCGCGGAGGATTTCAGCCCGGACAGCAAGAGCCTCTACTACACGACCGACCAGGGGTCCCAGTTCAGGTACCTGGTGCGCTACGACCTCGAGACGGGGAAGCGGACCGAGGTGCTGCGCCCGCAATGGGACGTGCAGGGAGCCGGCTTCTCCCGCGACGGGAAATGGTTCACCGTCTTCATCAACAACGACGCCAAGACGGAGCTGCGGGTCTTCCAGGCGGCCGGAATGAAGCCCGTGAAGCTGCCGGAGATGCAGGCGGACATCACCAGCCTCAACTTCCAGCCGAACGGCTCCATGATGTCCTTCTACGCCGAGTCGGCCGGGCCCCGCGACCTCTACGTCAGCGACCTCAAGACCGGCAAGATCCGGCAGCTCACCCACGCGCTCAACGCCGCGATCGACCCCAAGGACCTGGTGCCCCCGCAGGTGGTGCGGTTCAAGTCCTTCGACGGCACCGAGATCCCCGGCCTGCTCTACAAGCCGCTGACGGCCTCGCCGGCCTCCAAGGTGCCCGGCCTGGTCTGGGTCCACGGCGGCCCCGGCGGCCAGTCGCGGGTCGGCTACAGCGGCCTGATCCAGTATCTGGTCAACCATGGCTACGCCATCTACGCCATCAACAACCGGGGGAGCAGCGGCTACGGCAAGGCCTTCTACGCCATGGACGACCGCAAGCACGGCGAGGGGGATCTGGACGACTGCGTGGCGACCAAGAAGATGTTCGCCGCCACCGGCTGGGTGGATCCGGCCCGCATCGGCATCATCGGCGGCAGCTACGGCGGCTACATGGTGCTCGCCGCGCTGGCCTTCCGGCCGACCGAGTTCGCGGCCGGCGTCGACCTCTTCGGCGTCTCCAACTGGCTGCGCACTCTCGAGAGCATCCCCGCCTGGTGGGGACCGACCCGCGACTCCCTCTACAAGGAGCTCGGGGATCCCAAGGCGGACGCCGAATACCTGCGCAAGATCTCGCCGCTCTTCCACGCCGACAAGATCGAGCGGCCGCTCATCGTGCTCCAGGGGGAGAACGATCCGCGCGTGCTGAAGGCGGAATCGTCGGAGATCGTCGACGCCGTCAAGAAGAAGGGCGTCCCGGTCGAGTTCCTCCTCTTCCCGAACGAGGGGCACGGCTTCAACCGCAAGGAGACCCAGGAGAAGGCCTACACGGCCACCCTGCAGTTCCTCGACAAGTATCTGAAGGGAGCGAGCGGCTCGTAGAAAGCGGCTACATCGCGGCTTCGCCGAGCGGCGAAGCCGCCTCCCCCGCGGCGTGGGCCGCCGGCAGGGCGCTCAACCCCGGGAAAAAGATCTCCGGCGGGATGCGGCGCAGCAGCTCCTCGCGGCAGAACCCCACCATCTCTTCCTCCAGGTCTCGCCGGTAGCCCACCTGGCCGCCCGTCTCGTCGAGGGGAGCGGCGAACAGCGGGCTCTCCGGGTAGAGCCGCGCCATGTTCCGGAACAGCTCCCCCGGCAGGTGGAACGGACCGAGGCTCACCGAGTGGAGGCTCTCGACGCGAACGGCGCCGAAGACCTGCTCGTACAGGCGCCGGTACTGCTCGCGAAAGCCCTCGTCATAGATCAGGGGGTCGAAGCGGAGACCCAGCCGCCAGCCGCGCTCCTGGAGCTTCTTCATCGCCCGGATGCGGCGGTCGACCGAGGGGGTCAGGTGCTCCACCGACGCCTGCACCTCCGCGGGGGTGAAGCTGAACGCCACGATCACGTTCGGCGGCGCCTCCATGTCGAGCAGCGACTTGATCTGCGTGCTCTTGGTGCGCAGCTCGAGGAACGCGTGGGGGAAGCGGGCGAAGAAGGGCACGAAGCTCGCCGCGAAGCGGGTCACCGGCTCGAGCGCCAGGCTGTCGCAGTCGTAGCCGGAGAAGAACCAGGCCGGGCCACCGGGGATCGAACCGGGGAGCGACCGCAGCCGCTCCTCGATCGCCCACTGGTAGTCCTCGTAGTTGATGAAGACGACGTAGTGGGCCGACCGGTACATCCCCTGGAGGAAGCAGTACCGGCAGTCGTAGATGCAGTTGTGCATGTGGGAGAAGACGAAGCTCCGCGCCCCCTTGACGCCGAACCCCGCCGGCGCCTCCTGCACGAAGCTGCGGTGCTTGCGCGCCAGGATCAGCGACGGCCGGCGCTTCTGCAGCCGGAAGTGCTGGGCCCGCCGGTTGAAGATCTCGCTGTACCGCGAGCAGGGGACGACCTCGGCGTCCGGGAAGCGGCTCTGGATCTGCAGCGTGCGCGGGTGCGCCAGGATCTCTTCCTCAACGTAGATCATCGGCGGCGGCTCCTGGCGGCGGCAGTCGGATGGGGATGGCGGCGAGCCGCGCTTCCAGCGAGCGCAGCACCTCCCGCTCGGCGCGGGCGCCGTCGAACAGGGATTCCAGGTAGGCCGGATCGCGCGAGCTCGCGGGATCGAGCGCCGCCAGCCGCCGCAGCAGCCGCCGCAGCCGGTGCTGCTGCGCGGCGGTGAAGGACCAGCGCCCCAGCGCCTCGGGGTATCCCGGCGGCTCGGCGGCCAGCGCCTCCAGCTCCCGCGCGAGATCCGTGAGACCGCGGGCGAAGATCTCGATCCGGTCCAGGTTGCTGGCGATCGCCGCCTCGACGGCCCGGCTCGACATGCGCCGCGAGAGGGTGGCGTCCGGGTTGTCGGAGATCACCTTGTAGACGTGCACCAGCTCGGCGACCGAGAACCGGCAGGCGGTGGGGAAGAAGCCGGCCGCCTCGGACTCGTAGACCCAGGGGGGCGCGTACTCCTCCTCCACCCGCTCGACGGTGAGCACGGGGACGGTCGGTCCCGGGCTGTCGATGACCAGTTGGGGGTACCAGGAGGCGCCGCTCGCCGCGTCGGAGATCTTGTGCGCCAGGACCCCCTCGCCGAGCTTGCGCTGGCTGTGGCCGCCGAGGCCGGCGTTGAGCCAGGCGCGGCCCAGGGCGCCGCCGGCGGCGAGGTGCAGGTAGGCGGTGGCCGCGGCCGACGCCGCCTTGCCGTGGCCGGAGACGATCAGCCAGGCCTCCTCGCCCCGGTAGACCGGGAACGGCGCCTCGCTCACCGCCGCCATGCCGAACCGGGCCACCAGCGGTTGGGCCTCGGCCTGCAGTGCTACAACGAAGCGAAGCATGGAACGTCCCGAGATCCTTGTTGTGACGTCTCCGTCGAACCGGCGCCCGCCGGCCTCAATTCATAATCATAATATGGCAGGCTCATGAGATGATCCCGGCCGCATGGGCCACCCCCCGCTGCTCCCCCTGATCCTGTTCGTCCTCACCTACGCCGGGCTCGCCCTCGGACGGGTGCCGGGGCTGGCAGCCGGCGACCGGCTACGCCATGGCACCTTCGCCGGCAACGCGGTGCTGGTGGGGAGCATCGCCAACCTGATCGTGGCCGAGCAGGCGGCGAGGCTCGGCGTCCCCTTCGGCTTCCGCGAGCATCTGCGGGTGGGCCTGCCGGTGACGCTGATCTCCCTTGCCCTGGCCGCCGGGGCCATGCTGCTCTGGCGGCTCTAGCCGGCAAGGAAGAACCGGAGACCCCTAATGGGATCGTAGCGAGCGGGCGATCAGCCCGAGGCCTCCGAAGAGCAGGACCAGCATCACCAGGGTATTGAACAGGCTGGTGCTCTGGAAGTAGATCTGGAGGTTCATCAGGATGCCGGCGAGGAGGATCGCCGCGCCGGCGACCAGCAGCAGCCAGCCGAGCACCGAGCGGCCGTTGAAGAACAGCAGGCCGACGCCGAAGAGGAGGGGGAGCAGCGTCAGGCCGAAGGCGTTGTGCCCCCAGACGTTCCAGTAACCGCTCGTCACCGTGACCTGCTGGGTCAGCAGGTAGGCGCCGCCGGCGGCCATGGCGAGTCCGATCAGGAACTCCCCCAGCCCCCCCGGCGTCCCACCCGCTCCCCGGAACCGCGTGTCGTTTTCCATGGCGGTACTATACGCGTAGGCGTTGGGATCAGATACGCGGCGCAGGATCAGGTGGCGGTAGGAGCCGACGGAAGGGTCGTCGCGCTCCACCGCGAAGGGGGCCCCGGAGCGGGCGAGGATCTCCCCCATCCGCCGGTTGGTGCTGGTGAAGACGAAGTCGAGCAGGGCGAGCCCGGCGCGGCGGAGCGGGCCGGGGCGCTCCCCCTCGGGGAGGAACTTGTCGAAGACCGCCAGCCGCCCCCCCACGCGGAGCACCCGCGCGGCCTCGCGCGAGGCAGCGGGCCGGGTCCGGGATCACCTCCAGCACCATGTGGAGGATCGCCGCGTCGAACGAGCCGTCCGGCAGGTCGAGCGCCATGCCGTCCATCACCCGGAACTCGATCCCGGGCCGCGCGTGGGCCATCGCCTGGCGGAGCATCGCCGGGGTGAGGTCCACCGCCAGCACCTCGATCCCCAAGGGGATCGAACGGCAGATCGGCGCCGGTGCCGCAGCCGATCACCACCAGCCGCTCCCCCGGCCGCAGCTCCAGCAGCTCGATCGAGCGCCGCCGCTCGTCCGGGAATTTGGTCACCCGGTCGTAGTGGGGAGCCCAGAACGAATAGCGGAAACGGAGCCAGGCGTTGGATGGCATTCTTGAGGAGAAAAAGGGTGGGCAGAGGCGGCCCGGAAGGGGACGCCTCTACCCGAGGGGAGATGGGGCGAGAGATGCCGGAGCGGGGCTCAGAACGGCATCCTCAGGTGTCCGAGGTCCTCGCGGCGGCCGAACGACGGGAGCCGGCTCGCGGAGGGATTGATCGAAGAACTGGCGGACCTGGATGGGGTCCATGTGGGCGAGGCGGTGGTAGAAGCGGAGCGCCACCTCGACCTCGGTCCGCCAGAGCGGGCAGCGGTCCTCCGCGGCTCCCCGCGCGTCGTCGTCCTGGGGCGAGGTCACATAGGCGCTGTGACCGCACGCGTGCCGGGCCCAGCACCCGAGGCAGGAGGTCTCCCATCTCCAGGTCCCCCCGCGGCTCCTCCCCCAGCCCGTCCGGAAGGTCCGGCAGCGGGCGCAGGTCGAGGCTGTCGAAGAAGGAGCGCGGGCAGGCGTCGGCCATCGGCATCATCATCCCGGCGAAACTGCTGGCGAAGCTGCCGCGCTCGCCGTAGGCCTGGCCGAGCGGCTCGCTGCGCATCAGGCGGTCGACGATCCGGGTCAGCGGCTTGAACTCGACCGGCAGGCGCTGGGCGCCGAGCTCGTCGGCCATCTCGTCGCAGACCGACAGCAGGTCGTTGCGGATCTCGCGCAGGCGGCCGGGGCGCGGCGCGCCGTCGCCGAACGCGGCGTCCTCGAGCACCGTCGCGTCCAGGTGGCGGAGGCCGGTCCGCTTGGCCCACTCCCAGAGGTCGAGGAGACGGCCGCGGTCGAGCACGCAGTGGACGGTCAGCCGCCCCTTCAGGGCCTCGTGCAGCAGGCGCACCGGCGTCTCCGCCTCCCAGGCCTCGCCACCGCCACGACGATCGGCGTAGAAACCGGCGTAGGGAGCCGGGTAGCTGCCGCAGAGCAGCCGCACCTGGAAACCGTAGCCGGCGAGGAAATGCCGCGCGGACGGGCGTCACCTCGCGGGCGGCGAGCGTCAGCTCGAAGGCGATCTCCTGCCCCAGCAGCGCGGCCAGGCGGGAGGACTCGACGACGATCCGCTCGAGCAGCGCCGTCCCCGGGAAGGCGCCCCCCCAGTTCAGGTGCAGCTTGACCCGGCTGGCGCCGAAGCCCTGCTTGAACACGAACCCCACCACCTCCAGGGCGGCGTCCTCGCGCGCCTGGTCGATGCGGACGTGGAGCTCGTCGTCGATCCGGTAGATCGCCCCCAGGCTCCACCACCCGCCCTCGGGGAGCTGGACGGCGCCGGCGGTCACGCTCCAGCCCGCGCCCCCCTCGCTGGTCAGCAGGTCCTCGTTGACGAGCCAGCCGAGCAGCGCCTCGTCGAGATCCCCGGTCTCCAGCGCCGGGGCGACGTGGAACTGCAGGTCCTCGGGAACCTCCACCACCGCCGCGCGCTCCAGGTCGTAGATCAGACTGCAGGAGCCGTCCCCCTCGATCAGGGGGTGCAGGGCCCTGAGCCGCAAGGCGCCGGGCATGGGCATGGGGGTCGTCGGAAACATGGTTCGTCCTCCTCTTCGGTGAAACCGGCGATGGGTCGACCCTCCCTCCACGTCGAGTGATCGGGACGATCTGTTCATATCGCCTCTAATACCTTCGTTTCCGCTGAGGGGTTTTCCGGGACAAAAATCCCGAACTTTCTTTCGAGAGCCCGTTTTTCGGGGGTTTGCGGATCACTATCCCCAATGCTCAACAAAAAAACCTGCAAACGTTGAAGGGCGGCCCGCGGGCCGCCCTCGGAGCTCAAAAGGAACAAAAAATCGTTTACTTGGTCCCCCCGGGCTGCAGCCAGCGGTCGAGCCAGGCCAGCACGGTGTCGTGCCAGAGGATGCTGTTGGCCGGCTTGAGCACCCAGTGGTTCTCGTCGGGGAAGTAGAGGAACTGGCTGGCGATCCCCTTGCGCTGGAGGACGTTGAAGGCGGCGATCCCCTGGGTGACCGGGATGCGGTAGTCGAGGGCGCTGTGGACGACGAGCATCGGCGTCTTCCAGCGGTCGACGAAATTCACCGGGTTGTTCTTCTCGTAGAGCGTCGGGTTCTGCCAGTACGGGCCGCCCATCTCCCATTCCGGGAACCAGAGCTCCTCGGTGCTGTAGTACATCATCCGCTGATCGAAGGTGCCGTCGTGGTCGACCAGGCACTTGAAGGCGTTGGGCCAGTTGCCCTGGATCCAGTTGATCATGAAGCCGCCGTAGGAGGCGCCGAGGGCGCACGCCCGCGTGCCGTCGATCCAGGGGTAGCGCTGGAGGGCGGCGGCGAGCCCCTTCTGGAGGTCGACCAGCGGCTTGCCCCCCCAGTCCCTGGTGATGGCGTCGGTGAACGCCTGGCCGTAGCCGGTCGAGCCGTGGAAGTCGATGGTGATCACCGCGTACCCCGCCCCCGCGTAGGGCTGCGGGTTCCAGCGGTAGTGGAACTCGTTGCTGAACGACCCCTGCGGGCCGCCGTGGATGAGGAAGGCCAGCGGGTACTTCTTGCCCGCCTGGAAGCCGACCGGCTTGGTCACCCACCCCCAGACCGTGTCGCCGTTGGCCCCCTTGAACGAGAACTGCTCCGGCTCCCCCATGCGGATGGCGGCGAGCGCCTCCTGGTTGACGTGGGTGAGCTGGGACACCCCGGTGCCGTCGCGCCCCACCGTGTACAGCTCCACCGGCGAGATCAGGGTGTCGAGGCCGTAGACGATGCGGTCGCCGGCGAGCTTCGGCTCGCGGACGTGCCCCTGGGCCACCAGCTTGGTCACCTTGCCGGTCGCGACGTCGATGGCGAAGAGCGGCGTCTGCCCCACGTCCTCGGCCGAGGCGTAGAGAGTGCGGCCGTCCGCCGAGAAGAAGACCCCGGCCGGCGAGCGGTCCCAGGCCTCCGCGAGCACCCGCTCGCGGCCGGTGGCGAGGTCGCGCAGCCGGATGCGGAAGCGGTCGGCCTCGAAGCCCGCGCGGGACATCGCGAGATAGGCCAGGGTCTTGCCGTCCGGCGAGAAGACCGGCTGGGTGTCCCAGGCGAGGTTGGCCTGCGTCAGGTTCCGGGGCGCCTGCGAGCCGTCCGCCGGCACGCTGTAGAGGTCGAAGTTGGTCGACCACGGCTCCTCGCGGCCGCCGAGGCGGGCGGTGAAGACCACCGTGCGGCCGTCCGGCGAGAAGGCGAACTCCTCGGAGCCGCCGAAGGGGCGCGAGGGGGCGTCGGCGTTCATGCCGCGCGAGAGGTCGACCGGATCGCCCTCGCCGGAGGCCGGCAGGGTGAAAACATGGTTGCGCAGCCCCGAGGACCAGACGTCCCAGTGGCGGAAGAAGCCGGCATCCCCCTGGAAGAGCTGGCCGGAGGACTTCGCTTTCTCCTTCTGCTCCAGCCGCTCTTGCGTGCAGGCGACCGTCGGGCAGTCGGCGTAGACCTCGAGGCTGAAGGCGAGCCGCGAGCCGTCGGGCGAGAGGGTGAGGTTCGCGACGTCGAGAGGGAGATGGGTCACCTGCACGGGGTCGCCCACGGTGTCCCCCGCGATCGGCAAGCTTCCAGACCTGGTTCGACTTCGAGCGGCTGGAGAGGAAGTAGAGGCTCTTGCCGTCCGGCGCCCAGCGGGGGGTGTCGTCCGACGCCGGATCGTCGGTCAGCCGGGCGAGGCCGCCGCCGTCGGCGTTGACGATCCAGAGATCGGTGCGCCCCCGGTTGGCCTCGAGATCCGTGGAGCGGAGGACGAAGGCGATCCGGTCCCCCCGCGGCGAGGGCTGGGGGTCCGAGATCCGCTGCATCGTCACCAGATCATGGACGTTGAACGGATGCGGGTCCGCCGCCAGCGCGGGGAGGGCCGCCGTCAGCATCGCGAAACAAATGAACAGCTTGCGCATGGAACCTCCAGAACGAGTTGGTCCTGGAGACTCTACTCCAGACTGGCTACCCGCAGCCGCCGAACCCCTCCAACTCGGCGATCGAATCCTCGATCTGCCCGGCGTCGTCGGCCTGCGGATCGAGCTGCGCGTAGCGCCGGAGCTGCACGCAGGCGCCGCGGAAGTCCTTGCGCTCGCGCAGCAGCAGCCCCAGCTCGCGGTGCGGCGCCGGACGGTCGCCGTCGAGCTCGATCGCCTTGCGGAAAGCGTCCTCGGCCTCACCCTGGAGCTGCGCCTGCGCCTCCGGGCTCTTCTCGGCGACCGACTGGGCGAGCCGCAGCCGCCCCTTGAGGAAGTGGGTCTCGGGGTCGTCGGGCATCCACGCCCGCACCCTCCGCAGCTCGGCCTCGGCGAGCATCAGCCGCCCCATCTCGATGTTGAGCCGGGCGTCCTCCCGCACCAGCGGCCGGAGGTGGCGGGCGAAGGCCTCCTGCCGGCCGGCGCGGTCGATCACCACGCCCGCCGCCGCCGCGTGCGCCCCCAGATAGCGCCGGGTGACCTCGATCCGCTCGCTCAGGCGCGGATGGCTGCCGAAGAAGAACGCCTCGGCCCGGTGGGGCTCCCCCTGGTCGTCGAGGAGCGCCTGGTAGACCTTCGGCGCCTCCTGGAGGTCGTAGCCCGCCGCGGCCAGCTTGGTGAAGCCGCCCATATCCGCCTCCTCCTCCAGACCGCGGCCGTAGCCGTTGACCGACGCCTGGAAGGCGAGATCCAGCCCCGAGCCCGACGAGCAGGTTGCCGAAGAGGTCGATCGCCGCCGCCTTCCCCCAGTCGCCGGCATTCAGGGCATCCCCCTCGACGCCGGCGAGGATCACCGAGGCGGTGACGGCGGCGATCGAGAGGCCGATCTCCTTGTTGTGGGCGCTCCGCTGATAGCGCAGCATGTGGCGGTTCTCGACGTGGGTCATCTCGTGGCCGAGCACCGTCGCCAGCTCGTCCTCGCTCTCCAGGCGCGCCAGCAGGCCGGTGTGGACGTAGATCGAGCCGTGCGGGTAGGCGAAGGCGTTGAGCGTGGGGTCCTCGATCACCCGCACCCGGTACCGCACGGCCTCGTTGGAAGCCATGCCGGGCGGGTTGAGGCGGGCGACCACCTCCTCCAGATAGGCGTCGAGGCCCGGATCCTTGTAGAGCCTGATGTCCTCGAGGAGCTTCCTCTCCTCCCCCCGGGACTGGTCCCAGAGGACCTGCTCGTCGTGCAGCGGCTCGAAAGCCCCGCCCTGGCTCGAGATCGGCGGCAACCGCGTCGAGACGCAGGAGACGGAGAAGAGCAGCAGAGTCGCCAGGGCGACGGAACGGAACGCGGCGGAGCGGCGCATCGGATTCTCCTCCTCGGGCGCGTGGATCAGATCTGAGCTTTGCCCTATTCTACCCCGCCGCGAAACTCGTCGCGCGGCTCCAAAAACTCGTCTTGCCGGAGCGGATAGGAGCAATCTCGGACAAAAACCCGATAAAACAGGACCGCAAGATGAGTTTTCAACTCCGAATCTCATAGTTCCAGGCCAGAATGGGCCGTTCCAGCGGCGAAACCGCTCATTCCGCCCGCGAATCCACACATTCTCGGACCAAATCCAGACATTCCCGGACAGAATTCAGACCCCCTGGGACCGAAGTCACACAACCTCGGACCGAATCTCATGCTTCAGGAACGGAATCTCGGGTTTGCGGACCGGGAGCTTGGTAGCATCGGCCGTGAAAGGAGTTTTTATGCCAGAGGTCTCCTGGCGCTCTCAGCTTGCCGGCATTCTGCTCGCGATCTTCGCGCTTTCCTGCTCGCAGGCGCCTCCCGCGGCCGATCGTCCGGTGGTGCCGGCGGGAGCCCTGCTCCGCTTCGCCGCGTATGGCGACACCCGCGACAACCACGACATCCACCGCGAGATCGTCAAGGGAGTGATGAGCTTCCAGCCGGCGCTGGTCCTGCAGACCGGCGACCTCGTGCACCACGGCGACGCCGCGGACGAGTGGCAGATCTTCGACGAGATCACCGGCGACATGCGGCGGCAGATCCCCTACTACCCGGCCCGCGGCAACCACGACGTGGGCACTCACGGCTACTACGAGGAACGGGTGACCCAGCCGGTCCTCTCCGGCAACAAGCTCTACTACTCCTTCGAGAAGGGGAACCTCCACTTCGTCGCCGTCGACACCCAGCAGCCGCTCGACCCGGCGAGCGAGGAGGGGCGCTGGCTCGAAGCCGACCTCGCCAGGGCGCGGTCCGAGGGGAAGTTCATCGTCCCCTTCTTCCACAAGGCGATCTTCTCGACCGGACCCCACGCCGACGAGAGCGGCATCCTGGCCTTGCAGGCGATCCTCCATCCGCTGTTCAAGAAGCACGGGGTCCGCCTGGCCTTCGAGGGGCACGACCACATCTACTACCGCACCGTGCGGGACGGCATCACCTACGTCGTCACCGGCGGCGGCGGCGCCCCGCTCTACGACGGCGAGCACCCCGAGCTCGGGGTTCCCGGCGACGTCTTCGAGAAGGTGAACCACTTCTGCGTCGCGGACGTCTATCCGGACCGCGTGACGGTCACGGCGTACCGGCGCGATCTGACCCAGCTCGACCGGTTCGAGGTGAGGACGGCGCCCTAGCTCACCCGTTCAGCCGCCAGATCGTGAAGTTGAGCGCCGACGCGTAGCTCACCCAGAGGAGATAGGGCACCATCAGCCACCCCGCGAGCGGCGAGACGCGGAAGAAGGCGAGCACGGTCAGCAGAATGGCGATCCAGAGCAGCGCGATCCCGATCATCCCCAGGGACGGCGAGCGGAGCCCGAAGAACAGCCAGGACCACGCCGCGTTGAGCACGAGCTGGACCAGAAACAGCCCGAGCGCGCCGCGCTGGGCCCCCCAGCCTCCCTGCCGCCAGACCCACCAGGCCGCCACCGCCATCATCAGGTAGAGCGCCGACCAGACCGGCCCGAAGAGCCACGACGGCGGCGTCCAGGAGGGCTTCTGGATCTGGGAGTACCAACCCCCCGGCGCGGTCTGCGGAGTGGTGAACAGCGCGCCGAACCCGGCGGCGGCGAAACAGAGGACCACGAATCCCAGCAGTGCGAGCAGCTCTCTCTTGTTCATTCCACCCCTCCCTTTCACGTCGAGATCGAGCCGTACCCTTCGGCAGCCTTATGGTAGTCCATCCTCGCGGATCGTGGCATCCGTGGCCGCGACCTCACCTCCTGTCCTCCTCTCCTGAAGGAGAGGAGGGACCTGTCTGAAGCGATCTTGCCGAAGCGCAGAGGAGCCGCCCCAGATACGTCCTCTTTCTCCTTCAGGAGAAGGAGACAGAGGATGAGGTCGCAGGCCACGGACGCTCCGAACGCCGGTTCTGTTAATCTCACGACATCTGAAGCAAGCAGGGCGACCGCACTGAGGTAGGAAAATGGCCGATCGCTTCACCTATGACGTTTTCCTGAGCCACAACTCGAAGGACAAGCCGCGGGTGCGGAAGCTGGCGGAGGAGCTGCGCGCCGCAGGGTTGCGGGTCTGGTTCGGCTTACAGTAAAGCCCATGCACAAGGCTAAAATGCACCTGTCCGACTGCTATATCTGCGCGAAACCACTCGACGGTGATGAAGACCGTGGAGCACGTGATCCCCAAGGGACTCTTCGAGAAGAAACAGAACCTGATCACGCTACCGGCACACCGCGCCTGCAACAATGGGTTCGCTCAGGACGATGAATATTTCCGCCTGTGCATGACCATGGCCGCTGCTCCCAAAGACGAAACGGCCAAGAAGATCTGGGAGGGACCGGTGATGCGGGGCTTTCACAGGCCTGAGATGCCGGGCCTGAAGGTGTCCACTCTCAATTCTCTGAAACCGATCGAGATCCGGACTCCCGCAGGTCTGTACCTCGGCAGGCAAGAAGCGATGTTCCAGGACGCTCCAAGAATCCAGAAAGTGGTGAGTCGTATTGCACGGGGCCTTTATGCCCACCAGATCGGAAAAGTTCTCCCGCTCGACTGGCCCGTGACCAGTGACCTAATTAACCACAACACGGCAATGCCAATGTTTTCGCTCTTTAACTGTCGATTGAAGCCGGTCGGAAATGGCGAATTCCACTTCGATTGGAAATACCTTGAGGGAGACGACCTAGAGGGCCTGTTTTGCTCCGGTCGGGACCTCAGATCATTAGAGAGAAACGGCGCGTAAAGAACACCTCCCATCGGAGGCGGTAGAGACGTTCCAGGTCCTAGACGACACCTTTCCGGAGGCCACGGGGACCGCGGAACGTCTCCTCGAAGGGTTTGACGCCCCATCGGCATCTCCGGGCGAGAAGGCCATCGACGCCCCTCGGCTCTCCCGATTCGGAAACGGCAACGGATGGGGTGGGAAAAACGGTTCAACAACAAGGGCAGCGCTCGCCTGCCCCATACAGGCTTGGCCCTTGGCGGCGGTGTGCCCTCCGGCGGAGACGTTCCGCGGTCCCCGTGGCCTCCGGATGGGTGTCGTTCAGGACCTGGAACGTCTCTACCGCCTTCGCCGGGAGGCTACCTTGGGCTTGGAGGCTTCCGCTCTCACATCGAAATCGAACCCTTGCGGAACTCCGTCTTGTCGAGATGCGCGTTGATCAGCACCGGCGAGCCACCCCGCGCGATCTGCACCGCCTCCGCAAGCACCGCCGCACGTCCTCCCCCTTTTCGAGCAGGAGCCCGCGGCCGCCGTAGCCTTCGGCGACCTTGTGGTAGTCCGTCCTCGCCAGCACGGTGCCGACGTCGTCCTTCAGGATCTCGATCTGCTCGCGGGCGATCTGGGTCCAGCCGGCGTCGTTGCCGACCACCGCGATCACCGGCAGGCCGTGGCGGACGAAGGTGTCGAACTCGGCGAGGCTGTAGGCCGCCGAGCCGTCGCCGTAGATGATCCAGACGTCCGCGTCCGGACGGCAGAGCTTGGCGCCGAGGGCGAAGCCGCCGCCCACGCCCAGCGTGCCGAAGACGCCGGGATCGAGCCAGGAGAGCGGCGCCCGCGGGCTCAGGGTGTAGGCGGCGGTGGCGACGAAATCGCCGCCGTCGGCCACGATCACGCTCTCGGGGGCGAGCGCGCGGTCGATCTCGCGGCAGAGGTGGATGGGATTGACCCGCTCGGCCGGGATCGCGGCCTGGCGGTCGATCTCCCTCTCGCGCTCCTCGTCGCGGGCGCGCAGGACGCCCAGCCAGTCCGCCCAGCTGCTCGCCGGAGAGGAGCGCGGCCATCTCGCGCAGCAGGAGCCCGGGATCGGCGTGGACGCCGAGGTCCGGCTTGCGGTTCATCCGCAGATCCTGCTCGCTCCGGTTGACCGAGATCAGAAAGGCTTTGCGGCTGATGTGTTTGCCGTAGTCCAGCCGGAAATCGTTGGGGATGCCCGCGAGCAGCACGAGGTCGGCCTCGCGCAGCGCCTCCCGCCGCTTGTGGCGGAGTTGCAGGGGGTGGCCGGAGCCGAGCAGGCCGCGGGCGCCGCCGGCCAGGTAGACCGGCGCGCCGATCGCCGCGACCGCCTTCGCCAGCTCCTCGGCTTTTTCCCGCGTGGGGGACGAGAGCAGCAACTGACCGCCCAGCACCAGAACGGGGCGCTTGGCCTTGCGCAACCGGGCCGCGGCCTTGCGCGCGTCCCCCCGCTCCGGAGGGGGTGGCGGAATCGGGCGCGGCGGCGAGACGGCGACCCGGTCCGGCGCCGGCGAACACCTTCGCGGCATGGCGCCGGAGATAGAGGCGCAGGGCCGTCCCCGCCAGCCCGCCCCCTTTGGAGCTGGCGCCGTACCACTGGCGCACCAGCGGCTCGTCGTAGAGCAGATCGATCGGGCACTCCAGGAAGACGGGGCCGGGCACGCCCGAGCGCGCGACGTCGAAGGCCTTCTCCAGCATCGGCACCAGCTCGCGCACGGTGGAGGCCGAGGCGGCCCACTTGACGTGCGGCTGGATGAGGGGCATCTGCTCGATGTCCTGGAGCGCGCCGCGCCCCTTGAGCAGGGTCGCCGCGGCGCCCCCCAGGAGCACCACCGCCGACTGCGCGAGCTGGGCGTTCTTGATCGCGGTGATCGTGTTGGTGACGCCGGGCCCGGCGGTGACCGCCGCCACCCCGGGCACGCCGGTCAGCCGGAAGACCGCGTCGGCGGCGAACACGGCGTCCACCTCGTGGCGGACGTCCACCACCCGGATGCCGCGCGCCTTGGCGCCTACCAGGATGGGCGAGATGTGCCCGCCGCAGAGGGTGAAGAGGAACCGCACCCCCCGCTCCACCAGCACCGACGCGATCCGATCGCCGCCGTTCATGGGGGCGAGTATAGCGTGGCCTATGAGGGAAGGCGTCTGGAGACAAGGGACTCAAGGGACATCAGGGACGGCAGGGACACGTAGGAAACCTCCTGATGTCCCTGCTGTCCCTTGAGTCCCTTGTTTTAACTTTGAGCCTGGATCGTCGCGGCCTCGGGCACCGGCTTCTGCCCCGCCGAGCGCAGGCTGACCAGCTTGTTGAGCAGGTCGAACCAGAACGGAGCGCCGAGCGACAGCGCGGCGGCGGTGATGATGAACCCGAGGAGATGGCGGCGGAGCCAGAACCCGGCCCGGGAGAGGAAGCCCGGGCAGCGCCTTCGTCGGGTTCGCCGCCTGCCACTCCGTGCAGACCGCATGGAAGGGGTAGGTGGGGATGTCCAGCGCGGCGAACTGGGTCTGCATCTCCTGCAGATCCTTCCCCACCTGCTTGAGGTCCCGAGTCCCCGGAGCGGGCGCCGGAGCTGCCGCCTCGCTCTTCTGGACCTGGGCTTTCGCGGCCTCGACCAGCGCCTCCCGCAGGGCGGAATCCCCCCACAGGAGCTTCGCCGTGGCGGTGGAGTCCACCCCCAGGCCGAAGCTGACCACGATTCCGATCAGCAGGATGAACAACTGAACCTTGCGCCGGTACCAGCCGGAGACCCGGTCCATCGAGTGATCGAACCAGACGCCGAGGTTCTTCTTCACCGCGTCGAGATCCCCTTTCGCCTCGTCGACCAGGGCGAGCAGGGCGCGCTGGACCTTCGGGTCCGGCACCTTCTGAATCGCCAGGCGGATCTCGTCCGTGGAGGTGGGAAAGCCGCCGTTCAGCGTATCGAGCACCGTCAGCACGAACGTGCGCGTGGGGATGTACGAGGGCTTGCGCCGCCATTTGAAGAGCACGTCCTGCTGCACCAGCCCCTGCACGAGGTGGTGATCGAAGACCTGCGCGGAGAGGTTATCCCCCAGCAGGTTGTCGAGGCCCGCCTTCAGGGTCGACGCGCGCAGCGAGAGGTATGAGGCGAGCCCCTCGTTGATCGTCGAGCAGATCAGGCTCAGCAACGAATAGATCAGCACCATGCCGATCGCGACGTCCAGCAATGTCAAATCCATGGCATCCCTCCTGGATCAGAGCTCGCGAATTCCGAAAGTGATCGATCCGTTCTGCTGCCCGGCCGCCAGGATGAACTGCTCCTTCCGGGTCGGCTGGCTGCTGCCGGGAGCGAACACGAATTTGTCGCGCTTGACGTCGGCCGGAACGATCAGCGGCACGGTTCCCGCGGGGAGCGCCTGGGCGGTGTCGATCGGCAGCGAGGCGCGTCCGATCACATAGAGCCGGTCCCCGTCGGTCGTCTTCAGCGTGTCGAGCTGCAGGGCGGCGACCGAGTGCGTGGCGGCTGCCAGGAGCAGGTTCCCCCCGCCCGGCGCGAAGAGGTTCCAGGCCGCGGAGAAGGCGGTCGAGAAGAGGCCGGCCATGAACTTGTTGAATTTGGAGAGCACCTCGACGTCGGTCAGTTGCGCCACCAGCAGGGTCGGACCGATCACCTCTTCCTTGAAGAGGATGCGGTCGGCGTAGGTGTAGGGCGCGGCGTCGAAATTGACCGTCATCCCCTCGCCGAGGCTGAGCGGCTTGACGGTGGTGATCGTGGGCTTGCCTGGACACGGGTAGATCAGCGACACCGTCAGGAGGTTGTGCCCGTCCTGGCGGGTGATCTCGCCGTTGTGCTGAATGGTCAGGGACTTCAGCGTGATCTCGAGAACCTTGCGCGCCATCTGCCCTCCCTCCGTACACAGTCCTTGGACGGAACGAGCCACCGTTTTCCGCGGCACCCTCGTCGCTGAATTCAGGATTTCTTCAATGATACTACGGACACCCAAACGCCGACCTGGGGTAACCTGCCATCCGATGAACTGGTCCGGCGACGCCACCGCTCTCGAGGACGATCTCCGCCGCTCCCTGCGCGGCGAGGTGCGCTTCGACGCCGGCAGCCGCGCCCTCTACGCCACCGACGCCTCGAACTACCGGCAGGTGCCGATCGGAGTCGTGGTCCCGGTGGACGACGAGGATCTGATCGCGGCGGTGGCGGCCTGCCGGCGGCATGGCGCGCCGATCGTCCAGCGCGGCGCCGGCACCAGCCTCGCCGGGCAGTGCTGCAATGTGGCGGTGGTGATCGACGCCTCCCGCCATCTGACCGGCGTGCGCGAGATCGATCCCGGGCGGCGGACCGCCCGCGTGCGCCCCGGCACGGTGCTCGACGACCTGCGCGGCGCGGCCCTCCGGCACGGGCTCACCTTCGGCCCCGATCCCGCCACCCACGGCTGGTGCACGGTCGGCGGCATGATCGGCAACAACTCCTGCGGCGTCCATTCGCTGACCACCGGCCGGACCTCCGACAACGTCGAGGAGTTGGAGATCCTCACCTACGACGGCCTGCGGCTGCGGGTGGGCGCGACTCCGGAGCGGGAGATCGACCGCATCGTCCGCTCCGGCGGGCGGCGCGGCGAGATCTACCGCCGGCTGCGCGAGCTGCGGGACCGCTACGCCGGGCTGATCCGCGAGCGCTTCCCGCGCCTCTCCCGGCGGGTCTCCGGCTTCAACCTCGACGATCTCCTCCCCGAGCGGGGTTTCCACGTCGCCCGCGCTCTCGCCGGCAGCGAGGGGACCTGCGTCACCTTCCTCGAGGCCACCGTGCGCCTGACGCCGGCGCCCAAGGCCCGCGTGCTGGCCGTGCTCGGATATCCGGACGTCGTGCGCGCCGCCGAGAGCGTCCCCGAGGTGCTGGCGGCCGAGCCGATCGGCCTGGAGGGGATGGACCGCTTCCTCGTCGACAACGAGTTCACCCGCCGGTCGTATCGCGAAACGCTCGCTCTTCTCCCCCCGGGGGATGCCTGGCTGCTGGTCGAATTCGGCGGCGAAAGCCGGGAGGAGGCGCTGGAGCGGGCGCGCCGGCTTCCGAACGCCCTCCTGGTGGAGACCCCCGCCGAGCAGGCGAGGATCTGGCAGGTGCGCGAGGCCGCGGTGGCGACCACCTCGCGCGATCCGCGCCTCGGCGACGGCTGGCCCGGCTGGGAGGATTCGGCGGTGCCGCCCGAGCGTCTCGCCCCCTACCTCCGCGATCTCCTGGCCCTTCTCGCCCGCCACGGCCTCGGCGCCGCTCTCTACGGCCACTTCGGGGAGGGGTGCCTGCACGCCCGCATCGACTTCGACTTCCGCGCGCCGGAAGGGATCCGGACCTACCGGACCTTCATGGAGGAGGCGGCGGATCTGGTGGTCGCCCACGGCGGCTCGCTCTCCGGCGAGCATGGCGACGGCCAGCAGCGCGGCGAGCTGCTGCCGCGCATGTTCGGCGAGGAGCTGGTCCAGGCCTTCCGCGAGTTCAAGGCGATCTGGGACCCCGGCAACCGGATGAACCCCGGCAAGAAGGTCGATCCCTACCCGCTCGACGCGGATCTCCGGCCGGCGCTCCGGCTCGCCGATCCCTCCACCGCGTTTCCAGTTTCCGGGGGATGCCGGCGGCTTCGCCCGCGCCGTGACCCGCTGCGTGGGAGTCGGCAAGTGCCGGAAGGACGGCCGGCGGGATCATGTGCCCCAGCTTCCAGGCGACCCGCGAGGAGAAGCACTCGACGCGCGGACGCGCGCGGCTGCTGTTCGAGATGCTGGAGGGCGGCGTGATCCGCGACGGCTGGCGCAGCGAGGAGGTCCACGAGGCCCTCGACCTCTGCCTCGCCTGCAAGGGGTGCCGCGCGGAGTGCCCGGCCGGGGTCGACATGGCGAGCTACAAGGCCGAGTTCCTCCATCACCATTACGCGGGGCGCCCGCGCCCGCGGCCGGCCTACGCGATGGGATTGATCCCCTGGTGGGCCCGGCTGGCCTCGCGGTTTCCCGGGATGGCCAACGGGCTGGCGCAAGGTCCGTTCTCAGGGATCTTGAAGAAGCTCGGCGGCGTCCATCCCGACCGCCGCCTCCCCGCCTTCGCGCGCCGGACGTTCCGGGACGGATTCGCCGCGAGGTCCGGAACCCCGACCGTCCTCCTCTGGCCGGACACCTTCACCAACTTCTTCCAGCCGCGCATCGCCCACGCGGCCGTCGAGGTCCTGGAAGCCGCCGGGCATCGCGTCGGCATCCCGCGCCAGGTCCTCTGCTGCGGCCGCCCGCTCTACGACTTCGGCATGCTCGACCTCGCCCGCCGCCAGCTCCGCCAGATCCTGGCGAGCCTGCGGCCGGAGATCGAAGCCGGTCTCCCCGTGGTGGGGCTGGAGCCGAGCTGCGTGGCGGTGTTCCGGGACGAGCTGGTCAACCTGTTCCCGGAGGACGAGGCCGCCCGCCGGCTCTCCGCCCAGACCTTCACGCTCGCCGAGTTCCTCGTCCGCGACGGGTTCGAGCCGCCCCGCCGGAGTGGCGAGGCCATCGTCCAGGGGCACTGCCATCACCACTCGGTGATGGGCATGGACGCCGACCGGACGTTGCTGAGCAGGCTGGGGCTGGATTTCAAGGTCCTCGACGCCGGCTGCTGCGGCATGGCCGGAGCGTTCGGCTTCGAGGCGGACCACTACGAGGTCTCGCTCGCGGTCGCCGGGCAGGCCCTCCTCCCCGCGGTCCGCGCCGCGGGGCCGGAGGTCCTGATCCTGGCGGACGGCTTCAGTTGCCGCGAGCAGATCGGACAGCTCACGGGACGGGGGGCGCGGCACCTGGCGGAGGTGGTGGCGGCGGCTGGAAACCCGGCGTACTCTCCTGAACGGCCGCCCCAGCCGCCGCCAGAGCCAGCGCAGGACGAGGAAGCCCACGAGGATCGCCAGCCCCACCGGCACCAGCACGACGGCGGCGAAGATCAGGAAATCCACCAGCCACTGCAGGAAATCGATCAGCTTGCGGATGCTCGACCGCAGCGAGTCGGAGGGCTGCCACGACCGGTCCGCCACCGGCTTGGCCGCCTCGGTGGGGACGAGCTCGAGGTTGATCGTGGAGAGGGCGGCGAGCTTGTCGTAGGAGCTGAGCTGCGTCTGGATCTGCTCGATCTGCGTGCGGATGTCGACGAGCTGCCGGTAGATCTCCATGATCTCGTCGGCCTTGCGCCCCTTCTGGCGCGACTCGGCGAGCAGCCCGCGCAGCTCGTTCTCCGTCTCCGCCAGGGTGCGGCGGTGGGCGTCGAGATCGATGTATTGATCGGTGACGTCCTGCACCTGCTGGTGCTCGCGGTTGACGCGGACGGCGAACGACCGCAGGCTGTCGAGCACCTGAGCGAAGCGGTCGGCCGGCACGCGCAGCGTCAGCGAGTAGACGAAGAGCTCCCCCTGGCGCTGGGCGTTGGAGGAGGAGACATACCCCCCCATGCCGTTGACCAGGGCCTCGACGCGCTTCGCCACGTCGACCGAGTCCTTCACCTCCAGTTGGAGATCGACGGTGCGCAGCAGCTTCCGCGGGATCGCCGGCGACTGCTTCACGGCGGGAGGAGGGGGAGGAGGCGGCGCGGGTGGCTTGGGCGACGAGGGCGCCGCGGACGGGGAGCTCCCTGCCGTATAGCCCAGGGACTTCATATTCTGGTCCTGGGGCTGCGCGGCGCGGGACTCCGAAGCCGGAGCCTCCGCGCTCTCCTCCACCGCTTCCTTCCTGCAGCCGCCCGCGCTCAGCGCCAGACCTGCCAGGACCAGGACCAGAAATCTCCGCATCGTCGTCTCTCCGAAGAAAGTGGAGTCAGTATGGCATGGATGGATGTAGGATGATGGTCAGACCATTCTCAGCGTTTAGACGGAGGTAGTCAGACATGGTTCCATCGACGAGGTTCGCCGCTGCTCTCGCGATGGTGGGGTGGGCGCTCTTCTCTCTCCCGGGAGCCGCGCAGGACGCCTCGGGCCTCCCTCCTGAAACCCTGGCGCAGTCGACGCCGCTGTTCGCCTTCCAGAGCCAGGGGAACCGTCCGGCGATGGTCTTCACCCGCAGCGGCACGGCCACCGAGCAGGATCCCCGCGTCTTCGTCGCCTCGCGGGATGGCTGGCGGCTGGTCCTGCTCCCGGACGCGCTGCACAACAGCGTCTGGATCTTCGCCGGCCGGGCCGGCGACGAGGTCTGGGGGATCACCGAAGGGGGCACCGGCACGCTCCAGTTCATCTCCAGCGCCAACGGCGGCCGCGCCTGGAAGGTCCGCGGCGGGCTCCAGAAGATCTCGAAGGCGGCCGTGGTGGAGCTCTTCTCGATGAACGACGAGGGGCGCGGAACGCTGATCCTCCGCCTCGACGAGGACTCCAGCCAGAACGCGCCCCGGCTCGGCTACTACGTCTACCTCAGCAAGAACGGCGGCAAGGCCTGGTCCGATCCGATCTACTCCCAGGGCAAGCCGACGCCACCGCCCAACCTCCTGACGCCTCCCGATCGCACTTTCGACAATCAGCAGCCGTTCGAATCCGCCTCCTGGCAGCGCCTTCTCGCCGACCTTCAGCCGGCGGGCTGAAGCCCCCTCCGGCCGCCTCTCCTGGCCCGGAGAAGAGAGCGCCAAAGCTCTCTTCTCTGGCACCCATCTTGCTCCTTTCTTCAATTCAGCGCGTAGCCCGCCGGCAAAGGTCCGCCGGCGAGTAGAAAGTTACAAAATCACAACCAGGAGGTGCCCCATGGCTGACCGCGACGACAACAGAAACGACGAAGAGCGCTACCGTGACCGCGACCGAGAGCGGGATCAGGGTGGAAACCGCGGCTACGGCGGCAGCCAGGGTGGATATGGAGCGCAGGAGCGCGGCGGGCAGGGCGGACAGGACTGGGGCCGCGACCGTGGTCCGGGCAGCGGCGGTGGCTACGAGGAGAGCCGCTGGGGCACCAGCCGCGGACAGGAAGAGGGGCGTTGGGGCGGCGGCCAGAGCGGCAGCCGGGATTACGGCTCCGGCGGCAGCCAGTACGGCGGCGGTCAGTACGGCGGCGGCCAGGGCGGCAGTCAGTACGGCGGCCAGTACGGCAGTCAGCACGGGAGCAATCCATCCGGAAGCAATCAGTACGGCACCGGCCAGTACGGAAGCGGCAACTACGGGAGCGGTTCCGGCAGCTACGGCGGCGGCTCCTCTTCCGGCGGCCGCGACTACTCCCAGGGCGGCAGCGGCTTCGGCGGCGGCGACTACGGCCGGACCGGCGGCAGCTATAGCGGCCAGTCGGGCAGCGGCTATTCGGGCGGCGGCTACTCCGGTGGCGGCCAGTCCGGCTCCGGCTACGGCAACGCCGGCACCTCCGGCGGCAACTATGGCGGCGGCTACTCGAGCGGTGGCTACTCCGGCGGCGGCCAGTCCGGCGGCGGATACACCGGCGGTGGATACTCGGGCGGCAGCAACTACGGCTCCTCGACCGGCGGCTACGGCTCGACCGGCGGTACGGCTACGGCGGCGGCTCCGGCTCCAGCCTGAGCCAGGGCCCGTACAGCGGCCGTGGCCCGCAGGGCTATCAGCGCTCCAACGACCGCATCCGTGAGGATGTCTGCGACATGCTGACCCGGCACGGCGACATCGACGCCACCAACATCCAGGTGCGGGTCGAGAACGGCGAGGTCACCCTCGAGGGCACGGTGAACAGCCGGCGCGAGAAGAGGATGGCCGAGGACGCGGTCGAGGATCTCCACGGCGTCCGCGAGGTCCACAACCGCCTGCGCGTCGAGACGCGCGAAGGCGAGCACCGGGGCGGCTTCCTCGGCTGGCTGACCGGCGAGAACAAGGACAAGGACAGCGACCGCAGGATCGTGGCCGCAGGCGTCCGGCTCCTCGGGCAGCTCCTCGATGGGCTCGACCGGATCACGGGTTCGACCGGTTCCACCGGCTCGATGGGCGCGACGCGGCTCGACCGGCTCCATGGGCTCGACCGGATCCGGCACCTCGGGGCCACGGTCGGCTCGACCCCCGGCACCTCGCAGGCCGCGGGCGGGACCGGCACGGCTGGCAGCAGCTCGACCGGCACCGGCTCCCCGCTGGGCACCGGCTCCTCGATCACCGCGGGCCGGACCGATCCGCCGAGCGGATCCCCTGGCAGCAGCCGCTAAGCCCGTAGACAACCGTCGACAACGCGCGCCGCGATCCTTCCGGGTCGCGGCGCTTTTCTTTTGGGCTCTACTTCTCGCCGAGGAACGGGTAGCGGAAATCCCTCGCCGGCACGAAGGTCTCCTTGATCGCCCGCTGCGAGGTCCAGCGCAGCAGGTTGGCCATCGACCCCGCCTTGTCGTTGGTGCCCGAGGCGCGGGCGCCGCCGAACGGCTGCTGACCCACCACCGCGCCGGTCGGCTTGTCGTTGACGTAGAAGTTCCCGGCCGTGTGGCGGAGCGACCTTCGACAGGTGGTCGACCGCCTTGCGGTCCTGGGAGAAGATGGCGCCGGTCAGGGCGTAGGGGCTGGTGGTGTCGACCAGCTCCAGCGTCTCCTCGATCTGGGCATCCTCGTAGACGAAGACCGTCACCACCGGGCCGAAGATCTCCTCCTGCATCAGCTTGAAGCGCGGGTCCTTGGTCACCACCACGGTCGGCTCGATGAAGTACCCCTCGGTCTTGTCGCCGTTGCCGCCGGCCAGGATCTCGGCGTCGCTCGAATTCTTCGCGTGGTCGATGTAGCGCATGATGCGGTCGAAGGAGGGCTCGTCGATCACCGCGGCCATGAAGTTGCGGAAGTCCAGGGTCGAGCCCATCTTGATCTGCCGGATCTCGTCGACCAGCCGCTCGCGGACGGCGTCCCACAGCGAGCGCGGGATGTAGACCCGCGAGCCCGCCGAGCACTTCTGCCCCTGGTACTCGAAGCCGCCGCGGATGATCGCCGCCACCAGCGCCTCGACCTCCGCCGAGGGGTGGGCGAAGACGAAGTTCTTGCCCCCCGTCTCGCCGACGATGCGCGGGTAGGAGCGGTACTTCGGGATGTTCTCCCCCATCAGCTTCCACATCGACTGGAAGACCGGGGTCGAGCCGGTGAAGTGGATGCCGGCGAAGTCGGGGTGCCCCATCGCCGGATCGCCGACCTTCGCCGCCCGGCCGGGGAGGAAGTTGATGACGCCGTCCGGCAGCCCCGCCGCCTGCAGGACCTTCATCACGTAGTAGTTCGACAGCACCGAGGTCGACGCCGGCTTCCAGAGCACGGTGTTGCCCATCAGCGCCGGCGCGGTCGGCAGGTTGCCGCCGATCGCGGTGAAGTTGAACGGCGAGACGGCGAAGACGAACCCCTCGAGCGGCCGGTACTCCACCCGGTTCCAGATGCCGGGTTGGGACCACGGCTGCTCGGAGTAGAGCGTCCGCATGAAGTAGGGGTTGAAGCGCCAGAAGTCGATCAGCTCGCAGGCCGAGTCGATCTCGGCCTGGAAGGCGGTCTTCGACTGGCCGAGCATGGTGGCGGCGTTGACGGTGTCGCGCCAGGGGCCGGCGAGCAGATCGGCGGCGCGCAGCAGCACCGAGGCGCGCTCCTCCCAGCTCGTCTCGCTCCACTCCCGCCAGGCCTCTTTCGCCGCCGCGGCGGCCGCCTCCACCTCCGGGGCGCCGGCGTTGTGGAAGGTGGCGAGCACGTGCTTGTGGTCGTGCGGGCAGACCGCCTCGCCGACGTCGCCGGTGCGCACCTCCTTGCCGCCGATGATCAGCGGGATCTCGATCCGCTCGTTCATCATCTCGTTCAGCCGCTTCTTCAGGGACTGCTTCTCCGGGGATCCCGGAGCGTACGACCGCACCGGCTCGTTGACCGGCACGGCGAGGGGGAGAATCGCGTTGGACATGCGCGCTGGCTCCTTCGGAAGATTGGAAAGGCCGGGCGGGCCGGCCGTCGAGGTTCGAGAGTGTTGCCTCGCGCGGGGCGGGGCCTCGGGATCGTATCAGGCTTTCAAGGCGAGGAATCGAAGCAGGCTTTCAGAGCGGCCCAGGCGAAGAGCAGGAAGCCCGCGATCATCAGCGTGCCGCCGATCGGCGTGACCGCGCCGAGCCAGCGCGGGCCGCCGAGAGCGAGACCGAAAACGGTGCCGCTGAAGATCGGCGCTGCCCAGCCAGCAGGCACCACCCGGCGCCGTCGATCCCCCGCCGCAGGCCGTGCAGCCCACCGAGGCCGACCAGCACCAGGGCGAAGCTGCCGTACATGAGATAGCGGGCGGCGGTCTCCCAGAGCTGCAGCTCCCGCGGCCCCAGGCGCGCCGCGAGCGCATGCGCGCCGAAGGCGCCGGCGACGACCGCGAGGGCGCCGCCGAGAGCACCGAGAAAGATCCAGTTCATCGGTGCTCTCCGGTGGAGATCCTAGAGCTCGCCCAGCCGCCGCACGGAGGCGATCCTGTCGCGTGGGATCATCAGGTGGTCGTGCTTCTTCCAGAAACCGAGCTGGGCGACGCGGCGGACATAGTCCTCCTTGGAGCGCCCGCCCTCGCCGTCGCGATGGACGTCGGCCTCATGGAGGAAGATGCCGCGGTCGTCCATGTCGTCGCACCGGCCCACGACGATCTCGGGGCCGGTGGTGTCGACGATCACGGTGATGCCGTGCAGCTCGCCCTTGTTCTGATGGAAGGTGCCCATCTAGCTGGCCGGCACCGCGCAGTGTTCGGCGAAGACCTGCGCCAGGTCATCCGCCACCGCGTTGGCGTCCCGCCCCTCGATCCGGTGGCGGGGGATGAAGTAGACCAGCTCGCCGTCCTTGAAGAAGGCGATCGACGGGCTGCTCGGCGGAATGTCGGCGATGTAGGCCCGGGCCTTCGCGGTGGCCTCGAGGTCCTGCCCCGCGAACACCGAGGCGACGCGGTCGGGGCGGCGCTCCCCCTGAAGGGCGAGGCGCACGCCGGGGCGCGCCATGCCGGCGGCGCAGCCGCACACCGAGTTGACCACCAGCATCGCCGTGCCGGACTTCTCGTTCATGAAGGAATCCACTTCCTCGGGAGTCCTCAGCTCTTTCACGCCGGCGCTCGTCAGCTCCTCGCGCATCGGTCGGACCAGCAGCTCACTGTAGGGCACTGTCGTACCTCCTTTTCAAGCGCCTGGGGGGCGCATCGGATCTATTCTACGTCTTCTTCACCAAGCCTGGAAACAAGGAACCATGGGCGCGGAATTTCCCGCCTCCTGGCCAGCTCCTTGCTTGGACCTTTGCCCATGAGCCACTTCCGACCCCACGCCGCCGTGCTGCTCGCCCTCTTCTCCTCGCCGGCTGTGGCCGCTCCGAGACCCGGACCGAGGCCCCCGCCACGCCCCCTCCGGCCGCTCCCGCGGCGCCGCAGCCCGCCCCGGCCGCCGGATCCGACCTCGAATATGACGTCGGACACGATGACCTCGGACATGACCACGGACATGACAGCAGGGCCGGCTCGGACGCGACCAGCGACCCGCGCTCCTGACCTCGGATCTCGCCCCGGCTCCCATCGCGGGCCCCGCTCCCGACCTGCCGCGCGACCGGCCGCTGCGGGCCGCCTTCCTGGTGGTGGACGGCGTCTACAACTCGGAGCTGATGGCTCCCTACGACGTGCTCCAGCACACCGTCTTCCACGCCAGGCCAGGGATCGAGGTGTTCACCGTCTCGCCCGGCGGCCAGCCGGTCACGACGTTCGAGGGGATCCGCATCACCCCCGCCTACTCGTTCCAGAATGCCCCGCCGATCGACATCCTGGTGGTGCCGAGCGCCCGCGGCAGCATGGACCGGGATCTCAAGGATACGGCGCTGATCAACTGGGTGCGGCAGGTGGGCGGCCGGGCGCGGCACGTGGTCTCGCTCTGCGACGGCGCCTTCGTGCTCGCCCAGGCGGGGCTCCTGGACGGCGTGCCCGCCACCACCTTCCCGGACGACTACAAGCGGCTCGCCCAGATGTTCCCGCGGATCGACCTGCGCATCAACGTCAGCTTCGTCGACGCCGGCAAGGTCCTCACCTCCGAGGGGGGCGCGCGGAGCTACGACGTCGCCATGCACCTGGTCGACAAGCTCTACGGCCCCAAGGTGGCGCAGGGGGTCGGCCACGGCCTGCTGATCCCCTGGCCGCCCGCTCCGGGCACGCTGAAGTTCGACACGGCGGTGCCGAGCGGCGCCGCCACCGACCGTGGCGACGCCGGCTCCCACACAGGGGCCGTAGAGAAAAAAGGGACGAAAGGGACGGCAGAGACAGCAGGGACAGAGGGCGGGGACTTGTCCCCGCCCTTTGTTTCTCAGGCAGGGCTTACCGGAAGCGGACCGTCGCGCCGAGGCGGAAGATCCGCGGGCTCAGCCGCTCGTTGGACTCGAAGAACCGCCCCGAATTGGCGTTGCGCTCCCGCTGCAGCATGTAGGACGCGTTGGCCAGGTTGAAGCCGTCGATCCCCAGGGTCAGGTTGAAGTCGTTGAGGTGGAATTCCTTTTCGATCCGCGCGTCGAACACATAGATGTTCGGGTTGCGGAACTCCTCGATCCCCGCGAGCTGGACGCTGCGGCTGCCGACCGGACCGCTCTTCCGGGGAAACGGCGGCGTGATGTACCCCTGCCGGCCGGTGAAGCTCGCGGCGACGTTGAAGCCCCACGGGTGGTCCGGCGCGATCTGGTAGGTCCCGTTCATGTTGAACGACCACTTGGCGCCGGTGAAGATGTCCGCCTTGTTGCCCCCCGACTTCTCGAAGTAGACGCTGGGATCGTCCGCGAACCCCGTCAGGTCGGTGATGGTGTCGGTGGGATCGTCGATACTTCCTGTACTCGGGACCGATCTTCCACTTCCAGTCGTTGTAGGTGACGTGCCTCCGGAAGCTCCAGCGGTTGGAGAGCCGCTTGGTGAGGCTGAGGGTCGCCCCCATGTACCGCTGCTTGCGGTCGCCGTTGGTGTAGAAGGTGCCGCCGGTCGGCGTCAGGCCGTCCCGCAGGTCGTAGTACGGCTTGGCGACGGTCTGGCCGTTCGGCAGCGTGCCGCTGACGGTGCCGCCCTGCACCCAGTCCTCGCGGGTGGCGACGCGCGTCAGCCCGGTGGCGTCGTCGACGACGAAAATCCGCGCCTCGGGGATGTCGTAGACGTTGCGGTAGGTCGCGGTGAGACCGATCGCCACATTGGCCCCGAAGCCCTGGTCGATCCCGAAGGTGAGCTCGTCCGTCAAGGTGGGCGTGAGATTGGGGTCGTTGACGTTCGGGTGAACGGCCAGCCGGGTTGGCGGGATCGATGTTGTAGGTGTAGGCGAACTGCAGGGAGCCCACCTCGCCGGGATCGAGGATCAGGTTGCCGTTGGCGTCCTCGAAGTAGAAGTAGGCGTAGCTGTAGCCGAGCGGATTGACGCGGGTGGCCAGCGGGAGCTGGCCGAGCTGCTCGGCGTAGCGCGAGAAGGTGCCGCGCAGCAGCGTCTGGCGGTTCTGCCCGAGGGCGTAGGTGACGCCGACGCGGGGCTCGACGGTGCTCCAGGTGAACCCGCCGTCGTTGTTGCCCTTGAAGTCGATCGGCGGCAGCAGGCCCTGCGCCGCGGGAACGCCCGGATCGGAGGCGGCCAGGTTCTTCAGGTACTGGCGGTCGTAGCGCAGGCCGGCGTTGATCGTCAACCGGTTCAGGGTGACCGTGTCCTGCGCCCAGAGCGCGCCGTAGCTCGAGCGGATGTTGATCGTCCGGTTGCGGAAGAACTCGACCTGCGCGATCCCCGGGTCAAGCCCCAGGTAGCTCGCCCGAGAAGACCCGGTTGCCGTGCGGCCAGACGGTGCCGGAGTGGTTCTCCTGCTCGCGGAAGCTGCCGCCGAACTTCAGCTCGTGGCCGACCGAGCCGGTGTTGAAGAAGTAGCTGGCGTCGAGCCGCTCCTGGTCGATCGTCGCGTCCTGCTTGAAGTCGTAGTCGGTGCCCTGCGCGCGACGCCGTCGGCGTCGATGTAGGCGAAGGGCTCCAGCCCGCCCTGGGGAGCCAGGGTGAACTTGCCGGTGTCGCGCGACCAGAGGCCGGTGATCGCCAGGTTCGAGGAGGCGAGGAGGGTGTCCTCGATCTTGTAGATGTCCTGCGGCGTGGTCTGGTCGTGGGTCGTCTCCGGAGCGCGGTCAGGGCCCGCGCCGCGCCCGATCTTGATCTTGTCGTTGGTCCAGTAGTGGAGGACCCCCGAGTTGCTCTGCCCGGTCTGGAAGTTCAGCTTGAGGTTGTAGTCCTCCAGCTTGGTGGGGTCGGGCTGGCCGCCCTGGGCCAGGATGCGGATGTCGCTGACCCCATAGGCGCCCCAGATCCAGAGGTGGTCCTTGAGCAGCGGCCCGCCGATGTCGGCGCCGTACTCCTTCACCGAATCGATCTTGTTGCCGTTCTCCTGCTTCGGCTCGGACTGCAGGCTGCCGTCGGTGTCCAGGTAGCGGGCGGTGCCCCGCCACTCGTTGGTGCCGCGCTTGGTGATCTGGTTGATCAGCACGCCCGAGGTCTGGACGGTGACGTCGGCGCTCGACACCGTGAACTGCACCTCGTCGAAGGCCCCGAAGTCGAAGTAGGTGGCCGAGCCGCCCACCGCGTTCATGTCGGTGAGGATGACGCCGTCCACCGCGAAGGCGTTGTCGCGCGAGCCCGAGCCCACGCCGATGAAGTTCGACTGCTGGCCGCTCTCGCTGCCGCCGACGTTGACGCGGTCGACCAGCACCCCGGGCGCCTGGCTGAGCAGCGACCAGGGATCGCGGGCCGTCGGCACCCTGTCGAGCTCGACGGTCGAGACGTTGCTCCCCTGGTCGACCCGCCGCTCGTCGAGCAGCGGGCTCTCGCCGGTGACCGTGATGACGTCCTTGACCGCCCCGTTCAGGGTGACCTCGAGGTTGGCCTTGCCGCCCAGCCTGACCACCAGGCCGGAGCGCTCCATCGTGGAGAAGCCCTGCAGCTCCGCCCGCAGGTCATAAGACCCCGGGAGGCAGGTTGAGGAACCGGAACTTCCCCTGCGTCGTCGCTCTGCTGCACCTGCGGCGCTCTCGTCAGCCGGTGAGGGTGACCGTCACCCCGGGAAGCGGCTGCTTCTGCTCGTCGGTCACCGTGCCGAAGAGATCCCCCGTCTGCTGCTGCGCGAAGACCGGCACGGCGGCCATCACGAGCAGCAGCACGGCGACGACGAGCGCGAGACGCGGATAGAGGCGTCTGCCCATGCTGTACCCCCTTTTCAAGGTCGAACGGAAAACGAAGTCTCCGAGACGCAAGGTCTCTCTGATTGTCTTGTCCGGGGATTATGCAACGACTTGGTGACGGGACGCCACCACGCCGGGCATCCGGCGTGGTGGCGCGGCACGATGGCCGGTGAGGATGAGGGCCGGAGGGATGCGCGGGATCAGTACGGGTTGGCGTCGATCACGCCGTTGTTGACGCTGCGCAGGTAGTAGCCGGTCGCCGGCCGGTTCTTGAGGTCGAAGGTGCCGCCGGTGGGGACCTTCCAGATCTTGTAGTTCGAGTAGGTCAGCGGCACCCCCGCCTGGCAGACCGCCGGCGCGTGGTCGGCGAGGATGAAGTAGGCCGGGCCGTTGCCGACCACCCGCGCGAGGCCGTTCTTGTCCACCTCGACCGAGGTCGCCTCGTTGACCGCGACGCCCAGGGCGCTCGCCGCCTTGCCGTCCTTGATCTGGCGGGCGAGGAAGGCCAGGGTCCGCCCCATGCGGTCGCGGGTCACGAAATGGCTGTCGGTGATCGTGCCCTGCAGGTTGGCCCAGTGGAAGAAGTCGTAGGTGAAGGTGATCGTGCGGTGGTACGGGTTGGCCAGGGCGTCGCTCGACAGCGCGGAGCCGGTGCAGCCGTCGTAGCTGAAGTCCCCCTGGATGGCGAGCCCGGCGCTGGTGCCGCCGACTCCCCCGCCCCGGGCGTAGACCGATTCGACGGCGGTCTCGACCTTGGTGCCCTTGAAGTACTTGACGTAGTCGCACTGGTCGCCGCCGGCGAAGAAGACCACCTCGGCGTTCTTGACCGTGGTCTCCACGGCCGCGGTGTTGGAATCCTTCGCGGTGGTGATCACCAGGCGTCTCGACCGAGTCGACGCCGTTCATGGCGTAGATGTAGTCGTTGTAGCCGTTCGAGCCCGAGGAGCGGAGGATCACGACGTCGATCTTGGTCGCGCAGGTCGTGCAGCCGCGCACCTGGTCGATGATCCACTGGAGAGCCGCGTCGACGTCCGTGCCGCCGCCTCCGAAGTCGTGGGCCGGCCCGGCCAGGGAGACGACGACGTCGGCGGCGTTGCCGGTCAGGTAGCGGGTGACCTTGCCTTCAGCGGGAAGCGCGAGGACGGCGGCGAGCAGCAGCAGAGAAAGGATCTTTCGCATCGGGTTCTCCTCCAGGTAATTGAATGACTCCAAAAGGACTCCACAGGGACTCCCACACATACTCCGGTGCGCCGAGGAGCCCGATCCGGGACCGCCCCTGTGCTACGCTGGCCGGCGCATCCTTTCAACCACTGAGGGCTCCCCATGCGTGACACGAAGCTGATCCCGATCTTCCTGGGTATCCTGGTCTTCATCGCGGTCGGGTTCGTCCTCCACATCCTGCAGCCGATCCTGCTGCCGTTCGTGGTCGCGGTCTTCCTGTCGCGGATCTTCGGTCCGCTCAACGCGGCCCTGCGGCGCCGCCGGGTGCCCGCCGCGCTGTCGATCCTCCTCGTGCTGATCCTGGTCTCGGCCGTCATCACCATCTTCGCGTGGGCGGTCTACTCGAGCGCCCAGGCGTTCACCGCCGGCCTGCCGCGCTATCAGCAGCGCTCGAAGGATCTGCTCACCGGGCTCACCGGCTGGCTCGTCGCCGCCTTCCCCAGCCTCCAGACGCAGATCCAGGGGTGGCACTGGCAGGAGGCGGTCGGGGTCGGCTCGGTGGCCGGGTTCGTGGCGGCGATGGTCGGCTCGTTCCTCCTCTTCTTCAACGACGCCTTCCTGGTCCTGCTCTTCCTGGTCTTCCTGATCGCGGGGAGCGAGGCGTTCCCGGCGAAGCTGCGGCGGGCCCTGGCGCCCGAGCGGGCCGAGCAGCTCGCCGCGATGATGCAGAACATCGAGGCCGGGGTGCGCCGCTACCTGATGACCAAGACGCTGTTCAACCTGATGGTCGGGGCGATGGTCACCGCCCTGCTGGCGATGTTCGGGGTCGACTTCCCGCTGCTCTGGGGGCTGATCACCTTCCTCGCCCACTACATCCCGAGCGTCGGCGCGGTGATCTCGGTGGGACTGCCGACGATCTTCCTCTTCCTCCAGTTCTCCCCCGGGCTGGCGCTGCTGATCGCCCTGCTCAACGCGGCGCTGCAGTTCATCCTCGGCAACGCCGTCGAGCCGCGGATCATGGGCTCGAGCCTGGACCTCAGCCCGCTGCTGGTGCTGATCTCCCTGCTCTTCTGGGGCTTTCTCTGGGGCCCCTGGGGGATGATCCTGTCGGTGCCGATCACCTCGACGATCAAGATCATCTGCGAGAACGTCGAGCCCCTCCGCCCCATCGCCGTGCTGATGAGCGGCTCGCACCAGGCGGCGAAACCCCGGCCCGCCCGGCCCGGGTCAGCGAGACGCCGGCCTAGTCAGTAGATCTCCAGGCAGGCGGCCTTGCACTCCTGGAGGAACGAAGAGATCGCGTCCACGCTCCGCAGGAGGATCTCTTCGAGTTGCCGCGTCGAGATATTGCCGCATTTCAGCCAGATCACCTGCGGAGGAAATCCCTGGACAAGGCTCCGTTCGTAGAAATCGGAGTCCTTGGTCACGATCGAGAAGCCGTTCTTCCGGGCAAAATGCCAGATCACGGCGTCGTCGGCGTGCTCCATCCCCAGACGGTGGATCTGGGAGGAACCGGGAAAAACGGTCTCCAGCCTGGCCAGCAGGCGATAGGAGAGATTCTGGTCGAGCAGGAGCTTCAAGCGGCCTGGAACGAGGTCAGGAGGTGCTCCCGGTCAGCCGCGAACTCGAGGCAGGCCTGAATGTCCTCCGGCGTGAGCTCGGGAAAATCGGCGACGATTTCATCCTGCGACATCCCAGCGGCCAGCCATCCCAAAACGTCGTAGACGGTGATCCGCATCGAGCGGATGCACGGCCGTCCACCCCGCTTGCCTGGCTCCAGAGTGATGCGGTCACGGTAGCTCATGTCACTAGCGTACCGCACCTGGTTCGACCCTTGCACTCCTCCGCGCCCGGCAGTCGTGGAGGTGACAGAATGGCACGTCGTTTTCCGATCCTTTTCCTTGTTCTCGGCCTGCTTCCGGCAATCGCCGGAGCGGCGCCGGATTCGTTCAAGTTCGGCCGGTTCGGCACGGTCCCGATCGTCCGCCCGGCGGGCGAGCCCTCCAAGGTGGCCCTCCTCTTCTCGGGCGAGAAGGGGCTCGGCGAGCGGGAGGCCGCGATCGCCAAGGCCCTCGCCGCCTCCGGCGCGCTGGTCTTCACGGTGGACACGGCCCACTACTTCGCCACCGCCGGCCATGGCGGCGGCCGTCTCTTCCCCGCCGTCGACTTCGAGGCGCTGAGCCAGATCGGCCAGAAGGAGTGGGGGATCCAGGCCTACCGGCAGCCGATCCTGGTCGGCACCGGGGCCGGCGCCACCCTGATCTACGTGGCGCTGGCCGAGGCGCCCCCCGACACCTTCGCCGGCGTGGTCAGCGACGGCTTCTGCCCGGTGATCTCCTCCGATCGCCTGTTTCGCCGCGCCGCCGGCCTGGCCTGGGAACGGAATGGGCCGGGACCGGGCTTCCTCCTGCTGCCCACCAAAGAGATCGAGGACCCCTGGCTCGTCCTCGACAATCCGGGAACGGCCTGCGCCGGGGGCTCTCCCAAGGAGTTCGTGAAGAAGATCGCCAGCGCCCGCGTCATCCCGGCGCCGCCGGGGGTGCCGGCGCGGGAGGCCTGGAAGAAGCAGCTTCCGCAGGCGCTCGCCATCCTCGCCGAGGAGCGCCGGAAGGACGACGCGAAGATCGAGGCGCGCGGCGCGCTCAAGGACCTGCCGCTGATCGAGGTCCCCGCCGAGGGGCCGGAGAAGGACGTCCTGGCCGTGGTCCTCACCGGCTCCGGCGGCTACGTGGGCTTCGACCGCAAGATGGGAAAGCAGCTCGCGCAGCGCGGCGTGCGGGTGGTGGGGCTCTCCTCGATCGGCTACTTCTGGAAGCCCCGCCAGCCCGACGGCTCCGCGCGCGACCTCGCCCGCATCCTCGAGCATTACCTCGCCAAGTGGCACAAGAGCCGCGCGATCATCGTCGGCTACTCGCAGGGAGCGGACGTCGCCCCCTTCATGATCAACCGGCTGCCCGCGCCCCTGCGATCCAGGATCGCCCTGGTCGCCATGGTCGGCCTCGACGGCGGCGCCCAGTTCGACATGCATCCGGACGGCTGGGTCAGCGACCGTCCGATCACCCCCGAGCTCCCCGTGGCGCCCGAGCTGCCGAAGCTCAAGGGCACCCGGGCGCTGTGCATCTACGGCGAGGTCGAGAAGAAGAGCCTGTGCAAGAGCCTCCCGCCCGGGATCGCCGGCGTCATCGAGGTTCCCGGCGGTCACGGCTTCGAGGGGGAGGCCGGCAAGCTCGCGGAGCGGTTCATCGCGGAGGTGGGGCCGGCCGGCAAGCGCTAGGCGGGTAGCGATCGTCCGCAAAACCAGGGACGAGAGGGACAGCAGGGACTACAGGGACGAAGAGAATCCTCCTGGTGTCCCTGTCCGTCCCTGGCGTCCCTTTCGTCCCTTGTTTTTGCTCCCTAGGGCAGCCGCAGCACCAGGATCGTCTGGTCGTCCTCGCGCGGCGCGTTGGCGGTGAAGCGGGCGACGTCGGCGAGGACGCCGTCGCGCAGCCCCTCGACGCCGCGGCCGGCGTGGCGGGCGAGGCTCTCTTCCAGGCGCTCGAAGCCGAACATGTCGTCGCTCCCCTCCCGCCGCGCCTCGATGATGCCGTCGCTGAACAGGAAGAGGGTGTCCCCCGGGCTCATCCGGGCCGTTTGCGGGATGACGTGGAGCTCGCCGCGCACCCCGAGCGGATAGGCGATCGACTCCAGCGGATCGACCCGGCCGGTCGCCGCGATCCGGTAGGGGTGGAGGTGGCCGGCGCTGGCGTAGAGCAGCTCCAGCCGCCGCGGATCGAGCACGGCGTAGCAGAGGGTGGTCAGCAGCCGCTTGCGGGCGGTCTGGTAGACGGTGCGGTTCAGGGTGTTGAAGACCGCGGCGACCTCCGGATCGAAGGTCACCTGCACCGCCAGCGCCGACTTCGCCATCGACATGATCAGCCCCGAGGAGACGCCGTGGCCGGCGACGTCCCCCACCGCCACGGCGAGCCGGCCGTCCTCGAGCGCCAGCACGTCGTAGAAGTCCCCTCCCACCTCCGAGGCCGGCAGGTAGGCGTGGGCGATGTCCACCCCCGCGAGCCGGGGCGGGAGATCGGGCAGGATCGAGCTCTGGATCCGCCGCGCCGTCTCCAGCTCCACCCGCTGGCGCTCGCGCTCGGCGATCCGCCGCACGTGGGGCGGGATGTCCTCGTAGCGGTAGACGAACTCCCGGGCGCTGCCGAGATAGCGCACGCTGGCGAGCAGCGGCGCCGCCAGCAGACCGACGGCGAGCCAGCCCTGGATCTGCAGGGTGGCGTCCGCGGCGCTCAGCAGCGGGTAGACCGAGAAGAGGATCTGGGTCACGAAACCGGCGATCAGGACGGTCAGCAGGTCGGTGGCCAGGAACAGGACCACCAGCACGGCGGCGAGGAGCAGGGCGAGGACGGCGGTCCAGCCCAGGGGGACGATCAGGGCGAGCGGCGGCAGGACCACGGCGGCGGCCAGGACGGTGAGCGCGGAGCCCCCCCAGACGCCCGAGGCGACGGGCGGCCATCGGCAGCAGCCAGAGGACCACCGCGAGGTAGAACGGCAGGAAGAACGGGACCGCTCCCGCCACCACCTCCAGGCCCGGCCAGCGGCTGCCGGCGGTCATCAGGAGCGAGGCGAACGACCAGCCGCCCAGCCGCCGGAGCGCGAGCAGCACGGCCGCCACGACCCCGGCGGCCGGCGAGCCCCGCCATCCACCCCCGGAAGGCGGACCGCGCCACGGTGCCGTTCGCCAGCTTGCCCTGGAAGAGGGCCTCGAAGGCCGCCAGCTTGTGCCCCCAGCGCTCGCGGCAGATGGACTCCCCCACCGACCAGGCGAAGAACGTGAGCAGCGCCGGCCGGGAAGTAGTAGAAGACCATGCCGAACAGGCCGAACAGCCAGGTGTTCTGCTCGCGGGTGGCGACGCCGAAGTTGTTCTGCTGCGAGTCCGAACGGGAGGCGAGCAGCATCGCGAACAGGCTCACCGCCAGGACCACGAGGAAGAGCTGAACGCTGCGGCGCACCCCGATCTCCCCCTCGTGGTAGCGCTTGAGGAAGGGGAAGGCGAGCAGGCCGGCGAAGACGAAGATCCAGACGATCCGGGTGATGCCGAGGAGGCCGATGCCGCGGATCGACTGCGTCAGCTCTTTTTCCCGCGGATCGTCCATCCAGCGGCCGAAGCCGGCCAGCCGGTCGCCGGCGAAGAACACCTGGACGCCGTGCGGGTTGCCGTCGCCGAGCGGATCCCGGCGGTCGCCATAGCGGACGGTCACGTCGGTCCGCCCGGTGAGCTGCTGGCTGCGGATCTCGGGCGCCTGATAGCGGGAGAGGTCGAACCCCTGCCGCGCCAGGAAGGCGTCGGCCCGGCTCCGCGCCTCCGGCGGGGCGATCTGCGCTCCTTTCGCCTGCGGGTCGAGGCGCAATTGCAGCCCGAGGATCTCGCCGGAGGTGGAGACGTTGGCCAGGTAGGTCCACTCGTATTGCTGCGCCCCCGGCGGGTAGACGTAGACCTCCCAGCTCATCACCTGACTGGCGAGGTCCGAATTGCGCAGGCTCCCCAACCCCTGGCGGCCGGCGGCGAGCTGGAGCCGGCGCTCCATGCGCAGATCCTGATCGAGGCGCGCCACGACGTAGGGGCTCTTGACCGGCTCGCCGAGATCGCGCAGCCGCTCGAGACCGATGGCCACCGCCTCGGCCCGCGAGGTCGACCAGTGCCGGGGGAGAAAGGGAAACGCCCGCGGGTAGGCCCAGATCATCAGGACCAGCCCGGCGATGCCGGCGAGCAGCCAGAGGGCGAGAGAGCGCGGGTTCCTCATGATGGAGGTACGGAAACGCCCTATTGTAGGTTGCTTGGGGGGGAGGGGAGAGAACGGGCGCAGACGCCGAAGAGGATTCCTCCCCCCGGAACGGGGGGAGGAACGAAGAACTCCTACCCCTTCGGCAACCCCTCCACCAGCCCCTTCACCGCGTCGGCCGAGCGGGCGAGCAGACCCTTCTCCTCGGTGGTCAGCTTGAGCTCGATCACCTTCTCCATGCCGCCGAGGCCGAGCTGGCAGGGGACGCCGATGAACAGGCCTTCGTAGCCGTACTCCCCCTGCAGGTAGACGGCGCAGGGGAGGATCTTCTTCTTGTCCTTGAGGATCGCCGCCACCATCTCGTAGGAGGAGGCGCCCGGCGCGTAGTAGGCCGAGCCGGTCTTGTAGTAGTTGACGATCTCGGCGCCGCCGTTGCGGGTGCGGTCGTTGATCTGCTCGATCGTCGCGGCGTCGAGGAGCTGCGGCAGCGGAATGCCGTTCACCGTCGCGTAGCGCGGCAGCGGCACCATGGTGTCGCCGTGGCCGCCGAGCACGAAGGCGTCGACGTCCTCCACCGACACGCCGAGCTTCTCGGCGATGAACCAGCGCATGCGGGCGGCGTCGAGCACGCCGGCCATGCCGATCACCCGCTCGCGCGGGAAGCCGGAGACCCGGCGGGCCACCTCGCACATGGCGTCGAGCGGGTTGGTGACGATGATCAGGATGGTCTCCGGCGAGCGGGAGACGAGCTGGCGCACCACCTCGGAGACGATCTCGGTGTTCTTGGCCAGCAGGTCGTCGCGGCTCATGCCGGGCTTCCTGGCCAGGCCGGCGGTGACCACGCAGACGTGCGATCCCGCGGTGGGATCGTAGTCGCCGCCGCCGGTGATGCGGGCGTTGAAGCCCAGGACCGGGGCCGACTCCATCATGTCCAGGGCCTTGCCGGTGGCGAGCTCGGCGGCCACGTCCACCATCACCACGTCGGCCAGGTCGGCCTGCGCGATCAACTGGGCACAGGTGGCGCCCACGTTGCCGGCGCCCACCACGGTGACTTTGTAACGCATCGAAGGGTCTCCCTCGAATCGAAAAGTTGGTTAGATGTTCTCGACGATCGCTTCCGCGAACTCCGACGTCTTGAGCAGCTTCGCGCCTTCCATCTGGCGCTCGAAGTCGTACGTCACGCGCTTCTGCTCGATGGTGCGGGCGAGCGCCGTCTCGATGGCGTCGCCGGCCTCGGGCCAGCCCAGCCAGTGCAGCATCATCACGCCGGAGAGGATCAGCGAGCCGGGGTTGACCTTGTCCTGGTCGGCGTACTTGGGGGCCGTGCCGTGCGTCGCCTCGAAGACCGCGAAGCCGTCCCCCTCGTTGCTGCCGGGGGCGATGCCGAGCCCGCCCACCTGGGCGGCCAGGGCGTCGGAGAGATAGTCGCCGTTGAGGTTGGTGGTGGCCAGGACCTCGTACTCGTCCGGCCGCAGCAGCGCCTGCTGGAACATCGAGTCGGCGATGCGGTCCTTGATCATGATCTTGCCCGGCCGGCGCCTTGCCGTTGTGCTGGCTCCAGACGTCGTCCTCGGAGATCGTGAAGTCGCCGAACTCCTCGCGCGCCACCTGGTAGCCCCAGTCCTTGAACGCCCCCTCGGTGAACTTCTGGATGTTCCCCTTGTGGACCAGGGTGACGCTCTTGCGCTTGTGGGCGATGGCGTACTGGATCGCCTTGCGGACCAGCCGCTTGCTGCCGAACTCCGAGATCGGCTTGATGCCGATGCCGCTGCCCGGCCGGATCTTCTTGCCCAGGCCGGCGATGAACTCGATCACCCGGTTCGCCTCGTCCGTCCCCGCCTTCCATTCGATGCCGGCGTAGACGTCCTCGATGTTCTCGCGGAAGATCACCATGTCGACCTTCTCCGGCTCCTTCACCGGCGAGGGGACCCCCCGGTAGTAGCGCACCGGGCGCACGCAGGCGTAGAGGTCGAGGATCTGGCGCAGGGCGACGTTGAGGCTGCGGATGCCGCCGCCGACCGGCGTGGTGAGCGGCCCCTTGATCGCCACCCGGTAGTGCTGGATGGCGTCGACGGTGTCCTGGGGGAGCCAGTCCTGCGTCTGATTGTGGGCCTTCTCTCCGGCCAGCACCTCGAACCACGCGATCGACCGCGCGCCGCCGTAGACCTTCTCCACCGCGCCGTCGAGAACCCGGCGGGTGGCCCGCCAGATGTCCGGCCCCGTGCCATCCCCCTCGATGAAGGGGATGATCGGCCGGTCCGGCACTTCCAAGCGATTCTCCGCCTCGCGCCAGGTGATCTCCTGACCGTCGGCGGGCGGCGTCAAACCATTGAATGTCCTGGCCAAGACCGTGCTCCTCCTGAAGGGGTGAAGGGGATGATTGCGCCCCGGACGGCAGAGCGCCCGGACGCGGGTCCGAACGGTATCACAAGGCGTGTTACAGTCGCGCCTCATGGACTGGGAACCCCTGATCGCCGCCGCCCGGGCCGCGCGCGCCCATGCCTACGCCCCCTACAGCCGCTTCGCGGTGGGCGCCGCCCTGCTGATGGAAGACGGCTCGATCCACGCCGCCGCCAACGTCGAGAACGTCATCCCGGCGCTCTCCATCTGCGCCGAGCGCAACGCCATGTCCGCCGCCGCCTCCGCCGGCCTCCGCCGCCCCCTGGCGGTCGCCGTGGTGACCGACGCCAGTCCCCCCGCCCGCCCCTGCGGCCTCTGCCGGCAGACCCTCTCCGAGTTCACCCGCGATCTCCCCATCCTGGTCGTCAACGTCGGCGGCGACCGCGAGGAGACCTCGCTGGCCGAGCTCTTCCCGCAGCCGTTCTCGCTGCCGGGGTAGGCCCCCCGCCCCGAATCCTCACCCCCCGGCCCCTCTCCCACCGCACTCCCCCCGACCGGGAGAGGGGGGCTTTCCTGAGAAGACGTGGCTTGTAGGGTGCGCTGTGCGCACCAGAAACGGTGATGGCGCGCAAGCGCACGCTACGAGCGAGGTAGCGCCCCGGTTTATCTCCCGCCGCCGCCCCCCCGACCGGAGAGGAGGACTTCCTGCGACGACGTGGCCTGTCAGGTGCGCTGTCCGCATCGGAGACCGTGATGGCCGCAGACGCACCCTACGAGCAAGGTCTCTCCCGTCAAGCTCCCCTCTCCCGGACGGCGGAGGGCGGATGGGGGAGGGGCCGGGGTGAGGATTCGGGTGGGCAGCCTGACGCCTCGCCGGCGCGCCCGCGGCCCCCACGAACCGCGCCAAAATCGGCCCCGCCACCGCGAGCAGCAGCACGTAGGCGGCCGACAGCGGCCCCAGCCGCGGCTCCAGGCCGGCGCTGACGCCGAGGCCGGCGATGACGATCGAGAACTCGCCGCGGGCGGTCAGGGCGGCGCCGGCCCGCCAGCGGCCGGATGGATCGATCCCGGCCCGGCGCGCCGCCCACCAGCCGGTCGCCAGCTTGGTCGCCGCGGTCACGGCGCCCAGCGCGGCCGCCAGCGGCAGCACGGGCAGCAGGCTGGCGGGATCGATCTCCAGGCCGAAAAAGAAGAAGAAGGTGGCGGCGAACAGATCGCGCAACGGCGTCAGCATCCGGTGGGTCTGCTCGACGATCGCCCCGGTCAGCGCGATGCCGACCAGGAAGGCGCCGACCGCCGCCGACACCTGGAGCCGCTGGGCCACGCCCGCCACCAGCAGCACCAGGCCGAAGGTGCTCAGCAGGATGATCTCGTCCGACTGGTGGGCCACCACGCGGCTGATCGCCTTGCCGTAGCGCACGGCGACGAACAGCACGACCCCCACCGTGGCGAGGGCGACCGCCACCGAGATCGCCCCCTCCCGCAGGCCCCGCCCGACCAGCAGCACCGAGATCAGCGGCAGATAGACCGCCATCGCCAGGTCTTCGAGCACCAGCACGGTCAGGATCGTCGGCGTCTCCGGGTTGTCCAGCCGCTTGAGCTCCGACAGCACCTTGGCGATCACCCCCGACGAGGAGATCCAGGTGACGCCGCCCAGCAGCACGGCCGCGAGCGCTCCCCATCCCAGCAGCAGGCCGGCGATGAAGCCGGGAGAAAAATTGAGCACGAAGTCCATCAGGCCGGCCGGCAGCCCGGTCCGCAGGCTGGTCCCCAGATCCTCGCCGGCGTACTCCAGGCCGAGCATGAACAGCAGCAGCACGACGCCGATCTCCGCGCCGACGTGGACGAACTCCTGGCTGACGTTGAGCGGCATCAGCCCGCCGTTGCCGAACGCCAGCCCGGCCAGCAGATAGAGCGGGATCGCCGAGAATCCAAAACGGCTCGCCAGCCGTCCCAGGATCGCCAGGCCGATGATCGCGGCCCCGAGCTCGATGAAGATCGTGGGGATGTCGGTGACGGCGGCGAGGGCGAGCGGCATGGGGTGACTATAACCGGGAGCCAGGGACGTAAAGGACTGCAAGGACACCGGGCCGCGCGCTACTCATGCCGGCCTCCCTTTGCGCAGGGCTTCGCGCGACTTGCGCGCCCGCTCCTCGGCGCGCCGCAGAGAGGCGGCCCGATCGACGGCGGGGCGGACGTCGCCCGCCGCCGCCGGCTCGGAGCCGATGTGCGCCCGCACGGCGTAGAGATTCCAGCGGTCGGAACCGCGGTAGAGGTCGTCCTGCTCCAGCGTCACCTTGAAGCCGCGGGAGCGGAACAGGCCGTCGAGCTCGCGCAGGCGATCCCCCAGGTCGTGGACCTCGACCACCGCCTGCTCCACCTTGGCCCAGTCCTCCTCGGCGAGGCCGGCGAGGACCTCGGTCTCGCTCTTCTCGACGTCGACCTTGAGCAGGTCGATCCGCGCCACCGAGCGCTCGCGGAGCACCTCGCTCAGGGTCCGCAGCGGGCAGGTCCACGCCTCCTTGCGGAACCGCTGCTCGACCAGCTCGTCCTCGTAGCGCAGGAGGTCCTCCAGCCCCGCCTTGCCCTGCGCCCGCTCATTGTGGATCAACGTCCGCAGCGCGGCTTTCTCCTCACTCTCGTCGGGATAGAAGGAGGACATCCCCGAGCTGTGCGGATAGAAGGTCAGCTCGGCGCTGCCGGCGCGGCGCGCCAGGCCGCACTCGAAGAGGGCGACCCGCTCGCCGCAGGGCGCGGTGTTGGCGCTCAGGATGGCGAACAGCGGCGGCGCCGGCTCGAAGGCGAAGATCCGCGCGCCGGCGACGTGGTGGGCGGCGAACAGCGTGAACATCCCGATATTGGCGCCGACGTCGAAGACGCAATCGCCGTCGCGCAGGGTGATGCCGTGGCGGGTGTAGACGCGCTTCTCGAAGATGTCGTCGTAGAACTGCAGCAGCTCGGCCTTCGACTGGTAGGCGACCTCCAGGCCGTTGGGCAGCGTGTAGCGGCGCACCGGAGCGGTCATCGCCCCCCCGGCCGCCCACTCACCGTCAGCCGCAGCACGGCGGTGGCCAGCGGCGAGAGGCGCGCGGTCGCCAGATAACCGGTCCGCGAGCCGGCTTCGATCATCCCTTCCTCGGCGGGGTTGGCGACGAAGACGTCGTAGTCCCCGGGGGCGAGATTGGGTACCACCAGGCGGCCGGAGGCGTCGGTCGCCGCGCGCAGACCGAGGAAGGACAAGTGAAGGTAGAGCAGGTTCCTGGGGATGATGACGCTCCCCTGGCGCAGGATGATCCAGGCGTCCGCGACCGGATGCCCCTGCGCGTCGGTCAGCGTGAGGTCCAGCACCGCGGGGCGCCCCTGGCAGCGGAGCGCCAGCTCGCCGTTCGCGTCGACCGGATCGAAGAAGGAGAGCGGGCAGCCCGGCCCGCTCGCGAAGAGCCGGTTCTGGCCTTCCTCCACAGAAGAGCCACCTCGAACCGGCCGGTGCCGTCCGTGCGCCCCTCGTTATGGTAGAATCCTGCTCGTCTCCCAAGACGGCTCGCGCAAGCTCGCCACCCAGCCGCCCGCCACGGGCAGGCCCGCGGCCGAGGAGAGCGTCCCCCGGAAGGGCTTCTCCTTCGCGAGCACCAGGACGAGCGGCGGCAGCTCGGTCTGGTCCTCCAGAGCGGTTTCCTGCCGCTCGGAATTCCGATACCCCGGCTTCTCCGCCTCGACTCCCCCCTGACCCGGGCTCTCCAGCAGGAACTCGAACTCCCCCCTCGCATCGGCCGTCTGGTAGGCCGCGTCCGCGGCAGAGCTCCAGTACAGAGTCACCCAGGCCCCTTCGACAGGCTTCCCCTCCTCGTCGACGACCTTGCCATGGACGGTCGCTCTCTCCAGCGAGAAATCGACGGTCTGCTCTTCCTCCTCCTCCACCACGACCCTGCGCGCGACGATAGGCGGCCCAGCCTCCGGAGAGGAGCGAAGAACGAAGTCGAAGCGGCCCGGTTTCGCGAGAGTGACCTCGTAGGTGCCGTCCTTACCGCTCGTCGCCTGCGCCAGCTTCGCGTTCGCTCTCAGCTCCTCCTGGTACTCCCCGACGATGAGCGTGAGCCCTGGAACGGGCTCGCCTCCGCGAGTTACCGTGCCGCGGACCCGGATCTCGGAAAAGGAGAGATCCTCCCCGGCCTCCACGCCATCCTTCAGGACGACGGGACGCTTGAGGGTCGCTCCGCCTTCCGCCAGCGCGACCTCGAGGAGATAGGTGCCGGCGGGAAAGCGCCCCGTCCGGCAGATCCCTTCCCGATCCGTTCGCCCCTCGTAGAGCACCTTGGGAGCCCAACCCTTGGGGGGAGGGACGGGCAGCGTGACGTCTTTCAGCTTGCAGACCGCGCCCGCGCGCGCCTGCCCCTTCACCCGGACTCGCGCGCGCACCCGCCCCCCGTCCTCCAGCTCGACATCCCGAAAAGCCAGGCCGCCGGGAGCGGCGGAGAGCCCCGCCACCATCCGCGGCAGGAACTCGGGATGGCGGACCCCGGCGTCGACGATCCTGCCGGCGAGCCCCGGGAAGAGGGCGAGGCCGTCCGTTCCGGTCCTCCCCTCCCCCGCCGGCAGGTTCGGCGCGCCATACCCACGGATCGATTCCAGGGAGACCGCGGCCGAGGCCACGGGCTTACGGGACTTCGCGCCGCTGGACCGCACGACCAGCGACCAGCCGTCGCGCGGCTGATATTCGAGACGGGCGACAGCTCCGGGCTGGACGGTCAGACGATGGAGATCGGGGGCCTTGCGGCCTCCACTGAGCGCGACGAGAAACTCTCCCGCCGGGATCTTGAGACCCGCCGGCCCCACGCCGCGGGCGACGGCCAGCGGCTTGTCGAAGGATGCCGCCCCCGGATCGTAAACGGCGACGTTCAGCGGCTCCGCCGGCAGCTTGTCGATCCGCAGCAGGGCCTTGCGGGGGACGCGGAGGGTGAGGCGGCCGTCCTCGCCGGCCTCGAGATCCCCGGCCTGAAAAGAGGCGGGCCCGTGATCCGGACCTTCGACGCGCAGGCTCCGCAGCCGGTCCGGCGGGGTGAAGCCGTCGCCGGCCTCGAGATTCACGCAGTCGCCGCGGAGGTCGGCCTGGAAGCAGACCTCGAGAGGGCTCGCGATCTTCTCCCCCAGGTCGTCCCGCAGAGCGATCGACGGACCGGAGGCCGGCCAGGCGACCCCGGCGGACAGGATCCAGAGAATGAAGCTCGAGGCGATGCCCCTCATTTCTCCTCCTTGGCGCAGACATCCAGTATACGCAGCAGGCGAGAGGACTGCGGAGCTATACTCGACTGAACATCAGTCAACTCTACAAGGGGGTGCGCAATGACCAAGAACCGGAAGCCGGGTCGCGAGACGATCGTACCGATTCAGGAGAGCACCTTGAAGCTCGCGATCGGCGGCCAGCACGTGGACAATCCCGGCCAGACTCCGATGGAGGATGGCCCCGGATAGGCCGCAGCGCGGGAGCCGCGGCCGGCCAGAGGGCCGAGGCTCCCGCGACGCGCGGGGATCAGGGGATCCGGCGGATCAGTAGCAGCGCGCCGGGCACCAGTTGAGCGGGCTCGTCAGGTTCTGCCGGTAGGAGGTCGAGGAACCGAACGTGTCCGGGCTCCAGACGTTGTAGCTGCCATAGGGCGACACGTCCCGGGCGTAGGAAGGGTAGGGGATGTAGGGGTTGAGCGGCGCGTTCAACTCGCCGGCGTTCTGCACTTTCGTGAAGACCTCGGTGACGATGTCACAGCGGTTGTCACCGCAGTCATCGGCGCCGAAGGCGCCGCTGTTGCAGGCACCCTGGCTTTGATACATGCCGTGCTTGCCTTCCGAGGCCCACACCTTCTGGTACAGGGTGGAGCCGTAGTTTCCCTGCGACCGGTAGGAGGAGCTGTCGCTGGGCGCCGTCCAGTGGGCGGACATGAACTCCTTGATCAGACGCCATTGCGAGACGTCGTTCTTCGCCACATCCCAGGTCGTCCCCCAATCCGCGCCGTCGGTGTCCTTGCGCGCCAGGAGGACCGAATAGACCTCGCTGTCGCCGTTATGGGCGCCGCCGAAGACGTCGTCCCCAAGATCCCAGTTCCACGCGATGCCATAGCGCACCTCGATGCACTGATAGGACTCGGCGCAGTCGGCCCGGCCGCCGGGGGGATACGGATGCGCGACGAACGGGAGCCTGCCGTTCGACGAGTCGCTGTACCCGGGCACGGCAAGCCCATAAAGCTGCCGGCGGTCGGCGAACTCGAGCCCCTCATAAGTTCCGCAGTGAAGATTGAGAATGGGAAAGAACTGCTGCGCCAGCGCCAGCTCGAGCGAGTCCGGAATGCCGTCGAGATCGCCGTCACCGGCCGTGTCGCGAAAGACCGCGACGAAGTCGTTGAGCGTGTTGCCGGGGGACCACTCGTTCGCGTGGCAGGTGCCGCTGCTATCGCGGTAAGATTGATGGGTGATGGTCCGGTGGATCGTGCCGCACTGGCCGCCACCATCCCAGGTCCGGCACGAGTAGGCACCCCCGTCGTACGGCAGGTAGTAGGACTCAGAGCCGTCACAGTTCGGCCCGGTAAAATGACTGATATACGCGCCCTGCGACGCCGCGCAGCTCGCCTCGCCGCAAGTCGCCGCGCGAGCGCCGGCACTCGCGCCGCCTGCCAGCGCGATCCCCATCAAAAGTATTTTTATCTTCCCGTTGTAACCCATTGTTGATACCTCCTGGAGGGGAACGGACGGCCGGCTGGCCTATCCGCTCGTTGAACGGATGCTGCACGATATGGCATATAACAAAAGAAATAATCTTTATATTCCAAGACCTCATTTCTACAAGCGATTGGGGTTCGCCCTGAAAGGGTGAAATTTGAATAACCTGGCACTTCAGTGCCAGGTTGGCAGCCCCCCAATCCACCCGCCCTGAAGGGGCGGAACCCAGCGCTTCCTGAATGATAGACGGTTGCTGAAGGCACCGCCCCCTCGGGGCGGAATATAAAAATGAATGGGACCGTCTACCTGGCGCTGAAGCGCCAGGCTATTCAAATTTCGCCCTTTCAGGGCGAGGGTTTCCGAGGTTTCAGAAGCGGCGCGTCACCGCACCAGGCGCCAGCTCCGCGGTCCCGGACCGGCGGTCGTCTCGATCGCCACGCCCACCGCGGCGAGGCTTTCGAGGAGTTTCTCCGCCTGCTCGGCCTTGACGTCCTTGAACCGCCGCGGAAAATCGTCCGCGCTCGCTTCCCCGATCTCGGCCAGGAGATCGCGCGCGGCGACCACGCGGGCGGGCAGCCCTTTCGGCCAGGCACGCTTGGCGGCCTTCTTGCCTTTCGCGGCCTTGGCCGGCACCGCGGTTTCGAGCCCCGCCTCGATGAACGAGACCTGGGTCGCGGCCTTGGTGCCCTGCGGGTTTTGAAACTCCGGCCGCAGCCAGCGGACGAGGCCCTGCTTCTCTTCCTCAGCGCGCTCGTGGTTCAGGGCGACGAGGCGTTCGAGGATCTCCTCGTCGGTCAGAGTCGCCGGCCAGCCGTAGGCGTCGAAGACGGCGGCGTCGAGGTCGTCGTGGATCTGCTTCAGGATCGAGACGAGGCCCTGCTCGTGGATGACGCGATCTTTTTCGGTGAGCGGCTCGCCGGAGCGGAGCTTTTCCAGCACGTTGTACATGCCGGTGATTGTGAGCTTGGGATGCTGGGATTGCTGGTGTTTGCGGTGAGCGTCAAGGGCTTCGCCGAGAGCACGGATGCCCTGTGTTTGATCTGTAGAGCAGAAGGAAAAGGGAATGGCTCAAAGCATGTGCTGTTGTTCCAAACAGGGCGGTCTACTTCGAGCGTACTTCCGGCTGCAAGCGCCCACGACAGATGCGAGCGACTTGAAAGCACGCCAAGAATGTATGCGTCATCGTGCGCGATCACTCTAAGTTTCTGATCAGGAAGAAGCGGCTGGTCAAGAAACACAAAAAACCGGTGCTTTGAAGTCTCTACCGTAGCAATGTATCGATTCAAGGCATCCAAAGCACGTCTCATGCCCGGACGCGTCTCGGCAAAGAGCCACCAACTTTGCCGGTAGATCGGTCGCTGATTCTGGTCGCGCTCTGGCTTGACACGTTGCAAGAGCCACTGATACAGCGTAGGGACCATTTCGCGCACCGAAACCTCATCCTCACACCCGAACAAGTCGATCACAAGAGCATCCCGGGAAGTCGATGCCAGATCTCTGCCGTTCAAATATGGTCTCACGATATTTAGCAGCACTCGAATCACCACTAAGAATTTCCGAGTTGCATGCTCTATCTGAGGACAAACCCTTCCCATGGAGCTTCACACCTTGATAGGCCAAATTTGCGTTCGACTTCAGCTTATTGGCCGATGCAATGTCGACGCCAACGCTAAGATCGCCATTGATGCTCCCCAAGCTTCCCAGAAAAAAACCTCTGCCGCTTCTTCACTTGGTGTTTCACGCACAATGCTTCTCAGCAGCCGGGCAATGTACCCGCCTCACCACAAGTCATTGCCACTCGCACATCAGCCCCATCAACTGAGTCGACCCAAGGGTGATTGGGAATTGCAAAGACGATTGATAAAGGATTTTTGGCATGCAGATGAGTCTCGATAACACGCCTACCGAATACTTGCGAAATACTGTTCGTTGTAATGAGTCCAAAACGCCGAACTCTCCCTTCCTGCACCAAAGCAGCGGCCTTATCCCACCAATACAATACGTAATCACTGGTTTCCGGAACTAAGGGGTATGAGTCTCGGATCGCCTCCGCATAACCATCTCCAAGCACAGACCGCATGAGCTCGGTTTCCGATGTACGGCGGATTCCCAATGATGAAGTCTGCCTTCGGCCACTCCGCCCGGCTCGGGTTCACATACCGGTAAACCGGCACGCGCGCATTCTCATCCGGAATCTTCTCCCCCGTCACCGGCGAGACCTTCATCGTCTCGCCATCCCACCGCGTCACCGGCTTGCCCTTGTCGTCGAGCAGCAACTCCTCGCGGTCGTACGCCAGCACCGCGTCCCGGCACTCGATGTTGCCGTAGTCGCGCAGCACCGGCTGGGGCACCGTCATGGCGCCGCCGGGCTGGCGGACCTGCCATTGCAGGTAGCCGATCCAGAGCACCAGCTCCGCGATCTCCTTGGCCCAGCGCTTGACCTCGATGCCGAGGAACTGCTCGGGCGTCACCCGGTAGTCCTTCATCTCCAGGCCGATCTGCTTGTAGCCGAGCTCCGAGAGGAGCGCCAGCACCTCGCTCTCCAGCCGCTTGAAGAGGTCGAGCGTGACGTAGAGGAAGTTCCCCGTGCCGCACGCCGGGTCGAGCACCCGCGTGCGGCAGAGCGTGTGGTGGAACTCCAGGACCCGCTTCTGCGCCTCCTCCACCTTGCCCAGCTCGACGAGCTGCTGCACCTCGGCGCGCACCAGGTCCCAGTCCCCACGCAGCGGCTCCTCGATGGTCGGCTTCACCAGCCGCTCGACATAGGCGCGCGGCGTGTAGTGCGCGCCCAGACGATGGCGCTCCCGCGGATTCAGGGCGCGTTCGAGCAGGGTGCCGAAAATCGACGGATCGACCTGCGACCAGTCGCTCTTCGCCGCCATCAGCAGCAGGATCAACTGCTCCTTGGTGAGTACCGGCGCGTCATGGGTCGAGAACAGTCCGCCGTTGAAGCGCAGGAGCTTGCCGGTGATGTAGTCCGAGCCCTGGTCCATGGCGCGCCAGAGCGAGCCGACGCCGCCGGGGAAGGATGCGGGGTTGGGCAGCCAGTAATTCTCCAGGGATTGGGAGAACAGCTTCTCCGGCAGCAGCCCGACGTCCTCCGCGAACATGGTGAACAGGCAGCGCATCAGGAAGGTGGCCACCCGCTCGGGATCGTGCCCCGCCGCCTCGAGGGCCCGCGCCAGCGCGGCGATCTGCCCGGCGATCTCGCGGGTGACGGCGGCGGTGCGCTTCGAGGGGTCGAGCGAGAGCGGATCGGTCCAGATCGCCCGCAGGAGGTCGACGTGTTCGGGATGATCGGCGAGGTCGCGCAGGAAGATGCGCCTGCGGTGGCCGTCCGGGAAGGCGCGGTAGGCGCCGGTGCCGTCGAACGAGGCGTAGACGTCGAAGCAGTAGCCGATGTCGCAGACCAGGAGGAAGGGCGGCGGCTCGTCGAGGTTCAAGGCGTAGCCCAGGGCCTGGCCGTGGGCCGCGCTCATCATCTGGTTCCAGGCCGGCGAGTCGCGCCGCTTGGGACCGGTGGCCGCGCTCTGCTTGGCTTCGAGCAGGAAGCAGCCGTGCTTGTAGAGATCGACCCAGCCGATCGAGGTGCCGCCCGCCCGGGTGCGCGTCACGTCCTTCTCGAAGACGTAGAGGTCCCGCGCCGGATCGCCGGTCTTCGGGTGCGGGCGCTCGACGCCGAGGGCGTCGCACAGCTCGTTGAGGAACGAGTCCTTGTTGGCGCGCTCCGCGTCGCCGCTCACCGACCAGCGGTCGATCAAGGCATCGAGGTTCATGAGCCGCGAAGTTTACCCCAGAGCCGCGGCTCGTCAGCGCCCCGCCCAGGCTTGCGCACGTGCTGAGAAGGCCGATTATGCCGCGTATACCGGGAATTACTCCGCCTATATCCGAGCTATTTGACGGCACGTAATTTCCTTATTTGGCGGAGTGAAAGTGATTTTCCGCGCCATAGCACTGGCAATTGGCAGGATCTACCGGAAGGGCTATTAAGCGGCATACGGGAGGCACGAATACGCGGTACAGAATCATCCAAATACTCTGCGGCACAATTTCGATATATTCGAGGTACAATTCTCTAATGATGCCGCTTAATGGCGCTGTTATACGGCAAATTTAGCTAATTTTGCCGCTAATAAAGCCTTCGCCGAGTCACCTGGAGGTGATTCGCGGTATTTTCCCTGGAGAAAGAACCATGGACTCGAATCTGTCGGTGAACGCGATCCTGTCCAGTCTCGAGGCGCAGATCGCGCAGAAGCGCGAGCGGGAGGCGTTTCATGCCGAGCGCGAGGCCTTCCATCAGGAACAGAGGGCGGAGCTCGCCGCGGAGCTGGAACGGCTCGTTCGGAGTCTCGAGGCTTTCAAGGCGAGCGCGGCGAGCGCCGCGGACCTCGCCAGCCGGTACGTGCCGGCGGCGGCTCCCATGGCACCGGACGGCGGCCTGCCGCCGGGGCGCAAGGTGTCGATCAACAAGGCGGTCGTCAAGGTGATCGAGGGGAAGGGGGTCGCAGGAGCCCTTCGGCCCGCGGGAGATCACGGAGGAGCTCAACCGGCGCTTCTCCGCACGGCTGAGGAAGACGATCGACGATGCGCCAGGTCTCGGTGTCGCTACGCTGGCTGGCCGGAACCGGGCGCATCTTCCGGCTCGAGAAGGGGCGCCCGCACTGGGAGTCGAAGTACGTCCGCCAACTGCCGCCGGAGTGAGAGGCCGGAAAGCCGCTCAACGTTTCGGAGGATTGAAACGTAAAAAAGACCCGAGGTTTCCTTGCTATCTTTGGGAAAGAACTTTGAAGTCCGGGAGATCCACCGTGAAGAGACTCTGGGCGCCCGTCTTCCTGCTGCTCGCCTTCCTCTCCCTGCCGCTCCAGGCGGCCAAGGTGCCGGTCACGGGCCGGATTCTCGATCCGGAGGGAAAGCCGGTTCCCAATATAAAGGTAGCGCTGGTCCCCATCCTCCCGGAGGTGGAGAGCGCGCGGCTGGAGCTCGCGGGCAAGACCGCCCCTGAGCCGGCCGCCACCGCCTCGACCGACGCGGCGGGCATCTACCATCTGATGGCGCCGGACGCGGGGATGTGGCGGGTCGTGGTGACGACCCCAGGCTTCGTGCCGCTGGAAGTACCCGCTCACCCCGCTGCTCGACGAGACCGATCTCCCGGATGCCCGTCTCCTGCCGGACGCCGGTCTCCGGGCGCGGGTGACCGGTCCCGGGGGACAGCCGCTCGCCCAGGCCTGGGTTCGCGTCGAGGGCGCGGGGACCCTGTCGGCCTTCCCTGCGACGTGGCGACTCCCGCTCCGCCGCATCGCCTTCACGGACGCGAACGGAGCGGCGACGCTGCCGCGGACGCGGGAGGAGGTGCTCACCGTGCGGGCGGCGGCGCCGGGGTATCTCCCGGCCGAGCAGAAGAACGTCCGCGGCGGCTCCGCGGCGCTGCGCCTGGCAACGGGACGGAGCCGGCGGATCCTGGTCCGCGATCCCCAGGGAAAGGGCGTCGCGGACGCGTTCGTCACCTGGAGCGAGAGCGCCTGGTGGGCCGGCCGCACCGTCGGAATCCGGCCTCCTCGACCTGGCCGTCCCGGAGAACGGCGCCGATCTGCGGATCATGGCGGCGGACGGCCGGCAGCTCGCCTCCCGTCTGCGGGCCGCGAAGCCGGACGAGAAGGGGCCGGCCGTCCTCGTGCTGCCCAGGGCGGAGCCGGTGAGCGGCAGGATCGTCTCGGCGCGGGATGGCCGGCCGATCGCCGGCGCCCTGGCCTGGATGGGCGCGGACTACGGGACGGTGGTCCGCGCCGGGGCCGACGGCGCGTTCCGGTTGCCGAACCTTCCGGAGGCGGATCGCGGCGCGTTGGCCGCCGCGCCCGGGTTCTTCCCGGGGGAGGGGCGGGCCACGGGCAATCGCCTGCCCACGTTCTCTCTCCAACCCCGGCTGGCGGCGAGCGGCATCGTGGTCGACGAGGCGGGCCGGCCGGTGGCGGGCGCCGATCTCAAGGCGACCTTCGTGCCGGATCGGACCCAGGCGGGCAAGGGGTTTGCCCTCTATCTCAGCGGCGGCTTCGCCCGCAGCTCGCCGTCCGGCCGGTTCCGGCTCTTCGGCCTGCTGGCGGGCGTCGCTTATGAGCTGCGGATCGACCGCGAGGGGTTCGCCCCGGCGCGCCTGGAGCTGCCGGCGCGCGAGGCCGGAAAGCCGGCGCCGGACGTGCGGATCGTGCTGCGCGCCGGGCGCACCCTCTTCGGCTCGGTGATCGACGGCGGGCGCCGTCCCGTGGCCGGCGCCCGCGTCAGCCTGCGCGCCACCGCGCCCACGAGCTTCAGGGCCCGGCTCCGGGCCACCCATTCCTCCGATCCAACCGCGCGCGATCCGGAGGTCCCGACCGACGCCTCCGGGCGCTTCGAGCTGAAGAATCTGGCGGCCGGGACGTTCGATCTGACGGTCCGCGCGCGCGGGTTCGCGCCGCTGACGGTGCCCGCTCTCGCTATCCCCGAGGGGAAGGGCGCCACCGACGCCGGGACGGTGATGCTGGCGCCGGGAGCGTCGATCCGCGGCCTGGTGGCCGATCCGCAGGGAAATCCGATCGACGGTGCGGAGGTGCGAGCCAAAAAGGCGGAGCGGGAGGAGTTCCCGCGGCCCATGAGGGGTGACGATCCGGGGCCGGCCGACGCGGTCACCGCCGCGGACGGCTCGTTCGTCCTGGAGGACCGCTCCCCCGGCGAGTCGCTCGACCTCGCCGTCACCCACCCGAGCTACGGCCCGGGATCGGCTCCGGGGGTCGCCGTGCCGTCGGAGGCCCTGATCCGGATCGTCCTCCTGCCCACCGCCCGCGTCGCGGGGCGCACTCTCGATCCGGACGGCAGAGCGGTCGCCGGCGCCTCCGTGTTCCTGAGCGAAGAGGAGTCGAGGAGCTTCGGCGGCCAAGCGGCCCTGATGGCCTCCGGCCGGTTCCATCGCGGAGTGTCGGACGACGAGGGGGGCTTCTCGTTCGACGGGGTCTCCCCGGGCCCGTTCTCCGTGAGCGCCCAGGCGCCACGCCGCCAGCAGGCGGAGCTCAAGAATCTGGAGGTCAAGTCAGGGCAGGACCTGACCAGCCTCGAGCTCGTGCTCGCTCCCGCCGCCGAGGTCACCGGCAAGGTCCTCTCCCCCGAGGGGCGACCCGTCGCCGAAGCTCGGGTGGCTCTGGTCGAGGCTTCCGAGCAATCTTACCCCTCGTTCTCCCCTCTGCGCGCCACCACCGACGCCGACGGTCAGTACCGGATCGACGGCCTGCCGCCCGGCAAGCGCACCCTGGAGGCCCGCGCGGAGGGGTACCGGCGCGCGGTCCGCGACGTCGAGCTGCCGGCGGCGGCGGCCGTGGTCGATTTCACGCTCGAACGGGGGCTCGAAGCCTCCGGCCGGGTGGTGGACGACGCCGGGAGCCCGATCGCGGGGGTGGATCTCCTGCTGTTCTCCAGCCAGTCTTCCGCCGACAATCCGCATGCGACTTCCGAGGCGGATGGCGATTTCCGCTTCTCCGGCTTGCAGGACGGCACCTACAGGCTGATGGCTTTCAAGGAAGGCTATGCCCCCGACCGCAGGGGGACGAAGGTGACGCTGGCCGGCGCGCCGGTGAGCGGCCTGGAGGTGAAGCTCTCGGGGGGCGGCACGATCACGGGCCGGCTGACGGGAGTGGAGTTCAGCCAGCTCTCGCGGGTCCGCGTGTCGGCCAACCTCATAAACTTCGGCCAGGTCGAT
>CAVXIG010000065.1:0-130199 GCA_963761645.1 uncultured Acidobacteriota bacterium
TTGTAGGCCAGCGTGACTCCGTAGCCGCAGAGCTCGAGGAACAGCCCCAGGCTCTCGGCCGCGTCCCGGTTGTCTTCCACGACCAGAACTCGCCGCGGCTCTTTGCCGGTCGGGCCGGGCTCCGTGCCCCGCGCCGGCTCCGGCAGCCTCTTCCACGCAGGGGAGGCGGAGGGTGAACTCCGCCCCCTTCCCGGGGCCGTCGCTCGCCGCCTGGAGCTCGCCGCCGTGCAGATCCAGCAGCTCCCGGGCGACCGCCAGCCCCAGCCCCAGCCCGCCCTGGCTGCGGTCCAGCGGCTGGTGTCCCTGGGCGAAGGTCTCGAAGATGTGCGGGAGCATCTCCGGGTCGATGCCGACGCCGGTGTCGCGCAGGGTGACGAGGGCCTGCCGGGCCGCGCCGTCCGCCGCCAGCCGCACGGTCACCCGGCCGCCTGCCGGAGTGAACTTCCCCGCGTTGTCGAGGATGTTGCCCAGAACCTGGGCCAGCCGCATGGGGTCCCCCAGGATCCACAGGGGCGCCGGCGGCAGCTCGAGATCGAGGTCGACGCCGGCGGCCTCCAGGAGACCCCGGCGGTCCTCGGCGCTCTCGCGGACGAGCCGCGCGAGATCGATCCGCTCGCGGTGGAGCGTGACCTTGCCCCTGCTGATCCGCGCCACGTCGAGCAGGCCGTCGACGATCCGGGTCAGGAGCTGGATCTGGCGCTCGACCAGATCGCGGGTGCGGTCGGCGATCTCGTCCTCGCCCTCGCGGGCGCGCAGGCGGAGCACGTGCAGTCCGTTGCGGATCGGGGCCAGCGGGTTCCGCAGCTCGTGCGCCAGCATGGAAAGGAAGGAGTCCTTGCGGTGGTTGGAGTCGCGCAGGGCCTGGATCATCTGCGCGGTGGCGATGGCCATGGCGGCCGAATCGCCCAGCGCCTGCAGGGTCTCCAGCTCCTCCGCGGTCGCCTGGTGGAAATCCGCCCAGTAGGCGCCGATCGCGCCGATCGGATCGTCCTTCCGGATGGGGGTCATCGCCAGGCTTTTGACGAACGTCGGCCGGTAGGCTTCGTGGGGGATCCGCGGGTCCGCGTAGATGTCCGGGACGACCGTCTGCTGGCGGTTCAGCATGCACCAGCCGGAGATGCAGGTCTCCAGCGGGAAGCGCCGCCCCTTCCAGAGCGGACCGATGGCGTTCTCCTCGACGTAGTGGCAGAGGTCCCCGTCGCGCAGCACGACGGTCACGCCGTCCGCGCCGGTCAGCTCCCTGACGCAGTCGCGCAGCACCGCCATGATCGATTCCATGTCACGGCAGAAGGAGAGCCGTTGAACCACGCGGATGAGCTCAGTCTGAAGCGCCATAGAAGTACCCCCTGGAGTCGTCCACCTGGGAGCTGAATTGTACGTCTGGATTGTGGTTTCCGGAATATCCCGGCAGGTTTTTAGGCCGGCGCTTTGGCGCGTGCCCGGACCCCGCGCGGATCGCGGCCGAAGGCGCGGAGCTGGCCGCAGGCGGCGCTGACGTCGTCGCCCCGGCGGCGGCGGACGGTGGCGATCCAGCCGCGCTGGCGCAGGCGCTCCTTGAAGGCTTCGATGCGCTCGTCGCTCGGCGGCACCATGCGGTCGCCGAGGACGGCGTCCGGGTTGACCGGGATCAGGTTGATCTTGCCGCGCACGCCGGAGAGCAGGCGGGAGAGCTGGTCGGCGTCGCGGATAGAGTCGTTGACGTCGCGGATCAGGATGTACTCGAAGGTGAGCCTGCGCCCTTTCTCCAGCGGGAAGCGCTTGAGGGCGGGCATCAGCTCGGCCAGCGGGTAGGTGCGGTTGATCGGCATGATCTGGCCGCGGCGCTCCTCGTCCGGCGCGTGCAGCGAGATCGCCAGGTTCGGCCGGCGCTCCCAGCGGGCCATCTCCTCCAGGCCGGGGAGGATGCCCACCGTCGAGACGGTGATGCGGTGCGGCGAGATCCACTCGGTCAGGATGTCGAGCGCGGCCTTGACGTTCTCGACGTTGAGCAGCGGCTCGCCCATGCCCATGAAGACGAGGTTCAGCCCTTCCATCGGGAGGCCGCGGTCGGCGCGGATGGCCAGCACCTGGCCGACGATCTCGCCGGCGGTGAGGTTTCGCCCCGCGCCCCAGTAGCCGGTGACGCAGAAGGAGCAGGCGAGGGCGCAGCCGGCCTGGCTCGAGATGCAGAAGGTGCGGCGGTGGCGCTCCGGGATGTCGACCGCCTCGATGGTGGCGCCGTCGCGCAGCCGGAAGAGGTATTTGCCGGTGCCGTCTTCCGAGAGGTGGCGCGAGGTGATCTCCGGGAGGCCGACGCGGAACTGTTCGGCGAGCCGGTCGCGCAATTCCTTGGGCAGCTCGGTGATCTCGGAGAAATCCCCGATCGCCCGCTCGTAGAGCGCCTGATAGATCTGTTTGGCGCGGAACGGGCGGTCGGTGACCGGCGCGATCGTCGCGGCCAGGCGCTCGCGCGAGAGGCCGAGCAGATCGGGGCGCGTGTCGGTATCTGTCGTTACGGTCATGAGTGCGCTCCTGGTCCGGAGCGGCGACACCGGAAGGGAGGGTTAGCTGACCCGGCGGCGGCGCAGCCGCCGCGTGGGGTCGATGCCGATCGACTTCAGGAAGTTCAGGTCCCGGCCGTCGATCTGGAAAGCGGGCTCGCCCGAGGTCGGCCAGCGCGGCGCGGTCAGGGAGAGCGCCTCGGCATCCTCGACCTCGCGCTTGCAGTCCACCAGGAGGTAGAGCGAGTAGCCCTCCTCGCGGATCTTGCGCAGTGTGCGGTTGATCTCCGACGACTCCGAGATGGCCTCGGAGAGGGCTCGCCGCAGATCGCGCAGCATCGTATGGAGCTTGTCGTCCAGCTTGCAGTCCCTCCGGCTCTATATGGGACGGAGCCGAGGCGATTATCGCCTCCGTCCAACAGGGTGTCAAACCATTCCTCCGCCTGCAACAGATGGCGGCAACCCCCCATTCCCCCGGCATTTCGCGCGCGCTTCGGCATGGTACTCTTTGCCGTTCCTTTCGGGTGGACAGCAGGCCGGGAGCCGCCTTTGGAGAAGCCGCTGAGGAGGAGTAGCCGATGACCCAGCCGATCGAGTCCGGGCCGGGGCAGCCGGGGGCATGGTGCTCCCTGTCGCCCCCTCCGCGCGAGATCCAGCCGCTGGCGGGGGACGTGTCCCCGCGCCGCTATTTCCGCGTCGTGCTCGCCGACGGCACCACCGCGATCCTCGCCAATTATCCCGAGGAGATCCGCGCGACCTGCGTGCGGTTCCTGCGCACGACCGCGATCCTGCTCGCGGCGGGCGTGCGGGTGCCGCGCGTGCTGGCCGGCGACTGCGAGGAGGGGTGGATGCTGGTCGAGGATCTCGGTCCCCGCACGCTGGGCGAGTGGGGTCGCGGGCGCCCGTGGAGCGAGCTGGCCGGCTACTTCGAGCACGCGCGCGGGCTCAGCGAGCGCATCTCGCGCCTGCCCGCGGAGGGCCTCGCGGAGCTCAATCCGATCCTCGGCCGGGAGCTGCTCGCCAGCGAGCTCGCGCAGACGTGGGACCTCTTCCTGGAGCCCCGGGGGCTGGTGGGCGATCCCCGCCCTGGCGGCGGATCTCCGCGCCGCGCTCGACACGCTCTGCGAGACGCTCGGGGCCGAGCCGCCGGTGCCGTGCCACCGCGACTTCATGGTGCGCAACCTGATGCCGCTGGCCGACGGCAGCCTGGTGGTGCTCGATCACCAGGATCTGCGCCTGGGCCCGCCGTTCTACGACCTGGCCTCGCTGCTCAACGACACGCTCTTCCCGCCGCCCGACGCCGAGGAGGCGCTGCTCGCGGCGGCCGCGCCCCTGCCCGCCGACCGCGTCCGCTATCACCGGGCCGCGGCCCAGCGGAGCCTGAAGGCGGTGGGGACCTACGCCAAGTTCGCCCGCATGGGAGCGGACCGGCACCTGCCGCTGATCGCTCCGACCCTGGCCCAGTTCGTGAAGCACTTTTCGAGGATCCCGGAAGGCGAGCTGCTCGCGGCGCGCCTGGGGGCGTCCTGGAGTCCCGCCCTGGAGACTCCGGCGCACTGATGGATCTGCTACACTGGCTTCGCCATAGAGGCAGCCTTGAGGGGCGTAGAAGCAACGCCCCGGGAGAACGTTTATGCCTTCCCTCGGTGTACCTGAACTCGCGATCATCTTCCTGATCATCATCGTGCTCTTCGGCGCCAGCAAGATCCCCCAGATCGGCAAGGGGCTGGGCGAAGGGATCCGCAACTTCAAGAAGGGGATCAAGGAGGCCGAGGAAGATCAGACCCAGATCCCCGAGAAGACGGGCCACAATCCGTAGTCTCGCCTGCGGTCTGACGAGATTCAGTGCCTGCCTGACACCGGCGAGTGCCGATGTGGCGCGGCAGGCTGCCCCAGCAGGGCTGGGAAACGAAAAAGCCGGCGGAAGCCGGCTTATCGCGTTATTTGCCTGGACTTGATGCGCCAGACTTGAGCCGGCTTCAGCCGGCTTTTTCGTTTTGCCGCGCGCGCTCACCTCTCCGGGCCGAGGCGCGATCGGTCTTCGCCACCGGCAGCATCGACCGGGAGGCCTGCCGGGAAGCCTGCTTCTCGGCCCTGCGGGTGTACTCCGCGTAATGAGCGAGCACCTCCCGGACGAAGCCGCGCGTCTCGGCGAAAGGAGGAACCCCCTTGTAGCGCTGCACCGCTCCGGGGCCCGCGTTGTAGGCGGCGAGCGTCCGCTCGAGATCCCCCTTGTAGTCCTTGATCAGGCCGCTCACGTAGCGGCTGCCCACCTCCACGTTGACGCGGGGATCCAGGAGGTCCCCCTTCACGCCGTAGTCCGCGGCCAGCTCGGGGATGACCTGCATGAGGCCGAGCGCCCCCTGCGAGGAGACGGCGCGGGGGGTGAAGTCGGATTCGACGGCGATGATGGCGGCGAGCAGCAGGCCGTCTACCTGGTGGCGCTCGGCCGCGAGGACGATGTCCTTGCCGAAGGGCATCCGGCGCAGGAGACGCCGCCGCGATTCCGGACTGGCGCCGGCATCGAGCAGGGAGAGCTGCCGCGGCTCCGGAGGCGGGTCGACGGCGGCCTCGAGGTCGCCGGCCCGGAAGGCGTGGAACTGGCCGTCGGACGTGCCGGCGCCGTTGAGGAGGAAGCGCGCGATGTCCTGCGTCTCGGCGGGCGGCGGCATCAGATAGGGATCGGTGGGCGCGGTATCGGAGGGAGTGGATTCGAAGATGAACGCCAGGAACAGGACCGCTGCCATCAGGGTCAGCGGGGTTCGTAATCGGCTGACTAATCGCCTTGGTAATCGCTTCATGGGCCGGCTTTTCCTCTTTGCTCTCTGCGGACCCGTCCCCTCCGGAGAGGCGACAGGCTCACGGCCGCATGCTGGTCGACAGAAAAAGCGCACACCCCGGCCAGGGGGCCAGGGTAGCACCAGACACGTATGACGGGAATTCAGAGTTGCGAGATCGGTGCCAGCGCGGGTCTGGAGCTCAGGAGGTCGGCAGGTCGGAGGCGGCCGAGCCGTTCGCGGACCGCGCCTTGCGGCGGGGCTGCCGGCGGCCGGTCAGGTCGTAGTCCTCGATCCCGATGCCGAGGTCGGAGACCTTGTTGCGCAGGGTGTTGCGATGCACGCCGAGCGAGCGGGCGGAGCGGCAGAAGTTGCCCCGGTTGGATTTCAGCGAGGCCACGATGAACTGCCGTTCGAACTCCCGCCGCGCCTGCTCCAGCGTCAGGCCCCGGTGAACGAGCTCATCGACAATCTGGTACAAGCGCCCATTGAGATTCTGATCGGCCAAGAGCGTTTTTCCCTCAAAAGCGGAAGCTGGCAGCTTACCACAGGCGCTCGCCTCCCAAGCGCCTGTGGCGAGTTCCGCGACTACTTTGGATCGAGCCGGTCGCCGAGCTTGATCGGGTACCGCGACTCGATGATCTTCGCGACCGAGAACCGCTTGTGGACGGAGAGGACGGCGAGCTCGCCCATGACGATCGGGGGCAGGCCGGGCCGGTTCTCGCGGTAGATGGTGAAGATGTCGCCGGGCGTGGTGTCCTGCTCGCCGACGTCGATGTGGACGACGGCGTCGGCGCCCAGGGCGAGGATGTCGTCCCGGGAGTAGATGATCGCGGGAGCGTGGGCGAGCTTCTCCGCCGCCGCCGGGAAGTTGACCGGCCGCAAGGGGGTGCTGCGGCCGAGCGGCACCGGCTCGGGCTCGAAGGGGAAGAGCAGGGCGCCGGTGCTGAGCGGATCGCAGGACTGCACGATCTCGGCGATCGCGGTGCTCTCCTGGACCGAGAGGATGCGGACGCGCCCGACATAGCGGTAGTAGCGGCCCACCACCTGCCCGAGGACCGGATGCACCACCGGCCGTTCGGGGACGACCGCCGAGAACAGCTTGCCGGGCAGCAGGCCCCGCTCCCGGCCGCCGTCGACGTAGATGATGTCGCCCATCGTGAGACCGATCTTGGTGGTGTTCGTGCTGTTGCGGAAGCTGCCGACCTTCCAGCCCGTGGCGCCGCGGACGTAACCGTCCAGCGACAGCGCGTCGTACTCCGAGCCGATCACCGCGTAGGGGAACGACTCTTCGAGATCGCCGACGTAGCCCTGGCAGTAGATGTCGGTCTCGGCGCCGAGCGGCACCGGCGTGCCGGTGGCGCGGGCGGCCTCGACGACGCCCGCCGGCGGCGCGGGGATGGCCCCCTCGCCGGCGGGGGCTCCGGTCTGGCCGGTGCCATCGCCACCGGCGCCGCCCTGGGAGAGATCCTGCACCGGCGCCACGTTCAGCCCCAGCACCAGCGGATCGCCGGGGTAGATCCAGTGAGCGTCCTTGATGTACTGGTTCTTCTCCCAGATCTGGGGCCACAGGTAGGGATCGCCGTAGTACTTCGCGGCAAGCTGCCAGAGCGTGTCCCCCTTGGCGACGACATGGACCTGGTCGGTCGCCCCGGGAGCCGGCGGATTCCACGCGGTCCAGTGATCGCCGACGAGATGAAGACCCTGCGGCGGACGGTCTGACGCCTGAGCGGAGACGGTTCCGACAATAAGGGCCACGAGCACGAAACTGGTACGCCGCACTCTCATGAAGACCTCCTGCACCCCTTGGAGGACACAGCTATAGTCGAGCTTCTATGGCTTAAAAATAGAATGAACGCCTGGATCTGTCAAGTTTTACCGGGGCGAAGCTCAAGGGGTGGATGAGGTTTGAGCCCCGAAGGGGCGACAGCGGAGCCAGGCTTGCTGCCGCCCCTTCGGGGCTCGGGATCGTTTTCGTCTCACCTACCTGGGGCTTACGCCCCAGGCTACATGCCCGACGCCCCTTCGAGGCGCCCCTTACGGCAACTTGGCCCGGCGCTCTTCCGCCACGGCGGCGGCGGCGGTGCCGGGGAAGCGGCGGTTGACCTCGCGGTAGGTCACGCGAGCCCCTTCCTTGTCGCCCATGGCCTCCAGGCACTGGCCGGCCTTGAGCATGGCGTCCGGCACCTTGTTCCCCTTGGAGAACTTCTCCACCACCTCGCGGAACGCGGCGAGGGCGCCCTTGATGTCGTTGCGCGAGTAGCGGCACTCGCCGATCCAGTACTGGGCGTTGTCGGCCAGCTCGCTGCCGGGGTTCGCCTGCAGGAAGCGCTGGAAGCTCGCCTCGGCGTCCACGTAGTGCCCCTGGTGGAAGAGCGTATAGCCGCGGTCGTAGAGCGCCTGGTTGGCGGGCGAGGGCGCGTCGGACGCCGCGGGCTCCTCGACCGGAGCGGAGGATGGCGCCGGAGCCGCCGGCTGGCGGAGCGGGTGGCGTGACGACCGGCGGCGCGGCCGGCTGCGGCCGGGGCGGCGTCACCGTCGCCGGGGCCGGCGCGCGGCGCGGCGGCGGCGGCTTAGGCTCGTTCTCGGGCAGCGCGATGTCCACCTCCTCGATCGGCTCGGCCGGAGCGATCTCCGGGCGGACCGGCTGGCGCCGGGGCTGGGGCGCGCGGGGCGGGGCCGGGGGGCCGGCGCCATCGGCGGGCGCCTCAGCGAGACGCTTTTTATGCTGGGGCCGCCGTCGCGGGAGGCCGCGCGGGGGAGGCCGGCGGGGGCGTGGGGCGCGTGGCCGCCGGGCGCGGGGCGGCGCCGCCGTTGCGGGCCTCGAGATCGGCCACCTGCTGGCGGAGCTGGGCCATCTCCACCTGGTTCATGGCCGACTCGCGCTGCAGCTCGACCAGGCGCGCCTTGAGCGCCTGGATCTCCTGCTGCTGGGTATCGTCCGGACGCAGGGCCGAGCCGGCACAGCCGGCGCCGGCGAGGCACAGGGGGAGGAGGCACAGGGAGATGAGGGTGAAGCGCTTCATTGTCCTGCTGGGGCTCCGGTTCCCGCTTGGGTCGCGGCTTTGCTGGGTTCAGGGGCCTGGGTGGCTTTGACGTCGGGGATCTGCGGGACGTAGGGGCTCTGCGGGAACTCCTTGCGCAGCATGTCGAAGGTCCGGGTGGCGTCGGCCGGCAGGCGGCCGGCCATGTAGGCGAGCCCGAGGTTGTACATCACCTTGTCCCGCTCCTTGTACTGCGGGTAGTTGTTGAGCATCCACTCGAAGCGCGAGATCGCGGCCGCCGCGGCGCCGAAGCGGAAGTAGAAGCGGCCGACGACGAACTCGTGCTCGGCGAGGTTGGCGAGCACGGCCTGCATCTGCGTCTGGGCCTGCGGCGCGTACTCGCTGGTGGGATAGAGGCGGATCAGGTCCTGATAGGCCTCCATCGCCTTGCGGGTGACGTTCTGATCGCGGTCCGGCTTCTCCATCCGCTTGGCGAGGCTGTTGGCGATCTGGAACTGCACGTACGCCGACTGCTCGCTGGTGGGGAAGCGGTTGAGGAAGTCGCGGTACTTGGCCTCGGCCTGGATGTAGTTGGCGTTGCCGCCCTGGAGGTAGTAGGTGTCGGCGGCGAGCAGCAGGGCCTCGCGGCCGATCGTCGAGTTGGGCTCCACCTCGAAGGCGTGGGTGAAGAAGGGGCGGGCCTTGTCGTACTTCTCCTTGGCCAGCAGGTCCTTGCCCTGGGCGAGCGACTCCTCGGCCGAGAGCCGCAGGATGGGGTCTTTGGGTGCGCCGCTCTTGCAGCCGGCGCCCGCGAGGAGTAGGCCGGCGATCGCCAGCAGGGGAAGGATTCTTTTCATACGCTCTCCGGCCGAGCCCGCTCGCGCAGCTCGGACATGGTTGCCACGGGGTCGCCGGTCGCGAAGATCGCGGAGCCCACCACGATCACGTCCACGCCGGCGGCTACCACCTGGGCAATGTTATCGCGGTCGATGCCGCCATCCATCTCAATCTCTACAGGCAGCCCACTTATTTCGATCATCCGCTTCAGGCGTCGCGCCTTGTCGAGCGCGTGGGGCAGAAACGCCTGGCCGGAGAAGCCCGGGTTGACCGACATCAACGAGGACGTAGTCGAGCCGCGGCAGGGCGTCGGCGAGGAACTCCACCGGCGTCGCCGGGTTGACCGCGACCCCGGCCTCGGCCCCGGCCTTGCGGATGCGCTCGAGCAGCCGGTCGAGGTGCGTCGCCGCCTCCCAGTGGACGATCACCCGCGTCGCGCCGGCCGCCAGGTACTCGTCGAGCAGGCGGTCGGGGTTGGCGACCATCAGGTGAAGGTCGAGCGGCAGGCGGGTGCGGGCGCTGATCGCCTTGAGCACCGGGATGCCGAAGCTGAGGTTGGGCACGAAGTGGCCGTCCATCACGTCGACGTGCACGAGGTCCGCGCCCCCCCGCTCGCAGAGGGCGAGGGCGCCCGCGATGTCGGCGAGGTCGGCGGCGAGGATCGAGGGGGCGAGCCGCATCAGGGGACTCCTTCCGGGGTGGCGGAAGCCGGGGCGGCGGAGACGATCCTTCCGCGGTGGCGACCACGACCGAGACGGAGTCGTCGTGGCTCAGCGGGTGGCCGGGGAGCGGGAACTGGCGCAGGATCACGCCGGCGGCCACCCCTTCGTAGCGCTCGAACTTGACGCTGCCGAACTTGAAGCCGAGCTGCTCGAAGTAGGGGCGCACCTGGTCGTAATCGCGGTAGATGAGGTCGGGCATCACGTAGCGCGCGCTCGGCGTGCCCATGGCGAGCAGCAGGTCGACGCCGGTGGCCGGCGCCACGGCGGTGCCGTCGTCCGGGTCCTGCTCGAGCACCGAGCCGGGCGCCTCGTGGTTGGGGGCGAGGGCGCCGAGGATGCGCCCGAGCGCGAGCCCGGTGCCGGAGATGGCGGCCTGCGCTCCCGGCAGGGTCTTGCCCTTGAGGTCCGGCACCGCGACCCGCCGCGGTCCGAGCGACAGGAAGACGGTGACCGGGCTCCCCCGCTTGACCAGGGTCCGCGGGTCCGGGTTCTGGCGGGCGACGCGGCCGGCCGGGACCTCGTCGTCGTAGCGGCCGGTGCCGTCGATGCCGCGCGGCACCAGCCCATGGTCGGCGAGGAGGTTGGTGGCGTCGGTGCGCGACAGACCCACCACGGTCGGCACGGTCGTGGCGCCGCTGCGCACGAAGACGCTGAACGAGGTATAGGCCGCAAGGCCGAAGATCACGAAGAGGAGAGCGAGGTAGGCGAGAAAGCCCAGCCCGCGAAGGAGCTTCGACGGCATGGAGGGGAGTCTACCAAAGCCGGGGGTGGCTGCTCTCCGCGCCGGATTTATCGGACGCTAGAATCGCCGGATGGCCAACCTCCCTCCCCTCGGCGCCCACTGTTCGGTGGCCGGAGGCATGCCGAATTCGATCGCGCGCGCCACCTCGCTCGGCTGCACGGCCGCCCAGGTGTTCGTGAAGAACGCCGCCCAGTGGCGGTGGCGGGAGCTCGAGGAGGAGGAGGTCGCGGCGTTCCGCGCCGCCCACGCGGGGAGCGCGGTCGGTCCGCTGGTCGCCCACGCGAGCTATCTGATCAACCTGTGCAGCGCCGATCCGGTGATCCTGGAGCGGTCGCGGGAGGCGCTGGCCGACGAGCTGGCGCGCTGCGCCCGGCTGGGGGTCAGGGGGCTGGTGCTGCATCCGGGGGCGCACCTGGGAGCGGGGGAGGAGGCGGGGGTGGAGCGGGTGGCGGCATCGCTCGACGCGGTTCTCGCGGAGCTCCCCGGCGCCCCGGTGCGCGTGCTGCTCGAGAACACCGCGGGGCAGGGCTCCTGCCTGGGGCACCGCCTGGAGCATCTGGCGGCGATCCGCGACCGCGTCGCCGAGCCCGCGCGCGTCGGGATCTGCCTGGACACCTGCCACGCCTTCGCGGCCGGCTACGCCCTCCACGAGCCGGCCGGCTACGAGGAGATGTTCGCCGAGATCGAGGAGCGGATCGGCCTCGCGGCCCTGGGGTGCATGCACCTCAACGACTCGCTGCGCCCGTTCGGCTCCCGGCGCGACCGCCACGCCCACATCGGCGAGGGGGAGATCGGCCTCGCCGCCTTCGCCCGCCTGCTCCAGGACCCGCGCCTGGCCGCGGTCCCGATGATCATCGAGACCGAGACCGGCGACGATCTGGAGGGGCACCGGCGGGACCTGGAGACGCTGCGCGGGCTGGTCAGCCCCCCGGCTTGAGATGCAGGATGAAGTCGCTCTTCATGATGTCGAAGTAGATCACCACGAACATCAGCAGCAGGATCATCACGAAGCCGACCTGGCTGATGACCTCCTTGAGGCGCAGCGACAGGTCGCGCCGGATCACCCCTTCGACCATCAGGATGAAGATCTGGCCGCCGTCGAGGATGGGGATCGGCATCAGGTTCATCACCGCGATGCTGACGCTGATGAACCCCATGAGCTGGAGCAGGTACTTGAAGCCCATCCGCGCCGCCTGGCCGCTCTGCTTGGCGATCTCGAGCGGGCCGGCGAAGGCGCCCTTGGCCGAGAGCTTCTGGGCGAAGATCTTGCCGAGGATCTGGAAGATCTGCTTCACCGTCTGGACGCTGTAGCGCGCCCCCTCGTAGACCGCCCGCACGGGACCGAAGCGCTGGAAGAAGCCGATCTTGACGCCGATGCGGCCGCTGCCGCCGTCGTTGCGCGGGGTGACGGTGAGCACCATCGGGCGGCCGTCGCGCGCCACCTCGACCTGGACCGGCTGGCCGGGGCGCGGCGAGATGGCGTCGATGAACGCCTGGCTGTCGAGGACCGGCCGGCCGTCGACGCTGCGGATCTCGTCGCCGGGACGGAAGCCGGCGGCCTCGGCGGGCTGGCCGGCGATGATCTCGATGACCTGCGGCCGGACGCTGGGGATCAGGCCGGCGAGGTCCCCCACCGCGTAGCGGGGGATCAGCTTCGGCGTCACCGACACGTTCATCGTGCGCTCGCCGCGCTGGACGGTGAGCGGCACCGGCTTGTCGGGGGAGCCCATCAGCGCCAGCAGCACGTCCTGCCAGTTGTCGACCGCCTCCCCCTTGACGGTGAGGATCTTGTCCCCCCGCTGCAGGCCCGCCTGGGCGGCCGAGGAGCTCGCCTCGACGTTGCCGATCAGGGCCGGCATGTCGGGGAGGTTCATCACCTCGATGCCGACCATGAAGACGATGGCGAAGACGGCGATGGCGAGGATGATGTTGGCGGCCGGACCGGCCAGGTAGACCAGGACGCGCTGCCAGCGCGGCTTGTTGAGGAACTCGCGCGGATCGGCGGGATCGACGTCCTCGGGGCTCTCGCCGCCCAGGCGCACGTAGCCGCCGAGGGGGACGGCCGAGAGGCGGTACTCGGTCTCGCCGCGCTTGATCCCCCAGAGCTTCTTGCCGAAGCCGACGGAGAAGGTCAGCACGCGCACGCCGAAAGCCTTGGCCATCAGCAGATGCCCGGCCTCGTGCACGACGATGATCACGCCCAGCGCGAAGGCGAAAGAGAGAAGGGTCAGGAGACTGCCGGTCAAATAATTCATGCCGCTGAGGTCCGATCCGGTCTGATCCGGTCAAAGGTGAGCTGATGATTATATCCAACGGCGGGAACGCTCCGGCGATTCCCGGCCCGCGGCTATCCAGGGGAGCCGATCCCGAACACCCACAGGCTGAACAGCAGCACGGGCGCCGCGAAGACCAGGGCGTCGATGCGGTCGAACATGCCGCCGTGTCCGGGGAGGAGGTTGCCGGAGTCCTTCACTCCCGAGCTGCGCTTGATCATCGACTCGACGAGGTCGCCGATCTGCGCCGCCACCGCCGTCAGGGCGGCGGCGGTCAGCAGGCCGGGCTCCAGGGCGCCGCGGCGGTAGTAGTCCCAGATCGCGGCGGCGGCGACCGCCACCACGAAGCTGGCGATCGCCCCCTCCCAGCTCTTCTTCGGGCTGATCACCGGCGCCAGCTTGTGGCGGCCGATCCGCGACCCGACGTAGTAGGCGGCGGTGTCCCCCAGCCAGACGATGGCGAGCAGCAGGATGATCACCCAGGGGTCGATCCCCTGGATCAGGTGGAGGCTGGAGAGGGAGACGGCGAAGTAGGGGATGCCGAAGCCGAAGATCCCGAGGGCGGGGAGCGCCTCCTCGAGCGGCGTGCGGCTGAGCAGGATCAGCGTGCCGAGGCCGACCGAGAGCAGCAGCGCGCCGCCCAGGAGGTGCAGGCGCAGCGTGCCGGGGCCGGTGCCCGCCGACAGCGCGTAGCTGAGGGCGAACGCCGCGGCCGGCGCGAGGACGAGCAGCAGCCGCAGCGGCGCCCGGGGCGCCTGCGGGCGGCAGATCTCCACGTACTCGTAAACCGCCAGCTCGACCACCACGGCCATGATGGCGAACCACCACCAGTTGTGGGTCAGGAAGACCGCCGCGAGAACGAGCGGCACTCCGATGGCCGCGGTCAGGAGCCGTTTCATGGCGGGCCGTTCGTCGGACGATCGCAAGCCTAGAGCCGGCCGGAGGCGAAGACGTCCGCCTCCTCGGGCTGCGCGACGCCGCCGAAGCGGCGCTCCCGCCGCTGATAGTCGAGGATCGCCTCGTAGAGGTCGCGGCTCCGGAAGTCGGGCCAGAGGGTCTGGGTGACCCAGATCTCGGCGTAGGCGATCTGCCAGAGCAGGAAGTTGGAGACCCGCAGCTCGCCCGAGGTGCGGACCATCAGGTCGGGGTCGGGCTGGCCGGAGGTGTAGAGGTAGCGGCCGATCGTCTCCTCGTCGATGTCGGCCCGCTTGCCGGCGGCCCAGTCGGCGACGATGCTGCGGCAGGCGTCCACGATCTCGCAGCGGCCCGAGTAGTTGAGGGCGATGTTGAACCGCATGCCGCGGCAGTGGGCGGTGGCGGCGATCGTCGCCTCCAGCTCGCGCACCACCGAGGGGTCGAGCTCCCGCCAGCGGCCGAGCACGTTGAAGCGGATGTCGTTCTCGACCAGCGCCTCGCGCTCCTTGCGGACGTACTCCTTGAGCAGGTTCATCAGGGTCCAGACCTCGAAGCGGGGGCGCTTCCAGTTCTCCACCGAGAAGGCGTAGAGGGTGAGGACCTGGAGGCCCAGGCGCGCCGACGTCTCCACCGCCTCGCGGACCGAGGCGACCCCGGCCCGGTGCCCCTCGACCCGCGGCAGGCTCCGCGCCTTCGCCCAGCGGCCGTTGCCGTCCATGATGATGGCGATGTGGCGCGGCAGGCGGTGCAGGTCGAGCCGCCGCACGAGGAGCTCTTCGGGGGAACCCGGGTCGGCGAGTTTGGACAGATCTGCCATGGTTGAGGGCCCTTAAAATATCACAGGCGGTTTATCCGTCGCAGGATCCCGGGATCGCTGGATCGCCTTCCGCTCGCCACTCCGGCGGATAGAACACGCGTTGCAGCGTAAGACCGTGGGCGGGCGCCGTCGGCCCCGCCGCCGACCGCGGCTGGCCGGCGAGCAGCTCCGCGAAGCTTTCCACGGACCGCTTGCCGGTGCCGACTTCGATCAGCGTTCCCACCAAAGCACGAACCATGCCGCGCAGGAACCCCTCGCCCACCATCGCGGAAGGCCAGCTGCCGTTCCCTCCCCGCTGCTCTTCCCAGCGGGCGGAGAAGATACGCCGGAACGGCTGTCCATGCGAGCCCCCGGCGAGGGCGAAGGCGGAGAAGTCGTGCCGTCCTGGCAGCAGGTCCGCCGCTCTGGCCATCCGTTCGGGGTCGATCCCGGCCGGCGCCGGCGCCATGAAGAGGGAATCGAGCGGCGAGAGGACGGCGGCGCGGCCCAGCCGGTAGAGGTACTCCTTCCCCGCGGCGTGCTTGCGGGCGTGGAACCCCGGCGGCATGGCGGCGGCGGCGAGCACCCGCACGTCCGCGGGCAGGTGGCGGTTGGTGCCGTGGACCAGCCCGCGCTCCGGGAACGGGTCCGCGAGCTCCAGGTGCGCCGCCTGGCCGCGGGCATGGACCCCGGCGTCCGTGCGGCTCGCCCCCACGATCCGCGCCGGCTGGCCGAGCAGGCGCTCCAGCGCCTCCTCGACCACCTGCTGCACCCAGAGGGCGTTCTCCTGGCGCTGCCAGCCGGCGTAGGCGGTGCCGCGGTAGGCGAGGGTGAGGCGGTAGGTGGGCATCACCCGCCCTCCCTCACCGGGAGAGGGGGAGAAAAAAAGAGGTAGAGAATGAAGAACGGCCCCCAGATCCCCAGATAGACCCAGGGCCACAGCGCCACCCGCGCGGCGAACTGCGGGAGATACGACAGCAGGATCAAGCCCGACAGCGCCAGCCAGGCGGCGTCGCGGCGCAGGGCGGCCCAGGGGAGCACCCAGAGGAGATACCAGGGGTAGACGGTCGCCGAGCAGAGCAGCAGGCGGCCGAAGAGGCGGCCGGTGCCGGCCACCGGATCGCGCTCGCGCAGCGACAGGGCGACCGCGGCGGCCATCCCGGCGGCGAGGAGGAGCTTGGCCAGGAACTGGGGGTAGAGATAGGGGTAGACCGGGTTGAGCCCCTGGTGGATGCCGGTCAGGCTCTTGAGATGGTCGACCGCGCGGGCGAGGGCGGGGGCGGCGCCGGCCGCGTCGAGCAGCCGCCAGAGCGGCTCGAACAGCGGGCCGTTGAACTCCCAGGAGACGCCGTAGGTCACCAGCCCCGGCGGCACTCCGCCGGTCGCCAGCGCCACCGGCAGCGCCGCCACCGCCGTGAGGCCCAGGGCGGCGGTGAGGAACCAGCCCGGCCGGCCGCTCTGCCGCGCCCACATCGGCAGCGCCGCGAAGGGGACGAGCTTGGCGAGGATCCCCGCCGCCGCGAGCGTGGCGGCCGTGCCGGGCCGGCGGAGCGCGGGCAGCAGGAAGAGCGCGGCGCCCACCACCGCCGCCACCCCCAGGGCGTCGACGTGCCCCATGCCCGCCACCTCCAGCGCCACCAGCGGATTCCAGGCGTACCATACCGTCCGCCCCGCCGGCAGATGGGCGCCGCGGGCGAGGAGCAGGAGCAGCCAGCAGGCGGCGAGATCGGCCGCGGTCGCCGTCAGCTTCCAGGCGAGCATCGGAAACGGCAGCCGACTCGCTATACTGAAGGCCGCGATGGAGAGCGGCGGGTAGACGGTCGGGACCTGCTTGTGAGGCATGCGCCGCCAGATTTCATCGCGGAGGGGAGTGAGCTTTTCGGCCGCCGGGGCCAGCGCGTAAGGGTTCAGTCCGGCGGCGGCCACCTTCCCATCCCAGAGATAACGCAGCACGTCATCGGATAAAGTTGGCGGGAGCGGCAGGAGCGGGAGCCGCAGCAGCAAGGCTCCCAGGAGGATCGCCCCGGTGGAAACGCTCGCGGTTTCCAGCCGCGGCGTCGCGAACAGGAGCCCGAGGAACGCCGCCCCGAGAAGGGCCAGCGTCAACGCCAGATGATGAGCCAAGTCGAAGACGAGCAGCAGACCCAGGTTCACCGCCAGTACTGGCATCAGTATGGCGCCAATATTGGCAGCGCGAAGGCGACCGGCCCCAGCCGGCGACCGGGCACTGACGATGGGTTTCCCGTGGGCGCCGGCCCTGCTGGCACTCTATTACTCCGTCCTGGTGGTGCTGTCGTTCTTCGGCCTCCACCGGCTGATGCTGGTCGTGATCTACCTGCGCACCCGGGGGCCGCGGGTGCCACCCCCCGAGCTGCCGGCCGATCCGCAGGCCTGGCCCGTGGTCACGGTGCAGTTGCCACTCTACAACGAGATGTATGTGGCCGAGCGGCTGATCGACGCCGTCTGCCGGCTCGACTATCCGGCCGGCCGGCTGGAGATCCAGGTGCTCGACGACTCGACGGACGAGACCCGCGAGATCGTCGCCCGCGCCGTGGCGGCGTACCGGGCGCAGGGGGTGGACATCCAGCACCTGCACCGCTCGGACCGCACCGGCTACAAGGCCGGCGCGCTGGAGGCCGGCCTCGCCCAGGCGCGCGGCGAGTTCCTCGCCATCTTCGACGCCGACTTCGTCCCCACGCCGGACTTCCTGCTGCGCAGCGTCCCCCATCTCCAGGCCGATCCCGGGCTCGGCCTGGTCCAGGGGCGGTGGGACCACATCAACCGCTCCTACTCGCTGCTCACCCGGGTCGAGGCCATCCTGCTCGACGGCCACTTCATGATCGAGCACTCGGCGCGCAACCGCAGCGGCCGCTTCTTCAACTTCAACGGCACGGCCGGCATCTGGCGGCGGGAGGCCATCGCGGCCGCCGGCGGCTGGCAGCACGACACGCTGACCGAGGACCTCGACCTCTCCTTCCGCGCCCAGCTCGCGGGGTGGCGGTTCCTCTATCTGCCCGGGCTCAAGGTCCCCTCGGAGCTGCCGGTGGACGTCAACGGCTTCAAGAGCCAGCAGTACCGGTGGGCCAAGGGGGCGGTGCAGACCGGCCGCAAGCTGCTGGGCGAGGTCTGGCGGGCTCCGATCCCCCTCAAGGTCAAGTTCGAGGCCCTGGTGCACCTGACCAACAACGCCAGCTATCCGTTGATGGTCCTGCTCTCGCTGCTGATCTTTCCGGCCATGATGCTGCGCCGCGGCTCCCCGGTCGCGCTGCTGTTCCTGGTCGACCTGCCGCTGTTCCTCTCGGCCACCGTCGCGGTGCTGACCTTCTATCTGATGAGCCAGGTGGCGGGCAACGACGACTGGCGCCGCGAGCTGCGCTATCTGCCGGCGCTGATGTCGGTGGGCATCGGGCTGTCGGTGAACAACGCCCGGGCGGTGATCTCCGGGCTCTTCCACCAGGGCGGGACGTTCATCCGCACGCCCAAGTACCGGATCGAGAAGGACGGCCAGAGCTGGTCGTCCAAGCGCTACCGGGCCGGCACCGATCCCACCCGCGTCATCGAGGGGCTCCTCGCCCTCTACTTCCTGGGGGTCACGATCTACGCGGCGGTGGTGGGGATGTGGATGTCGATCCCCTTCCTCCTCCTCTTCGTCCAGGGGTATGGCTACATGGCGGTCCTCAGCTACCTGCCTTCTCTGCGGGATTGGTGGGAGCGCGGGAAGGCGCGGGAGGCGGCGGCGGGGAGCTAGGGGTAAAAGAAACAAGGGACGTAAAGGGACAACAGGGACATTAAGGGGCCTGTGTCCCTGCTGTCCTACGTCCCTTACGTCCCTTGCTGCTTCCGCGCAAGTCCCTGGAGAGCGTGCAATGTTCCCGATCTGCGGGCGCTTGCAGCTAAAATAACCGCCATGGCTTTACCCGAGCGTCAATCCAGCCCCCAGGTGACGTTACGGCCGGCGGCGCCCCGGGACGCCGACCTCCTGCGACAGTGGCGCGCCGAAGCGAGCGTGCGCCGCTATCAGCCTCTCAACGAGCTGCCCACCGCCCAGCTCCGCGCCGACGTCGCCAGCCAGCGCATGGCCGACCTCTACCGGGGCCGGGGTGAGAAATTTCAGTGGATCGTGCAGGTGGACGGCCAGCCCGCCGGCTGGATCACCCTGGTGGTGAGCAACTGGGAGCACGGCCTGGCCGAGGTCGGCTACGCGCTGTCGACCGTCTTCCAGAGCCGCGGGGTGATGAGCGACGCGCTGGCGATCCTCCTCGACGACCTCTTCCACAACACCCTCCTCGAGCGGGTCGAGGCCCGCTGCGCGGTCGAGAACGTCGGCTCGCAACGGGTGCTGGAGAAGAGCGGCTTCGAGCGCGAGGGGCGGCTGCAGGGCTACTTCAAGCTCCGCGGCCGGCGGGTGGACAACTTCCTCTATGCCCTGCTGCGGGAGGCGTACCTGAGCCAGCGCGGGCGGGGGTAGGGCCGCCCGGAGGGGCGGCCCGGCGACATCCTCTACGGCAACGTCACATCCGTCTCCGCCGTCGCGAGCTTGCCGCTCAGCGGATCGTAGATCGCCACCACCAGATGGTCGGCCTTGCCGCGCAGCTTGACCTTGGTCTCGTACTTCACGAATTTGCCCGGCGACGGGCGGATGGTCGGAGCTGAGGCTGACCGGCAGGGTCGGGATCTCGGCGGTGTTCCCCTCCGCGTCCGAGGCGGCGAACCGCAGCTCGAGATGGGCGGCGAACTTGTTGCCTTCCGGCAGCACCGTCATCACGTCCACCGGCAGGGCGAGGGTGAGCGGGATCTCCATCTCCCCCACCTTCGAGCGCGCCGGCGTGCCCACCTTCATCGGCATCTGCAAGCCGTCCGGAGGGTTGCCGAACAATAGCGCGCTCTCCACCTTCATCGTCACCTCGGCCTTGCGCGAGAGGTCGAGGAACCCCGTGCGGGTGCGGATCCTGAGGTCGCCGCGCCGCGTCGTCCAGCTTGACGTCGTGGGTCTTGTCGTTGCGCTGCCAGCTCGGCGAGAAGCCGAGCCAGTAGAAGGAGCGGGTATCCTCCTTGGCGCTGGCCAGGGCCAGCGTGCGGTTGCTGTTGAGGAGCGCCTTGCCGCCGGTCTCCTTGGCGAGGTAATGGAGCGATCCCTCCACCTCCTGCTCGGCGCTGCCGATGGAGGCCGCGGCGGGGCCCGTGGCCTCGACGTCCGCCGCCCCGGTCTGGACCCCGGGGACGTCGACCGGGTACAGGGTGTAGCCCAGGAGATTGGCCGTGCTGGCCAGCCGGCGGTAGAGCTGCTCCCCCTCGGGCAGCTCCCGGGTGGGGGTGCCGCCGCCGGAGGTGTAGCTGGAGACCGAGTAGGGCCAGCCGCCGGAGAGCAGCAGCATCACTTTGCGCCCGCGGGGCGCCGCGAAGCCGCGCATGGCGCTCACCGCCGCCTGGACGCCCCCCTTGACCTGGCGGACCAGGTTTTCGGCGTAGCCGAGCTGCAGGTTGCTCAGCCCCGTCTGGGTCACGGAGAGGTCGAGGGGAGCGTTGTCGGCGGTGGTCTGGCTGGCGAACGACTCGGTCGCTCTGCAGGGCGCGGCGCTCCACGATGCGCTCCAGGCCGTGGGTTTTGCGCGCCATCGCCTGATCGAAGGCGCGCGCGAGATCGGCCTGCGATCCCGACCAGTTCGAGATCATGGCCAGACGCCCGCCGTCGTAGGCGACGATCGCCATGCGGTCGTCCGGCCCGAGGCGGCCGAGGTCGGCCTTGAGCCCCTTGAGCACCTGGTCGCGGTTGAGCGCGATCGAGAAGTAGTCGTCGATGAAGACCAGGTAATAGGTCCCCACTCTCCCTTCGGTCAGCCCCTGCACGGCGGTCCCGCCGCCCTCCGGCTTGCCCTCGGGCGCTCCGGCCGGCGCGGCGAGGGCCTGCCCGTCCTCCACCTCGCTGAAGTACTCGATCGGCACCTCCTTGCCGTCCACGCGCAGCCGGAAATCTCCCGGCTTGAGGCCGGTCACCAGCTTGCCGGAGCGGTCGGTCACCACCGCCTCGAGGTTGACGACGCGGACGTCGATCGCCTCGCCGAAGGACGGGGGCGTGTCCGCCGCTCGGGCTGTGGCGGCGGGATGGACCGCGAGGGCGGGGGCGAAGACGGCGAGAAGAGGGACAAGGGCGCGGAACGTTCGTCGCATGGAGGGCTGTTTCTCCCCGGTTGGTTCGCGCCGGATTTTTCTATCGGCGCCTCCAATTGGTTTTGACTTTGGACCTGAAAACGTTTCAGATCTCATTTTACCGCAAACAGGACAGCAGCCCCTTGAAAGGCAAGGAGGGTGCCAGGGCGGGCATGAAGGGCCGAAACCTTTACGGCAGATCGAGTTGAGAGCGATTCGGACGGGAGAGCGTGGGAGCGGGATTTCGTCCCTCACAGAGGACGGTTCGTCATCTCCAGGGCAAGAAAAAGGCCCTCCCGGAGGAGGGCCTTTCGACGGCCGGGCCGAACGGAGCGATCAGTAGCCGGTCAGGCCGTAGCGCGCGCGGAAGCGGTCGGAGCGCACGATCCCCTCGACCACCCGGGCGATCTGCCCGTCGCTGAGCAGCCGCAGGTCGGAGCGCCAGGTGCCCGGATCGGCCTGCTCGGGGGACATGCCGAGGAGGCTCCGGTACATCGCCTCGAGCCGCTCCTGGGCGGAGACTCTCCGGCCGGGGATCTCGTAGCGGCTCTCCCGGCTGTTGGCGATGTTGACCGCCTCGTCGACGAGGGCGTTATAGCCGCCATTGCGGATCGCGTTGAGCGTGCCGCTGGAGGACGGGTCCGGCTCCCGCATCAGGATGCCCCGATAGAGCACCTGGGTGAGGTCGCGGGCCCGGTCGCCGCCCCAGTCGCTGCTCCCCGGCCGGCCCGGGTAGCCATGGCCCGACCCGTGCTGATCGTTCGTGCCGATCGTGTTCGGGGCGACGACCTGGATGTTGAAGGTCCCCGTCCGCATGTTCGCCGGCACCCGGTTGTCCGTGATGCGGTAGCCGATCCTCTGGATGCGGTTGGGGTTGCGCTTCGAGATCACCTCGAGGTCGACCGCCGCGTTCGCCGCGTTGCCGCGGGTGATGCGGACGCCGCCGCGGTCGAGGTCGGTGAACTCGGTCACCGGGTACATCGGCACGCGGGAGCCGTTGAGCACGGCCTCCACGTTGACGCGCACGCGCGCCCCCTCGGCGACGCTGACCGTGCCGCCCGGATCGATCCGGGTGCCGTCCGTCTTGTCGTCGATGGCGCGGACCAGGATCTGGATGCCGGCGACGTCATTCCTGGAGACCGACCTCTGCCGCTGCGCGTGGGCCGGCTGAGCCATCATCGGGCAGAGCAACGCCACGACGGCGGCTGAAGCGATGGTTCTGCTGGCTATTCTCATAAGAGTTCCTCTCTGGTCGTTCGGTTCGGAGGGACCGGCGGCGCCGGTCCGTTTTGTTCCTCACGACCAGAGAGAGCAAGAAGGGTGCCACTAGGCCCGGGCTCGGATAACCCCAGCTTCGACAGCGGCACGGCCCGCGGGCGCACCTGCTCGAAGGTGCACTGGTCCGGCCTCTTTTCCGGACGCCAGCGGAGGAACTTGGTGCCGTGGCGGAAGCGGCCACCCGAGAAGTGGTCGTAGCGGACCTCGCAGACCAGGGCCGGGCGCAGCGGCTCCCATTCGGTCGAGCGCCCCTGGCTCCAGCGGCTGGGCCCCCCCGGCGCCTTGCCGGTGAAGCCGGGGGGCTCGCGCAGCGGCAGGAGGATCGGCGCCAGCTCGCCGCGCTCTTCGGCGGTGAAGCTGGAGGAGAAGCCGACGTGGTCGAGCCGCCCCTCCTCGTCGTAGAGGCCGAGCAGGAGCGAGCCGATCTGCCCCTCGTTCCTGCCGCCCGCCTGGGCCCAGCGGAAGCCGCCGACGACGCAGTCGGCGGTGCGCACCCGCTTGACCTTCACCATGCCCTCGCGCTCGCCGGTGAGGTAGGGGGAGTCCGCCAGCTTGGCGATCACGCCGTCGAGGCCGGCGGCGCCGAGCTCCTTCATCCAGCGCTCGGCGGTCTTGCGGTCCGGCGTGGCCGGCGAGAGGAGGACCCGCTCCCCGGCGGGGAGCTTCGCGAACAGCTCCTCCAGCCCCGCCCGCCGCTCGCGCAGCGGCCGCCCGGCCAGCGACCGGCCGCGCGCGTCCACCAGCAGGTCGAAGGCGTGATAGCTCGCCGGGGTCTCGCGGGCGAGCTTGCGGATGCGGCTGGCGGCCGGATGGATGCGCTGGAGCAGGGCGTCGAAGTCGAGCCCGCCGCCGGTCTCGATGACGATCTCGCCGTCGAGCGCGAAGGTCTTCACCGGCAGGGCGGCGAGGGCCTCGACCATCTCGGGGAAATAGCGGTCGAGCGGCTGCCCGCTCTTCGACTGCAGGGCGACCGTATCCCCCTTGCGGAACGCCAGGCAGCGGAAGCCGTCCCACTTCGGCTCGTAGAGCCACCCCTCGCCGGAGGGCAGGCGCGCCGCCGGCTTCGCCTCCATCGGCGGGTACGGCGGGCGGACCGGGAGGTCGATCTCCGGGAACTCCCCCGCCAGCTCCTCGGCGGGGACGGCGGCGGTGGCGACGCGATCGGTCTTCGGTTTTCTGGCCATGCGGGAGGGGACTGCAAACGGCAGGCCCTCGGGCGAGGGCGCCCTCAATTCACGGCGTGCGGGGCCGCCAGCGGGAACGGGGCGATCTCCGCCTCGAAGCGCTCGCCGTTGGCGAGCACCATCAGATAGGAGCCGTGCATGGAGCCCACGGGGGTGGGCAGGGGGCAGAAGCTGGTGTACTCGAACGCCTCGCCCGGGGCCAGCGTGGGCTGCTCGCCGACCACCCCCGGCCCCTGCACCCGCTGGATGTCGCCGTTGCCGTCGGTGATGATCCACTCGCGGCTGACGAGCTGCGCCGTCTCCTGGCCGACGTTGGAGATCGTCACCCGGTAGGCGAAGAAGTAGTAGTCGTCCTGCGGGGAGCTGCGCTCCTCGTCGTAGTAGCTCTCAACCTGGACCCGGATGCCGCGGGTCGTCTTGTCGCTCATGGCGACAGATTATTCCACAGGATAGAATCCGCCCGCCCTGGGAGGGGCGGAGAGCGAAGGGAGATTCTGATGGAGTGGATGACGGACCCCCAAGCCTGGATCGCGCTGTTGACCTTGACGGTGCTCGAGATCGTCCTCGGCATCGACAACATCATCTTCATCTCCATCCTGGTGGGAAAGCTGCCGGAGCAGCAGCAGCCGAGGGCGCGGCGCCTCGGCCTCTTCCTCGCCATGTTCCTGCGCATCGGCCTGCTCGCCTCCATCGCCTGGATGGCCAGGCTCACCGCGCCGCTGTTCACCGTGCTCGGCCAGGGGATCTCCGGCCGCGACCTGATCCTGCTGATCGGCGGCCTGTTCCTGCTGTTCAAGGCCACGCGCGAGATCCACGACCGGCTGGAAGGGGAGGAGGAGGGGGCGAGCGCCCGCGCGGCGGCCTCGTTCACGGCGGTGATCATCCAGATCCTGCTGCTCGACATCGTCTTCTCGCTCGACTCGGTGATCACCGCCGTCGGCATGGCCGATCACCTGCCGGTGATGATCGCCGCCGTGGTGATCGCCGTCGGCGTGATGATGTTCGCCGCCGGGCCGATCAGCGACTTCGTCGCCCGGCACCCCACGATCAAGATGCTGGCCCTCTCCTTCCTCCTGCTGATCGGCATGTCGCTGATCGCCGAGGGGCTCGGCCAGCACATCCCCAAGGGGTACATCTACTTCGCGATGGCGTTCTCGGTCTTCGTCGAGATGCTCAACCTGCGGTCGGGGAAGAAGGGCAAGCCGGTGAAGCTCCACGAGCCGCAGCCGTAGGCACGCCGCCCAGGATGGAGTAAAGTCCTCTCAAATTCAGCGAAAGGAGAGGACTATGCGCAATGCTGCTCGAAGCATCGCGGGTGTCGCCATCGTGTTGGCCGCCGCGGGTTTCTCCGCTCAGGGATCGGCCCAGCCGGCGCCCGAGGAGGTCTGCGTCAACTGCTATCACCCGCAGTCGCCCCGCAGGCTGACCGCCGCGGATTGGAACTGGACGTCGAGAACTCCGACGGTGTCGCGACGTAGCGCCGACTCCATCCTTTATTCGCCGCGCGCGGGGGTCCCCGCCCTGGTTCTTCATGCCTGCAGTCAGCACTACCACTGCCGGATCGAGAACTTGCAGAACTGCCCGGGTCAGAGCGCGTCGCCGATTCCCGATCTGACAGAGTGCCCCGAGCATCCGCCGGTGGGGAGCTGGGTCGAGATCCACACCGCCTATCACCAGGGTCCGGCCCTCCATCCACTGCCCGAGGGGCTCGAGGGCTGCCACCAGCCTGGGGCCCTGGCCGTCGTGGGGTATCACGCGAAAGTGACCTCGGAACAGGACCGGCTCCCCCGTCCCGATTTACTTCGGGCCGCCGTCGGCCGAATGGTCGGGGTCGTCCACCAACGCCGATCCCCCACCTCCGGAACCCCCCGCCTGCAAGGTGGCCGCCTTCTGGAGCTTCACCCTGGGGTGCGATTTCAAGTTGAGCCAGAAACAGCTCGAGGATTTCGAGCACCCGGACCGGGCGCGGGCGCTCCAGCCCGCCGATCGCCTGAGCCGTGACTTGACGCACATCGTCCGGACGAAGCACCCGTAGGCGCGGGGCCGGCATGTGGAGACGCGAAAAGTCTCCTTCGGGTATCATGTCGCCGCCATGAGCCTGACCGTCGCCACCTGGAACGTCAACGGCATCCGCGCTCGGGCTGCGCAGTTCCTCGAATGGCTGGAGCGCGACCGGCCGGACGTCGTCTGCCTGCAGGAGATCAAGGCCTCCCCCGCGCAGCTCGCCGAGGAGCTCTGCGAGCTGAACGGCTACTGGTGCTACTGGCACGGGGCGGGGGGGTACTCGGGGGTGAGCCTCCACCTGCGGCGGGAGGTCTTCCCGGCGGAGCCCCGCTTCGAGCACCCCGCCTTCGACCTCGAGACGCGCATCGTCACCGCCACGACAGCCACCGCCACGGCCGGCGATCTCGTTTTCGCCTCGATCTACGTCCCCAACGGCGGCAAGGACTTCGCGGCCAAGATGGACTTCCTCCGCGGCCTCGAGCGCTGGGCCGGCGAGCAGGACGCGCTCGGCCGGCGGCTCATCCTCTGCGGCGACATGAACGTCACCCGCAGCGACCAGGACCTCCACCCCAAGGAGCGCAAGCCGTTCGTCATCGGCCAGCGCCCCGAGGAGCGCGAGACTCTTCGCCGGCCTCCTCGCCCACGGCCTGGTGGACGTCGGCCGCGCCCTCGATCCGGACAACGACGGCCTCTTCACCTGGTGGGCGCCCTGGCGGAAGATGCGCGAGCGCAACATCGGCTGGCGGATCGACTACATCCTGGCGAGCGAATCGCTGAAGCCGGTCGCCTGCAAGGTCCTCGCGGACGTCGGGACGAGCGACCACGCGCCGGTGGTGGCGACCTTCGAGACCTGAGCGGAAGCGATATAGTCCACGGGGAGAGGACTTCCCCATGGCCGAACCGGTTGCTCTGTCCGCCCCCGCCCCCAAGGCCGCCAAGCTCGCGGCCCGGCTGAAGAACCCGTTCCTGTTCCGCGGCTTCCTGCTCGCGAAGCTGCCGCTGGCCCTGTTCGCCGGCCTGCGCGTGCGGGAGCTGGACGCCGGGCGGTGCGTGGTCACCGTCCCCTACGGCTGGCGGACCACGAACCCGTTCCGCTCCACCTACTTCGCCGCCCTCGCCATGGCCGCCGAGCTGTCGACCGGCGCCCTGGCCATGATGGCGACCGAGCTGGCCGTCCAGCCGGTGGCGCTGATCATCGTCAACCTGGAGGCGAGCTTCGAGAAGAAGGCGCAGGCGCTCACCGCCTTTACCTGCGAGGACGGCGCGAAGGCGTTCGCCGCCGTGGCCGAGACGGTCCGCACCGGCCAGCCGGCCACGGCGCGGATGGAGACGGTCGGCCGCTCGCCGGACGGCAAGGTGGTCGCCCGCTTCGCCTTCACCTGGTCGTTCAGGCGGCGGTCGAAGAGGTAGCGGTGAGGATCGCCCTCGCGCAGCTCGCCGCCTCTCCGGACCGCGCCGCCAACCTCGACCGGGCGCTGGACGACGATGACCGTCGCCCGCCAGGCCGGCGCCGAGCTGATCGCCTTCCCCGAGGTGATCCTCGATCCGTTCTTCCCCCAGTATCCGGGCGACGAAGCGGCGCTGAGCCTCGCCGAGCCGATCCCCGGCCCCACGACCGAGCGGATCGCCGAGCGGGCGGCGGAGCTGGGGCTGGTCACCGTCTTCAACCTCTACGAGCTCGACGAGCACGGCCGCCGCTTCGACAGCTCGCCGGTGATCGACGCCGACGGCCGCCTGCTGGGCGTGACCCGGATGATCCACATCACCGACTACGAGGGGTTCCACGAGCAGGACTATTACCACCCGGGAGACCGCGGGGTGCCGGTCTACGAGACCTGGGTGGGGAAGATCGGGGTCGCCATCTGCTACGACCGCCACTATCCGGAGGTGATGCGCGCCCTGGGGGTGGCCGGCGCCGAGCTGGTGGTGATCCCGCAGGCGGGCACGGTGGGCGAGTGGCCCGAGGGGCTCTACGAGGCCGAGGTCCGCACCGCCGCCTTCCAGAACGGCTACTTCGTCGCCCTCGCCAACCGGGTCGGTCCCGAGGCCGGCCTCCACTTCGCGGGCGAGTCCTTCGTGGTCGATCCCGAGGGGAGGGTGGTCGCCCGCGGCAAGAGCCTGAAGGAGGATCTGGTGGTCACGGACATCGATCTCCGGGCCTGCGAGACCTCCACGGCAAGGCGGCTGTTCTGGCGGGACCGGCGGCCGGAGTTGTATCGCGGGTGGTTGGGGTAAGTTAAGCTGACGCCATGGTCCGCATGACAATAGAAGTTCCCGAAGGCGCCCTGGCCGCCCTCCATAAGGACCCGCAGGGGTTCGCGCGGGAGATGCGCCTGGCGGCGGCCGTCAAGTGGTTCGAGATGGGGGTCGTCTCCCAGGGCAGGGCCGCCGAAATCGCCGCCTTGTCGCGGAGCGAGTTCATCGACGCCCTTGGACGTTTCGGGGTTTCGCCTTTCCAGTACGGAGCCGAGGAGATCATCGCGGAAGCCGGCGGTGAGTGAAACCTGGATTCTCAACGCCTCGCCCATAATCACCATGGCGAAGGCGGGCTATCTCTACCTCTTTGACCAACTTTCCGAGAATCTTCTGATTCCAGATTCTGTCGCCCAGGAAATCCTTGCGGCTCCTCCCTCCGATCCGGCTCGTAAAGCTCTGGAGAGCGGTTGGGGTGGGAGAGCTTCTCCCAGGGAAGTTCCGCTGGCAGTCTTGGAGTGGGGCCTTGGGAGCGGCGCCGGAGAGACGTGGCCCGTCGGCTAAGCCCCGAGCTGGCGTGGTATGACCAGCAGTGTTACCATTCTTTCCATGAGCAGCGCGAAAGTAGCCATCTCCCTCGATCCGGACGCCCTCAAGCGAGTTGACCAGCTTGTCGAGCGCGGGCTCTTTCCAAGCCGAAGCAAGCTCATCCAGGACGCGGTTGCCGAGAAGCTGCAACGCCTCGGACGGGTTCGCCTCGCCCAGGAATGTTACAAGCTCCAGCCTGTGGCCGAACAAGCCGCGGCCGAAGAATTCTTTCATGGTGAGGCCGAGTGGCCCGAATACTGAGGGGTGACATCCTCTGGGCTGATCTCGATCCTGTCCGTGGGCGAGAGCAGGCCGGCCGGAGGCCCGTCCTGGTCTTGAGCCAGGATGTCTTCAACGAGCGCTCCGGCACCGTTATCGCCCTGGCCATCACCAGCCAGGAGCCCTCCGCAGGTTTCCCTCTGACTTTTGAGATCCAGTCTGTCCACCTTCCAAAGCGGTCCTGGGTCAAGATCAGCCAGATCCGAACGCTCTCGACCGAGCGCCTTGGGGGCAATATCGGGCGGCTGTCCCCCGAGGAGCTCCAGTGGGTAGTTGACGGCCTGAACGAGATTGTCGGCGGTTAGCCGTCGTCCGCGGCGGCTGTTCTGGCGGGACCGGCGGCCGGAGTTGTATCGCGGGTGGCTGGGGTGGGCCAGGGTGTAGAATCTCAACGCCGGTACGAATCGATCATCCTTTTCTGGAGAATTGCACCATGAAGAAGAATGACCGCAAGAAGAGCCTGAAGCTCCATCGTGAAACGATCGCGCGGCTCGGCGAGAAGGGGCTGACCGCAGCCCAGGGTGGTAATGACGGGGGCTATAAGTGCACGGGCTGCCCTTCAGGTTGCGGGATTTATCCCGAGCCCGTGTTTACTACCCAGGTCAACGAGTAATCCCACCTTCCTCCCGCCCAGGCGTTGACGCCCGGGCGGGGGCCTTGCCTCCTTACCCTCCGCCCCCGGTCCCACCCTCGCCCCCCGGCCCTTCCGGCCCCTTCACATCCTCGCCTCGCTCCCGCTTGGGCGGCGGCGGGGTGGCTCCACCCTTGCCGCGCTCGACCGTGTAGAGCGACGTCCACGCCGGTCGCCTGCCCCTGGCCGTTGAGGGCCGCTCCCTGCTGGGCCTGGATGCTCCAGTTGCGGCCGAGGAGGTAGCGGATGGTGAAGGTGGTGATCGGCGAGAACAGGCCGACCCCGTAGTTGACGTAGAGCCGCGGCGAGAGGTACTTGCCGACCACCACCGAGGCCTCCTTGATGCCCCCCTTGGATTCGAACCGCGCCTCCTCCAGGCCGAAGCGCGAGGCGACCTTCTTCGCCACCAGGTTCCCACCCTTCAGCCCCAGCGAGTTGACGGCGTTGGCCACCAGGTCCCCCTCCTGGGCCGTGGCCTGCCCGAGGGGGTGGCCGAGGAGGAGGTAGGCGAGCGCGTTGGCCTCGTCCATCGCCGGGTCGGAGTAGATCGTCGCCTGGGGGGCGCGCAACGTCCCCGCGATGTTGATGCCGGCGACCGTGCCGTCGTCCGCCTTGCGGTAGGCCTTGAGGTCGAGCCCGGGGTTGTCGATCGGCCCGCCGGCGAAGATCAGCCGGCCGTGGTCGAGGGTGAGGTCCTGCCCGTAGGACTTGTAGACGCCGTCTTTGACCTCGAGCTCGCCGACCGCCGTAGTGGCCTTTCCGGGCTGCTCGGTCACCAGCAGGCTGCCGGTGAGCCGGCCGCTGAAGCCGGAGGCTTTGACGGTGACTTTGTCGCCCAGGATCACGCGGACGCGGGCGTAGAGCTCCCGCGCCGCCGCGGCGGGCGCCGCCGCCTCCGCCGCCGCCGAAGGGGGGAGAATAATCACGTCCTTGGAGACCTGCACCGTCCCGCGCCGCTGCTTTTCCTGGTCGACCGCCAACTCGGGGATGGTGATGTCGCCGGTGACGTCCATCCTCTGCCCGTTGAGCGCGACCTGCAGGTTGGGCGAGACGAGCGCCTTGATCTCCTTGGTGTTGGAGGCGAGGAAGTTCTTGCCTTCGATCGTGATCTTGCCCGGGCTGCCGTCGAGGGCGACGAAGCCGCCGATCGTCACGGTGCCGCCGCCGGAGCGGGCGGAGCCCTGGATCTGCATCGGCCCGGAGCCCGTGGCCTTGGCCGTGAGCTGGATCTGCCGCACCTGCAGGCCGTACTTCGGCACGTCCACCTGCGCCTGCTGGAGCTGGACGCTGCCGTTGACCACCGGCTTGGCGACCGTGCCGCCGATCGTCAGGTCGGCGTTGAGGGCGCCGCGGGTGTTGTCGAGGTCGGGCACGAAGGCCTCGGCCAGGCCGAGGTTGGAGAAGTTGGCGACGATGCGCCCGCTGACCGCCTGAGCTCTGGAGCGGGGCGCCGATCTTGTTGTACTGCGGCAGCCGCAGGTCGGCCCGCAGGACTCCGGTGTTGAGGAAGGTGAGGTCGGCGTGGCCGGTCAGCCCGTCGCCGCCGGCGACCATGCGGACGGTCCCCTGGTCGAAGCGGATCTGGGCGGTCTGCCCCCCCTTGGTGGGGTAGCGGATCTCCCCCGGGCCGGGGCGGAGATCGAGGTTGGCGGTGACGACGCCGGCGGGGCTCCCCGTGCCGGCGAAGGTGCCGCCGACCGTGCCGGTGATCTGGAGATCCGGCGGCAGGAAGGGCTTGAGCAGCGAGAACGGCACGGCGGCGACGGTGCCGTTGCCGCTCCAGGGCCCGTTCTTGGCCCACTGGCCGTCGGCGCAGAGGCGGGCGTCGCCGGAGGTCCAGCAGAAGTCCTTGAGGGCCGCCTGGGTGGTGCCGGCGGTCAGCCCGGCCGGACCGGCGAGCCGCCAGTTGCCGGTCTGCCGGTTGGTGAGGTCGAGGCGGCGGATCTCGCCGCTCCAGGCCGTCGTCCCCCGCAGGCCGCCGGCCAGGGCGAGGTCGAGCGCTGTGCGCCGACTCCTCCGTCTGCCGCACGGCGAGGGTGATCTGGTGGGACTGGCGGGTCCCCTGGCTGGTGAGGGTGACGGTGTCGTACTTCTGGCCGTTGAGCCCGACGCTGGCGGCCTTGAGGTTGAGCACGAGCGGGCCGGCGGCTCCGAGGTCGACGTCGCCGTTGAGGGAGACGGTCTCGACGCTGTAGGTCTGATAGACGATCGACTGGCCCGACGCCTGGGCGACCACTCGCGGCGCCTTCCATGGGCCGGAGAGGTGCCCCTGGGCGGTCACCGCGCCGCCGGCGTTCGCCAGGGCCTCGGCGAGGTTGGGCGCGGCGAGCCGGAAGTCGAGGTTGCCGGCGGTCTTGGTGAAGGTGCCGTTGGCGGTGAGCCGGGCCGTGCCGGAGCGCAGGTCGAGCCCGGGGAGGCGGTAGTTGTCCCCCGCCATCTCCAGGTGGGCCTGGCCGGCGACCGGGTTGCCCCGCAGAGCTGCCGCTGAGCTGGTTGAGGTCCACCCGGCCGTAGATGGCGTCGCCGCGCAGGTTGCCGGCGCTGGTGGCGGCGAAGGTGATCCGGCCGGGGTAGTCGGGGACCTGGACGCCGGGATCGATGCCGTCGCCGTTGACCTGCACGTTCCAGGCGACCTGCGGCTTCCAGGCGACGGTCCCCGCCATCGCGAGCTGGCCGCGCAGGACGTCGCCGCGCAGCGAGCGGACGTCCATCCGCTCCTGGTTGCCGCGGCCGGCGAGCACCCAGTGCCCGGGCGGGATGCTCGGTCCCGCGAGCTGGGCGTCCACCGTGAGCTGGTAGTCGGCGAGCGTACCGGTCACGTGCCCCTTGCCGGTCTGGCTGACCACCACCGGCGCGCCCCCCTGAAGCGGCCAGGCGAGACGGTTCCAATCCGGCCGTCACGTCGAGGCGCCCGCCCTTGGCCAGGCTGGCCCGGCCGCTGGCGTTCAGGGTGGCTCCCTGAGGCGTCCTGAGCTTCACGGTGTCGAAGGTGAAGTCGTCCCCTTTGCGGGCCACGCTGGTAGTCGATCACGCCGGTGGCGAGGTTCTCGTAGGAACCGGAAACCTGGCCGCGGGAGGTGAAATCGGTGAGCTTGCCCTGGATCGCGACGTTCGCCTGGCGGATGCGGACCAGCGGCCACTCCGGGTTGAGCGCCTGAACGTCGATCCCCCGCGCGTCGGCGGTGACGTCCATCGCCAGCTCGCTCTGCGGGGTGGGGAGGGTGACCTTGCCGCGGGCGGCGATCGCGGCCCCCTTCTCCGTCTTCAGGTTGAGGTACTCGAAGATGAGGTCGTCCCCCTTGCGGGCGAGGCGGTAGTCGGCTTGGCCCGCGCCGTAGTTCTCGTAGGCGCCGAGGATCCGCCCCTCGGAGGTGAAGTCGTCGAGCTGCCCCTTGATCGTCAGGTTCCCCTGGCGGATCTGGGCCACCGGCCACTCCGGGTTGATCGCCTTGGCGTTGAACCCGCTCACCTGGGCGGCGAGGTCCATGCCCAGCTCGCGCATCGGGGTGAGGACGTTCCCCCGCACGTGGGCGGCGAAGGGCTGGGTCAGGCTGGCATCGACGCCGAGCTTCTCCAGCGTGCCGTTGAACCGGCCGCCGACCACGAAGGGCGGCATCTTCGGGTCCTTGTAGGTGGCCTGCGCCTGGAGGTTGACGGCGTAGTCGCCGACCGGGTTCAGGTCGCCGTTGGCCCGGAGCTGGAAGAGTCGGGCCGTCCACCGCCAGGCTGCGGACGTGGAGGACGTCGCTTGGCGCGCTCGCTGACGGCGTCGAGGGCGATGCGGTCGAGGCGGAAGGGGGGCTCCCCCTCGCGGACGATCTCGACGTCGCGGATCAGCGCGTCGCGCACGATGATGTTGACCGGCAGGTGGAGGTCGACCAGCTTGCCGTTCGAGGTGGTGTCGCCGCTCTTCTTCAGCGCGACGCGGATCCCCTCGGCGCGGAGCTGGTCGATGTCCAGCATGCGCTGGCGCAGCCGGCCCGCCTTCCAGGCCAGGTGGAGGTGCTGGATCCGCGCGTCGATGGTGGCGTTGCGGAAGTGCACGTCGCGCAGGTCGAGCGGGCCGGTGATCGGCCCCTGCTGGGAGCCGATGGTCAGCTCGCCCGGTATATAGGAGCCGATGTGGCCGAGGAGGAAGCGGCTGCCCCCCTCGGTCGAGACCGCGTACCACCCGAGCCCGGCGGCGAGGACCAGCAGGAGGACGATGGCGAGCAGCAGGCCGAGCAGCCAGCGCAGCGGCCGGCGCCGCTTGCGGGGGGGAGGGGAGGAAACGGGCGCCGCGGGCGCCGGAGTCGGAGTATCCATTTCATAGGTCAGGCCCGATATTGAGGTGAAACACGATGGGGTGATTGGGATCGGAGAGACCGTAGGCGACATCCGCGCGGACGGGGCCGATCGGCGAGAGCCAGCGGATTCCGACGCCGGCGCCCTGCGCCAGCGAGAGGCCGCTGAAGTCGTGGAAGGCGTTGCCGGTGTCGTAGAAGGCCGCGATACCCCACTTGGGGCGGAACCGGTACTCGTATTCGAGGCTCGCCACCAGCAGGGCCTCGCCGCCGATGACGTTGCCCTCCTCGTCCTTGGTGCCGAGCGACTGATAGCGGAAGCCGCGCACGCTCTGGTCGCCGCCGGCGAAGAAGCGGAAGCGCGGGGGGAGGATGCGGAAGTCGTCGGTGGCGGTATAGCCGAGCTGGGCGCGGCCGATCAGCCGGTTGCGCCCCCTGCCCGCCCAGCGTGCGGATCGCCTTGGCGTCCGCCAGCCCCTGGACGAACGTGGCGTCGGAGAGCGGGTTCTCCGCCGTCCCCTGGAGCGTGAAGCGCAGGCGGTCGCCGTTGGTGGTGTCGATCCGGTCGTCCGCCCGCACCCGCTCCAGGCCGGCGCTCGGCACCAGCAGGTTCGAGTCCCCCTTGTCGACCCCGACCTCGTAATTCTCGCGCTGGAAGTTGAGGGCGAAGGTCTCGTTCCAACTGCCGATGAGCCGGGAGTACTGGGCGCCCACCAGCCCCGACGTGCTGTCGAGGGTGCTGGTGCTCTGCCGGTCATAGGCGAGGTTGAAGGCCAGGGTGTCAGTGCGGGGGAGGCGTCCGGGGATCAGGTAGCTCGTGAGGAAGCTCTGCTCGATCTGCGAGACGCTGGCCTCGATGTGGGCCCGGTGCCCCCGGCGGTTGATCCGGCGCAGGTCCAGGGTCCCCTTCACCCGCGGTCCGGTGTCCGTGCCGTAGCCGGCGCCGCCGCTGAAGCGCATCGTCTTGGCGGGCACCAGGTTGACGTCGATCGGCACCTCCAGCCCCTCGGCCTGGTCCTGCCGGGTCAGCACCTCGACGCGGCTCCAGTAGGGGCTGTCCGAGAGCGCGTTCTGGAGCTGCAGGACCTTGTTGACGTCCAGCGGCTCGCCGGGCTTGAAGTTGATGTAGCCGGTCAGCAGCCCGCCGTCGAGGACCGTCCTGATGGAAGAACACCGGGCCGAACAGGTAGCGCGGGCCGGTGCTGTAGTGGAGGACGACGTCGGCCTGGTAGCGCTCGAGATCGACGCGGACCTGGTTCTCCTCGAAGGTGGCGTCGAGGTAGCCCGCCTCGGCCGCGAGATCGGTCAGCAGCTTCTTGCCCCGCTCGTACTCCGGATGGTGCAGGATCTCCCCCTTCTGGACGGGGAAGTGGCTCTCGATCTCGCGGAAGCGGGGATCGGCGGCGCCGGCGCCGGTGATCCGCAGGTCGACGCTGGCGATCTTGATCGCCGGGCCGGCGTCGACGTCGTAGTGGGCGATCCAGGTCGATCCCTCCTGGCGCAGCTCCGAGCGCACCTGCGGCTTGTAGTAGCCATAGGGCTGGAGCGCCTCGCCGATCTCGTCGGGAGCCTGGGCGTGGAGGCTGCGGATGCGGTCCTCGGTCAGCTTGCCGTCGTTCTCGCGCGACAGGCTGAGGGCCGAGAGGATGTTGAGCCGGAGCTCCCGCCGGACGCCGTCGACGTCCACCTTGACCTTGTCGGCGTGGAGAGGGGGGGCGAAGACGAGGCAGACCCCGAGGGCCAGGACGCGGGCGGCGCAAGATTTGAAGTTCATCATCCCTTCGAAACGGCGGCAGGAGCGGAAGAAGAGGGAGGGGTGGTCTCCACGGGCACCTGGATCGTCTCCACCCGCACGGCGCCCGGCGTGGCCGGCGCCTTGCCGTCGCGGTAGCGGCGCGAGTGGACGCGGGTGAACTCGGCGCCGAGCAGGAAGATCATCGAGGAGAGATAGATCCAGACCAGGACCAGCACCAGCGAGCCGGCGGCGCCGTAGGCGGTGGTGACGCCGGTCCGCTGGAGATAGAAGCCGATGGCGTACTTGCCGAGCGTGAACAGAAGGGCGGTGACCGCCGATCCCCAGGCCACGTCGCGCCAGCCGATCTCGACGTCCGGCAGGAGCCGGTAGACCATCGCGAGCAGCAGCGCCATCACCAGCCAGGAGAGTACGACGTCCGCGCCGCCGAGGAGCGTCGAGAGGCCGATCTCCATGCCGCGCCTCGAGGAGGCGCTGGAGGGCGGCGAGGCCGGCGCTGGCGGCGAGCGAGAACAGCAGCAGGGCGCCGGTGCCGAGGATCAGCAGGAAGCAGAAGAGCCGCTTCTTGAGCAGGGTCTTGATGAAGAAGCCCGGCTTGGGCGTCACCTCCCAGACCGTGTTGAGGGTGTCCTGGAGCTGGATCAGCACGCCGGTGGCGCTCACCAGGAGGGTCACCACGCCGATGGTGGCGGCGATCCGTCCCGTCCGCGGCCGGGCGCTCGCCGCCGCCACCAGCGCCTGCACCGCCGCCGCCGCGTCCGATCCGATGAAGCGGCCGAGCACCCGCTGGATCTCCCCCTGGGCCGCCTCGGCCCCGAAGGCCCAGCCGGAGAGCGCCACCACCAGGATCAGCAGCGGCGCCAGGGAGAACAGCGACAGGTAGGCGAGCGCCGCGCTATGCGTGGTCGCCGCGTGCTTGCTCCAGTTGGCGAGCGTCTCGCGGGTGACGTACCAGATGTTTTGGGGTTTCGGCCGATGCATAGGCGGACCCGAAGCCTTATGCAAAGGGCTGCCTGGGTGGAGAGGCAGGACCACGGACTCACATGGACAGGCACGGACTACACGGACAGAAAAAACTTGCCGGGCGGGGCTTCTTGGCCGTGTTCGTCCTGTAAGTCCGTGAGGTCCGTGTCTCTCGCCTTGTAAACCTGTCCCCGCGGATACGCCGCCGACCACGCCGCCTGCGCGGCGAGCCGGCCGGGGAGGCGGGGGAGCTGCCGGCCGTCCGGGGCGGCGAGCGATTCCTCGTCGATCTTCCAGGGGCGGCCGTTCTGGTCGTTGAGGAAGTCCGCGCCCAGCAGGGCGTGCCCACGAGTGAAGGTGCGGTCCCCCCGCTCGAAGGCGCGGATCGTGCGGTTCGCGGGATCGGCGCCCGGCTCGGCCACGATCACCACCGGGCGCCCGCCGAGCTCATCGTTGATCACTCCCTGTTGGGCCACGAGATCGACCGGGTACGCCCTGGCGGCGCCGCCCAGCACCAGCCCGAAGACCCCGGGAGCCGCCGGATCGCCGCCGGACGCCGCCGCCGGCTTGTCTTCGCTGCCGGAGCCGGCGAGCACCCGCGTCTCCAGGCGGGATTCGAACCAGCGTTTCCAGGAGGTCAGCACGACGGGCAGGGGCTGGAGCTCGATCCCGGAGCCGGCGAGGGGGCCTTCCACCGGAGTGCCGGTGAGCGGTCGCCAGAGCGTGCCCGTCTGGCGGTCGACGAGGAGCGGGTCGCCATCGCGGGAGCGGCCGGAGAGCGCGAGGGTCAGGGTGCCCTTCGGCGTGTCCGTCCGGTAGAGGACGGCGGAGCCGCAGGGCCGGCAGTAGGCAAGGGCGACCGGGATGCCGTTGATGGTGTCGTTGGCCACCCCGTGCCCCTCGAGGAAGCGGAGCGGATAGGCGCGGGCGTCCCCCCCGAGCTCCACCCCCAGGATCAGCTCATCCGGCATCATGTGGGTCGCCGCCTTCGCCCGCACCTGGGGGGCATGATCGAGCGGCGGCAGAGCCTCGGCCGGGGCGGCCTGATTTGGGGTGGTGTCCGGTTTCGGGGCAGTACGCTGGACGGTACTCTGGGGCGCCGGCACAACCCGCGAGCGAGAGCGACAGGAGGAGGGCGGTGAAGGAAAAAGCGCGCATGGGTGCCATCCTAAAGGCTCCGCCCCCTTCCGCTCAATCCTCCAGCAACCCCTTGGCCGCCATCCACTCCTTGTTGAGCTTGGAGAGGTAGCGCTCGCCGGAGTCGGGGAGCAGGGTGACCACCAGCGCGTCCTCGCCCAGCCGCTCGGCGACCTGGCGGGCGCCGGCGACGGCGGCGCCGCCCGAGGAGCCGGTGAAGATCGACTCCCGGCGGGCGAGCTCCATGGTCGCCCGGTAGGCGGTCTTGTCGTCGATGGTGACGATCTCGTCGATGTAGTCCCACCAGACGGCCGAGGGCATGAAGTCCTCGCCGATGCCGTCGATCAGGTACTGGTGGATCTGCTCGGGCGGCGGGAGCTGGCGGTGCTGGTGGTAGTAGGCGTAGACGCTCCCCACCGTGTCCACCCCGACCACGTGGACCTTCGGGTTCTTCTCCTTCAGGAACTTGGCCGTGCCGCTGATGGTGCCGCCGGTGCCGACGCCGACCACCCAGTGGGTGACCTTGCCGTCGGTCTGCCGCCAGATCTCCGGGCCGGTGGAGCGGTAGTGGGCCTCCGGGTTGGCCTGGTTGTAATACTGGTAGGGGAGGAAGGCCCCCTCCTCGTCGCGGATGCGCTCGGCCACTTTGTAATAAGAGCGCGGATCGTCCGCCTCGACGTTGGTCGGGCAGGGGAGGACGGTGGCGCCCATCGCCTCGAGCAGCGCGATCTTCTCCTTGGGGATCTTGTCGGCGCAGGTGCAGATCAGCCGGTAGCCGCGCAGGTTGGCCACCAGGGCGAGGCCGACGCCGGTGTTGCCGGAGGTGGGCTCGACGATCGTGCCGCCGGGCTTCAGCAGCCCCGCCTTCTCGGCCGCCTCGATCATGGCGATGCCGATGCGGTCCTTCACGCTGCCGCCGGGATTGAAGGACTCGACCTTGGCCGCCAGCGTCGCCGGTCCGGCATGGAACCGGCCGAGCTTGATCAGGGGGGTGTTCCCCAGGGTTTCCAGGATGTTCTCGTAAATCTCCATGAGCTCTCCGCGCTTCCGAAATTTGAGGGCCGGATGCTAGCACAACCGGCCATGGACCCCAGGTTGGCCCCGGCCTTGCAATGAACAAAAGTCGCTCCGGGAGCTCCGGAAGAACGACAACCAGGAGGTACACCATGAACGATGAGAAATACGGTACGGGTACGGGCACCAGCGTGAGAGATGGACACCGAGAATCAGGCCCAGGCGCACGACAAGGTTCATCCGGTCGGCAGCGGCGTCGGCGCGGCGGCGGGTGCCGCCACGGGCGCGGCGGTCGGCACGGCCGTCGGCGGTCCGGTCGGGACCCTGGTGGGCGCGGCGGTCGGCGCGATCGCCGGCGGGCTGGTCGGCCACGGCATCGCCGAGGGTGTCAACCCCACGGTGGAGGACGCCTACTGGCGCGAGAACTATCGCAACCGTCCGTACGTGAACGCGGACCGCACCTACGACGACTATCAGCCGGCCTATCGCTATGGCTGGGAGTCGCGCGCCCAGGCCGGCAACCGGAGCTGGGACGAGGTCGAGCCCGAGCTCGGCCGCAACTGGAACGATTACAACCGCGGCGCCGCCCGCCAGACCTGGGACGAGGCCAAGCACGCCACCAAGGACGCCTGGCACCGCGTCGAGAGAGCCATCCCTGGCGACGCCGACCGCGACGGCCGCTAGGCCTCGAGAGTCCGGTGATTGGCAGGAGAGGGGCGGGGACGAGCTCCCCGCCCTGCAGGTTCCTTCTCCTTCAGCGGGTCGCCGTGGAGTCCTGGGCGCTCGCGAGCTCGGCGGTCTGGGGCGCCGCCGGAGCGGGCGTGGAGGAGAACCCCAGAAGGCCGAAGATCTTCTGCACGTAGCTCTGGGTCTCCTGATAGGGCGGGATGCCGCCGAACCGCTGCACCGCCCCCTCCCCCGCGTTGTACGCGGCGAGGATCTTCTGGGTATCCCCGCCGAACCGGTTGGCCAGCCACTTGAGATAGCGGACGCCCGCCTCCAGGTTCTTCTTCGGATCGTAGAGATCCTTCTTCTTCGTCAGCCCGAAGCGCCGCGCGGTCTCCGGCAGGAGCTGCATGAGGCCGCACGCGCCCTTGCGCGAGACCGCCCTCGGGTTGAAGGAGGACTCGACGTGGATCAGCGCCGCCACCAGGTGCGGGTTGATCGAGTGGCGGATCGCGACGTCGTAGATGATCTTCCCGTAGGGGGACTGCGGCTCGCCCAGCGCCGTATTCACCTGCACCAGCAGGTCGGCGGCCTTGCGGAGGCGCTCCACCTCGTCCACGGGCTTCAGAACCAGGCTTCGGGACGGCGGCGTGAGCCACGGGGCACGGCGGGCTTCTGGGGAACGGCGGCCGGCTTCGGCGCCTCCACGGGAGCCGGCGCGGCCGCTCAGAGGGGACGCTACCGTGGGAGCCGGCGCTGCTGCTGCGGGAGTTGGGGCGGCTGTGGGAGCGGGGAGCCGTGGGAGCCGGAGCCGCGGCGTGGGCCATCAGGGCGGGCGGCTGCACGGCGGGCTGGGCCGGTGCGGCGGGCTGCATCCCGAGGGTCGAGAGGTTGACGAGGCTGAGCGCGAAGGTACCCACGCAGAAGGTGTTGGACCCTCTCCCGAGCTGCCGGACCTGGGAAAGAATTGGGGCGAAGAGGGCCGAAAATGCGCGCTTCCTCTGCAAACGTGCCTCCCGTCTGGGGTCGCTAAAAAAATCTCATGAAGCGGCGACGCTGCTCCGGGCCCTGCATGCTGACGGCTTTGGGCAGGACGATAAATACACAACCATCGATGGGATGTCAATCTTTCGCCCGATGGCCGCCCCCCTCGCCGCAACCTTTCCCGGCCGTTCGCGTATCCGCCAAGGCTCCGCCTGGAGCCAGGGGATATCCTTGTGCCCGTGCCGGGAGTCCTTCCCGGCATTTTTTGAGTCTTGATGGGTCGATACCCGGGAGAGCTTCATGAGAAAACCGGTCCTCCTCGCCCTAGCCCTCGCCCTTCTCGCCACCTCCGCCCGCGCCGCTCTCGACCCCGGCCTGCTCGCCGGGTTCAGCGCGCGCTCGATCGGACCGGCGGGGATGAGCGGCCGCGTGCCCGCCATCGCCGCGGTCGAATCCAATCCGAACATCGTCTATGCCGGCGGCGCCGCGGGAGGCGTCTGGAAATCCACCAACGGGGGGCTCACCTGGACGCCGGTCTTCGACGACCAGCCGGTGGCCTCGATCGGCGCGATCGCCGTCGCGCCGTCGAATCCGGACGTCGTCTGGGTCGGCACCGGCGAGGGCAATCCGCGCAACAGCGTCTCGGTCGGCGGCGGCGTCTACCGCTCGCTCGACGCCGGCCGCACCTGGACCCACCTGGGGCTCGACAAGACCGAGCGCATCGACCGCATCGTGGTCCACCCCACCGATCCGGACGTCGCCTGGGTGGCGGCGCTCGGCCAGGCCTGGGGGGAGAACCCGGAGCGCGGGGTCTACAAGACCGAGGACGGCGGCAAGACCTGGAGCCGCGTGCTCTACGTCGACCCGCGGACCGGCGCCGCCGAGCTGGTGATCGACCCGCGCAACCCGAACAAGCTGTTCGCCGCCATGTGGCAGTACCGGCGCTGGCCCTGGTTCTTCAAGTCGGGCGGCCCGGGCTCCGGGCTCTACGTGACCTACGACGGCGGGCGCGCCTGGAAGCGGTACACCGAGGCGGACGGGATGCCGAAGGGGGATCTCGGGCGGATCGGCATCGCCGTCTCGCGCTCCAACCCCGACGTGGTCTATGCCACGGTCGAGGCCGCCAAGAGCGCGCTGGTGCGCTCGGACGACGGCGGCCGGAGCTGGCAGACGGTCAACGACCGCTACGACGCCAACCCGCGGCCGTTCTACTTCGCCCACATCGAGGTCGACCCCGAGCTCCCCAACCGCCTCTACAGCCTGGACTTCAACATCCGGGTCTCGAACGACGGCGGCAAGAGCTTCGAGGACCTGGTCCCCGGCTACCTGATCCACGGCGACTACCATGCGATCTGGATCGACCCCCGCGATCCCGAACTGGTTCTACGTCGGCAACGACGGCGGCGTGGCCGTTCACCCACGACCGCGGCAAGACCATGCAGTTCGTCTCCACCCTGCCGCTCGCCCAGTTCTACCATGTGGCGGTCGACGACGAGATCCCCTACAACGTCTACGGCGGCCTGCAGGACAACAGCGCCTGGCGCGGCCCCAACACGGTCTGGCAGCAGGGGGGGATCCGCAACTATGAATGGGTGAACGTGGTGGGCGGCGACGGCTTCGAGACCCGGCCGGACCGCGGCGATCCGAACTACGTCTACTCGGAGTGGCAGGGGGGGAACCTCTCCCGCTACGACCTGCGCACCGGCGAGGTGCGGGCGATCAAGCCGAGCCCGCCCGACGGCGTGAAGCTCCGCTTCAATTGGAACGCCGGCTTCGCCACCGATCCGCTGGACCCCGGCGCGATCTACATCGGCAGCCAGTTCCTCCACAAGTCCACCGACCGCGGCGAGACCTGGACGACGATCAGCCCGGACCTGACGACCAACAACCCCGACTGGCAGCACGCCGGCGGAGAGCGGCGGCATCACCTCCGACGCCAGCAACGCCGAGAACCACACGACCATCCTCACCATCGCCCCGAGCCCGGTGCAGCAGGGGGTGATCTGGGTGGGGACGGACGACGGCCGCCTGCAGGTGACGCGCGACGGCGGCAAGACCTGGACGAGCGTCGAGAAGAACGTCCCCGGAGTGCCGGCGAACACCTGGATCCCCAACGTCCTCGCCTCCCGGTTCGACGCCGGCGCGGCGTTCGTGGTCTTCGACAACCACCGGCGGGCGGACTTCAAGACCTACGTCTACCGCACCACCGACTACGGCAAGACCTGGAAGAGCCTGGCGACCGCGGACCTGCGCGGCTACGCCCACGTCATGGAGCAGGACCCGGGGGACCGGGATCTCCTCTTCCTCGGCACCGAGTTCGGCCTCTGGGTCTCCAACGACGGCGGCGGGCGGTGGATGAAGTGGACGCACGGCGTGCCGCCCGCGCCGGTGATGGGGCTCGCGATCCAGCCGCGGGAGCTCGACCTGGTGGTCGCCACCCATGGGCGGGCGCTCTACGTGATCGACGACATCCGGCCGTTGCGGACGATCTCCGAGAAGACGCTGGCCGAGCCGCTCCACCTCTACGAGACCGGCCCCGCCCAGCAGCACTGGAACTCGCCCGAGCCCGGGGGGTTCGCGCTGCGGCTCCGGCGAGTTCCGCGGCGAGAACGAGCCCTACGGGGCGATCCTCACCTTCTCGCTGAACGGGCCGGGGCTCCCCTATCCCGACGAGAAGAAGGAGCGCGAGCGCAAGGCCGGGGAGCGGGAGGCGCGGCTCAAGGCCGAGCAGAGCCCGGCCGGTCGAGGGGATGCCGCAGACCGCGCGGGAGCTCGCGACCAGCGAGAGGCCGGGCCCTGGCGCGCCCGCGGCCGAGGAGGCCACCAAGGGCAAGGAGGCTGAGAAGAAGGACGAAGGGAAGCCCCCGGAGGTCGAGATCCGCGTCGCCGACGCCGCCGGCAAGACGATCCGCACCTTCACCGCCCCGGCCCGGCAGGGGGTGAACCGCGCGGTCTGGGATCTGACCACCGACGGTCCCAAGCCGTTCCCGAGCGAGAAGCCGCCGACCCCGCACGCCTCGTCGGGAGTCGAGGTCCCGCCCGGTGCCTACACGGTGACGGTCAAGATGGGGGACCACGAAACCAAGGGGACCGTGCAGGTCGTGCCCGATCCGCGATCGCGCAACACCGAGGCCGACTGGCGCGCCCGCGACGCCGCCGGCAAGCGGGCCCTGGCGCTCGGGGAAGCTCTGGCCGAGGCGGTCGAGCGCATCCGCAATGCCCGGGCGGACGTCGACGCGGTGGTGGCGAAGGTCGAGAGCCGGAAGAAGGCCGGCGACGCGAAGGACGCCAAGCCCGACCCGCTGGTCGAATCCGCCGGCAAGCTGAAGGGGGATCTGGTCAAGCTGGAGCGCCGGCTCTGGGTGCCCTACGACGCGGTGGGGATCCAGCCGGAGACGGACGCCCTGTCGAGGGTCAACTACGCCGCCGGCTACGTCCTCTCCACCTCGTCGCCGCCGAGCCCGACGCACCTCGAGTACCTCCGGCAGGCGGAGCAACTGGTCAACGCCACCCTGGCCGACGTCAACCGCTTCTTCGAGACCGACGTCGCCGCCTTCCGCAAGTCCGCGGACGCGGCGGGGGTGCGGCTGCTGCCGGATCTGGGGAAGGTGGAGGTGAAGCGGCCGTAGGAAAGGCAAAAATCAAGGGACGAGAAGGGACGAACACGGACAAACAAGGACACCGGAAAACAGGCCGGTGTTCTTTTCCTGGTTCCTTTCGTCCCTGTTCGTCCGTGGTTGTCCGTGTTCGTCCGTGTTGTTCCCCCTCACCGCGCCACGCAAACCTCCGCCGCCTCTTCCGCGGCCACCTCCTCTGCCACCTCCTCCCTCCTCCTTCTTCTTCCCCTGCGCGCTGGAGATCAATGCGACGCCGGTCAGGATCACCGCCGCGGCGACCAGGGTCCCCTTGGTGATCGGCTCGCCGGCGAAGGCCCAGCCGAGGAGGACGGCGACCACCGGGTTCACGTAGGCGTAGGTCGAGACCAGCACCGCCGAGGCCGACCGCAGCAGCCAGGCGTAGGCGGTGAAGGCGATGATGGCGCCGAAGACCACCAGGTAGGCCACGGAGAGCAGCGACCGCGTCGAGACCTCGGCGAGGGCGAAGCGCGCCGGCTCGCCGGTGAGCGCGGCGGCGAGCAGGAGCAGGGCGCCGCCGCCGAGCATCTGCATGGACGTCGACAGCAGCTGCGAGTCGGGGAGCTTCGCCCGCTGGCTGTAGAGCGAGCCCCAGGCCCAGCACAGCGAGGCGATCAGCACGGCGACCACGCCGAGCGGATCGAGGCCGCCCCCCGAGGAGCTCGGGCGCACCAGCAGCATCAGACCGATGAAGCCGAGGAGCAGGCCGGCGATCACCCGGCCGCCCGGCCGCTGCCGGCGGTCGCGCAGCCAGACCATCAGCACGATCCAGAGCGGCTCCGTCGAGATCAGCAGCGCCACCAGCCCCGAGCTCACCCGCTGCTCGGCCCAGACCACGCCGCCGTTGCCCGCCAGCAGCAGCAGGGCGCCGATGATCACCGCCGAGCGCCAGTGGACCCGGTTCGGCCGCGGCGCCCCGCGCAGACGGCTCCAGCCGTAGAGCAGCGCGCCGGCGGTGAGGTACCGGGCGGCGGCCATCAGGAAGGGGGGGATCGTCTCGATGGCGAAACGGATCGCCAGATAGGTCGAGCCCCAGATCAGGTAGACGGCGCCGAGGGCGACCGCCACCCGCAGCATCGAAACGCGCGCGCCCCTGGAATCACTCAACCGACACCTCCTCCTCCGCCACCTCCTGGGAGAGCCCCAGCGGCAACTGGCCGCTCTCGCGGACCGTCTCCAGCACGATCGTGGTGCGGGTCGACTGCACGGTGCCGGTCGATCCGATGCGCTCGCGCAGCAGCCGCCCGAGCGACTTCGCGTCCCGCGTCCGCACCTTCATCAGGAAGCAGTCCTCGCCCGCGATGTGGTGCGCTTCCAGCACCTCCGGAATGTTGGCCAGCAGCTCGGCCGTCTTCGCCTCGCCGTCGAAGTCGGTCGAGCGGACGAAGACGAAGGCCAGCGTGGTGAGCCCCAGGGCCTCGGGGTTGATCCGCGCCTCGTACCCCTGGATGACCCCGCGGGCCTCGAGCCGGCGGATGCGCTCCAGCACGGCGGAAGGCGCCATATCCACCTGCCGTGCGATCTCGGCGTTGGAAGTCCGGGCGTTCTGCTGAAGGATGTTCAGGATCTGGCGGTCTATTTCGTTGATCATTCGGAATCTCTCCCCATCCACAGGATACTCCCGGCGAGAGGGAAGGCAAGAACGATCGGCGGAAAAATCAGTGCCGCGCCGATCTTTCTTCGGCGCAGGCCAGGAGGGACCGACTGGCTTAGAGCGGAATCCGGCTCTCCGCCTCGGCGGCGAAGGGGTCGTCCGCGATGCCGCGGCGGTGGCGGAGCAGGGCGGCGTGGGCGATCATGGCGGCGTTGTCGCCCGAGTAGACGAGGGGGACGAGGCGGAGGTCGACGCCATGGCGCCCGGCCCAGGCCGGGAGCTCCCGCCGCAGCAGCCGGTTGGCGGCGGCGCCGCCGGAGACGGCGAGCAGCTCGAAGGGGCGCCGCTCGTGGAGGCGCTCCAGGCGGTCGAGCACCTGGCCGACGGCGGACTCGCGGAAGGCGGCGAGGAGGTCGAGCACGGGCTGGGGCACGTCCTCAGCCGCGCCGAGGTCGATGGGTCCCAGCGTCCGCTCCAGGCGCTGGATCTCCAGCAGGGCCTGGCTCTTCAATCCCGAGTAGGAGAAGTCGAGCGTCTCGCCGAAGCGGGAGACGGGGAAGCGCTGGGCGCCCGGGGTGCCCCGCTCGGCCAGCTCGTCCACCCTGCGGTCCCTGCGGGTAGGGGAGGCCGAGGCGCTTGCCCACCTTGTCGAAGACCTCGCCGATGGCGTCGTCGCGGGTCTCGGCGAGGGTCGAGACGGCGCCGTCCTCGACCGCGAAGAGGGAGCTGTGCCCGCCGGAGAGGACGAGGCCGACGAAGCGGGACGGCGGCAACTCGGGAGGAGCGGGATCGCCCGGCGGGCGCAGGAAGGGGGAGTAGAGGTGCCCTTCCAGGTGGTGGACGGCGTGGAAGGGGCGGCCGCCGGCGAAGGCGATCGCCTTGCCGATCGACAGCCCCACCAGCAGCGCTCCCACCAGCCCCGGACCGCGGGTCGCCGCCACCACCTCCACGTCGCGCAGCAGGACCCCCGCCCGTTCGAGCGCCTCGCCGCTCACCGCCGGCCAGTTGGCCAGGTGCTCGCGCGAGGCGATCTCCGGCACCACCCCGCCGTAGGGGCGGTGCGCGGCGAGCTGGCTGGAGACCACCGACGACAGCACCCGCCCGGCGCCGTCGAGCAGGGCGCAGGCGGTGTCGTCGCAGGAGGTCTCGATGCCGAGGACGAGCGGGTGGTCCATGCGCACCCGGGAGACAGGGACTCCCTAGCCGTTGGCCGCCGGCGTCTCGACCGGCTCGGCGCGCTGGATCTCGATCGGCTCGTAGACCGGGATCTCGAAGGCGAGGTCCTGATGGCAGAACTGCTGCCACTCGTCGGTGACGTTGTCGAAGATGATGTTCTGGTCCTTGAAGATGCCGTCGGTGACGACGTAGTTCTCCTGCAGGTAGAGGATCGAGTCGTCGTCGAGCGTGCGGTCGACCTCGACCTCCTTGCCGTCGACCTCTTTCTTCTCCTTGCGCACGTTGGCGGCGTTCTCGCTCCAGCCCGGGTAGGCCCGGAACTGCTTCGCCAGGTATGCCTTGCAATATTTGCCCATTTCAGCCATTGGTCGATTCTCCTGCTCAGGTCTTCAGTTCCGTATCTGTGCTTGAAGAGTTTCAAGCTGGAAGGTCAAGAGTACCCCACTGTAGAAGTGCCACAAACCCCCAGGGCGGGACACCGCTGATAAACTCCCCCTCCGGCTGAGGCGTTTCTCATCGTGTTCTGGCAGACGAGAGGGAGGGAATCGATGGCAGACCTGTTGACCCTGGACGATCTCGACTTCGACCATCTGGAAGGCAAGCGCGTCTTCGTGCGCGTGGATTTCAACGTCCCCCTCTCCAAGGACCAGAAGGTGGTGGACGCCACCCGCCTGGAGGAGGCGATCCCGACCATCCGCGAGCTCGCCGGCGCCGGCGCCGTGGTGATCCTCGCCTCCCACCTCGGCCGCCCCAAGGGGCAGCGCGATCCGCGCTACACCCTGCTGCCGGTGGCCGACGCGCTGGTCCCCCTGCTCGGCCAGGCGGTCCGCTTCGCCGGCGACTGCGTCGGCCCGGAGGTCGAGGAGCTGATCCGCGACATGGACCCCGGCGAGATCATTCTGCTCGAGAACCTCCGCTTCCATGCCGAGGAGGAGAAGAACGATTCTGCTCTTCGCCGACCAGCTCGCGGCCCTGGCCGAGATCTACGTCGACGACGCCTTCGGCGCCGCCCACCGCGCCCACGCCTCGGTGGTCGGGGTGCCCGAGCGGCTCGGCTCCCGGGCGGCGGGCCGGCTGATGGAGCGCGAGGTGACGGCCCTCGGCCGGCTGCTCGGCGAGCCGGAGCGCCCGTTCGCCGCTCTCCTCGGCGGCGCCAAGATCGAGGGCAAGATCGACACCCTGGAGAACCTGCTGCCGCGCCTCGACCTGCTGCTGCTCGGCGGCGGCATGGCCAACACCTTCCTCGCCGCCGAGGGGCACGAGCTCGGCTCGTCGCTGTTCGAGCCGGACCGCCTCGACCTCGCCCGCACGATCCTCGCCCGCGCCAGGGAGAAGGGGGCCGAGGTCCTGCTGCCGCTCGACGTGGTGGTGACCGACAACCTCGACACCCCGGGGCGGATCGAGACCGTCCCCGCCGGCAGCATCCCAGCCGGCATGAAGGCGGTCGACGTCGGCCCGGAGACCCGCAAGGCGTTCGCGGCGGCGGTCGGCCGCGCCCGCACCCTGTTCTGGAACGGCCCGCTGGGGGTCTTCGAGAAGCCTCCGTTCGACGCCGGCACCCGCGAGGTGGCGCAGGCGCTGGCGGTCTGCCCCGGCTTTTCGGTGATCGGCGGCGGCGAGACGGTGGCCGCCGCCGGCCAGGCCGGCGTCGTCGACCGCATCGGCCACGTCTCCACGGGCGGCGGCGCCTCGCTCGAGTTCCTCGCCGGCAAGACCCTGCCCGGGGTGGCCGTGCTGGAGCGGGGACGATGAGCGCCGAGCGGCGCCGGCCGCTGATCGCCGCCAACTGGAAGATGAACCTGCTGAAGGCCGACGCGGTGGAGTACTGCCGCGACCTGCGGCGCGGGCTCGCCGCGGCGGCCGAGACGAGGGACGGTGGACGCCCGGGTGGTGATCTTCCCCTCGTTCCCGCTGATCCCGATCGTCGCCCGCGAGCTGGTGGACAGCGCGGTCGAGGTCGGCGGCCAGGACCTCCATCCGGATGACCGGGGGGCGCACACCGGCGACGTCTCGGGCCCGCAGCTCGTCGACGCCGGCTGCACCTGGGTGCTGTGCGGCCACAGCGAGCGGCGGCAGAACCATGGCGAGAGCGACGAGTGGGTCGGCCTCAAGGTCGCCGCGGCGGCGCGCCACCATCAACTGACGCCGCTGATCTGCGTCGGCGAGACCCGCGACGAGCGCAAGGCGGGCCGCACCTTCGAGGTGCTCGCGCGCCAGCTCGGCGCCGCCCTCGCCGGCAGCCCCGAGCCGTTCGCCCTCGCCTACGAGCCGGTCTGGGCGATCGGCACCGGCGAGACGGCCACCCCGGAGATCGCGCAGGAGGCCCACCGCTACCTGCGCGGAAGGCTGGCGGAGGAGCTCGGCGAAGACGGCCGCGGCGGCGGTGCCGATCCTCTACGGCGGGTCGGTGACCCCCGACAATGCGCCCCATCTGATCGTCCAGCCGGACCTCGACGGCTTCCTCGTCGGCGGCGCCAGTCTTGACCCACAGAAATTTCTCGCTATCATTCGGGGTTCCGGCTAGGGTCGGGAACGTTCTTACGCGCCCATTGGAGGCTTCGCACCGTGATCTATCTGTTGTACGTCGTACATGTACTCGTCTGTGTGTTTCTGATCCTCGTCGTCCTGCTCCAGCAGGGCAAGGGTGCGGATCTTTCAGTCTTCGGCGGTGGCAGCACGCAGACCGCCTTCGGCGCCCGCAGCGCCACGACGATGCTCCACAAGCTGACCGTGGCCTCGTTCGTGATCTTCATCCTGACCACCATCTCGATCGCTCTCTTCAAGGGGGGCCCGAGTGGCGGCACGGTGATGGCGGGCCACGGCAAGAGCGCGGCGGCCAAGACGGCGCCGGCCAAGCCCGGCCCCGCTCCGGCTCCGGCGGCCCCGGCCAAGCCGCAGTAGCAGTTGCAGCAGCAGGTTCTTTGAGCCCAAGTGGCGGAATTGGTAGACGCGCACGTTTGAGGGGCGTGTGGGGCAACCCGTGCCGGTTCGAGTCCGGCCTTGGGCACCATCTTTTTTCCAGAGCTTTCCCGTAGATCCTTCCTGGCGGCGCCAGCTTGCTTTTCCCCTGCGCTGGTGAGACGATTCCTGAAATTCTGAGATGAAGTTCGACCTGCGGTGAAGGTCCGGTCGCGCCTGCTTTTTCAGCGGAAAGGAGTGGCGGCAGATGGCTCAGCAGGGAACGGTCAAGTGGTTCAACAACGCGAAGGGGTTCGGTTTCATCCAGGCCGAGGAGGGGGGAGCGGACATCTTCGTCCACCACTCGGCCATCGTCGCCGAGGGGTTCAGGACCCTCAACCAGGGTGAGAAGGTGAGCTTCGAGCTCGTGGAAGGGCCGAAGGGGCTGCAGGCCCGGAACGTCCTGCGCGGCTGACCGGCCCGGGCCTGGCGGCCCGGGCGGATTTCGATCTAGCCGGCCACCGGCCGGACCGTCGCCTTCTCGATCTTGACCTGCTCCTGCGGGACCGCCTCGGAGATGGCGCCCGGGGCCGTCTTCACCCTGGCGATCTTGTCGACCACATCCAGCCCCTCGACCACCTTGCCGAAGACGGTGTAGCCCCACCCCTGGGGGTTCTTGCCCGAGTGGTTGAGGAAGCCGTTGTCCTTCAGGTTGATGAAGAACTGGGCGGTGGCGCTGTGCGGGTCGTTGGTGCGCGCCATGGCCACCGTCCCGCGCTGGTTGGTGAGGCCGTTGTCCGCCTCGTTCTGGATCTGCGCCCGCGTCGCCTTCTGCCGCTGCTGGGCGTCGAAGCCGCCCCCCTGGATCATGAAGTTCGGGATCACGCGATGGAACAGCGTGCCGTCGAAGAAGCCGTCCCGGACATATTGCAGGAAGTTCTCGACGGTCTTGGGCGCCTCCGTGGAGAACAGCTCCAGGACGATCGTTCCGTGGTTGGTGTCCAGAGCGACGGTAGGGTTCGCCATGGTTGTGTCTCCTCTCGCTCGTTCGCGGGTTATTTTTTGACGGCTGGCTTGGCGGCCGGCAGGATCGAGGCCTTCTGGATCACGATCGGCTGCACCGGCACGTCCCCATAGGGGCCCTTGGTGGTGGTCGGGACCTGCACGATCGCGTCCACCACGTCCATCCCCTCGACGACGTTGCCGAACACCGCGTAGCCCCAACCCTCGGCGGTCTTGCCGCGGAAGTTGAGGGCGCCGTTGTTGGCCACGTTGATGAAGAACTGGGCGGCGGCGCTGTTCGGGTCGTTCGTCCGCGCCATCGCCAGGGTGCCGCGCTGGTTCTGCAGGCCGTTGTCCGCCTCGTTCGGGATCGGCGGCCGGGCGGTCTTCTCGGTCATGTCAGGGGTGAAGCCTCCCGCCTGGGCCATGAAGCCGGGGATCACCCGGTGGAAGATGGTGCCGTTGTAGAAGCCGGCCCGGGTGTAGTCGAGGAAGTTCTTGACGGTCTTGGGAGCCTTGTCGGCGTAGAGCTCGATGACGATGCGGCCCTTGGTCGTCTGCAGCGCCACCCGGGGATTCGCGGCCGGTACCGCGCTCACGCTCTTCTTGGGCGCCGCGGCCGGATGCGGGTGCGGGCTCTTCTTCGCGGGCGCCGCCGGAACCAGGAGTGCCAGCAAGCAGACCAGAGGGGCTATGCTCACGTTCATTTGAAGAATTCTCCTTTGGCAATGAATAACGCGACGGATGGTAGCACGGGGTCCCGTTCCGACGATCCGGTCGGCATCGTCCTCGCCGGGGGCGCGTCGAGCCGCATGGGGCGCGACAAGACCCTGCTCGAAGCCCGGGGGGGCATCCTGCCGGCGCTGGCGGCGCGGCGGCTCGCCGCGGTCTGCGCCGAGGTGGCGGTGGCGGACGCCGGACGGGGTCTGCTGCCGGCGCTCCCCTCCCTGCCGGACGGCCCCGGCCGCGGTCCCGCCGCCGGCATCCTCGGGGCGGCGGCGGCATATCCGGGGCGGCGGCTGCTGGTGCTCGCCTGCGATCTGCCGCGGGTGCCGCCCGCCCTGCTCGCCGAGCTCGCCCGCCTGCCGGCGGCCGACTGGGTGATCCCGCGCTGGAGCGGCGGCGTCGAGCCGCTCTGCGCGCTCTATGGGCCGGCGGCGCTCGCCGCGCTCGGCCGCCGGGTCGAGCGCGGGCGGCTCGCCCTCCACGCCCTGTTCGAGGAGGGGCTCGCCGCGCGCGTGCTGGAAGGGGAGGAGCTCGCCCGCTTCGGCGAGCCCGGGGAGATCTTCCTCAATCTCAACACCCCGGAGGACTGGGAGCGCTACGTCTCGACCGACCCGGGCGCTCCGCCGCAGGACGGGCAAGGGCAGATCTCGCGCAGGAAATCGTAGCGGTAGATGCCGGTGCCGTGGCCGTCCGAGAAGGCGATCGAGATGGCGTAGTTGCCCACCGGCCGGACCGACTCGGCGCTGACCGGATGGGCCGGCGGGTGGTAGACGATCTTCTGGCCGGAGTGCCCCTGGCAGCCGGCGCAGGGGCACCAGCCGCGCAGGTACTTGTAGGGATATTCGGCGACGTGGCCGTCGCTCCAGGTCAGCCGCAGCCGGCCTTCCTCGGGGAGCCGGCGGGCCTCGGTGAGAACGGGTTCCATGACCCGATCTTACGCCACCCGCGGGAAGACGCGGTTCCTGCCGGCGTGCTTGGCCTCGTAGAGGGAGCGGTCGGCGGCGGCGATCAGGTCGCGGCCGAGGATCTTCCCCTGTCCGGCCACCTGCCCGGCGGCGTCCAGGGAGGCGAGGCCGATCGAGACCGTCGCGCGCGCCGGCGTGCCGTCGTCCAGCGGCACCGGCGTCCCCTGCACCGCGTGGCGGATCTTCTCGGCGACCGCGGCGGCGCCCTCCATCCCGGTCTCGGGCAGCACCAGCAGGAACTCCTCGCCGCCGTAGCGGCCGATCCAGTCGGTGCCGCGCAGGCCGCCGGCGATCACCTGCGCCATGCGCCGCAGCAGCGAGTCCCCCGCCAGGTGGCCGTGGCGGTCGTTGATCGCCTTGAAGTGGTCGAGGTCGGCCATGGCGACGGTCAGCGGCCGGCCGTAGCGCAGGGCCCGTTCGAGCTCGCGGTCGAGCTGCTCGAGGATCGCCTCGCGGCGCAGCAGGCCGGTGAGCCCCTCGTAGGTGGCCGACGCGAACAGCCGGGCGTTCTCGAACACGATGGCGACGTGGTGGGCGAGGAGGTTCAGCAGGTCCAGCTCCTCGGCCGGATAGGCGCGGCTCCCCTCCTTGCGCCCCACGATCAGCAGCCCGATCAGCCGCCCCTGGCTGAGCAGCGGCACCGCCAGGCCGTCCGGCATGGGCCGGTTGGGAGAAGAACCGGGCGAAAGCCGGGCTGCGGACCGCGAGCTGCGCGGCGGGGAGCGGGCGCCCGGCGCGCCGCAGGTGCTCGACGCCGGGATCGTCCAGCGGGAAGATCTGGCCGGTTTCCATCGCGTCCGCGCGTCGAGGCGAGGACGCTCAGCAGGCCGGTCTCCGGGTTGGCGGTCAGCAGCGCCGCCGAGCGCGCGAGGAAGATCGCGGCCAGCCGTTCGACCAGATGCTGCCCCATCCGCGGCAGCTTGCCGAGGGCGGGGAGCTCGCCGGCGAGGGCGATCAGCCGCTGGCGCAGGGCGTAGCGCTCGGGGAAGAAGCGGCGGTCGATCAGCCGCTGGAGCCAGCGGCGCAGGGGCGCGAACAGCAGACCCAGCAGCAGCGTCGCGCCGGAGGCCGCCCAGACCGACTCCCGCCCCTCGACCAGGCGCGAGAAGATCACCCCGCCGGCGCCCAGGGCGGCGTAGAAGACGAGCACCAGCGAGCCGGTCAGCAGGGTGTAGATCAGGCCCCGCCGCACGGCGAGCTCGATGTCGAACAGGTCATAGCGGAAGATCGCGGCGAACAGGGCCACCGGATAGCAGAGCAGGACCAGCGTCTCGAGCGGTCCGGTCCAGTCCGGCGGCGGAAAGCCCGCCAGCTCGAGCGCCGTGCTCGCGATCGTGAACAGCATCCAGGGGATCGTCGCCGCCAGCACCAGCCCGGCCTGCTGGCGCCCCCGGGGCTCGGGGGAGCGCAGGGCCTGGGACGCCAGGAGCAGGGTGACCGCCAGCGCCCAGGCCGGGAGAACGCCGAACCGCAGCAGCCCATCCACCTGCTCCATCGTCCAGGGGAAGGCGCGGCGGCCGAGGACCTGCTCGGTCAGCGAGGTGGCGGCGCTCGCCACCCCGATCCCGAGGCCGGCGCCGTAGTAGAGCGGCACGATCCAGGGGCGCCGGCGCAGCCAGCCGGGGCGCTCCGGGATCAGCGAGGTGAGATGCATCTCGAGGCCGATCTGCAGACCGGTCAGCAGGTAGTACGCCGAGAGCGCGGCGGCGCTCAGGAGGGGCCGGCCGATCAGGCTCGACCGGCAGCGCGATCTCGACCGCCGCCGCGGCGGAGAAGGCGAACAGCAGGCCCACCCGCAGATCGTCCCCCTGCGCCAGGGCGAGGAGCGCCACGGCGAGGAAGCCCAGGGCCGTCAGGCTGGTGAGGAGGAGCGGCAGCCAGCGGGGCAGAGTGCCGGGGACGGGCGTGAGATCGAGGATCCGGTCCCCGCGCGCGATCCGCAGCGCCACCGGCCGGCCGCGCTCGAACCCTCCGGCCGCCGTCTCGTACTCCGCCACGCTCGCCATCCGCCGGCCGTCCGCGGAGAGGATCTCGTCGCCGGCCCGCAGCCCGCCGCGGTCCGCCGGATCGCCCGGGCTGACCTGCGCGACGCGCACTCCCCGCTTCCCCGTCTCCGGCTGGAAGCCGAGCCGGCGGCCGGAGCCGCGCACGGCTTCCCGTGCCTGGAGGAAAAGGAGGCCTGAAACCCCCAGGACGATCGCCCAGCCAAGGGCGGCGCGAGAGACTCTATGAAGTCGCAAACCGGTGATCTCGTCGTGTTGGACGGTGAATAGTACCGCAAAGAGGTGTTCCGTCGTCCCGACCGGGCCTTGAGGCCCGGACGGGGGTGGCTGTACGATCTGCCAACTCGACGGGAGCCCTGATGCCGCGCCACCCCCACTTTTCCCCCTCCGTGCAAGACATCGCCGACTCGGTCTACTCCGGGCTGGCCCACCGGCTCGCCACCTACCGCGGGGAGGTCTACCCCCTGCACGTGGGGGATACCTGGATGGAGCCGGCGGAGGGGTGCCGCATGGAGGACCTGCGCGTCGCGGACTATCCGGGGCTCCATCGCTATGCCCCGCCGCAGGGGATGCCGCCGCTGCTCGACGCCATCGTCGAGCGGGTGCGGGAGCGCACGGGGGTGCCCACCGGGCGCGAGAACGTCCTGGTGGCGACCGGGGCGACCGGCGCGCTGGGAGCGGTGGCGGGGGCGATCCTGGCGCCGGGGGACGAGGTGCTGCAGCTCGCCCCGCACTGGCCGCTGATCACCGGCATCATCCGGTCGTTCGGCGGCGTGCCGGTCGACGTCCCCTTCTTCGGCGCCGCGGACTCCCCCGAGACCGCCGTCGAGGCCGTGCGCGCGCTGAAGACCGACCGCACCGTCGCCCTCTATCTCAACACCCCGAGCAACCCCACGGGCCGGTTGATCCCGCGCTCGTGGATCGAGGCGCTGGTCGAGTGGGCGGTCCGCGAGGATCTCTGGATCATCGCCGACGAGGTCTACGAGGACTACGTCTACGAGGGGGAGCACGTCTACACCCGCCCGCTGGCGCCCGAGCGCACCTTCGCGGCCCACTCCTTCTCCAAGGCTTACGGCATGGCGGGCAACCGCTGCGGCTACGTGGTCGGGCCGGAACCGGCCGTCCGCGAGCTGCGCAAGATCGGCATGCACAGCTTCTACAGCACCCCGACCGCCTCACAGGTCGCCGCCCTGCGCGTGCTCGGGCTTCCGGGGACGCCTGGATCGCCGCCGCCCGGGAGCAGTACAAGGCGACCGGCGCCAGGGTGGCCGCCCGCCTGGGGCTGCCGGCGCCGCTGGGCAGCACCTTCCTCTTCTTCGACGTCGCCCACGTCCTCGACGAGACCGGGCTCGGCGGCTTCCTGGAGCGCTGCGTGGAGCGCGGCCTCTTTCTCGCCCCCGGCCCGAGCTTCGGCCCCTATCCGACCCACGTGAGGCTCTGCTTCACCGCCGCCCCGCCCGACGTCATCGACCGCGGCGTCGAGGCGCTGGCGCCGCTGCTCGGAAGGTAGGCACCAGCAGCACGAGCAAGCCCGCCAGCGAAACCCCGAAAGCAACGCAGCCGGCGATCAGGCCGGGCGGCCGGAAGCGCAGCTCGACCCGCGCCACGCCGGCCGGGAGCCGCACCCCGACAAAGGCGCCGTTCACCTTCAGGACCGGCAGGCGGCGGTCGCCGGAGCGGGCCGACCACCCCTTCGACCAGACGATCGAGGTGGCGAGGAGACGCTCGCCGGCGGCGGGCACGTCCAGGATGATGTGCCCGGGCTTGGCGAGGACGGGCCGCGGCGGCGGCTCCTGGCTGCCGGCGGGGCGCCAGGAGCCCGCTTCATCCTGGAAGATCGCCACCCGGCGCGCGTCCGCGAGCCCGGCGATCCAGCGGTCGATCTCCTGCTTCGCGATCACGTCCACCGCCCGCGGGAAGAACCAGCGCGGCAGGGCGTCCGGGTTGCGCAGCAGGGTGTACGGCGCGAACCGGCCGGGATCGATCTCCACGAGCGTACGGCTGGGGGGCACGCCCGGGCTGCCGGCGACGGCCCGCACCCCGAGGAAGTCGAGCAGGGGGTGATCGAGATTCCCCAGCGGGGCGAAATACTGGGTCATCGTGGGGTGGAAGCCGAAGGCGGCGGTCAGCACCCGCAGGTACCGCGCGGGGACGAGCGGGTTGTGCGGCCGGAAGTCCGCGACCCCATAGACCGAGAGCAGGTTGGGATAGAGGAGATAGTGCCCCCCGGCGCCGCGCCAGACCGCCGGATCGCCGGCCTCGCGGGCCAGCAGGGCCATGAACTCCGTCCGCGGATAGAAGAGCGACGGATGGCCGCGCGGGAGGAGGCTGCGGGACCAGGGGATGAGGTCGAGCAGCAGGACTCCGGCGAGCGCCACGGCGCCCCAGCGCGGCCGCCACCGCGCGATCAGGGCGGCGGCGGCGAGGAGCCCCCAGAGCCAGAAGGTCCAGCGGTCCGCCGCCACCGCGAGGCTCACGGCGGCGGCGAGGGCGAGCCCGGCCCAGGCCCGGGCGCCCAGGCGGCGCGCCCGGGAGAGCAGGAGGTCGACGCCGAAGGCGCCGGCGATGCAGAGCGCCAGGGAGCCCGGCAGCAGGCAGCGCGCGTAGGCGGGGACCCGTAGCGGCGGAACCATATAGAGAAGATGGGTGAGCGGCAGGAACCGCGACGCGAGCAGCAGGGCCGCCGCCGCGCATCCCAGGAAGGGCCAGACGCGGCGGTCGCGGGCCGCGAAGAGGGCGATCAGGGCCGCCGCGAACGCCACCAGGCCGGTGTAGCCGGGCTCCGAGTCCGCCCAGTTGATCGGGCCGTTGAACGGACCCTGATAAGGGAGGCCGTAGGCGTGCGGGCTGACCGGCGCGAGCACGAAGCTGGCATAGCCCCGCTGGAACCAGGAGGGCGGGTAGGCGAGATGCACGGGGGCGGAGCGGACGGTTTCGGCCAGCGTCTCCCCGGCGCGCTGCGAGTCCGGCACCACCGCCAGGAAGGGGAGGAGCTGAGGGGCGGCGAGGCCGAACCCGAGGAGAGCGGCGAGGGCGGCGGCGCCGAACCCCCTGGCCAGTCCGGTCGCCTTCCGGCGCAGGCCGAGGCCGCAGACCGCGGCGAAGAGCCCGCCGAAGCCGGCGGTCTCCGGGTGGCCGGAGATCAGGACGATGCCGGTGATCGCGGCGGTGGTGGCGATCACCCGCGGCCCGGGATGGCGGAAGAGCCGGATCACGCCGGCCGCCAGCCAGGGCACCCAGGCGATCGTCGCCGTGACCGGGAACAGCGCCCAGGAGAAGAGGCCGCCGCCGAGGGAGAAGCCGGCGGCCGCCAGCAGCGACGAGGCGCGGCCGCGGCCGGTGGCGCGGGCGAGCAGCCAGGTCCCCTGAAAGGCGACGAGCAGCTTGAGGACGAGCCCGGCCAGCAGGTGGTGCTGGATGGGAACGGCGCGCGCGGCCATCTGCAGCGGGGAGAGGGCGCCGGCCTGGGGGTTCGCCCAGGGGGAGCTCCCCCCTTCGAGGGTGTCGGCCCAGAAGGGGAGGCGGCGGTCGGCGAGAGCGTGCCGGACCTCCAGCTCCCAGGGGAGGATCTGGTAGACGGTGTCGTTGAGCAGGTCGTGCGAGCGGGCGCGCTCGATCACCGGCGCCCCGGGAACGTTCCACAGGATGTCGCTCGGCATGAGGATCTCGGCGCCCGTCAGCCAGGGGGCGAGCACCACCAGCGGCGCCAGCCACCCGCAGAGTACGACGATCCTCTCCAGCTTCAGGCCCAGACCCTTCGCCAGCAGCCAGCAGACGGCCTGGAGCAACAGCATCAACACCGCCAGCGTGCCCAGTAGCCTGCCGTCGATCCAGGGCATTCGGACTCCTTCCAAAGTGAGCATCGTACTTTACGGAGGAGCCGTGTCCCAGTCTTCCTGGTAGGAGGTACTTCTATGGTTGAAGGAAGGTATCGCCGGCGGCGATCCTGCCGTTCGGTCGTCGATTCCAGCAAAGGAGGGCGGAATGTTCTCGAAACACGTACGTCTTTGTCTGCTCGTCGTGGCGCTCGTAGCGCTCGGCCTCACCCCCGCGGCCCAGGCCGGCACGCGCTCCGCCGGGAGAGCCACGGCGCGAGCCGCCAGGGTCCACGCGCCGCAGCCGGGATTCCTGCAGGTCCTCTGGCGAGGTGTGAGCCAGATCTTCGAGAAGGAAGGGAACACGATCGATCCCCACGGGATCCCGAATTCGAGCACTGGTTCCTCTGGAACCAGCGACGAGGGCTCTGGCATTGATCCTTCCGGAATAACTCACGGGTAGAGCTGGAAGTTTCCAAGTCTTCGGCGGATGACACGATTTCCTGCCCTCATGATACTTATATAATTGGGAGACTCGTTTGGAGGCTCCTTTTTCTGTCGAATCGAGGGAGATAATCTTGGATCATCCATCCATTGAAACGCTGGCGAAGCTGTTGGCCGGCGATCTCAGCCATGAAGAGCTTCTCGCCGAGGTGGTTCCTCACCTTCTGGAGCGATGCCCGGAGTGCGGACAGCGGCACGAAGAGATCCTCAGGCTTCAGAAGGAGGTGGGTCACTGGGATGAGCGGGTGGCCGTCTTCGAAGGACCCCAGGCTTCGGAGCTCTTCGCCAAGCTCAAGGATCTCCCCTTCGACGAGCAACTCAGTCTGGTTACCGACGACGAGACCTTTCAGATCTGGGGCGTCTGCCAACTGCTGCTCAAGGAGAGCCTGGAGGCGGCATTCGAGGACGCCGGGACGAGCCATTAACTTCGCCGAGCTGGGCGTCAAGGTGGCGCAAACTCTTGGAGACGCCTATGACCCCAATTGGGTGCTCGACCTTCGGGCGCGGGCATACGCCTATCTCGGTAACGCCCAGCGGGTTCTGGGTGAGTTGCGGAGCGCGGAGACGGCTTTCCGGGAGGCGGAATCGCTGCTCGCCCGCAGCATGACTGGGAACGAGCTCGTCACAGCCGAGGTGATTCAATTGAAGTCCTCCCTCCGGCGGGCTCAGCGGCGTCTCCCTGAGTCGATGGAGCTTGTGGAGAAGGCCTTGGCGATCTACCGTGAGCAGGAGGACTTCCAAGGTGTAGGGGAAGTGCTCCTGAAGAAGGCCAAAATCCTGGAAGAGTTGGGGGAGATCGAGAGCGCTATTGCTTCCCTGCGGGAGGCGGTCTGGATCGTTGACCCCCATTCTCGGCTCGGGCCTCTACGCTCGCCACAACCTCCTCAGTGGTTTGGCTGTGGCGAACCAGTACGAGGAGGCCAACGAACTCCTCCCGGAGATCCGAGAAGCGTTCGAGCAGGGCGGCAGGCCGCTGGACCTCCTGCGTCTTCACTGGACAGAGGGCAAGGTCGCCTTCGGAATGGGCAGGCTCCAGGAAGCCGAGGAGTCGTTCCGGCAGGTCCAGGGGGAGTTCCTGGCCCGGGGGATGGGCTACGATGCCGCTCTCGTCTCTCTCGACCTCGCCATCCTCTTCGCCCAGGAGCATCGGACCGAGGACCTGAAACGGCTCGCCGCCCAGATCCTTCAGGTCTTCGAATCCCGCGACGTGCACCGCGAGGCCGTGGCCACCCTCATCCTCTTCCAGAGCGCCTGCGAAGAGGAACGGCTGAGCGCCGACCTCGCCACCCAGCTCGCGACCGTCCTCCAGCGCGAGCGGCGGACGAAGTAGCGGCTGTCTTCTTTCGGGAAACTTACTGGTCGACCGGCGGTTCGATCCGCCCGGCCGACGGTTCCTCCGACTTGCGCAGCAGGCCGATCACGTACTCGAGCAGCGCTACGTCCGCGATCCGCCGCTCGCACCCCTTCTTGAGGAGGAGCACCGAGACGCTCGCCTCGCGCGCGATCCCCAGGGACTGGAAGACGTCGACCGCCGCCAGCACCTCCGCGATCGCCGCGTCCGTCCGCCCCCGGCGGAGCATCACGGCCCCCAGCTCCAGCCCCGCCAGCGCCGCCTTGTAGCCGAGGCCGGCTTCGGCGAAGCCGCGCCGGACGTCGAGTAACGCCAGCTCGGCGCGGTCCAGCTCGCCCAGCCCGGCGTTGATCTGCCCTTCGAGCCAGCGGACCTTCAGCTCGTTGATTTGACCGCCCGGATCCAGCCGGCGCGCCTTCAGCTTCCAGAGGGCGATCCGGGCCTCCCGCAGCCGGCCGCAGTCGGCGAGGAAGCGGGCCTGGTTGTGGAGAGCCACGAACAGAAGCCGGGGATCCTGGTTCTCGTCGATCAGCCCGAGCCCCTGCTCGATCAAGCGGACCGATTCTTCCGCGTCCCCCTGATAGCCGACATACGTCCCCTTGCTGATCAGCGCGCGGCCGGCGAGATGATGATCCCCACGCCGCCGGTGAATGGCGAAGACCAGGTCGAGCGCGGTCTCCGCCAGATCGAAGCGGCGGCAGGCGCCCAGCAGGGAAGCCTGGACGTCGAAGAGGCGGGCGGCGAGGACCTCGTCCTGGGTGCCCTGGAGGTAGAGCTCCGTGGCATGGCCGAGCGCCTGCTCGGCGTTGGACAGATCGTCCGCGACCCGGTGGGCGTTCCCCAGCTCCATCCAGGCCCGGCACCGCAGGTCGGCCACGCGCCGCTCGTCCAGCGCCTGGGAATCGGCTCCCACGGCCATCACCAGGGCGAGCTCGGCGAGCCGCACCATCTCCCCGGGGTTTTCGTGCCGGAAGGCCCAACTCTGTTCGAGCAGAGCCTCGAAGGCGGGGATGTCCCGCGGGTAGGGGACCGGCTGGGCGCCCGCCTCCAGAGGGGAGCCGGCGAGAGACGGGGAGGTTCTCTCCCGGTGTTTTCCCGCGAGTTGGAGAGCCGTGGCCAGGGCGCGGTCGATGGCGGCATCGTATCCAGCATCCTCCCGCGGCGAGAGGGTGAGCTCAGGAGGGTCCTCGAGGCCGAGCAACCCCTCCAGGTGAGGGGCCAGCGTGATCGCGCATGGGTCGCACCCCTGGACGAGGTGCGCGACGACCGCGCGGGAGCGTTCCGCGGAAAGGCGGTTCCAGACGAACTCTTCCAGCTCCGCCAAAGTGGGATGATCGTTCACGCGGGACCTCCTTGACCCCTACATTCTCGCATAGCAAAGAGCGGTGTTGCCAATCCGGGGCGGCCGATTGCAGCCGCCCCGGGAAGGTTTAATGGCGGCCGTTGGGATCGATCGCGCTCCCCTCTTCAGAGGTGCCCGTGGGGGGCGGAGCCGTCGGCGAGGTAACGGTGCCGGCGGTCTTGGTGGTAACCCCCTGCTTCTCCCCTCTCGCCGCCAGCCGGCAAGGCAGCAGGTCCTCCAGCCAGGTCCAGGCACGCGTCGCGAACCCGGCCACGGACGGGAGCTCCCGAAACCCGGCGGCCCGGGACGGCGGCGGTGCCGCGAGGAGCAGGGCCGCCGTCAGGCCGAGCGCGGCGAGGACACGTCGAGTGTATTGAGACATCGAACCTCCTGGTTTCAGCGGGACGAGCCGGGGCCGGCATGGTCCAGGCGCCCGCGATTGCAAGTCCCCTCGAAAAGCAGAGTGCGCGAGGTCACCGGGACAGGGGGCATTTCTCCCCCGCAGAGGCGCAATTTCTCCCCTTTCCACGCACCGTGGTCGATTCCATGAAGGCAAAGGCACGGCACGGATGCCGGCAATCTGGTTTTTGTGGAGAGGAAACTATCGGTAGCCGAAGGGGCTGTCAACGTGGGAGGGCGCGGGGGAACACGCCCTCCCGGCCGGCCGTGGAGGCCGGCGCTCAGTCGTCCACGTGGATGGCGGTCCCGCTCGGGCCGAAGGAGAAGGACGGCCGGTCTTTCTGCCAGAAGAAGGGCTCGCGCTTGTGCGGGTTGGGCGCGAGCTGATCGAGGGTCAGGGAGTCGTAGACGCGGCCGTTCTGGATCACGAAGCGGATGTGGTCCGAGTTGCGGATGTCGGCGAGCGGATTGTCGTCGAGCACCACGAGGTCGCCGAGCTTGCCGGTCTCGATCGAGCCGAGGTCGCGGTCGAGGCCGAGATAGCGGGCGCCGCTGAGGGTGGCGGCGCGCAGCACCTCCATCGGCGTCAGCCCCCCTTGAGCGAGCATCCACATCTCCCAGTGGGCCCCGAGCCCCTCGCGCTGGCCGTGGGCGCCGATCTGGACGCCGACGCCGTCGCGCGCCAGCTCGGCGGCGACGCGGGCGTTGTTGAAGTGGTTGTACTCCTCGTCCGGAGCGGTGACCCGGCGGCGCGAGCGCTCGTCGAGGACCTCTCGCGGCACGAAGCGCCCCAGGCGGTCGTTCTCCCATACCCGGGTCTTGTCGTACCAGTAGTTCTCCCCCCAGATGCCGCCGTAGCCCACGATCAGCGTCGGGGTGTAGCCCACCCGGGTCCCCTTCCAGAGCTGGTGCACGTCGGCGTAGGCGCGGGCCACCGGGATCGAGTGCTCGATGCCGGTGTGGCCGTCCACCACCTGGGTCATGTTGTGCTCGAACAGCGAGCCCCCCTCGGGCACCACCATCATGTCGAGCTCGCGGGCCGCCTCGATGACCTGCTGGCGCTGGTCGCGGCGCGGCTGGTTGTAGCTCTTGACGCTGAAGGCGCCCACCGCCTTCATGCGGCGCAGGTGCGAGCGGGCGTCCTCGACGTTGTCGATGGTGGCGGTGAACGGGGCGTTGGCGCCGTAGAGGATGGTGCCGGTCGAGAAGATCCGCGGCGCGGTGATCAGGCCGGCGCGCTGGAGCTCGGAGGCGGCGAAGACGGTCGCCGTGTCGTTCGACGGGTCGTGCAGGGTGGTCACGCCATAGGTCAGGCTGGCGTAGGGGACCCAGTTGTTCTGCGGAATGATGCCGTCCGATCCGAAGGTGCCATGCCAGTGGACGTCGATCAGGCCGGGGATGACGGTCTTCCCCTTGGCGTCGACGACGTAGGCGCCGGCGGGGACGCTGACGCTCGCCCGCGGTCCGACGGCCGTGATGCGGTTCCCTTGCAGGATCACCGTGCCGTCCTCGATCACCTCGTCGCCGCGCATGGTGACGACGCGTCCGCCGACCACGGCGACCGTACCCCGGGGGACGTCGCTGTCGGCCTGGAAGCCGATGTCCATCCCGCGGGCCGGCGGATCGGGGAGGGTCTCGGGGGCGTCCGCCAGGAAGGTGAAGGCGTTCTTGAGGTCCAGGGTGTAGAGCTCGGGGCCGAGCGACCAGTGGAGGCTCTGCGAGTCGCCGGACCAGTGGAGGTACTCGCCGGCGTCGCGGGTGACCCGGCGCAGCGGCAGCGTCGAGGCCTTGGGGCCCACGTCGATCGCCTTGCCGGTGGCGACGAATGGCATCACATAGGCGTGGAAACGCTCGACGAACGCCACCCAGCGCCCATCCGGCGAGAGCTGGAACTCGGTCGCGTTCTCGCTGATCAGGTGGGTGCGCTCATCCTTGCCGTCGAGGCTGAGCGAGACGAGCTGGCGCTTCCCCTCGTCGGCCTCGCGCAGCAGGTAGACGCGGTCGCTCTCGGCGCCGAAGCGGGGCTGCTCCCCCTGTTCGGTGACCAGCGCTGAGTCGCCGCCGCCGGCCGCGACCCGATAGATCCCGGGAGTGAGCGACCAGGCGGCGGAGCGGACATAGCCCCCCTCGATCTTGCGGTAGACGATCTGCTTGCCGTCCGGGCTGAAGGCGGGCTCGACGTACTGTCCGGGCTGCTTGACCACCACCCGCCCCTCGCCGCCGTCGGCCGAGACCACGCGCACGGTGCCCAGCTTGTCGTCGTCCCAGGTGGTGTAGACCACCTGGCGGCCGTCGCGCGAGAAGGCGGGGAAGATCTCCCAGTGATCCGTCTGGCGGGTCAGCCGCCGCGGCTTGCCGTTCGGGAGATCGCGGACCCAGAGGTGGCCGAGCGCCTGGTAGACGACGCGGTCCCCCTTGGGGGAGACGTTCACCCAGCGGAGCATCCGGGTCTCGAAGCTCTTCGGCGCGACCTCGACGGGGAAGCGCAGGGCCTGGGTGACCCGCCGCGTGGTGCGGACGTGGAAGGGGATCTCCGCGACCTTGCGGCTGGCGACGTCGAGGCGATGGAACTTGCCGCCGGCCCAGAAGACGATCGACTTGTTGTCGGGGGTCCAGGCCATCGACGGATAGAGGCCGTGGATCGACCAGGTCTCCTGCATGTCGCGGTCGAGGCCGTCGTAGATCGGCCAGGTCTCGCCGGAGCGCAGGTCCATCAGGTGGATCACGCTCTTGTTGCGCACCCGGCGGATGAAGGCGAGGGTCTTGCCGTCCGGCGACGGGGTGGGGCGGACCGAGCCGCCCGGCGCCGGTGACGAAGCGCTGGACGTTGCCGGTCTGCCGGTCGAGCCGCTGGATGACGAAGATCTCGGTGTTGGGGTCCTTGTTGTACTCGAAGACGCGGCCGGGCGTGATGTCCTGGCTGAAGTAGACGTAGCGGCCGTCGGGGGAGAAGACGGGCTCGCCGGCGTCCTTCTGGTCGTTGGGGCGCTTGGTGAGCTGCAGGCCGTCGCCGCCGCTGCGGTGGTAGAGCCACATCTCGCCGGCGCCGAGGGAGCGCTGGGCGGTGAAGTGCTTGCGGGCGACGACGTACTGGCCGTCGGGCGACCAGGACGGGCTGTTGAGCAGGCGGAACGACTCCTTGGTGACCGCGCGCGGGTGCGTGCCGTCGCGGTCGACGAGCCAGACGTTGTCGCCGCCCCCCTGGTCGCTGGTGAAGGCGATCGTCTTGCCGTCCGGGCTGTAGCGGGGCTGCATCTGCCAGGCGACGTCATGGGTGAGCGCCCGCGCCTCGCCGCCGGCGATCGGGATCGTGTAGAGATCGCCCAGCAGGTCGAAGGCGATCTCCTTGCCGTCCGGGCTGACGTCGAGGTTCAGCCAGGTCCCCTCGGTGACGTCGATCGCCACCTCGGCCGACGGTCCGGGCGGCTTGTTGACGTCCCACTTCTCCTCTTTCTTGGCGGAGATCTCCTGCGGGGCGCCCTTGCCCCCCTCCTTCTGCTCCTTCTGGACCTCGGTCGCGTTCTCCTCGGGCTCCTGCTCGCGCTTCTGCTTGTCCTTGAGCTGCTCGTCCGGCGGCTTCTGCTGGGGAGCCGGGGCGGGCGGCGGCGGTGCCGGAGGCTGCTGGAAGGCCAGCAGGCCGGAGGTGGCGAGCAGCAGGCTGAAGAAAAGGGGACGGATCGGTCTCATGCGGTGTCTTCCTGTCGAAATGAGGTGGAACGGCTCGGGCGAGTAACCGGCTCTTACGTTGCGCCCAAGCCGGAAGTTGCCGGGGAAGCAGACTACGGAGGGAGAGGAGAGGGTGTCAAGGCGGGGGAGCTGCCCGGTTCCCACGCGAAGCGCTGGTCCAGCGCCAGAGTTGCAGCCGGAAATTCTTCGGATAGGCATGCACGGAAGCGGGGATTTGGATCTCAGCCATCCCGGCAGCGTATCGAAAGCGCGGCGTCAGAAACCGGACGGCCCTCTTGGAACGGCTGCCGGCATACAGCAACGGGATCCTCTGGCGGCCAGGCTGCAAAAGCACCACCGTGGACTCATCGGCGGCGGGACGCCAGAGCTCAATCGACAGCACGTCGCCCGCGGCGAGGGGGCTCGGCAAGCGCGCGGTCAAGAGCCCCGGCGCGCCGGAACGCCGGACGCCGACCGGGATCGGGTCCCCGACCGGCGTCCAAGGGTGCGCCGTCCGGCATGGACGCGGGCTGCCGCGCCGCCCGCAGGAACGCTTCCTGGACGAGGTCGTGCGCCTCCTCCCGGTCCGGAGAGAGCCGGAGCGCGAGGCGGAAGAGGCGCTGATGGTGGGCGTCGAAGAGCCCGGCCAGCCGCTCGGGGGTCCCTTGCCGGGAGGTGTCCAGGATCGCGCTGGTGGTCAGCGGTGCGTTCACCACTGGTAAACGCGCCAGCCCTGAAAAGCGTTGGGCGCGGCTTTTGCTACGTCTTTTTACCGTCCCGGCCGATCCGGCCGGGCTTAGGATTACACCAGGAGGTACACCGATGAAAGACAATCGCGAAGCGTTGCGTCCTTACCTTGCCGACATGTCCGCGGTCGAGAAGCACATCCTCGAGGCGGTCGAGCGGCAGCGCGACGATGACGACATCAAGCAGTTCCCGGAAGCTCTGCAACTCGTGGCGCGGATCGAAAGCACCTTGAAGAGCCACCTCCAGACCCTGGACCGGCAGCTCGAGGGGTATTCGGGCGGCGGCGCCGCCGGCGCCGTCAAGCAGGCGGTGACCGGCGTGCTGGGCGCCATCGCCGGCGTCTACGACAAGGTCCGCAAGGACACCGCGAGCCGTGCCCTGCGCGACGACTACACCGCCCTCTCCCTGGCCTCGGTCAGCTACGGCATGCTCCACACCACGGCCCTGGGGCTCTCCCAGGGGACGGTGGCGGAGCTCGCCAAGAGCAACCTGGAGGAGATCAACTCGCTGATCATGGAGCTGGGGCTCTCCATCCCCCGCGTCGTGCTCAAGGAGCTCTCCTTCGAGGGGTACTCGATCGACACCAGCGCCGCCGACCTCGCGGTGAAGAACCTCGAGGAGACCTGGCGCCACAGCGCCCAGCGCGAAAAGGCCGGTGTTTCGACGCTCGGCGGCAGCAGCTCGATCGGCGGCTCGTTCACCCGCTGAGGAGGAGCACCAGACCGGTGGGGGGACCTCCTCCTGTTGCCTTATTGAGGGGACCGTCGCTATACTCTTTGAGGAGAGTATGGCGACTCCCCGCCGGCTTGGTGGCCGTAAGACCCGGAATGCAATGCGGTCGTCCTTTGTTTATAGGACAGTAGCAGGCCGTATTCCTTAGGAGGTTGATAATGGCGACTCCGCCCACCTGGTAATAGGCTAAGCCCCCCCAGCTATTCTTCTGTAGAAACCGTGCAAGCGGCCCTCGTGAAAAGGCGTCGAAGAATCGGAGAGGTCCGCCCCTGGTGGATTGTCTTCGGGATCGCCTTATTCGCAAGCCTTCTCTCCCTCCACGTCGCTAACGAACTGGTCCGCAGCCACCAGGCGGAAGCTCTCGCCTCTGGTCCTACTCCGCCGATCACGACGGAAGTGGATGGCGTGCGACTCCGCGGATGGGCGGACCGGAGCAAAGCTCATCCCGGTGACTCTTTCAACTTCTGGATTGTCATCGAGAACCGCTCGGGGATGGAGATCGAGGGGCTCCGCTTCCGTGATTTCCAGCATCCCGGCTTTGATGAGACCGGCAAATGCTGGCGAGATGGAAAACCGGTCTGCCGGCCGGGGGATGCGACGGTCAACGTCCTGCCAGGACTTCCAGATCGGCTCGGGAGCAATCAGGCCGTGAGCCTTGGCGCGCAACCAAGCCGGCAGGCCGGGCTGGCGACTGGGTCATCACAGGTTTAACCGAGTGGACGGAGCCTGGGAGAGGTCAGGCCCAGAGCGCGGTCTCCATCGGCCCTGTCCAGGTATCGGAGCCTTCCCCTTCAAAATGGTTGAGCGGCAGTGAGGCCGTCTACACCTTCTTCAAGGATCTCGGGCTATCGATCGCCCTGGCCCTTCTCGCCTATGCCTTCCAGCGGTTGCAGCAAGAGCGATCGCGCGCCCAAGATACGCGCAATCTTTTCCTGACCAAGGCTACCGACAACGCCATACAGTACTTCCTGCCAATCATCGGAGGGGCGAACGGATTGCTCGCTCAGGCCCAGAAGCTGCGGGCCGGTCCCCCAGGCTCCAACCCGGAAGACCCCCTCAGTCGTGGATTCTATTACGCCTTCTACTTTATCAAGAGGATGCGTGAGCTTGCCTTGAAGGGTGGAGCTTTTCTGCTCAACGACATTTACGGGGAACAGCTGATCGAGTACTGTTGGGATCGCTTCTATTCCCAAGCTGTTCAATATCTCGGCTACCGCGAGCTGTCCCGTGTCCTTGATATCCTTGAATCGCAGGAGACGTTGACCTCGTTCGAAGAGAAGCTCCGGCCGCGCGGCATCATGGGGGGAGGGAAAATCCCGCCTGCGGTGATAACCACCATGCGGGACCGCTTCAAAGCGTGGCTCACAGGGCCCGATTTCGCGGATATCGAAAAAGAGGCTCTCATTTCTTGCGGTGGTCTTGCAATATGAGACCGACCGTCTCGATAGCCCCTGGTACCAGGAGGAAGACCGCCGTTCCCGTACCGATCTTGAGCAACTGGCCGCAGATCTGAGTGGCCACCTGCCGCCGGAACAGGCCGGTGCTCTGAGCGTGTACCTGGCGGGCTTTCCTCCTTCCCGGAAGTAACGGGCTGGGTAAAGTCGAAAGACTTCCCGTTCAGGGAGACGTCACACAGATCTCGGGCGGGGGCCCCAGGACCGACCAGATGAACTCGCAGGTCGCGTTGTAGATCTGGACCACCTCCGCCGGGCAGGTCGAGAAGTTGCCGCCCGCCGGGATCGTCCTCACCCGCTGCGCTCCGTACCAGGTCAGCGCGTACCGGCTCACGAAGTCCGGAGCGGGGGAGCCGCAGTTCCCCCTCTGCTGGCCGACCCGCGCCCGGGAGAGGGCCTGGTTCAGCTCCGCCAGGGCCTGCGGCGTGGCGACGGCGCTCTCCGCCCGGACGTCGGTGCCGTTCGCTCCCTTGTAGGAGAGGAAGGTCGGGCCGCCCTGGTAGATGAAGACGTCCCCCTGGAACGGCCGGCCGATGAAGTCGGCGCCGTTGAGGTGGAGCTGGATCAGCGGGCGCATGTTGTATTTCGTGATGTCGCCGATCTGGCCCCGGGCCGGAAGCGCGGCGGCGGCGAGGGCGAGCAGGGCGAGTTGAAGCGTCTTTTTCATCGAAAATCTCCCTTGAGTTTGAGTCCCACGGGACTCTAACGTTCGGCGGCGATCGCTTCCCTCGCCTCTTCGAGCAGAACGTGGGCGGAGATGGGGCCGCCGACGGCGCCGCGGATCCAGGCGTCGGGAGTGAGCTTCCCCTGGCGGGTGATGCGCTCGACCTCGGCGCCGAAGTCCCCCTGCCAGAGCCGCTGCGCGATCTGGAAGGCGAGGATGTGGCCGATCGCGTAGTCCGGCAGGTAGAGCCCGTAGACGATCATGTGGGAGTAGATCGCCAGGATCTCCGAGTCGCGGACGCCGAAGACCGGGGCGAAGTAGCGGTTCCAGATGTCGCGGGCGATCGCGAGCGTCGCCTCCCTCAGCTCCGCCGGGTTGGCCTCGGGGTGCTGGTAGAGCCAGTTCCAGACCCCCATGTCGACCAGCGACACGCCGGCGATCTCGTAGGTGTTCCAGAGGACCGCCAGCGCCTCCCGCCGCCGGGCCTCGGCGTCGAAGGGGCGCAGGCCGAGCATCTCGAGGTCGCGGTGCTGGAAGACGAAGGCGAACGCCTCGGTGGCCGCGTTGTTGGGCACGCCCGCCAGCGGCCAGCGGTCGATGCCGTTGAGCGAGAAGACCTGCTCGACGTTGTGGCCGAGCTCGTGCATCGCCACGTTGTACCCCTTGTAGTCCATGCCCCCCTGGGGGACCCGGGTCCGCAGGTGGGTCTTGTCCTCCCGCCGCAGCGCCTGCGTGGCATGGCCGGCGCCCCGCGCCGGATCGACCGCGATGCGCTCCGCGAGCCACTCCGCCCGCTCCGCCGAGAAGCCCAGCCGCTCGAGGAGGTCGGGAAGGCCGCGGGCGAAGGCGTCGAGGTCGGGGTAGCGCTCCCGCGCGGCGCGGTCGAGCTCCTCCTCCGGATGGTCGGCCCGCGACTTGAAGCCGGAGTACCAGATGTCGAACGGCTCGAGCGGCCGGCCGAGCCGCCGCTCGATCAGCCGCCCGAGGTCCGCCACCGCCGGCGCGGTCAGCACCGAGATCAGGAGATCCTCCACCTCCCGCTCGGGGATCTGGCGCTCCCGCTCGAAGCGGCGGGCGAGGAAGGTCGGCTCGGACGGGCTGTAGGGATCGATCGTCCGCATCGCGTGGAAGATGTCGAGCAGGGTGGCGTAGCGGGTGTCCGGCTCGCGGGCGGCGAGATCCCTGCCCGCTTCGGCCGCCGCGCCCTCCAGGGGAGTGACGGCGTTGGTCTCGGGGTCCCAGAGCAGGTCGGGATTGTCGATCACCGCCGCCGGGATCTCCTGCCGGACGATGCGCTCCATCACCCTGAGGATCAGCCGCTGGCGGGAGAGCCCGTTCGGATCGGGATCCGAATAGTAGGAGGCCAGCTCGTCGCGCAGCCCCCAGTGGCTGATCAGCCTCAACCCCTCGCGGAACGGGCGCTCGCCGGAAGGCCCCTCCGAGGTCGTCACGAGCCGGTCCAGCCGCAGGTTGTAGTTGGAGATGTACTCCTCGGCGGCGGTCTGGGCGCGGGTGATCTCCTGCTGCACCGTCGCCGGCACCCGCAGGACGAAGCGGTCCATCAGGCGGGAACGGGCCCAGGTCTCGCGGTCCCAGCCCGGCCCCTCGGCGAGCCGCTCCGCCAGGGTGTGGACGGGGAAGTTGAGCAGGGCGAGGAAGGCCACCCGGGTGCGGAAGAGGTCCTCGTCCACGTGGGCGGCGAGGTCGAGGTTGGCCAGCAGGCGGTCCGCCGTGCCGAGCGGGCGCCCCGTATCGACGTCGATGGGCCAGGTCAGCTCCCGGCGCACCTCGTGGAGATGGCCGTCGATCTGCTCCAGGACCTCCTCCAGGCGGCGGAAGGTGGCGGCGAGCGCCTCGGGATCGGCAAGAAAGTTGTCCGCGCAGAAGGCGGCGAAGTCCTCGGCGGAGCCATCCTCCTCCGGCCGCCAGCGCTGGGCGGCCTGCTCGACGCCGCGGCGGATACGGGCGGCGTGCTCGGAGCCGTGCCGCTGGATGAGTGGGTCGATGGTCTGTTGGACGGTTTCGGGGGCGATCGCTTGCGACTTCATGCCGCGATTCTATCGACGATTTTGCCAATAAGATGGCGCTGCCCGGGTCCACTGCCGCCGGGCGAGGAGAAAAAGCGAATGGATTCGAAGTGGGCCGCTTTCGATCTCGCGGACATCGGGGAGCGCCGCCGCCAGGCGGGGGACGACCCCTGGCTGGAGTTCCTGCGGGTGCCCTCCCTCTACGCCGGCCTCTACGTCCTCCCCGCGGGCGCGGCCGATCCCCAGACCCCGCACGAGGAGGACGAGGTCTACCACGTCCTCCGCGGCCGCGCCCGTTTCACGGTGGACGGCGAGGAGCTGGCCGTGAAGGCCGGCGCGGTGCTCTACGTGGCCGCCCACGTCGAACACCGCTTCCACTCGATCGAGGAGGATCTGGAGGTGCTGGTCTTCTTCTCGAGACGCTGATCAGGGAAGAAGCGATCAGACCGCCGGCTTCAGCCCCTCGGAGACCAGCTTGTCGTCGATCACCAGCCGGTGCGGGCCGCCGTCGCCGTTGAGCGGCTTGACCTCGTCGCGGGAGAAGGGGTCGAACTCGAACGGCTTGATGATCCGCCCGTAGACCGACTTGAGCGCCCGGGCGCCGATGCGGCTGCTCTTCGAGGCCTCGTCGGCGATCTTCTGCACGGCGTCGTCGGTGACCTCGAGCTCGATGCCGTACTTCTGGAAGAAGTTCCGCGACGTCTGGAGCACCCCCTCGGCGGGCTCCTTGAAGATGCGCGCCAGGGTGGTGGCGGTCAGATCCTCGAGGATGACGGCGTTGTCGAAGCGCGAGAGGAACTGCGGCTGCATGCCGTACTCGAAGAGGTCCTCCGGCCGGAAGTGGTGGCGGAGGGTGAAGTACTCGCGGATGGTGATCTTGCCGTTGACGTAGGTCGTGGTGGTGGGCAGCTTGATGCCGCTCTTCGGCGAGGTGACCCGGTGGAAGACCTGGTCGTAGAGGGTCTCGAAGGCGCCGGCGCAGAGGAAGAGCATCTGGCCGGTGTTGATCCAGACCGTGGTCGACTCCAGGATCCCCTCGGCGTTGGGAGCGGTGATCCGGTGGGGCACGCGCTCCCCCTCGATCAGGGTCAGCACGGCCTGCTGGATGTTGATGCCGGTCACGTAGGGCTTGCCGCCGATCATCCCGGAGACCTTGTCGATCTCGTCCAGGCAGACGGTGGCGCGCTCCATCGAGCGGCCGATCTGCTCGGCCGTGGCCCCCTCGCCGAGCACCTGCCGGGTGCGCTCCTCGAGGCGCGAGAACAGGCGGCTGGTATCGACCGCGCCCTCCTCGGTCGCGAAGGTGTTCGCGTTCATGATCAGCACGACCCGGTACTCGGCGAACTCCTGATGGGCGTTGTAGAGCGACTCGATCCCCCGCATGATGGTGGTCTTGCCGGTCCCCGAGTTGCCGATCAGGAGGAGGTTGCCGTACTTCTCCCCCTGCAGATGCTTGAAGATGGCCACGGAGACATAGCGCAGGGTCTCCTCCTGGCCGATGACGCTGCTGGACAGGAACTCATGGATCTCGACGGGCTTCATGGACATTCTGGGTCTTCCTCTATCCTGGACGCGGCCGCAACTCTGCGGCCGGGATTCCTTCTACGGGTGAACCGGGGCGGATGTTGGTCTTTGCCCCAGCCTTATATCCTAAGCGACCCCGGGGGGCGGGCATTCCCGGGACTGCCGAGGTCCAGGGTCCTCAGATACAGCCCGCCTTGCCATTCCCCGCCCTCTCGGACAAACTGCCGGCGTGAGAAAGTCCGTATCCCAAGAGCTCGAAAGCAAGCTGAACCCCGAGCAGATCGCGGCCGTCACCCACGGCGAGGGGCCGCAGCTCGTCCTCGCCGGCGCCGGCTCGGGCAAGACCCGGGTCATCACCTACCGCATCTACTGGCTGGTCGAGGAGATGGGCGTCGATCCCGGCACCATCGCCGCCATGACCTTCACCAACAAGGCCGCGGGGGAGATGCGCGACCGGGTCGAGGAGCTGCTGGATCTCCATCCGCTCCCCACCTCCGTCGGCACCTTCCATCGCTACGGCCTGCTGATGATGCGCCGCTACGGCGAGCGGGTGGGGCTGCGCCGCGACTTCCACGTGCTCGACGGCAGCGACCAGATCGCGCTGGTCAAGGAGGCCCTCACCGCCGAGGGGCTCTCCGAAACCGCCTTCTCCCCCGCTCGGTGCTCAGCCAGATCAGCGGCGCCAAGAACAGGCTGATCGATCCCGCGGCCTACGAGGCGCAGGCGCAGAACTTCTTCGAGCGGAAGGTGGCCGCCCTCTACCGGCGCTACCAGGGGCTGCTCAACACCGCCTCCGGGGTCGACTTCGACGACCTGATCGCGCTCCCGGTCAAGCTCCTGTCGACCGATCCGGAGATCAAGCAGAGGGTCTGCCGCTGGATGCGCTACCTGCTGGTCGACGAGTACCAGGACACCAACCACGCCCAGCTCCGGCTGATCCAGGAGCTCATCGGCCCCAACGGCAACCTGACCGCCGTCGGCGACGAGGACCAGGGGATCTACCGCTGGCGCGGCGCCGACCTCGGCAACATCCTGGAGTTCGAGAAGACCTTCCCCGACGCGGCCATCCGCAAGCTGGAGCAGAACTACCGCTCCACCCAGACGATCCTCGACGTCTCCGGCGCGCTGATCGCCAACAACATCAACCGCCGCGGCAAGCGCCTGTGGACCGAGCAGGGCGCCGGCCCTAAGGCGGAGCTCTACCGGGCGAGCGACGAGGGGGACGAGGCCACCTGGATCGTCCGCACCCTGCAGCGCCTGCGGGGGCACTTCAAGCTGAGCGACATGGCGGTCCTCGTGCGCACCAACGCCCAGACCCGGGCGATCGAGGACGAGCTGCTGTCGCGGGAGATCCCCTACTCGCTGGTGGGCGGCGTGCGGTTCTACGACCGCGCCGAGATCAAGGACCTCGTCGCCTACCTGCGCGTGCTGCGCAATCCGCGGGACAACTTCTCCCTGATGCGGATCATCAACCAGCCGCCGCGCGGCATCGGCAAGTCCACCCTGGAGCTGCTGCGCGACCGCGCCGTCCAGCTCGGCCAGCCGCTCTGGGACGTCCTCTACCTGGACGACCTGGGGAACCTGCCGGCCCGCAGCGCCACGGCCCTGCGCAAGTTCCGCGACCTGATCGTGGGCTTGCAGCAGGCCTCCGGGGACCTCCCCCTGCCCGCCCTGCTCGACCGCCTGCTCGAGGCGACCGCCTACACCGATCTCTACAAGCAGGACGATCCGGACGACCAGGCGCGGGTGGAGAACATCCGCGAGTTCCTCTCCGCCGCCCAGGAGTTCACCGAGGGGAACAGCTACAACTCCAGCGACCAGGATCTGCTGACCGCCTTCCTCGATCACGTGGCGCTGGTCTCGGACCTCGACGGCTTGCAGACCGAGAAGGGGATCTCGCTGATGACCTTCCACAGCGCCAAGGGGCTCGAGTTCCGGGCCGTGGTGGTGGCGGGCCTGGAGGACGGCCTGCTGCCGCACTTCAACTCCCAGGGCGCGCGGGACGACATCGAGGAGGAGCGCCGCCTGCTCTACGTCGGCATGACCCGCGCCCGCGAGCGCCTCTTCCTGACCTGCTGCCGCCGCCGCCGCATCGCCGGCCGCTACCAGGATCAGGCGGAGTCGCCGTTCCTGGCCGAGCTGCCGGATCAGCTCCTCGACGTCTCGCAGAGCCCGGACCTCTACATGTCGGACCGCATCGACCAGCGGGCGCAGGGGGTCTACTCCTTCTTCGGCGGCGGGGCCGCCCGGGCGCATCTCCGGCGGCCCCGTCCGCGCCATACCCGCAGAAGACGCCCTTCCGGCCCGCCCCGGCCCCGGCCCCGTCCTCACCGCCCGCGAGCTACGGCCGTCCTGCCGTGGCGCCGCCCCGCCCCTCCACGCCCACCGCTCCCCCCAGCGCGCGATCAAACGGGGCAGCCGCGTCCGCCACCCCACCCTCGGCCCCGGGGTGGTGCTGGAGTTCGAGGGCGAGGGGGACGAGGCCCGCCTCACCGTCTTCTTCGAGAAGTCGGGGAAGCGGAAGCTGGTGGCGAAGTTCGCGAACCTGGAGATGCTGTAGGGCGCTGCTTTCAGTGGGGCGAGCTCTTGGCCTCGTCCCGCAACATGCCGGCGACGCCCGAGGTCTCGTAGAGCCAGCGTCCGTCGACCAATCGCATCTCGACGAGGTAGAGCATGCGGCCGTTCTCGTACGGCACGCCTTCGACCTCGAGCACCGCGTGGTCGTTCGCCACCAGCTCGCCGCCGGTGATCTTGGGCTTTTTCGGCAGCCGGGCATCCAGAATGTCCTTCGCCGAGGCGAGATTCTCCGCCGGCGTGCGCCAGTCCTCCTGGTAGCTCTTGGCCTCCCCCGGCGTCAGGAGCGCCAGGATCTTCGCCAGATCCGTGCCGCCGACCGCGGCCCGCAGGGCCAGCAACGCCTTGCCGGGAGCCTCGCCGTCCTTCGCCAGCGGCTTGCCCGGCGCGCGGGCCAGCACGTCGGACTCGAAGGTCAGGTCCATCGACCAGGTCGGCCCATCCATCGACTTCACGGGGCTCTTCGTCTTCACGTTGCAGGCGATGCGCGCCGCCGTGTTCTCGCGGCAGGACGCGGCCAGCGAGCCGGGCTGGCCCATGATCTTGCCCGAGCTGTCGAGGTACTGGGTGCCGCCCACGTGAGCGTTGACGCTGGTCTTGCCGTCGGCGCTCACGCTGAAGGCGATGTAGTCGGTATCGTGCACGGCGGGATCGTTGATCGCCACGGCGTAAGGATCGAGCGCCGCGCCGATCGCCGCGCGGTCCACGGGCTTGGCGGTCAGCATCACATAGGTCTCGAAAGTGCGCGGGTTGAACTGATCGCGCATCCGGAAGGCCGCGACCTCGTGCACCGGTACCGTCTTTCCGCCGATCACGAACTGGCCCGAGATCGTGCCGGCGTGGGCTACGCCGAGTCCGGGCAGGGCCAACGCCAGGACCCACAGCCGAGCGAAACGCACTGCTTTCATTGTGGTCTCCTTTGAAGACGATGCCGAGAGGACGCCGATGGTGGCGGCACGGAATCGAGGGCGCCACGAACCGCACGCGCGGAAGGTCTCGGCCTCGACCTGCCTGAGATCTTACCGCCAACCCCGGAGCGGGGATACCGGCCAGTCGCGGCCAGAGGAGCGTCTCCTTAGCCCCCGCGTTTGCGCTCACTGCGGTTTGGTGGGATAATCCGACCATGGCGATCTCAACGGCTGATACCAAGCGGCGTGTGGTTCTTCCTGCGGCAAGACCCGGGACATCTTCGACATCCAGAGCCAGGGTGAAGGCCGCCTGCTTCTGGTGCGCCTCGAACGTCCGAAGCCAGAGCCCGGGATGAGCATGGCTCGGTGTCTTGAGGCCATTGCCGCAGCCCCTCTGCGGCCGAAAATGACCTGGGATTCCCTTAAGGCTGTAACCCGGGAGCCATGATCCTTCTCGATACGAACGTCCTGATCTACGCCTCCACAGAGGGGTCGCCCTTCCTCGAGTGGGCCCGACACACGATCGCCGCGGGAGTGTCGGAGGACGGAGCAGCGGTCAATGCAGTCAGCCTCGCGGAGATCTGTGTGGGCGATGCCGAATCGGAAACCGTTGCCGATCGGCTCCGGAGTTGGGGCATCACCCTGCTGGATGTCCCCGCGGCCGTCGCAGAACCGTGCGCCAAGGCCTACCTGAAGTACCGGGAACGTCGACGCGCGGAATCTGGTCTTGGCGCGCCCTCGCTACCGCTGCCCGATTTCTTCATCGGTGCCCACGCCCAAGTCATGGGATGGCCGCTCGCGACAGCCGACGAGGGGCGTTTCCGGACCTATTTCCCGTCGCTCACCCTCCGGACGCCCTCCAAGTAAGTACCACCCGATTATATAAACCGGGGGGAAGAAGTATCGGGCTAGCGGCGCCGCAGGGAGTCGACCAGGGACCAGGTGGTTCTCGCGGGGTCGGCGAATTCGGCAAGGTCCGCCGTCGCCGCCTTGCCTTCGGGGGAAGCCCAGGCGGCTTCCATGATCGTTCGGTCCGCCCAGAAGAGCTCGACGATCGCGTCCCAGTCGGGGTGCTCTCGCGTGAGGTCAGGGGCGACGAAGTTCTGCGTGTAGTGGAGGAGATTCGGAATCGCCTCGGCCATGGGGCCGTGCACGTCGCGCAGGTATGCCTGGAACTCGCTTTCGCTGAGATCCGGCCGCCGATAGAGAACCACCATGAACTTGACCATTTTGGATCCCTGGACTTTGACGGGTCGAGTACCTGATCAGTGGGCCGGACACTGCAGGCAGATGATGTAGCCGTCCGGATCCGCGAACCAAAGCTACTTCATGCCATAAGGCGCTTTTGAGATCGGTGCCCTTAGTGCTCAGGTAGGCGTATGCGGAGTTAAGGTCACGACAGCCGAAGAAGAGCCCCGTATCGCGGTGAGCGGCGATGCAGGCCGGATCGATCCGGTGTCGGGGGATGTTCGTCGACTTCACAGGCGGTATTGAGCATCAGTTCGATCCCGTCGAGTCAGAGCAGTGCCCAGTCGAAGCATCCGGACCTCGGGCTGTGACGTTGTGGCGATCTCGAAGCCCAGCACATCGCGATAGAACGCTATCGAAGCAGGCATGCTGTTTGCGGTGAGCGGGGGCTGCGCGATAGCTCGGCATCCGTAGATCGGCTGTCCATTCATGCGGTTATAGCCCTCCCATGTGGCTCTCTGCCGGCTATTGTGCTTAGCCTGATCGCCAAAGCCGTCTCAAGAGCCGCTAGTCCCTCCGCGTTGGATAAATATAGAAGAGCCCTGTGATGCCTCAGGTCTGAGGGAACGTCCTCCAGAGACTTGGCAATAGGCACTACATGCTTCCCTAAGGTGTGAGCAATTCCAGTCTCATACATCACATTGGGATTCTTAGTAGAAAAGTCAACGACAATCACGCGGGAACAGTAGATTAGCCCGAAGATGTCTTGCATGAAAGTAGTATCTTCCCAGATGTCGTCTGCTCGAATTGAGCGTAGAACGAGAGGGGTGCATGCGCGACGTATAGCCTCGTATGTGGGCTTGAATTCTGCCGAGAACGGCATCATGACAGCTACCTGTTCTTCGTCGGTCTCTTTATCAGGACGCCGAAAGACCTCGGGGCGACAGACGATGGAGGGTAGAGGCCCTGGAGCCTTCTCCTCAGGGTTACTGCCCTTGTTCACCCAGGCTTGGGCACGTTCTCGCTAGTTCGGGGCGGCTACTACCTCTAGAGCGATTAGAACGTTGGATACGTGGTTGGCTGTATGTGTCTGGGTTATAGCCTGGAGTTTATCGAGTACGGCCTTTTCAAGAGACTCGCGCCGATCTCCTAGCTTTGAGTATAGGGGCAGAGATACATCAAGGTAGAGATTAAAAATATCAAACCCCCCATCCCAATTATCATGGCTATACCATTCAAATCGGGGGGACGCCTTGGACAGGAGCTCAACAGCGATGACATCTCCCTCCGCGGCGAAGAGACGTGCTACGGTGGCTAGATAACTTTCGCCATCGGTGAATTCCGTCATTCTACTCTCCAGGGCCATCTGGATGCTTATGATGTGGCCTAACTGAGATCTGATCTAAGACGCTTTGTGAGAGGACAGAAGCTCCTGGAGCGCCGCCTCGGCCTGATCTTGCGGATAGCGGGTCGTCATCTCCTCGAAGGTGATCTTCTGTGACATCAGATCGGAAGCGGTGATGAAGCGAGTCAAGGAATAAACGATGTAGTGCTGGAGGGGCACTCCCTCTTTCTCGGCCTGACGTTCCAACTCCAGACGAAGAGACTCCGGGAGATCCAGGGTGAGCTGACTCATCGTTGTCTTTCCTCCTCGAAACCCAGTGGCTCACACCTCTCACTGTGAGAGGTCCACTACTGCAAGCCCTTCACGGCCGGCTGCCTCGACTTGATGACGATCCGCGGAGACGAAAAGGTCGGGTTGGTATATGAGAGCGCTCCCCACATGAAGAGCATCGAGCGCCCGCAGGGAATGATGTTCGAGGCAACGGATGGCCTGTTCGAAGGCATCCTGGGAGAGGTCGCAGAGATCGGCGTCAGAAAGGTCGGCCTGCAGGGCAGATTTGAGGCTCCGATAGTCCTCAGAGGAAAGCTGGCCCTCGCGCACCAGCCGAGCACAGAGTCGAGATTAGCTCGGGCACCAAGAGGACACTGACACCGAGGGTATCCGCCTCAATGCAGAGAGCCCTCACCTGCTCAGACCCTTCCTCTTCGACATAGCGCTTGGTCAGCGCGGAGGTGTCGAAAAAGATCCTCATCGTTTCTTCGTCACGGTCCGCTAGAACCTCGTCACCGAGACTGAGATTGCCCAGAGAGAGCCGGACCTCGGGCGGCTTCTTCCAGGCAGGCATCGCCGCTTTGATCGGAACGATGTCGGCGACCGGGCGACCGTTGCGGTACACGCGGACAGTTTCGCCTTCCTCGACGGCGTCGAAAAAGACCTTGGCGTGGTTCCTCAACTCGGCGAAAGTGGTTTCGCGTATGCCGCTATTCTCTCAGATCCGGAATGCGGCTGGCCATTGATCTGTACATCGCAGTAGCCCGGCCGCAACGCAGGTAACCCCTCATCCGCCGAGCGCCTCCCAGTCGAGCTGGCCGAGGTGCTCGGGGTCGGCGAGGAGGTCGATCGCGACGATCTTGCCGTCCGCGATCGTGAAGTTGAAGACGACGCGCGGCTGTCCGCCCTGCGCCCAGACGGCTCCGCGGCGCCGTCCACGAGCGCCAGTTGGGCGCCCTGGGCACGCCCGAGAAGGTGGTGGCCACGGCCGGCGCGCCGAGGACCTCGCTCGATGCGCCCATACGCACGGCGGCGCCGTCGGCTCGGAGCACGACGTCGGGGTCGAGCAGCGCGAGCAGCGCGTCGAAGTCGCCGCTGCGCGAGGCGGCGAGGAAGGCGTCGACGACTTCCCGCTTGCGGGTGAGATCGGCGTCGGGCGTCGGCCGGCGTTCCCTGGACCCGGCGGCGCGCGCGGCTGGCGAGCTGCCGGGCCGCGGCCGGGGAGCGCCCCACGATCGGTGGCGATCTCGTCGAAGGGCACGGCGAACATGTCGTGCAGCACGAAGGCGAGCCGCTCGGCGGGAGCCAGCGTCTCGAGCACGACGAGCAGCGCGAGACCGACCGAGTCGGCGAGCAGCGACCTCCTGCTCGGGATCGACCCGTCCGCGGCTGATCGACCGGTTCGGGCACAGGAGGCGTCCAGCGGCCTCCTCGCGCCGTGACTTGCGCGAGCGCAGCATGTCCAGGCAGACCCGGGCGACGACGGTCGTCAGCCAGCCGCCCAGGTTCTCGACGCCGCTGGTGTCGGAGCGGCTGAGCCGGAGCCAGGCTTCCTGGACGGCGTCGTCCGCCTCGCTCAGCGAGCCGAGCATCCGGTAGGCCACGGCCCGCAGGTGGGTGCGGTGGTCCTCGAATCGCTCCGCCAGTCCGTCGTGTTCGTCCATCGGTCACATTCCTCCGGCGGATTGTTTCATGACAGTGACGAACGGAGTCCCGCCGATTCCAGCCGGACCTGCGCAGGCACCTTGGCGGGAAACATGGGTCCGAGGGTTCGGCTTTGCGGCCGAAGCGCCCAGGAAACGACCACGAGAGCGGCGAAGACGAGGGGCCAGATCAGGTGCGCCGTGTCATCACCGCGCGCCGCGTGCGAAGCGAATGCGCCCGTCAAATCAAAGAAGGCGCCGGCGTACGCCCATTCCTTGAGCCGCGGAAAGCGCGGCGCCAGCAGGGCGATCCCTCCAAGCACCTTCCAGAATCCCGAGGATCAGGGTGAAGTACAGCGGGTAGCCGAGGTGCGTCATGCCCTCGACGGTCTCTCGCCGGCGCGCCAGCTCCGCCGCGCCGCCCGACAGCAGCACGAACGCGACGATCGCGGTGGTCACCCAGTAGCCGATCGGTTTCGTTTTCATGGTCGTGTCTCCTTTGCCCTGTTAACCTCCGCGCCCCGCGGTCACATCCGCTGGCGCGGCACGTCATAGCGATGACGGATGGAACCCGGACGATGTGACAGGACCTCTGAAGACTCGTGGGACGGCTGCCGCCCTCCCGTCAGGCGCCTTTCAGCTTTTCGTCGAGATAGTCGAGCAGCTCCGCGGGGAGCCGTTCGTGGAACTTCTCGCGGTCAAAGCCCTCCGGGTCGGTGGAGGGGAGAAAGCTCGCATTTCTCATCTGGGGTGGGAACGGGCTCAGGAACGAAAAGTGTCCCGCGTTCTCAATGACTCTGCAAGTGACCTGAGCGCGGTCGGGAACACGGTCCAGCACCACGTCCGCGTGCCACCGTGGAGTAAACGGGTCATGCTCGGCGATGAGCATGAGAATCGGGACGGTTACGTGGCTCAATGAATCTTCTGGAAGGTACCAGGCCGTTGCCGGTGCCAGCAGAACAAGGGCCCGAACGCGCGGATCGGCCACCACGTCCACTCTCTGCCGAGTCTCTGACCAGGGCGTGCCGCCCGCCACCGCCAAGGCGGTGTAGCCGCCGATGGAATGCCCGATGATCGCGACGTTGTCCGGTTGCACGCAGGCTCTGAGCTGGGGATCCGAGGAGACGGCATCGATCGTGAGCCGGACATGCCTCGGGCGGTTCACGAGATTTTCGTGAGTGCCTTCCAGCTCGTTGTTGTTGCGGTTGTTTCCCGCGTGTTCCAGCAGGGCGACAACATACCCATTCCTCGCCAGATGGGTACTGATGGCTCGATAAACAAGATGCGAGCCGCCATTTCCATGGGAGATCACGACGACAGGAAACCGGCCTTCGGCCGCCGGAGCATCCGGGCTGACCTCCAGGGTGTAGGGCCCAAAGGCTGTGGGCGCGGAAGGTGTCTCTGTCGGATATAGGACGAGGGCGGGAAACGAGATGCCCTTGGCCTCGTCGCTGATTTGCATCTGGCGGCTACCGGCGAACATGCGGGTCAGGTCTCACCTTTTCCCTGTTCGACCCGCGTGTCGACCGCAATCCAGTTGACTTCCCAGGTCTTGCCCCCATCCTCCGAGAAGGACTGCTCAAAATGGCAGGAATTCGGCGTGATGTCGGAGATCACGAATCGAACAAAGATGGCCCGGCCATTGTACATTTCCTGGTCGTAGAACTCCCCTCGTCCATTCTTGAACTCCCCGATCGTGGGTTGGCTCAAGCTGCCGCTGCCGTTGCCGGAAAAATTGAGGCTCCACTGATGGGATTCGGAGTTGTACAGACGCAGGCTCAGAGCTTCAATGTGACCCGCCGGGCCATCGACCACCAGCTCCACCAGATTGGCGCGGCCATCCAGGATCTTCCGGACGACGGTAGTCCCATCGTATTCGACCCAGGTGGTCGAGCCCGTCAAGGGACGCTGGAGGCGCCTCAGGTGAGTTTTCCAGGTGCCGATCTCGAAGTCAAAATCGTGCTGCCCGTCTCGGGCTTTGTCGGCTTTTTGAAGGTCTGCCGCCGGCGTGCCCGACTTCGACTGCGCAAACCCCTGAAGGGGTTGCAGGGCGAGAGCCAAGTGCAGAGCAGGAGACAAGTCTTTAAGTGCTTTGGAGCGGTCATCATCGTGTCCTCAGGATTCTCCGTACCTGTTTCGGTGGAGTTAGCCCAGCGGAGATGCTTGTTCAGGAGTGATGGCAAAGCAATAGCCACTTTCCTCTTACCTACTATAACCACTCTGAAAAGCGACCATCTCTTAGGGTGGTCTGCCGGGAGCTATCTGGCGGGGGCGAGAGGGACTTCCGGCCAGCCAAGTAAGTGCCACCCGATTATTCCAGCCCGGTCCGACGCAAGCGGGTTGTTTGGCTTGACTCACTCCAATTTGCGAAGTTTGGCGACAATGCGCGACGACGCATTCGACGTGACGGTGAGATCACGGCTCCATATTTCGTATCCAGCCGCACGAACCTCGATCCTGTGAGTTCCTGCAGGCAGCCGAAAGTTTGGGAGAGGAGCGTTGCCGACAAAATTTCCATCGACGTACACGTCTGCATTTTCAACTGAGCTCGAGATGCTGACCTCGGCGGTCGCATTTGCCGTAGCAGGAACCGGTGACGTTTCGACCACACGCTTTTCGTTTGACTCGATCACGATGTCAGGTCTCGGGAGCAATGACGTGCGCTGAGCTTCTGGGTCGTTCTGATCGACGACGCGAAACTGGTAATCAAAGCTCGCCCATTGAGCCGGTCCGTTACCAAGCGGCTTCTCGTGCGCTGATATCGGCACGGCGTGAGCCCCGGGTCCCTCGCCGAGGATTATTGATGAAGCCCTGAGGGGCGGCAGGGAGAATCGCTAGGCTAGAATTCCTGCCGCCCCTGACGGGGCTCCGGGCCAGTGGGGATGCGTCTAGTCCCGGGGCTCACGCCGCCGGGCTAATTCCTGCCGCCCCTGCGGGGCTGGATACGGATTCCCCCAAGTAAGTGCCACCCGATCATCGTCCGTGCCCCATTCCGCGCGACGATGATCGCTAAGAAGGACGGGGCTCCCGGCACACGACTTTCCGGGAGCCCCGTCGAGGGGCCCTGCTTCGATTCAATTCAGTTTTCAAAGAGCCCAAAGAGCCCGATCAAGCCCGGCCGGCTACGGCTTCGCGGACGATTCCGACGGCGGAGTGGCTTCCGCCGTCCTCCTCCGGCGCGGCCGGCGGGGCTTGAGGCCGAAGCTGAGGAGCGTCTGGTTTTCGAAGCCGAGACTGCCCCGGAGCATGGCCGCGACCCGGAGGTGGAGGCTCGTCCCCCGCTTCTCCAGGTCCTGCCGTTGCCGGACGGTCTCCTGAAGGCTGCCGCGCAGATCCTGCTGCCGGGTATCCATCCCCTTCGCCTCTGTGATAAGCCCTTCGAGCTCGGTGGCCTTGTCCCTGAGGTAGGGCATGTCCGTGAGGTGCGGCTGCAGAGCGGTATGGAGCAGCTCCCAGTCCGCGATCAACTTTGCCAACGTAAAAGTAGCCATGGTCTTTCTCCTTGTTTGGTTGTCTGGTTTCGAGGGTTTCCCGCCCTCGTCGAGCATGGTTCAGGGTCACAGATACAGACACACGTCCTCTCTCAGGTCATGAGGGACCTCCTTTCGCCGCTCTCCAGGGTCGCGGCCTTGTTGTTATTGCCGGGTAACCTTGACGACGGCCTGATGGTAGATCCGCCACCCCGGGCCTGTCAACTCTTTATGCGCACGAATTTTAAATTCCCGCTATGATTCTCCTGCGATGCCCCCTGTCCTCCCTGCTGTAGCTGAGGGGATCATCCACCTGTCTGTATTGATGCGCAACGGCTCCTGGAAGAAAGATAGCGGGCTCGAACGTGCGGATGAGGCTTCCGGGAAAAGGATGGGCGCTCCGGAAGCGGGATAACGGCTCAAACCGAACCCCGGCGGACCTGGTCACGAAGATGGCGGTTCCGGAAGAAAGATAACGGCTCCGGAAGAAAGATGGCGCTCCGGATCGCAGGATGAGCGTCCACGAAGCCAGGATGCCCGTCCGGGAAGAAAGATGAGGGCTCGGGAAGCCAAAAAGACGGCGATCGAAGAAAGACGGGCGCTCGGGAAGCTGGAAAAGCGGCCGGGAAAGCAAAACAGCCATCCGGATGGCAAAAAAACGGGCGGGACGAGAAAAACGGCTGCGGGGAGCCGCCAAAACGGGTTTTTGCGCTTCAGCGGCCCGCGGGATGGCTCAATCGAAGAGCGTCCCTACTCCCAAGCCCCCAAAACCTGCCGCACCGAGACGATCTGCGCGACGTGATAGGCGTTGTGGTCCGCCACCAGCATCGCCTCGCGGAGGACGGTCTGGCCGTCTCCCCAGGGGAGCTTCGCGTAGAGGTCGGTCTTGGGATCGGCGACCAGGTCCTGCATGGCCTGGAGATCCTTGCGGAAGGACTCCACGCTCTTCTCCCAGGCCGCGTCGTCCGGCGGCGCCGCGGTCTCCGGCCAGTAGCCCGTCGGGCCAGTCGGGGGAGACGTGGCTCTTGTCGCGGCTGAACTCCAGGATGTCCCACTGGGCGATCCGCAGGTGCTCCACGAGCTGCCAGACGGTGTGGGGGAGGCCGGGGGCCTTGGCGCCGCGGAGATTCGCCGGCAGGCCCTCGATCGCCTTGTCGAAGGTGGCGTGGCCGTGGCCGCCTTTCAGCAGCTCCAGGAGATGGTCGCGGAGGATCTGAGTCCTGGTCCTGCTCATAAGCGCAGACTCTCCACCAGGCCGTCCACCAGGCTCTTGCTCCCCTGCACGGCCACTCTCTGAAGGTAGAGCTTCACGCCGACCAGACCGCCGAGCTCCTCGCCGCCGCCCGCGCGGCCGGGGCCGCCGTGGAGGGTCTGCGGCAGGGCGGCGCCGGAGCCTGGGGCCACTTCGGCGGAGCCCTCGGAGCCGATGTAGATGCGGCCGGTGTCGCCGCCGCCGCGGGCCACGAAGTCGCCGGCCCAGGCCGCGTCGTCGGTGTAGGCCGAGGTCACCAGGGTGCCGCCGCCCAGGGCCACGATCTCGGCCGCCTCGCCGGCGCTGCCGTCGTAGGGGAGGATGGTGGCCACGGAGGCGAAGACCTCCCGCTGGTGGACCGGCCCGGCGTTGCGGGCGTCGTCGCCGCGCAGCAGGGTCGGATGGACGAAGAAGCCCTTGCCCTCCGGAGCGCCCACGCCGTCGGCGCGCTTGCCGGTGCCGTGGACGATCCGCGCGCCCTGGGTGAGCTCCGCGATGCCGCCGACGGTGTCCTCGAGCTGCTGGGCGGTGGCGAGCGGGCCCATCCGCACCGACGGGTCCGCCGGATTGCCCACGACCACCTCGGAGAGCTTGGCGATCAGCGCCTCCTGCACGGCGTCGACGCGGTCGCGGGGCAGGAGGATGCGGCGCACGGCGGTGCACTTCTGGCCGGTCTTCTGGGTCATCTCGCGCACCACGTCCTTCAAGAACAGGCCGAAGGTGGCGGAGCCGTCCTGGACGTCGGGGCCGAGGACGGCCGCGTTCAGGCTGTCGGCCTCGATGTTCACCCGCGTGTTGGCGGCGAGGAGGTTGGCCCGCGAGCGGAGGCCGCGGGCGGTGTCCGCCGAGCCGGTGAAGGCGAGGACGTCGTGCGCCCCGAGGCGGTCGAGCAGGTCGCCGGTCGAGCCGACGATGAGCTGCAGGGCGCCCTCGGGGAGGAAGCCGGCCTGGACGATCAGCTCGATCGCCCGCTCGGTCACCATCGAGGTCGCGGTGGCCGGCTTGGTGATCACCGGCGTGCCGGCGAGCAGGGCGCAGGCCGCCTTCTCGGCGAACCCCCAGACGGGGAAGTTGAAGGCGTTGATGTGGACGGCGACGCCGTGGCGGGGGATCAGGATGTGCCGGCCGTAGAACCCCTCGGTCTTGGCGAGCTGGACCCCGTCCCCCTCGGTGAGGAACGCGCGGTCGCCGAGCCCCTTGCCGAGCGCGAAGTAGTAGGCGAGGGTGCCGGAGCCGCCGTCGACGTCGAACGAGCCGTCCGCCTTGGTGGTGCCGGTGTTGCGGGCGGAGAGGTCGAGCAGCTCGTCGCGGTTGTCGCGCAGCACTTTCGACATCTCCTTGAGGAGCACCGCCCGCTGGCCGAAGGTCATCGCCCGCAGGGCCGGGCCGCCCTTCTCGCGGGCGTAGTCGAGCACCGCCCCGAAATCGATCCCGGCGCTGCCGGCCTGGGCGATCGTCTCCTCGGTCGAGGGGTCCACCAGCGGCACGAGGCCCGATTTCGCCTCATGCCAGTCTCCACGGATATAGCTCCTCAGCGTTTTCATCGCTCTCCTTCTCGGGTTGAGGCTCGCGCGGCGGGCATTTATAATGTCGCCCCGATCGCGAGCAGACAGATCCTATAACGCCCAGTCATTCCCCTTGCCAAGGAGAGCCTGATGCGCCGCAGCGCCTTGATCCTGATTCTGGCCTCACCGTTCTTCCACACATCCTCCCTGCCGGCGGCAGCTACTGCGGCAGCCGCGGCGCCTGCGGTGCCGGATACGAGCCTGGTGTCGTTCGCCGGCGGCGCGCTGATCGTGCAGGCGCCGCAGGAATACGGCGGCGGCTGGTCGGCCATGTACATGCTGGACGGGCAGGCCGGCACCGGCTGGGCGAGCCCCGAGAAGGTGCTCACCCCGGCGGTGACCGTCGTCGAGCTGTCCGAGCGCAGCCTGCTCAAGCGGCTGGAGTTCGACACCGGCAACACCGACGGCGAGAACCGCGGCGCCAAGGACGTCCTCGTCGAGGTCTCGGATACCAGCGCCAGGGACGGGTTCAAGAAGATCGCCGAGGTCGCGCTCAAGGACAAGGCCGACGGCCAGAAGTTCCCCGTCACCGCCGAGGTGCCGGGGCGCTGGGTGCGCCTCACGATCAGGAACAACCACGGCGCGCCGGACTATCTCGAGCTGATGGATTTCCGCGCCTACGGCACGCAGCTCACCCATACCCCCCTGCCCGACGTGAGCGGCACGTACGAGACGGACTTCGGCGACTTCCACCTCCGGCAGCAGGGGACCTCGGTGACCGGCTGCTACGAGCACGACGAGGGCGTGCTCGACGGCGGGATCGAGGGGCGGATCATGAAGTTCACCTGGCGGGAGGCGGGGGACGACAAGGGGCCGGCGGTCATGGTCTTCTCGCCGGACGGCCGGAAGATGTTCGGGCTCTGGTGGAACGAGGGGAACACCAGCAGCGCCGGCAGCCAGTGGAACGGCACCAAGAAGAGCGCCACGGTCGGCACCTGCCCCCACTGGTCGGGCGGCGCCCAGGAGCAGATGACCAAGGATCTCGCCGAGCTCGGCCGGACCCGGATCTACGGCATCAATTTCGACTCGGATTCGGACGTCCTGCGGGACGAGTCCAAGCCGACGCTCGACCGCATCGCGGCCCTGCTCAAGGCGAAGGCCGACTGGAAGCTCACGATCGAGGGGCATACCGACTCGACGGCGACCGCCGCGCACAACCAGCAGCTCTCGCAGCGCCGGGCCGAGGCGGTGAAGGCCTATCTGCAAAAGGCGGGGATCGAGGGCGCGCGCCTGAAGGCGGTCGGGTTGGGTGCCACCAGGCCGGTGGCGGGAAATGAAACCGAGATCGGCCGGGCGCAGAACCGGCGGGTGGAGCTGGTGAAGGGGTAGGGAGGGACAAGGGACGGCAGGGACTCCAAGGACAGCAGGGACTTCAGGGAAGCTCGATCTCGGCCCTGTTGTCCCTGGAGTCCCTCAGGTCCCTGCTTTGGCTTTTCCGGCTTTCAGAACCGCCTCCAGCCCGGCCCGGGCCTCGTTCAGGCCGGGCCGCAGGGCGAGCGCGGCCCGGTACTGCTCTGCCGCGCCCTCCCAGTCCCGTTTCGCCACCAGCGCCTTGGCCAGGCCGACGTGGGCCACGTAGTTGCCGCGCGTCACCGCCAGGGCATGGCGATACAGGGTGACGCTGTCCCGCCAGGTAGCCGGTCTGCATCCAGGTGCCCATCGCGAGGAGGGCGATCACCGCCGCCGCGGCCGCCACGATGACTCGCCCGGCGTCCGCTCGCCAGCGCGGCGATTCCCCAGACGATGCGCCACGAACAGCCCGATCGAGGGGATGATAGGTGTAGCGGTCGGCCATCGCCTGCCGGCCGACCTGCACGAGGCCGATCACCGGCACCAGCGTCCCCAGGAACCAGAGCCAGCCGACCAGCAGCCAGGGCGCCCGCCGCGCTTTCCAGACGGCGAGCGCGGTGAGGGCGGCGAGCAGGGCGGCGGCCGCCGCCACCTGCCAGGCCGGGATCGCCAGCGGAATCGGGTAGAAGACGGCGAGGTTCCTGGGCAGCAGGAGCTTGCCGAGGTACGCCGCGTAGGAGACCGCGGCGTTGGCGAGCCGGAGGCTCCAGGGCACGAGATCGAGCGGGGCGAGGCTCGTCCGCTGGTAGCGGAGCGTCACCAGGCTCGCCGCCGCCGAGAGCGCCAGAAGCGGCAGCTTCTCCGCGATCAGCCGCTGCCATCCGAGGCCGCGGCGCTCCAGCGGCCAGACGTCCAGCAGCAGGAGGGCGAACGGCAGGGTGACCACCATCGGCTTCGCCATCAGCCCGAGGATCATCATCAGGGCGACGAGCAGATAGCGGCCGGAGCGACGGCCGGCGGGCGTAGCCCGTCCAGGCCGCCATCGCCAGGATCCAGAAGAGGGCGCTCAGCACGTCCTTGCGCTCGGCCACCCAGGCGACCGATTCGACGTGCGCCGGGTGGACCGCGAAGAGCGCCGCCACCGCCGCGCTCCGCCAGAGGGCGCCGGTCATCCCGCGCAGCACCGCGAAGAGCAGCAGCGTGTTCGCGAGATGCAGGAGGAGGCTGGTCGCGTGGTGGCCGGCGGGGTGGAGGCCGAAGAGCTGGCAGTCGAGCTGGTGGGAGAGCAGGGTGAGCGGATGCCAGTTGTTCGCCACGTTGGCGGTCAGCGCCCAGGCGGCGCTCGCGCGGGTGATCCCCTTCTGGACCTGCGGGTTGCCGGTGACGTAGAGGCCGTCGTCGAGGTTGACGAAGCCGTTGTGGAGCGCGGGCAGATAGGCGGCCAGGGTGAGCAGGGCGAGCGCCGCGCCGAGGAGGAGCGGCAGGCGGCGGCCGGGCGTCACGGGGGGCGCGCCTACCAGGTCTCGCGTGGGGCGCCGTCCTCGAGGCTCTTGCGCAGCAGGAGGGCGCGCCGCTTCTCGACCGCTTCGACCCAGAGGGGGACGAAGGCCACGAGGTCGCGCATCACGGTGTCGATCTCGGAGAGCTGCGTCGCGATCCGGCGGGCGAAGGCGGCGTGACACCAGATCAGGTCGCGGACCCCCTGCTCCTTCTCCGCCTGCGAGACGCCGACGGCGGCCTTGATCCCCTCGACCGCCTCGAGCGTCGCCGCGTGCAGCTCGAGCACGCCGTGGCAGCGGTGGGGGATCTCGAAGGCGTGGCGGTCGAGGATCTCCATCTCGTAGAAGCGGACCCCGCGCAGGGCGAGCACCTCCTTGAGCTTGGGGGTGAGGCCGTTGAGCAGGATCTCGAGGAAGTCCGCGGTCGGCTCCCAGACGGCCAGCGACGGCACGGCCTCGTTCCACCGGATGGTGTCCGCCATCGCGGAGAGATGGCGCTGCCGGGACTCCTCCAGCCTCGCGAGATATTCGCCGAGCCGGATCAGGGTGGAGTGGAGCCACTCGGCCTCGTCGATGTCGCGCGGGAAGCGGCGGGAGAGGAAGTAGTCGGCGTCGTGCAGGCTCCGCGGATCGGCCGCCATGACCTCGCCGAAGGTGTCGTGCAGGAAGGAGTGGATCTGGCCGATGGAGACGCAGAGCAGCTTGCGGATCTCCATGAGCTGATCCGGCTGCACGTCGTCCGGGAAGCGGTCGAGCCCGCGCAGGACGTGGTCGTCGAGCATCAGGAGAGCCATGCCGGCGCTCTGCCGGGCCTCTTCGATCCGGGGGATGGGCGAGGGGACCTCGAGCAGCGGCGAGAGCTGGGCGCGGATCAGCGAGGCGACCTTGCGGACCTTGCCCCAGATGTCCAGCAGGCGCTCGGGCGAGCAGTGGAGCAGGGCGTAGTTGCTCTCGAGCACCCCCTCGATCAGGCGGATGCACCCCAGATACGAACGGATCCGGGGGTTCTGGAAGCTGACCCGCTCCAGCGACCAGTCGAGCGCCGTCACCCCTTCGGGGAGGGCGACCTGCTGGTTGCCGACCAGGATGATGTGCCGGGGCTTAGGACTCATGCGACCACTCCGCGGGAGAAGGTACCACCGAGCGGGCGCGGAAGGGGGAGGACGGGAGGGCGTAGGTCTCCCGTCCTGCGCCCCACCCACGCCCGGGGTTGAGGGCGACCGCGGTCGCCCTCAACGGCGCCGCTACGGCTCCCTTCTACGAGGTCTCCCGCTTCTCCTTCACCGGTTTCGATTTTCGGTTCCCGCCGGCCGGCGCCTCCCCCCGCAGATCCTCCACATAGGCCCGCAACAGCTCGGCCACGCTCCACGCTCCCTCCAGGCCCGCCTCGGCCAGCCGGGGCTTCAGCTCCGTGATCGCGGCCAGCCCCTGCTTGCGGCCGGCGGCGCCGTGAACGCGAACCAGCGCCGTGAGCCAGGGACCCAGCAAGCCGGCCGGGGCGCAGAGCTCCTCCGTGACCGCCGCCAGCATCCGCGCCGCCTTCGGCTTCGACAGCAACGGGAAGGGGAGGCTGAGGGCGAAGATCTGGCCGGCTTCGCGCCCATCGCCCTGGATCTCGCCCTGGAACGCCTTCTGGACCCGCTTCGCCCGCTGAATCAGGAGCTTGGCCTCCGCCGGATCCCCGAGCCGCGCCTCGAAATCGGCGAGGATCGAGAGGGCGTTGAACCAGAGGGCGTTGACCTCGACGCCGGAAGCGAGGAGGCCGTCCGCGTCCGCCTTGTCCGTATACCATCGACGATCTTGCGCAGGGCGGGGAGGAGCGTGTCGCGGGCGAACGCCTCGTCGCCGGTGGCTTGCAGGTACTTCCAGGACGCTACGAAGAGCCAGAGGGAGGCGTCGGCCGAGCCGCTCTCCAGGGGAAGGCTCTTGATAAAGGCGCGAAGGATCTTCTTCGCGTCCTCGTGCCGGCCGGTCACCAGGCAGAGGCCGGGGAGCGCGATCATCGTGTCGCGGCCGCGCTCCTCTGACTCGGGATAGCCGGCGATCACGGCGCGCTGGCCGGGCCCCCGGCGTACCAGGAAGCTGTCCGCGGCGAGCGCCAGATAGCGGGCGAAATCGTCCCGCACTCCCAGTTTCTGGTCGATCGCCTTGACGATCTTCTCCCGCCGCTTGCGCTCCTTCTCGAACAGGGCGAGGGCGTCGCGGCCCGCCGGATCCTGAGTCGAGATCACGATCCCGAGCCGGTCGCCGGCGCTGAGCTCCAGGCCGAAGACGCCGGGGGTCCAGAGATCCTCCTGGAACTCGAGCCCCCGCCGGCGGTCCCCCTCGTACTGGAAGCGGTACCACCACTGCGGGTTGGGCCGGAACTCCGCTCCCGGCACCTGGAGGAAGACCTCCGGCATGTCCGGATAGGGGCGGAGCCGCAGCACGCCGTCCGCGAACGGCGCCTCCTGGGAGACCCCCGGGTTGGCGGAGGCCAGGGTGTGCAGATCGCGGGCGGCGAGGAACGGCCGCAGCGACAGGATGAAGGGGCCGGGGGCCTCCACCACCTCGTAGAGCACGAGGGTGGTGTTCTCGCCGTCCACGGCGGCCACGGTCTTGCGCAGCCGCACGCCCCCCGCCTCGAAGTCGAAGGTGGGGAACAGGTCCTTGCGGAACGCGGTCAGATGCTCGTAGCCCCGCGGGGCCACGGCGCCCGGGAACTGGTTGCAGCTCAGCTCGAAGCTCTCGCCCTCGACGTGGAGGGTCTCGTCCAATCTCGAAAGCAGGACCGTGCGCCTCTCCTGCGTGGCGGCGACGAGCAGGCCGTGATGGCGGCGGCTGTGCGCGCCGGCCACCGTGGTGCCGGCCCAGCCCCCGAGCCCGTTGGTATCCAGCCACTCGAGCGCCGCTGGCGCGCTCGAAGTCCTGCGTGATTTCGCGGTCGATCTCGATCATTGAAAAACGTCTCCTTCTTCCGGCGGTACGGCCGTCCAAAGCGCGGAGTGTAGCAGGCGCCGAAAAGGCGGGCCGTGGGCGGCGGCGGCAAGGTCTCTTACTGAACCTCCAGCGCCCCCACGTTCTGGAACCCCCGCGGCAGCTTGTTCCCCCGCAGGGCCCGGGTGCCGGCGAACTCCTTCCAGTCGGAGGGCTTCATGTTGAGGTAGCGCTTGCCGGAGTGGACGATGAGGTGGACCCCCTCGGGCATGACGGCCAGGGCGGTGAGCGATTCGGGCTCGCCCTTGGCGGAGAGGGTCAGGATCTTCACCCCTTTTCCGCGGGGGAGCTGCGGGGAGGTCCTTGATCGGGAAGATGAGGAGGCGGCCGCCGTCGCTCGCCGCGGCCAGGAGCTCGGAGTCCGGATTCATCACGCGGATGGGCGGCAGGACCTTGGCGCCGTCCGGCACGGTGATCACGGCCTTGCCGGCTTTCTGGCGAGTCTGCAGATCCCCCAGCTTGGCGAGGAAGCCGTAGCCGGCGGTGGTGGCCATCAGGTAGAGGTCCTCGTCGCCGCCGATCAGCACGCCCACGAAGGTGGCGCCGGGCGGCGGCGTGACGTGGCTGGAGAGCGGCTCCCCCTGGCCGCGGGCCGAGGGGAGGGCGTGGGCGGCCAGCGAGTAGGTGCGCCCCGTCGAGTCGAGGAAGACCGCGGACTGGTTGCTCCTCCCCTTCGCGGCCATGAAGAAGGCGTCCCCCGCCTTGTAGGAGAGCTCCCTGGGATCGAGCTCGTGCCCCTTGCCGGACCGCACCCAACCCTTCTCGGAGAGGACGACGGTCACCGGCTCGGTCGGGATCAGCGCGTTCTCGTCCATCGCCTTGGCGGCCCCGCGCTCGACGATGGGCGAGCGCCGGGCGTCGCCGAACTTCTCGGCGTCGGCCGTCAGCTCGTCGCGCACCTTGCGGCGCAGCTTCGCCTCGGAGCTGAGGATCTTCGCCAGCGCGTCGCGCTCCTTGGCGAGGGCGGCCTGCTCGGTCCGGATCTCCATCTCCTCGAGCTTGGCGAGGTGCCGGAGCTTGAGCTCGAGGACGGCCTCGGCCTGGGTGTCCGAGAGGTGGAAGCGCTCCATCAGCCGCGGCTTGGGGTGTTCCTCGGTGCGGATGATCCGGATCACCTCGTCGATGTTGAGGTAGGCGATCAGGTAGCCGTCGAGGACGTGGAGACGGGTGAGCACCTTGTCGTAGCGGAACTGGAGCCGCTTGCGCACGGTCTCGACGCGGAAGCGGAGCCACTCGGTCAGCAGCTCGCGCAGGTTGAACTGCCGCGGCCGGCCGTCGAGGCCGATCATGGTGAGGTTCACCCGGTAGGTCCGCTCGAGATCGGTGGTGGCGAAGAGGTGGGCCATCAGCCCCTCGAGATCGACCCGGTTCGAGCGCGGCGTGATCACCAGGCGGGTCGGATTCTCGTGATCGGACTCGTCCCGCAGGTCCTCGACCATGGGGAGCTTCTTGGCCTGGAGCTGGGCGGCGATCTGGGTCAGCACCTTGCTCCCCGAGACCTGGTAGGGGAGGGCCGTGATCACCACGTCGCCGTCCTCCACCTCCCACGACGCGCGCAGGCGCAGGGAGCCCGAGCCGGTCTCGTAGATCCGCCGGATCTCCTGGCGGGAGGTGATGATCTCGGCGTCGGTGGGGAAGTCGGGGCCGGGGACGGCGTCGTAGAGGGCGTCGTCCGCCAGCTTGGGATCGTCGAGGAGCTGGATGCAGGCGCCCACGATCTCGCCCACGTTGTGGGGCGGGATGTCGGTCGCCATGCCGACGGCGATGCCGGAGGCGCCGTTGAGCAGCACGTGCGGCAGCCGGGCCGGCATCAGCTTCGGCTCCTCGAGGGTGCCGTCGAAGTTCGGGCCCCACTCGACCGTTCCCTGCTCCAGCTCGGAGAGGAGCACCTGGGAGAAGGGGGTCAGCCGCGACTCGGTGTAGCGCATGGCGGCGAACGACTTGGGATCGTCCTGCGAGCCCCAGTTCCCCTGGCCGTCGACGAGCGGATAGCGCAGGCTGAACGGCTGCGCCATCAGCACCATCGCCTCGTAGCAGGCGGAGTCGCCGTGCGGGTGGTATTTGCCGAGCACGTCGCCCACGGTGCGGGCCGACTTCTTGTACTTGGCGTTGGCCGACAGGCCCAGCTCCGACATCGCGTAGACGATGCGGCGCTGCACGGGCTTGAGGCCGTCCGCCAGGCTGGGCAGGGCGCGGTCGAGGATGACGTACATCGAGTAGTCGAGGTACGCCTTCTCGGTGAACTCGGCGAGGGACAGCTTTTCGATTTCGGCGAAGGCGGGCTTGAACAGCGAGTCCGCGCCGTTGCCGGATTTTCTGCGGGATGTTCTGGGCATGGTGACTCTATGACGCTGAGAGGGATCCGGGTGAAGCCGGGAAGATCGAAGTGGCGATCGAACGAGAAGGCGCGATGAGACCCCGCGAGTCTTCATCGAGCACGAGGGAGACGCAGTCCGTGAAGCTGACACGTCTGATCGTGAGTACTTTTCGAAAAAACCCAAAGCATCGTGCTCTTCCGGTTCGTCAAGGACGGAGAAACGTCAATCAGACTCGGAATCGTAGATATTTCTGATCCGTTGAGCTGCAAAGCGCACGATCGGAACGACGCCCTGAGAAGGGTTGCAAGCTCATTGATAATGAAGTTGCTCGTGACAAAGACCTCTCTCTGTCCGTGCTCGATCCGTCGCCAGACCGAATCCGCCTGGGAGATGGTGCTGATCGTTATCGAAGATACCTGCCGAAGAAACGCTCCGGTGTCGACGAAGATCAATCCTCATCTCCGTAGAGATAATCGTCATGATGCTCGACGAGGTCCGGAGGAGTCGGTCCCTCATAGACCTCCGTGATCGGCGAAGAACGGATCTTCGCTCCAGGGCAGACTCCAACCACTTGAGCCGGCCGTTCCACGGTTTCCCGGACGAAACTTGCTCGAGCGAGGTCCCCCTGTCAGCGGCGGTCCTCTCGGCCAGCTCTTTGAGGTCTTCGGGGAGAGGGATGGTTACATTCGTCATTGCAGGTCCTCCTCGAACGAAGTCTACACCTCGACATCGGCCCGGTCGCCGATCGCCATCAGCCAGTCCTTGCGGTCGCCGGCGCGGGCCTTGGCGAGGAGCATGTCCATCACCTTGGCGGGATCTTTCGGGGGGTCGCTCTCGTCGTCGAGGACGAGCTGGACGAGGCGCCGCGTCTCGCGGGCCATGGTGGTCTCCCGGAGCTGCAGCGGGTTCATCTCGCCCAGCCCCTTGAAGCGCTGCACGTTGGGCTTGCCCCGCTTCCCCTCGGCTTCGAGGCGGTCGAGGATCCCCTTCTTCTCCCGCTCGTCGAGGGCGTAGTAGACCTCCTTGCCCAGGTCGATGCGGTAGAGGGGTGGCATGGCCACATAGACGTGGCCATCGGCCACCAGCGACCGGAAGTGGCGCAGGAAGAGCGCGCAGAGCAGCGTCGCGATGTGGGCGCCGTCCGAGTCGGCGTCGGCGAGGATGCAGACCTTGCCGTAGCGCAGGCCGTCCTTCTTGTCCGAGCCGGGATCGACCCCCAGGGCCACGGCGATGTCGTGCACCTCCTGCGAGCCCAGCACCTGCGAGGAATCCACCTCCCAGGTGTTGAGGATCTTGCCGCGCAGGGGGAGGATCGCCTGATACTCCTTGGTCCGCGCCTGCTTGGCCGAGCCGCCGGCCGAATCCCCCTCGACCAGGAACAGCTCGGTCAGGCCGAGGTCCTGGCTGGTGCAGTCGGCGAGCTTGCCGGGGAGGGCCGGGCCGGCGGTCACCGTCTTGCGCTTGATCTGCTTGCCGGCGCGCAGGCGCGTCTGGGCGCTGTCGATCGCCAGGCGGGCGATCCGCTCGGCGTCCGCCGTGTGCTGGTTGAGCCAGAGGGCGAAGGAGTCCTTGGTGACGCCGGAGACGAAGGCCGCCGCCTCGCGGGAGGAGAGGCGCTCCTTGGTCTGGCCGGTGAACTGGGGCTCCTTCATCCGCGTCGAGAGGACGTAGCAGCAGCGGGCCCAGACGTCTTCCGGGGCGAGCTTGATCCCCCGCGGCAGCAGGTCGCGGAACTCGCAGAACTCGCGGATGGCGTCGGTCAGGCCGGCGCGGAAGCCGTTGACGTGCGTCCCCCCCTGGGTGGTGGGGATCAGATTGACGTAGCTCTCCCCCAGCACGTCGGAGGTCTCTTCCTCCTCGGCGAGCCAGCCCACCGCCCAGTCGACCTCTTCCTCCTTGCCGCGGAAGTGGCCGAGGAAGGGCTCGGCGGGCACCGTCTGGCAGCCGTCGAGCTCGCCCATGAGGTAGTCCTTGAGGCCGTCCTCGTAGTACCACTCGTCGTTGTCTTCCGGGTGCTCCTCGTGCACGAAGCGGATGCGCAGCTTCGGGCAGAGCACCGCCTTGGCGCGCAGGACGTGCTTGAGCTTCGGGATGCTGAACTTGGGGGAGTCGAAGAACTTCGGGTCCGGCCAGAAGCGGACCGTGGTGCCGGTGTTGCGCTGGCCCACGGTGTCCACCACCTTGAGCCCGGAGGTCTTGGCGCCGTCGGCGAAGCCCATGTGGTGGACCTGGCCCCCGCGCTTGACCCACACCTCCAGCTTCGAGGAGAGGGCGTTGACCACCGAGACGCCGACGCCGTGGAGGCCGCCGGAGAAGCGGTAGCTCTTGTCCGAGAACTTGGCGCCCGAGTGCAGGCGGGTGAGGATCACCTCCACCCCCGGCACCTTCTCCTCCTTGTGGATGTCGACCGGCATGCCGCGGCCGTTGTCCGCCACGGAGAGGGAGCCGTCGTCGTGGAGCGTCAGCAGGATGTCGTTGGCGTGGCCGGCCACGGCCTCGTCGACGGCGTTGTCGATGACCTCCTGGGCGAGGTGATCGGGCCGGTCGGTGAAGGTGTACATGCCGGGGCGCTTGCGCACCGGCTCCAGCCCGGTCAGGACTTCAATGGAAGAAGCGTCGTAAGCCATAGATTCGTTATCGGTCTTCGGTCAGTCGGGCGGCCCTGATTTGGCGGTCATGATACAGGACCCGGATTCCCCGCCATGAGGAACGGAAAGCCCGCACTTTTTTACAAGTTTCTCGGTTGACGCAACCGGGCCGTGGTGATAGTCTATGCGGTAACGAAGCGTAATTCAAGGGGCATTCCTTCCGGAACCGCCCCGATCGGCGCCGTTCTGCTCGTTCCGTTCATCCATGTCGTGAATCTCAAAGGAGGAAACACCATGAAGGCACGATTGACCGTCGCGTTGTCCCTGCTCGCCCTCGCCGCCCTGCCCGCCCTCGCCCAGGACAAGCCGAAAGAGCCCGCCCCGCCCGCGATGAATAATGCCGACATGGAGGCCATGATGAAGGCGGCGACTCCGGGGGAGCAGCAGAAGAAGCTCGCCCGGATGGTCGGCGACTGGACCTTCACCAACAAGATGTGGATGGCCCCGGATCAGCCGCCGGTGGAATCCGGCGGCACCATGCACGCGGACCTCCTGATGGGCGGCCGTTACGTCGAGCACACCTGGAAGGGCAACTTCATGGGGCAGCCGTTCGAGGGGCGTGGAACCGACGCCTACGACAACGTCGGCAAGATGTATGTCAGCTCCTGGGTGGACAACATGGGGACCGGCATCATGCATACGACGGGAACCTGCGACGCCGACGCCAAGGTCTGCAAGTACAGCGGCGACATGTTCGACCCGATGATGGGAAAGAAGATCACGACACGGTCGGTCATCACCTGGCTGGACGACAACACCTTCAAGAACGAGATGTACGCACCAGGGCCGGATGGCAAAGAGGCCAAGATGATGGAGATCGTGGCCAAGCGGAAGTAGGCGCTCAGTTCTTGCCGGATCTCGAAGTCGCGGGCCAGGGAGTCCGTAACGGCGAGGCCTTCGAGGGTAGGAATCAAAAGCTCCCCCTCGATCCGCAGGAGACCTTCCCGAACGAGCCGCTCGATGAGCGGCTCGTTCTGTTTCCGCAGATCCGCTGCCGTAGCGCTGCTCGGAAGGCGTCGAGATCGATCCCGTCCGCCGTCCGCAATCCCAGCATCAGCGCCTCCAGGGCGAGATCCTCCCGCGTCAGCTCCTCGCTTTCCGTCGATCGGCCGCTCTCCGATTTCAATCCTTTTCTCATAAGGCCCGAGCTTGCGCTCGTTCCACCAGCGGCGGGTGCCGGAGAACGAGTGGGCCGAGGGGCCGAGGCCGAGATAGGGAACGTGATGCCAATATTTCTGATTGTGCCGCGAGCGGTGCTCGGGCGAGCGGGCGAAGTTCGAGACCTCGTAGGCGGGAAGCCCAAGATCGCGGAGAAACTCGTGGGTGAAGAGGAAGATGTCCCCTTGCGCCTCTTCCGGCAGCTCGCTCATCTGTCCCTTCGCGAGACGGAACCCGAACGGGGTGCCCTCGTGAAAGGTGAGCTGATAGCAGGAGATGTGATCCGGCTGGAGCGCGACCGCCTGCTCCAGGGTGCGCTGCCAGATTTCGAAGGGCTGGCCCGGCAGGCCATAGATCAGATCGATCGAGATCGTATCGAAGCCGGCCGCGCGGGCGATCTCCACGCTCCGCACTGCCTCCTCGGGAGTATGCCGGCGGCCAAGGAACTTCAGGGCGTCCGCATCGAACGATTGAATCCCCAGCGATAGGAAGCGGACGCCGAGATCGCGCCAAGCACGGACACTCTGCGGATTGACGTCCTCGGGATTGGCCTCGAAGGAAACCCAGGCGCCGTCCTGGATCGAAAGATTTTCGCGGGCGGCTCGAGGATGCGCGCGATGTCCTCCGGCGCGAGCGCCGAGGGCGTGCCGCCGCCGAAGTAGATCGTGTCGATGGAATCGAACGCGGAACGATCCGCAGACCAGAGCGAGATCTCGGAAATCAGATGATCGGCGAAACGCCGCCGCCGCTCCGGCCCGCCGGTCAGGACCGCGAAGTCGCAGTAGGGACAGATGGCGGAGCAGAAGGGGATGTGGAGGTAGAGGCCGGGAGTTGGCTTAAGAGCAGGCTCATTTGAATGCAAGGTGGTGGTCTTCTGCTCCAGGCATTGAGGAACCAATCGGTTCCCATCGTCTCGGCAGAAAGGTCGCCGTCAGTCTTCAACAGATGCCGGAAAGGCTCGCCTAGGCAAGGTACTATCCGCCGATGGGCCAGAATAATGCCAGCGTGGGACTGCTGCGAGCGCCATACATTGGCTGTGCAACTGGTGAAAGTCGCCGAATTGCCGCTATAAAGGGCTCTCTTCCGGAGCTGCGTACTCCAGATGCTGGTGGTCAGGATATCCAAGCATGTTGGAGTTCGAGACGGTCTTGACATCCAGGCCCCGAGCCCGGAGAGCATGCGATCAGTTCCCAACTCATGGAATCCTCTCGATTTAGAGCCGGACCCTACGATGCTTTATCGAAAGTGCTCCGCGGTCAAAGCATCGAAGAGCCGGTCCTCTTCGGCAAGATCGGCGTCGATCTCATCGCGATTCGCGTGATAGTACGGCGAGTGCCTGCATACACCATGAGCCAAGGACGAGATGTCCGAACTGATCGACGATCTGCTCGGGAGTCGAATACTTGTTGAACCTCGACCACTCGTAGTCGCCGCGAAATCTGTCAGGCCGGACTCCGGAAAGTGGCCCGAGCCTCCATGAACTACAGGGATCGCGCACGAGGAAACGATCGCTGAGATCTGGGACTGTTCAGCCTCATGAAAACTGCCAAGCGCCTTCAAGCTCAAGCTCGGCCCTTCGCAGCAGCCTGAATGGTTTCATCGACGGTCGCGCGTATCCTCCGGATTGCCTCTTCGCCCGGAACCGCCTCCTCCTTCCCGTCGAGGTAATCCTGATAGCGCCGCTCAGCTTCTTCAGCCCAAAGCCGCTCAAGCTCGGGATTGTCCCAATAGCCGGAAGGGACTTCCATATCTTCGTCTCGGTGCGCCTTGGGATCTTTGATCGCCATGATGATTTTTCCTCTGGAGGCGATTCTACGCCGGATTCGGCGGAGTTGCCACCGGCTCCTGCCCCTCCTCCCCATACGTCTTCATCAGCGGCTTCTCCCGTCCCAGCCGCTCCTCGGCGGCCTGGACGAGCTCGGCGAGGCCGCGGCGCTTGGCGGCGCTGACGGCGACCGCGTTGAAGCGGCGGGCGAGGGCGTCGGCCTCGTAGGGCTCCAGGAGATCGGTCTTGTTGAGGACGAGGAGACGCGGGATCTCCTCGAGGTTCAGCTCGGTCAGCAGGCGCTCGACGGATTCCAGCTTCTGCTCGAGGCGCGGGTCGGCCGCGTCCACGACGTGGAGCAGGAGGTCGGCGTCGGCCAGCTCTTCGAGGGTCGCCCGGAAGGCGGCCACGAGGTCCGGCGGCAGGTCGGCGATGAAGCCCACCGTGTCGGTGATCACCACCTCCCCCTCGCGCGGGAAGCGCAGGCGGCGGCTGGTCGGGTCGAGGGTCATGAAGAGCTGGTTCGCGGACTCGACCTCGCTGCCGGTCATCGCGTTGAGCAGCGTGCTCTTGCCGGCGTTGGTGTAGCCGATGATCGAGAGGACGGGCACCCCCTCCTCCCGGCGGCGGCGGCGCCGCAGGTCGCGCTGGCGCGACAGGGATTCGACCTGCTTCTCCAGCGCCCGGATGCGGTCGCGGATGCGGCGGCGGCCGATCTCGACCACGGTCTCGCCCGGGCCGCGGCCGCCGATGCCGCCGGTCAGGCGCGAGAGGCCGGCGTCCTTCTCGGTCAGGCGCGGCAGCGAGTACTTGAGCTGCGCGAGCTCCACCTGGAGCTTGCCGTCGCGGCTGCGCGCCCGCTGGGCGAAGACGTCGAGGATGAGCTGCGTGCGGTCGATCGCCTTGAGCCCGGTCGCGTCCTCGAAGGCGCGGCCTTGAGCGGGCTTCAGGTCGATGTCGAAGATGGCGACCGTCGCGCGCGAGCGCATCGCCTCGAGCACGATGTCCTGGAGCTTGCCGCTCCCCACCACGGTCCGCGGGTGGACCTGCGAGCGCTTCTGCCGCACGGTGCCGGCGACGGCGACCCCGGCCGAGCGCACCAGCTCCAGCATCTCCTCGAAGTGCTCGTCCTCGGGGGTGATGCCGATCACCAGGGCGCGCTCCTTCTGGGTCTCGCCGGCGGCGCTGGTGACGCGGGCGAACTCGTCCTCGAGGGCCCGCATGGTGGCCTCGACGTCGAAGCTGAGCTGGTGGACGTCCGCCGCCTGGAGGCGCTCGAAGGGCTCGCTGTCATGGCCATCGCCGTCCGGTCCCAAAGGAGCCAGGTGCGCGAGGTCGATGCGGCCGGGCAGGCCGTCCCCCAGCACCTCGATCGCCGCCACCAGGTCGAGCCGCAGCAGGGCGAGGTCGTTGAGGTCGTCGCGGGTGAGCGGCTCCCCCTTCAGATGGGTGTGGACGAGCCGCAGGCCGCGGAAGCGGCCGACGCCGCCGCGCAGGCGGCCGATGTCGGGCAGGGTGAGGCTGTGGGCGTTGCCCACGATGACGTTGCGGATGATGCCGTCGCGCCCGAGCAGGACTCCGACCTGCCGGTTGAGCCGGCGGGAGGTCTCGGTCAGATGCCGGGCGAGCTCGGGGGAGACCACCTGCCGCGGGTCGACGCGGCGGCGGTAGGTGCGCTCCAGGGCGCGGACTTCGGACGCTTTGATCCCTCGGGTATCGCCGTCGATCTGGGAAATGTCGGTTCTCCTTGAGGTCAGTTGAGGACCGGAGGCGAGTAGTACTCGTCGGTCGAAAGGGGCTCGATCCCCATCCCCATCAACGTCAGCAGCAGGTCTTCTCTTACGGCCGGATCGGCCGCCTCGAGCAGGGCCTGCTTCTCCGCCGGGCGGAAGGGGAGGGCCACGGAGAGGCCGTTGAGGAGCGAGATGCCGGGCACGCTCGCGAGCAGGTCGTAGTCGAACTCCAGGTCGTGCTTGTCGCCGAAGGCGCGCAGGGCGCGCATCATCTGCGAGGGGTTGAGAAAGACGTTGAGCTCGTCGAGGTCGCGCTGGAAGTCCGAGTAGTCGACCCGCACCCGCCGGTAGCCGCGCGGGCGCGACAGCTCCTCCTGGATGTGGAAGCGGGAGATGCCGCGCAGGACGATCAGGTAGCGGCCGTCGTCCTGGAGCTCGCACTCCTCGATCCGGCCGAGGCAGCCGATCCGGTAGATCTCGGGGTTGTCGGGATCCGAGGTCTTCGGCGTCGGCGACCCAGTTGTCCTGCCGGGGGGTGAGCGGCTGGACCATGCCGATGTACTGCTCCCCCTCCAGCGCGTCGGCCACCATGTTGCGGTAGCGCGGCTCGAAGATGTTGAGCGGCAGCAGGTTTCCCGGCAGCAGCAGGGAGCCGGTCAGCGGGAAGACGGGGATGATCTCGGGCAGCGTGGTCGCGGGCATCACTCTCTAAAACAGGGTGCGCGAGGGGGCCATTCCCTCACTCTCGTTCGGACTCGACTTGAGCACCGCCAGGAAGGCCTCCTGGGGGATCTCGACGGAGCCCACCATCTTCATGCGCTTCTTGCCTTCCTTCTGCTTCTCGAGGAGCTTGCGCTTGCGCGAGATGTCGCCGCCGTAGCACTTGGCGATGACGTCCTTGCGGTAGGCGTTGATCGTGGCGCGGGCGATGATGTTGCCGCCGATCGCGCCCTGGATGGCGATCTTGAAGTTCTGCCGCGGGATGGTGTCGGCCAGCCGCTCGCAGTAGTGGAGGGCCCGCTGCCGCGCCTTCTCGCGGTGGACGAGCTGCGAGAGGGCGTCCACCTTCTCGCCGTTGACCAGGATGTCCACCTTCACGAGGTCGGTCTGGCGGTAGTCGGTGATGTCGTAGTCGAACGAGCCGTACCCCTGGGTGATCGTCTTCAGCCGGTCGTAGAAGTCGAACAGGATCTCGGCCAGCGGCAGCTCGGAGGTCACCTGCAGGCGCCCCATGGCCAGGTACTCGAAGGCGGTGCCCTCCCCCCGCCGCTCGCGGCAGAGCTCCATCACCGCCCCGAGATAGCGCTCGGGGATCATGATCGACGCCTTGATGTAGGGCTCGCGGATGAAGTTGATGCTCCCGGGGTCGGGGAACAGGGCGGGGTTGTCCACCGTGGTCTCCTCGCCGTTGGTCAGCACCACCTCGTACTGCACCGAGGGGGCGGAGAGCAGGAGCGACAGGTCGTGCTCGCGCTCCAGCCGCTCCTGGACGATCTCCAGGTGGAGCAGCCCGAGGAAGCCGCAGCGGAAGCCGAAGCCGAGGGCGGTCGAGGCGTCCTTCTGGAAGGTCAGCGCGGCGTCGTTGAGCTTCAGCTTGTCGAGCGCCTTGGCGAGGTCCTCGTAGTCGTCGCTCGAGATCGGGTAGATCGACGAGAAGACGACCGGCTTGGCCTCCTTGTAGCCGGGGAGCGGCTCGGCCGCCGGACGCTCGACCTCGGTGACGGTGTCGCCGACGTTGATCTCCGACACCGCCTTGACGCCGGCGATGACGTAGCCCACCGAGCCGGCCTCGAGCTCGTCCGCCTCGACCCGCTTGAGCTGCAGCAGGCCCACCTCCTCGACCTGGTACTCCCGGGCCGTGTGCATCAGGCGGATCTTCTGCCCGCGGCGGATCGTCCCCTCCTTGACCCGGCAGATCAGGACCACCCCGCGGTAGATGTCGTACTGGGCGTCGAAGATCAGGGCGCGCAGCGGCGCCGCCGGGTCCCCTTGCGGCGCGGGGATCTTCTCGACCACCGCCTCCAGGACGTCGTCGATGCCGATCCCCTGCTTGGCCGAGCAGAGGACGACCTCGAAGGGGTCGAGCCCGAGGTCGGCGTCGATCTCCTCGCGCACCCGCTCGACCTCGGCCGAGGCGAGGTCGATCTTGTTGATGACCGGCACGATCTCCAGGTCGTACTCCAGGGCGAGGTAGAGGTTGGCGACGGTCTGCGCCTCGACCCCCTGGGAGGCGTCGACGATGAGCAGCGCCCCCTCGGCGGACATCAGCGACCGGCGCACCTCGTGGGAGAAGTCGACGTGGCCGGGGGTGTCGATCAGGTTCAGCCGGTAGGGCTTGCCGTCCCGCGCGGTATACCGGAGGGTGATGGTGTTGCTCTTGATGGTGATGCCGCGCTCGCGCTCGATATCCATCGAGTCGAGGATCTGGTCGCGGAATTCGCGCGCCTCCACCCCGCCACAGCGCTGGATCAGCCGGTCGGCCAGCGTCGATTTGCCGTGGTCGATGTGGGCGATGATGCAGAAATTACGGATGTCATCCAAGACAGTCTTCCCCTTTGCGGACCCGGAGGGTCGTGCGAAGATCCTACAACGCCCGGCCCCGGAACGGCATTCCGGGCGATTCGACCCTGAAAACCATGAAATGAAAGAGGAGCCGTGAAGCCGAAAACGGGCCGGACGGTCTATTCGACGGAGTCTCCCGTCCAGAAAAGGGACGCGCCGTCCCGGGACGAGCCGGGAGCGAGCCTGCCGCCCGCGGCGCAATCTCCCCGGATCCGCCGGGAGCGCGGCGGGAGAGGGGGCAAGATGGTGACGGTGGTGGGGCCCTTGATCCTGGCGCGGCTGGAGGCGGAGGCGCTCCTCGCCTCCTGGAAGCGGATGTGCGGCGGCGGCGGAACGCTGAAGACGGGCAAGGCGCCGGACGGCTCCCCGGCCTTCGAGCTCGAAGTCCAGGGGGACCATGCCGACCGGCTGCTCGCCGAGCTGGTCCAGGCGGGTTACAAGGCCAAGAGGTCCGGAGGCTAGCCCTCGCCCACCCGGTGGCCGGCCCCCTTGTAGAGGTAGTCGTACCCTTCCTGGGTGAGGATGAACTCCCCGTCCTCCTGGCGGATGAGGCCGCCGTCCAGCAGCGACTGCGTCGCGCCGTCGAAATCGACGCCGGGGCTCTCGGCCGCGGCTTCCGTGAAGGCGCCCTCGGGCAGGCGCTCGCCGGCCTTGGCGCCGACGCGGTCCCCCTTGCGCTCGTGGAACTGAACCAGCAGGATCTCCGCTCCCTTGGACAGCAGGATCATCGGCATCGTCGTCGTCTCCTTCCTTGTCAGTCGGGGATCGCCGTCCCCAGCCTTCTTCTGTCAGTCATCAGGAGCAACGGACGTGCCACGCTGGCAACGCTCCTGCAAAGGCCCAGGACAAAGGAGGAGAGCGATGAGCGATACCACTGTGATGAAAGTCGATTCCCGGAACTCCCCCCACGGCGACCTCGGCCAGAAGTACCTCGCCTCGGGGGTGCACGTGGCGATGCGCCTGTGGGATGAGGAGCCGACGAAGGGGGACAAGCCCGAGAGCCGCCGCGACTATGAGACGGTCGGCTATGTGATTTCCGGGCGTGCCGAGCTGCACGTCGAGGGGCAGATGGTGATCCTGGAGGAGGGAAACTCCTGGGTGGTGCCGAAGGGGGCGTCCCACACCTACCGCATCCTGGAGCGGTTCAAGGCCGTCGAGGCGACCGCGCCGCCGGCCCACGCGCACGGGCGGGACGAGCGGGAGGGGTGAGGCGGCCCCCGGGACCGCCCCTCAGAGCTTCAGGACCATCTTGATCATGTCGTGCTGATTACCGTCGGGGTCCGTCCCGTAGCCGGGGATGGTGTAGCCCTCGAATCCCAGGTTCTTCAGGGTCTCGACGGCGTCGGACTCGAAATCGGAGACCAGCATGCAGGTGAGATGGCGCAGGCCGTCGGCCTTGGCGGTGTCGATGAAGTTGTTGACCAGGAGCGTCCCCAGCCCCATCGCCCCGGTAGTCGGGATCGATCAGCCACTTGATGCGGCCGACCATGCGCAGGGGGCTCCCCTGGCGCCGGTGGAGCGTCGCGTCGGCCACCACCTTGTGGCCGTCCCAGGCGAGCAGTGGCAGCACCTTCTGGTAGTCGAGCTCGCGCCCCCAGCTCTCGACCAGAGCGCGATTGTCGATGCGGTCCCAGGCGAAGCGGCGGACCTCTTGCGGCAGGTGCAGGAAGAATTCGTACAGAGAGTCGACATCGTTCTCCGTGAACGGACGGACCAGCAGACGGCGGCCGTCGCGGAGCACGGCTTCCTGGGGATAACGGGTGGGCATGTTCCCTCCTCCGAAGAAAAATCGAGTTTGGAGCCTAGCACAGCGTGGCGGGTGGTTTGAGCGGGCCCATCGAGAGTTCTGAATGTGGCATGCCTATTGCTGTTTGCGATTCGTGCCGAGTCGATGCCGCAGATGAAGCGCAAAGCCGGCCCAAGAGGAGATGGAGATGTTCAAGGTGGAGGATGAGCTGACGGAGTCGGCCCTCTGTGTCGGAATCATCGCGGCGCTGATCTGGGGGGTGGGACTGAGTCTGTACGGATTCCATCAGTCGCCGGGGGAGGTCGCCTGGATGACCTGGGGCGTTCAGCTCCTGGGCGGCATCGTCGCCTGCCTGATCGTGCCGCTCGTCTTCGTGCGCGGCCGGGAGTGGGTACTGGCGCGGATTCAGGCGCCGGGCGAGCAGCTCCAGCGGTAACCGGTCCGGGCTGTCAGGCCAGCGCGGGGTCGATCCCCGCGTCCTCATAGGCTTTCCGCAGCAGATCCTCCACCTCGAGGTGGGCGGCCCATTCCTTCAGATACTCGAAATCGAGACGTTTCCGCTGGATCTTCAGCACGCCGAGCACGTCGGTCCACTGCCGTTCGGAGACGCGATTGCCAAGCTGATACCAGTGGAGCTTCTGGAGAATGGTGTCCTCGGCAGAGGCGAACCTGAAGAGAGACTCCAGATAAACCCGGGACAGGAAAAATCCGGCGACGGATCATCTCCTGCAGAGACATGGGGTCAGCCTTGAGTAGGAAAACGTCGACCTTGATTCCGGTTCCGTGATGGACCAAGTTGAAGGACGAACGTCGGCTGACAGCCTGCGCCACGCGTTCAGGGGAAACGTAGAAGCTCGGGGAGATGGCATCGACGAAGGTCTGGATGTGCATGGGGCGTAGATCCGCCACCAGATCGGCGTCCTGGGTCGTACGGGGAACTCCGTGCAGGGAACTGGCGAGGGAGCCTCCGACCACGTAGGGAACTCCGAGCTCGTCGAGGGGACGGGTGACCTCGAGAACGACCTTCAGGGCCTCCTCGGGAGAGACCATCAGTACCCTTCGACCTCCGGGTCCCAGCCGAAAGCTTCGATCATCGTCTCCCGGTCCAGCCAGAGGGCCGCCAATCTCAGCCGGAGCTCCCGCTCGGAGAGGTTCGGCCCGTACTGAGCCTCGATCCTTAGCGCGGCCATCTGCTGGGCCATCCGATTCAGCTCCCAGACCTGCATCAGTCTCTCGAAGGGCGTCATCTGGCGATAGCGCTCCAGGACGATCTCCTCGATCTCGGGCGGCGTATCAGAGGACTGGGTTCTCATGGCTCTGCTTGCAAGTTACCACAGCCCGGAATCTCGGGTTCCCGTTCGACGTTAGACTCCCTGCATGGCCGACCCGGTTTGGGAGGATCTGTCACGGATCCTACGCAGCAGTGCGCCTTACAAGTCCCTCGTCGCAGGGGCTCGGGGACGTGGTGCGCCTGCCGCTGCCCGCGGCGGCGTGGGTCGGGGAGCTGCTCGCCCGCGATCTCGGCCGGCCGATCCTGGTGCTGGTGCCGCGCGAGGCCGACGCCCTGACCTGGATGGAGGCGGCGCGCCTCTTCGGCCGCGAGGAGGGGGTCGTCTACTTCCCCGCGCCCTCGCTGACCCCCTACCAGGAGACCGAGACCTCCCTGATGGTGCGCGCCCAGGAGTCGGTGGCGCTCGACTGCGTCGCCTCCGGCCGGCTGACGACCGTGGTGGCGACCCCGCGCGCCCTCTTCCGCAAGCTGCCCGGCCGCGAGGACTTCCTCCGCTCGGTGCTCACCATCCGTCCGAACGAGGATCACCCCATCGAGGAGGTGGTCGCCCACCTCACCCGCCACGGCTTCCGGCGCACCGATCTGGTCTACGAGGTGGGGGACTTCGCCGTGCGCGGCGGCATCCTCGACTTCTTCCCGCCGGGGGAGGAGACCCCCATCCGGCTCGACCTCTTCGGCGATACCGTGGAGTCGATCCGCTGGTTCGACCCCCAGTCGCAGCGCTCCGAGGACACGCTGGACTCCATCCGCGTCCTTCCCCTCTCGCTCTTCCCCGCCGGCGCGGACGAGGCGCGGCAACTGGCGGACCTCCTCTCCGGCGGCCAGACGGCCGATCCGGACTGGGGGCCTGAGGCGGCCGAGCTGCTGGAGGCCTTGCGGACGCGCGGCGAGTTCCCCGGCTGGGAGAACTACCTGCCGCTGCTCGCCCGCGCGACCGTCTCGCTCCCCGAGGTGCTGGGCCAGCCGCTGGTGTTCGCGGTCGATCCGCCGGCCCTGGAGGGGGAGGTGGTCCACCACGCCGAGCGGCTGGAGGCGGACTTCGCGGCGCGCCGGGAGCATGGCCGCCTGGCCGTGCCGCCGGAGATGCTGGAGGAGCCGTCCGAGCGGGTGCGGGAGATGCTGGAGACGGCGGCCCTGAGACTGCGCGACCTCGTCATGGGCGGCGGCGAGGGGAAGGGCGCGGATTTCCACGGCACGCTGACCGACCTCTTCCATGGCCAGATCGCGCGCTTCCCCCAGGAGGTCGCCACCGCCCGCTCCCGCGGCGAGCGGTGCATCGTGGTGGTCTCCCCGGCGCACCGGCGGCGGATCGAGGAGCTGCTCGAGGGGCGGGAGCTGCAAGTGGGCCGCGGCGGCGTCGAGCTGGTCGCCGGGGAGATCGGGCGCGGCTTCCGGCTGCCGCCGGCCGGCGTGGTGGTCTACGGCGAGCAGCAGCTCCTGGCGCAGGCGAAGCTCCAGCGCCGGCCGGGCGCGCTCGCGCTTCGGGCCGTTCCTCTCCGGCCTGCGCGACCTCAAGGTGGGGGATTTCGTGGTCCACGTCGACCACGGCATCGGCCAGTTCGTGGCGCTGCGCTCGGTGGGCGGCAACGGCGACGGCCTGGGCGGGCTGCCGCCGGTGGTGCGCGATCTCGCCACGGCCGGCGCCGCCGCCGAGACCGAGGTGATGGAGATCTCCTACTCCGCCGGCAAGCGGCTGCTTCTCCCCCTCTCGCGCATCGATCAGGTGCAGAAGTACAGCGGCATCGAGGGGGTCGCCCCCCGCCTCGACCAGCTCGGCGGCACCTCGTGGAACAAGACCAAGGCGCGGGTCAAGAAGGGGATGCGCGACATGGCCGGGGAGCTGCTGAAGCTCTACGCCGAGCGCCAGGTCGCGCGCGCCCCGGCGATGCCGCCGGACACCGACATGCTGCACCAGTTCGAGGCCGCCTTCCCCTACGAGGAGACGCCGGACCAGTTGGAGGCGATCGCCACCATCCGCGAGGACCTCCAGCGCGAGCGCCCGATGGACCGCCTGCTCTGCGGCGATGTCGGCTACGGCAAGACCGAGGTCGCCATGCGCGCCGCCTTCAAGGCGGTCGACGGCGGCTATCAGGTGGCGGTGCTGGCGCCGACGACGATTCTGGCCGACCAGCACCTGGAGACCTTCCGCAAGCGGTTCGCCGGCTTTCCGGTGAACGTCGAGATGGTGTCGCGATTCCGCTCGCCGGCGGAGATGCGGGAGCTCAAGAAGAGGCTCGCCGACGGCAAGATCGACATCCTGATCGGCACCCACCGGCTGCTGTCGAAGGACATCCAGCTCCCCAAGCTCGCCCTGATGATCGTCGACGAGGAGCAGCGCTTCGGCGTCGCCCAGAAGGAGCGGCTGAAGCAGTTGAAGAAGAACGTCCACGTGCTCGCGATGTCGGCGACGCCGGTGCCGCGCACGCTCCAGCTCTCGCTCGCCAACGTGCGCGACCTGTCGGTGATCGAGACGCCGCCGCGCGACCGCATGGCGGTGGAGACGGCGATCCTCCCCTACAGCGACAACCTGGTGCGCGAGGCGATCGAGTTCGAGCTCGAGCGCGGCGGGCAGGTCTACTACGTCTACAACCGGGTCGAGTCGATCGAGGACCGGCTGGCCAAGCTGCGCGAGATCGTCCCCGGCGTCCGCGTCACCGTCGGCCACGGCCAGCTCGACGAGGAGGAGCTCTCCCGCCGCATGCACGCCTTCACCCGCGGCGACTTCGACGTGCTGCTGGCGACGACGATCATCGAGAACGGCATCGACATCCCGAACGTCAACACCATGATCGTCCACCGGGCGGACCGCTTCGGCCTCGCCCAGCTCTACCAGCTCCGCGGCCGGGTCGGGCGGAGCAACCAGCTCGCCTACTGCTACTTCACGGTGGCCGAGGACCGCGTGCTCTCCGAGCAGGCCAGGAAGCGCCTCGCCGCCCTGCGCGAGTTCTCCGACCTCGGCGCCGGCTTCCGCATCGCGGCGCGCGACCTGGAGATCCGCGGCGCCGGCAACCTCCTGGGAGGCGAGCAGAGCGGCCACATCGGCACGGTGGGCATCGAGACCTATCTCAAGCTGCTCGAGGAGACCGTGCGCGAGCTGCGCGGGGAAGTGGTCGAGGAGGCGCCGTCGGTGGCGCTCGACCTGCCGGTGGCGATGTCGATCCCGGCCGACTACGTGGACGACGCCAACCTGCGGATGGAGCTCTACCGCAAGATCGCCGAGGAGCCGGAGCGCGAGATGCTCGCCGAGCTCGTCGACCGCTTCGGCCCGCCCCCCCCGTCCGTCGAGGCGCTGGTCGAGGTGGCGGCCCTCAAGCGCCTGGCCGAGTCGCTGCGCGTGCAGTCGATCTCGGCGAAGGCGGGCGAGCTGGTGATCCGGCTGCGCCGCGACGCGCGGGTCGACGTCGAGCGGCTGATCGAGATGGTCTCGACGATGCAGGGGGCGAGCTTCAGCCCGACCGGGGTGCTGATCCTGCCCGGCGGCGGCGGCCGGCAGCTCGTCGCCACGGCGCGCCAGACGCTGGAGTCGCTGGCGCAATGATCGCGACGCGGATTCGTCGATCGCGACGAGGGCCGCGCGCCTGGGCTGGAGCGTCATCCTGCTGACGGCGGCCTGCCAGCGGGCGGCGCCGCCGGCGTCCCCGGACGCCGTGGCGAGCCTCGGCGGCGCCGAGGTGCGCTACGCCGAGTTCGAGCGGTACGTGGCCCGCAACGTCGGCGACGACCGGGACCGCCCTGGGGAGCGACGTGCTTTCGGAGCTCCTCGATCAGTTCCTCGACGAGCGGCTCCTGGCGCGGCTGGCCGCCGACCGCGGGCTGGTCCCGCCGGCCGCGGCGCCGCGGCAGGCGACCGACGCTCTGCTCACGGCGGACCTGCGCGGCGAGGCCGGCGACGGCGAGGTTGCCCGCTACTACGAGGCGCACTCGCAGGAGTTCACGCGTCCGGAGCGGGTGCGGCTGCGGCAGATCCTCACCGAGGATCGCGCGGCGGCCGAGGCGGCCCGGCGCGAGATCGTGGCGGGAGCGCCGTTCGAGGACGTCGCGCGCCGCCTGTCGAGCGGTCCGCGGGCCGACTCGGGGGGCTACCAGGGGGAGCTCGCGCGCGGCGACCTGCCGCCGTCGTTCGCCGACCTGATCTTCTCCCTGAAGCCGGGCGAGGTGAGCCCCGTCGTGCCGGCCGACTATGGATTCCACCTCTTCCAGGTGATCGAACGCGAGCCGGCGCAGAGAGTGCCGCTCGCCGCCGCGCGGGAGGAGATCCTCGCCCGGCTGCGCCAGCAGAATGCCGACCAGCTCCTGCGGTCGCTGGTCCAGGCTGCCCGCAGCCGATACAATGTGAAAGTTTATGAACGGAATCTACCGTTCGGATACGCAGGTTCCTATAGTGATGAAATCCATGCCAAGAAGACTCGTTAGCCTGTCCCTGTCTGCTCGCCCTCTCGCTCGCGCCGGCGATGGTTCCGGCGTTGAACGCCGAGGTGCTCAACCGCGTCGTCCTGCGGGTCAACGACCAGATCTCGACCCTCTACGACTACCAACTGCACCGCGAGGAGCTGGTGCGCGACATCGTTCGCCGCGAGCAGGACGGCGACGAGCGCCAGCGGCTGCTCAGCCAGGCCGGGGAGGTGGCCTACGCCGATCTGTTCCGCGAGCTGCTGCTGCAGTCGCGGGCCGACCAGCTCGGCGTCGAGGTCACCGACGCCCAGGTCGACGCCGCCATGGGGCAGCTCAAGCAGAGCTACAACCTGAAGAGCGACGAGGAGTTCAAGGCGGCCCTGGCGCAGTCCGGCATGACCGAGGCCCAGCTCCGCGCCCAGTTGCGCGGCCAGCTCCGGGTGCAGGAGGTGCGCGGCCGCGAGGTGCAGAGCCGGGTCAAGGTGGATGAGGAGGACCAGCGCCGCTACTACCGCAAGAACCTCGAGCAGTTCCGCCAGCCCGAGCAGGTCCAGCTCCGCGAGGTCGTGGTGCTCGACGAGGGGGGGCTGCCGACCGCCGAGGAGCGGCAGCGCGCGGCGGCGGAGATCCGCGCCAAGGTGCAGTCCGGCGGCTCGCTGGCCGACGCCGTCGCCGAAATCTCCAAGAAGGGGGTGACGAGCGCCGCCATCGATCTCGGCTGGGTCTCGCCCGGCGATCTCGACAAGAACCTCGAGACCGCGGTCTGGAAGCTCCCCAAGGGTTCGCTCAGCGAGCCGGTCCAGGCGCGCGGCGGCCTCCACCTGGTGCAGGTGCTGGATCGCCGCGAGTCGCGCATCCCGCCGTTCTCCGAGGTCCAGCAGGCGATCCAGGCCCGCGAGCAGGAGCGGGTCTTCCGCCAGGAGATCGCCAAGTACATGGTGGAGCTGGAGAAGAAGTCGCTGGTGGTGGCGAAGCCCCCGGCGGACGCCGCCAACTTCCGCCGCCATCTCGCCGTCACCGAAGCGGCCAGCGACGAAGGGGGGCTCAGCGGCGGCATCCCCGCGGCGGCAGCGGCGGCGACGGGCTCGGCGGCCCCGGCGGCCGGCGAGGCGACGCCCCCCGCTACGGTGACGACCCCGCCCACGGCGACCACGACCGAGCCCACCGCGCCGGGCACTCTGCCGGTCCCCAAGCCGGTCGATCCCTCGCCGGCGCCGGTGGCCCCGCCGCCGTCCGCGACCGAGCCGCCGCCGGCGACCCCGCCGCCCGGCGTCTGAGACCTCCCCCAGGCTGGCTTCGAACGCCCGCGAGAAACCTTCGCGGGCGTTTTCATTTCTCTTCTGCAAACCGCTCTTCCGCCTCGCTTGCGCGTGCTTTTCGGAACATTTGCGAGGCTCTGGTGGGCGATGGTGGATAAAAATGGACAAAAGTGGAGTGAACTGCTAGGCTTTTCCCCGCAGTAAACCCTTTTTTTGGGGGCGGGTCATGTTCCGCGGAAGCGCTCCAACCAAGATCGACGACAAGGGCCGTCTGAAGATTCCGACGGATTTCCGGCGGCTCCTGGAGGAGCGCTACGGCCCCGATCTGTTCGTGACGTCGGTCCAGGGCGATTCGGCGCTGCTCTACCCGCTGCCGGTCTGGGAGGAGATCGAGTCCCGGCTGGCGGCCATGCCGTCCACCGACCGCACCAAGACGCGGTACCTCGAGCGGGTGAACTACTTCGGACAGCAGGTGCGGCTGGACGTGCAGGGGCGGATCCTGGTCCCGCAGATCCTGCGCGAGAGCGCCAGCATGAACGGCGACGTGGTGGTGAGCGGCCAGCTCAACCATCTGGTGGTCTGGAACCACGAACGGCTCGTGTCGCGGCTCTCGGAGCAGCCGTTCACGGACGAGGACTTTCATGCCCTCAGCACCCAGGGGATCTGAGCGCGCCACGGAGGGAGGCCGGTCGCGAGCGAGCCTGAAAAGACGGTCGTCCAGCATGTGCCGGTCCTCCTCGCCGAGGTCCTCGACTACCTCGCGCCCCAGCGCGGCGGGATCTTCGTCGACGGGACGCTGGGGCTGGGCGGCCACTCCGAGGCCCTGCTGCGCGCCTCGCCGGACGTCCAGGTCGTCGGCATCGACCGCGACGCCGCGGCGCTGGCGCGGGCCGGCGAGCGGCTCGCCGTCTTCGGTCCACGAGTGCGCCTGGTGCAGGCGAACTTCCACCAGATCACGGATGCGTTGGCCGGCCTCGGAATCCACGGCGGGATCGCGGGTTTCCTGGCCGACCTCGGCGTTTCTTCGCTGCAGCTCGAGACGCCCGGGCGGGGCTTCAGCTTCCGCCTCGACGGGCCGCTCGACATGCGGATGGGTTTGAGTGACATGACCGCGGCGGACCTGGTCAACCAGGCCTCGGAGGGAGAGTTGGAGACCATCTTCAGGGACTATGGCGAGGAGCGGCAGGCGCGGCGGATCGCCCGTGCGATCTCCCGCGCGCGGACGGAGAAGCCGATCGCGACCACCGGTGAGCTCCAGCGGCTGGTCGCCGGGGCCAAGGGGGCGCGGGCGGCGCGCGAGGAGCGGATCGATCCCGCCACCCGCGTCTTCCAGGCGTTGCGCATCGCGGTGAACGAGGAGCTGGCCGGCCTCGAGCGCTGCATCGAGGAGACGGTGCGGCTGCTCGAGACCGGCGGGCGGCTGGTGGTGATCTCCTACCACAGCCTCGAGGACCGCATCGTCAAGAACACGCTGCGCGACCTGGCGCGCGGCGAGGTCGACCCGGTGACCGGGCGCTCGCGCTCGGAGACCCAGTTGATCGAGGTGCTGACGCGCAAGCCGGTGCGGCCGACCGAGAGCGAGCTCGACCTCAACCCGCGCGCGCGCTCCGGCAAGCTACGCGCGGCCCGGAGGCTCTGAAGGCATTGCGGAATGCCTATGCCTTCACGCGGCCGGTGGCCAACTCCTATCTCGTGCGCGAGCGCGACCGGCGCCGCGTGCGCGAGCTGGCGCTGGTCTTGCTGGTCGTGCTCTGCCTCGGAGGGGGTTTGCTGGCGTACACCTGGATCCATCTGGAAGTGACCCGCACGGGCTACCGCATCGACAAGCTGGAGCGCGAGCTCACCGCAGCAGACGCGCAAGGAGCGGCAGCTCCGGCTGGAGGCGGCCTACCTGGCCAGCCCTTCGCAGATCGAGCGGCGGGCGGTCAAGGAGCTCGGGCTGCAGTCGCCCGTCCTCGAGCAGGTGATCTTCTGGGAGGAGCTGCCGTGAGGCGGCGGCTCGGCATCGTCGCCGGCTTCGGGATCTTCTGGATGCTGCTGATCGGCGCCCGCTTCTACCACCTGCAGGTGGTCCGTTACGACCACTACTCGAACAAGGCCGAGCGCCAGCAGCAGCGGGTGGTCACCCTCGATCCGCCGCGAGGGACGATCTACGACGCCCAGGGGCGCGAGCTCGCCGTCTCGATCCAGGTCGACTCCGTCTACGCCGTGCCGCCGGAGATCGAGGACCCGGAGGCGGCCGCCGCCGCGCTCGCCGGCGTCATTCCCGGGCTCGACCGCGCCAGGCTGGCGCGCCAGCTCGCCGGCGACCGCGAGTTCATCTGGGTGGCGCGCAAGCTCGATCCGCCGGTCGCCGAGAAGGTGCATGCCCTGGAGCTCAAGGGGTTCTATTTCGTGCCCGAGAGCAAGCGCTACTACCCGATGGGGGAGCTGGCCGCCCAGGTGCTCGGCTACGTCGGCACCGACAACCACGGCCTCGCCGGCCTCGAGTTGGTCTACGACCGGGAGATCACCGGCAAGCCGGGGAAGCGGACCGTGCTGCGCGACGCCCGCCAGGGGACGGTGGCGGCGCCCGACCTCTCCTCCGCCGAGCCGGAGCCGGGGCACGACCTCTATCTGACGCTGGACGCGACCGTGCAGCACATCGTCGAGCGCGAGCTGGCGCGGGCGATCCAGGAGCGGCACGCCAAGCGCGGCAGCGCCATCTTCCTCGACCCGGCGACCGGCGGCGTGCTGGCCATGGCCTCCTACCCGACGTTCGACCCCAACGACTTCGGCAGCTACTCGCCGGAGAGCTGGCGCAACCGGGCGGTCGCCGACGTCTACGAGCCTGGCTCGACCTTCAAGATCATCACCGCCGCCGCCGCCCTGGAGGCCGGGGTGGTGCGCGAGAACGACATGATCGACTGCGGCGGGGGATCGATCACCCTCTTCCGCAACATCCGGGTCCGCGACCACAAGTCGTACGGCATGCTGACATTCGCGCAGGTGATCTCGCACTCCAGCAACGTCGGCGTCATCCGGGTCGCCCAGCGGATCGGGGCAGGCGCGGTTCTACGGCACCATCCGCGGCTTCGGCTTCGGCCGGCCAGACGGGGATCGACCTGCCCGGCGAGAGCGCCGGCATCCTTCATAACGTCGAGCGCTGGAGCCTGCTCGAGAAGTCCTACATCTCCTTCGGGCAGGGGGTCTCGGTGACGCCGCTGCAACTGGTCAGCGCCACCGCGGCGGTGGCCAACGGCGGGGCGCTGCTGCGGCCGCACACGGTCGCCGCGGTGAGCCGGGGCGAGGCGCGGATGCCGAAGTACGCCACGCCGCCGGTGGTCGGCCGTCCGATCTCGCCCGCCACGGCGCGCGAGCTCACCCGCCTGATGGAGGGGGTGGTCATCGACGGCACGGGCAAGTCCGCCGCGGTCCCCGGCTACCGGGTGGCGGGCAAGACCGGGACGGCGCAGATCCCCGTGCGCGGCGGCTATCGCGGCTATCTGCCGAGCTTCGTCGGCTTCGCGCCGGCGGACCGGCCGGCCCTGGTGGGGCTGGTGGCGATCGCCGAGCCGCAGGGCAGCGAGTACTACGGCGCCCAGGTGGCGGCGCCCGCCTTCAGCGCCATCGCCCGGCAGGTGCTGCTCTATCGCGGCATCCACCCCGAGCGCCCCCGGCCGTCCGTCTGGATGGGGCAGGCGACGATGCTGGCGGGATTGCCGGCGAGCCCCCCGGCAGCGGCCTCCGCGGTTCCCGCGCTCGGCGAGGACGACGTGCTGGCCGACGGCGACGACCACGCCGTCGCGGTGGAGACTCCGGAGCCCGAGCTCGACCACGCCACGCCAGCCGCGCCCAAGGGAGGCCACCCTCATGCGTCTCTCTGAGCTGGTGAGCGGCCTGGCCGTCGCCGGCTCCGGCGGCAAGGATCCGAACGATCCGGAGATCACCGGCGTCGAGCACGACTCGCGCCGGGTGCGCCCCGGCGACCTGTTCGTGGCCCTGCCCGGCCAGCGCTTCGACGGCCGCGCCTTCGCCGCCGCGGCGGTGGCGGCGGGAGCGGTGGCGATCGTCGGCCCGGAGCCGGGCGAGGCGGCGGGCGTCGCCGTCCCCTGGCTGATCGCGGACGATCCGCGCGCCCTGCTCGGGCCGCTCGCCGCCCGTGTCTACGGCCATCCCGACCGCGAGCTGATCCTGGCCGGGGTGACCGGCACCAACGGCAAGTCGACGGTGGCGACGCTGATCGCCGGCATTCTCAACGCGGCGGGGCGCCCGGCGGGGTTCATCGGCACGCTCGGCTACAGCTTCCAGGGGAAGAGCTACGCCGGCGGCCACACCACGCCCGAGGCGTCCGACCTCTTCCGGCTCCTGCGCGAGATGCGCGACGACGGCGCCGCTGCGGTCGCCATGGAGGTCTCCTCGCACGCCCTCGCCATGGGGCGGGTCGGCGGCGCCCAGTTCGACGCGGCGGTGTTCACCAATCTCACCCGCGACCACCTCGACTACCACCGGGATTTCGAGGACTACTTCGCGGCCAAGCGGCGGCTCTTCGACCTCTTGAAGCCGGGGTGCCGGCCGGCGGTGAACGTCGACGATCCCTACGGCCGGCGGCTCGCCGCCGAGCTGCCGGACGCCCTGACGTTCGGCGAGCGCGGGGAGGTCTCGGCTCGCGAGGCCGCCCTGACCACCGCCGGCATCCGCGGCGTCCTGGTGACGCCGCGCGGCGAGGTGCCGTTCGCCTCGCCCATCCTCGGCCGCTACAACCTGTCGAACCTGCTGGCCGCGGCGGCGGTGGCGGAGACCCTGGAGCTGCCGCACGCGGCGGTGGCCGCCGCCTTCGCCGCCCAGCGGCCGGTGCCCGGACGGATGGAGCCGGTCGACGGCGGCCAGCCGTTCGCGGTCTACGTCGACTACGCCCACACCGACGCCGCCCTCGACGCCGCCCTGCGCTCGGCGCGCGAGGTGGTGGGCGGCGGCAAGGTGGCGGTGGTCTTCGGCTGCGGCGGCGACCGCGACGCCGGCAAGCGCCCGCTGATGGGGAAGGTGGCCGGCGAGCTGGCCGATCTGGTGATCGCCACCTCGGACAACCCGCGCAGCGAGGACCCGCTGGCCATCCTGGCGGCCGTCGAGGAGGGCTTGAAGGCGAGCGGCAACCGCTCCTACCGCCTGGTGCCGGACCGGCGCGAGGCGATCCGCGAGGCGATCGCCGCCGCCGAGCCCGGCTGGGCGGTGGTGGTGGCCGGCAAGGGGCACGAGCGGGAGCAGACGATCGGAACTCGAAAACTGCCGTTCTCCGACCTGGAGGAGATCGGCAAGGCTCTGGAGGAGCGCTTTGGCTCGGCTGTCGGTCGGTGACGCGGCGCGCGCGGTCGGCGGCCGGGTGACGGCCGGCGACCCCGACGCCATGATCGAGGGGGCGGCGATCGATTCGCGCGCCGTCCGCGGGGGCGAGGCCTTCTTCGCCTTCGGCGGCGCGCACACGGACGGCCACCGCTTCGTCCCCGACGCCCTGGCGCGGGGAGCCGCCGCGGCCATCATCCAGGAGGATGTCCCGGCGTCGCCGGCCGGCGCGCTGATCCGCGTCGAAGATACGTTCCAGGCCCTCCACGACCTCGCCCGCTTCGTGCGGACGCGGACGCCGGAGCGGCTCGCCGGCATCACCGGCTCGGCGGGGAAGACCACCACCAAGGAGCTGCTCGGCGCCATCCTCGCCTCCCGCTTCCGGACGGCGTGGACGCCGGGCAACCTGAACAACCTCTACGGCTTCCCGCTGTCGCTGCTCAACGTGCCCGACGGCACCGCAGTGGATGGTGGCCGAGATGGGGATGTCGACGCCGGGCGAGCTGCGCCAGCTCTCGCTGCTCGGCCGGCCGGACGTCGCCGTCTTCACCGTCGTGCGCCCCGTCCACCTGGAGTTCTTCGGCACCATCCAGGCGATCGCCGAGGCGAAGTCGGAGCTCCTGGCGGGGCTCGACGCCGAGCGGCTTCATCGTCGCCAACGCCGACGACCCCGAGGTGACGCGCATCGCCAGGCGGCACGGCGCCCGGGTGGTCTGGTACGGCATGGCCATCGAGCAGGCGGAGGTCCGGGCGCGCGACCTCGCCCCCGAGCCGGACGGCGGCGTGGGGAGCCGCTTCGTTCTGGAAGCCGGAGATCAGTCCGCCGAGATCCGCCTCCCCCTGCACGGCCTCTACAACGTCGAGAACTGCCTGGCCGCGGCGGCCGCCGCCTGGGCGCTCGGCCTCTCGCTCGAGGAGATCGCGGCGGCGGTGCGCGGCGTGAAGCCCGCCTCCATGCGCGGCGTCGTCCATCGCGCGCCTGGGGGGTTCCTGCTGATCGACGACTCCTACAACTCGAATCCCGACGCCGTCGACAAGGCGCTGGCGAGCGCGGCGGCCCTGCCGGGCGAGCGCCGGGTCGCCGTGCTGGGCGACATGCTGGAGCTGGGGCCCGAGGGGCCGCGCTTCCACCGCGAGGCGGGGGAGCGGGCGGCCCGGCTCGGCTTCTCGCCGGTGGTGGCGGTCGGCGAGCTGTCGCGGGAGCTGGCCGCCGGGGCCCGGGGCGCCGGCGTCGAGGCCGTCTGGCTGTCCGACGCCGCCGCGGCGGCCGAGTGGGCGGCCGGCGAGATCCACGGCGGCGACGTGGTGCTGGTCAAGGGCTCGCGCGGGGTGAAGCTCGATCAGGTGGTCCGGCGCTTGTTGGGTACCGCCGCGGTGGAGGCCGCGCACTGATGCTCTACTGGCTCCTCTATCCGCTGCGGGACGTGATCCCGGCCTTCAACGTCTTCCGCTACATCACCTTCCGGGTGGTGGCGGCGATGGTCCTGGCGCTGATCCTCTCCTGGCTCCTGGGACCCTGGTTCATCCGCCAGCTCCGCCGCCTGTCGGTGGGGCAGAACATCCGCGACGTCGGGCCGCAGGCGCATCAGGTCAAGGCGGGGACGCCGACCATGGGCGGCCTGCTCATCCTGTTCGCTACCCTGGTGCCCACCCTGCTGCTGGGGGACCTCCGCAACATCTACGTCTGGCTGGTGGTGATCGTGACCACCGCCTTCGGCGCCATCGGCTTCGCGGACGATTACCTCAAGGTCCGCAACCGCCGGAACCTCGGCCTCACCGCGCGCGCCAAGTTCCTGCTCCAGGTGCTGGTCGGCCTGGCGTTCGGGATCGCCCTGCTGGTCCTGCCGGCGGAGAGCGGCTTCAACCCGACGGTGACCCTCCCCTTCATCAAGCGGCTGGTGCTGCACCTGGGGTACTTCTACATCCCGTTCGTGGCCTTCGTGCTGGTCGGCTCCTCCAACGCCGTCAACCTGACCGACGGGCTCGACGGCCTGGCGATCGGCGCCACCTCGGTGGCCGCCGCCACCTACGCCATCTTCACCTACGTGGCCGGCAACCGGGTGATCGCCAACTACCTGCAGCTCTCCTACGTGCCGGGGGTGGGCGAGGTGGCCGTCTTCTGCGGCGCCATGGTCGGCGCCGGGATCGGCTTCCTCTGGTTCAACTCGCATCCGGCCGAGGTGTTCATGGGCGACGTCGGCTCGCTCTCCCTCGGGGCCGCCATCGGCAGCGTCGCGGTGATCGCCAAGCAGGAGATCCTGCTCGTGCTGGTCGGCGGCCTGTTCGTCATGGAGGCGCTCTCGGTCATCATCCAGGTGGCCTCCTTCAAGCTGCGCGGCAAGCGGGTGTTCCGCATGTCGCCGCTCCATCATCACTTCGAGCTCTCCGGCTGGGCGGAGCCCAAGGTCATCGTGCGCTTCTGGATCCTGTCGATCCTGTTCGCGCTGCTGTCCTTGTCGACGCTGAAACTGCGATGAACGGACCCTGGAATCCTGCCGCGGGCGGGCGCCTGGAGCAGGCGCTGGTATACGGCCTGGGGCTCTCCGGCCGCGCCGCGGTGCGCCTGCTGCTGGCGCAGGGCGTCGCCGTGGAGGCGGTGGACGACAAGGCGGTGGACCGCGGCGATCTCGAGGAGAGCGTCACGCTCCTCCCCGGCGGCACCCTCCGCCAGCTCCCGCCCGGGCGTCGACCTGGTCGTCGTCTCCCCCGGCGTGCCGCTCGACCGTCCGCTGCTGGAGGACGCCCGCCGGTGCGGCGTGCCGGTGATCGCCGAGGTCGAGCTCGCCTTCCCGTTCCTCGACGGCCCGGTGGTGGCCATCACCGGCAGCAACGGCAAGAGCACCACGACGGCGATGACCGGCGAGATGGTGAAGGCCGGCGGCCTCACGGCCGAGGTCTGCGGCAACATCGGCGAGCCGCTGGCGGGGAAGATCGCCGGGCCCGCCCGGGCGCGTCTTCGTGGTCGAGATGTCGAGCTTCCAGATCGAGGGGATCGTCACCTTCCGGCCGAAGGCCGCGGCGTTCCTCAACCTCTCGGAGGACCACCTCGACCGCTACGGCGACCTGGAGGCGTACGGCGCGGCCAAGAAGCGGCTGTTCCGCGACATGGGCCCCGGGGACGTCGCCGTGCTCAACGCCGACGATCCGGAGACGCTGCGGACCGAGACGCGGGCCCGCCGCCGCCTGTTCTCCCGCCTGGGTCCGGTCGAGGACGGCTGCTACGCCACGGAGGATGGCCGGGTGATCGAGGTGGACGGCGGCGCGGAGACTCCAGCTGTTCCACGCCTCCGACGTGCCGCTGGCGGGGGTGCAGAACCTGGAGAACGCCATGGCCGCGGCCCTGCTGGCGCGCGCGGTGGGGGTGGAGCCTGGGGCGATCCGCGCCGCCCTGCGGTCGTTCCAGGGCCTGCCGCACCGCCTGCAGAAGGTCGGCGAGCGCGGCGGCGTCACCTTCTACGACGACTCCAAGGGGACCAACCCCGGCGCCACGATGAAGGCGATCGAGGGGTTCGCGGACGGCACGGTCCACCTGATCCTCGGCGGCCGCAACAAGGACGCCGACCTCGCGACCTTGACGCCGATGGTGGCCCGCAAGGCCCGCCGCGCCTACCTGATCGGCGAGGCCGCCGCGGAGTTCGCGGCCGCGCTCGGCGACGCCGTCCCGTTCGAGCTGTCCGAGACGCTCGACCGCGCCGTGCAGTCGGCGGCGGCGGCAGGCGCGGCCGGGCGAGGCGGTCGTGCTGTCGCCGGCCTGCGCCAGCTTCGATCAGTTCAGGAACTTCAATCACCGCGGCGACGTCTTCCAGGAACTGGTCCGGGGCATCCTCGCGGAGGCGCACCATGGCTAAGAAGCTCGCGTTCGACAAGGTGCTCTTCACCATCGTGGTGCTGCTGATGTTCTTCGGCCTGGTGATGGTGTTCTCGGCGAGCTCGGCGCTGGCGCGGAGCGGCGGGATCAACCATTTCCTGATCAAGCAGGGGGTCTCGGCGGCGCTGGGCCTCGCGCTGATGGCCTGGCTGATGCACATGGACTACCGCCGCCTGCGCAATCCGGCGGTCATCTATACCCTGCTCGGCGCGGTGCTGGTGCTGCTGGTCGGCGTGCTCTTCTCGCCGCAGCTCAACGCCACCCGCCGCTGGTTCTTCGTCGCCGGGGTCTCGATCCAGCCCTCGGAGCTGGCGAAGCTGGCGCTGATCCCCTTCCTCGCCTACCAGATCGAGAAGAAGGAGGAGCGGGTCAACGAGCTCTCCTTCCTCGCCCCGGCCGCCTTCTTCACCGTGCTGACGGCGGCGCTGATCCTGCTCGAGCCGGACATGGGGACGGCGGTGCTCCTCTGCGCCACCTTCTTCCTGATGATCTTTCTCGCCGGCCTCTCCTGGCGCTACATCGTGGCCGCGCTGGCCCTGGTGCCGCCGGCGCTGATCGGGCTGGTGATGATGGCGCCCTACCGCCGCGCGCGCCTGTTCACCTTCCTCGATCCGGAGCGCGATCCGCTGGGCAACGGCTTCCAGGCGCTGCAGTCGCTGATCGCCGTCGGCTCGGGGGGCGTCTTCGGCCTCGGCCCCGGCAAGAGCGTGCAGAAGCTCTATTTCCTGCCGCACCCGGAGTCGGACTTCATCTTCGCGATCGTGGCCGAGGAGCTCGGCATGATCGGCGCCCTCGCCCTGGTGGCCGCCTTCGGCCTCCTCGCCTGGCGGGGGCTGCGCGCCGGCGCCAAGGCGCCGGACGCCTTCGGCCGCTACCTCGGCTGGGGGCTGACCGGCGTCCTGGTGATGCAGGCGCTGATCAACGTCAGCGTCAACATCGCGCTGCTCCCCACCAAGGGGATCCCGCTGCCGTTCATCTCCTACGGCGGCTCGTCGCTGGTGGTGACCCTGTGCATCTGTGGCGTGCTGCTCAACGTGTCGCAGCATGCCTGATGGTGGAAGACTGATGAAATGGCAACGGCCAAACGCACCCCTCCACGTCCTGCTCGCCGGCGGCGGCACGGGCGGCCACGTCTTCCCGGCCCTCGCCGTGGCCGAGGAGCTGCGGGCCCGGGGGTGGCGCGTGAGCTTCGTCGGCATGACCGGCGGGATGGAGGAGCGGCTGGTGGGCGAGCGCGGCATCCCCTTCCACGGCTTGCCTGCGAAGCCGCTCGTCGGGCGCGGTCCCCTCGGCCAGGCGAAGGCGCTGGCGACCCTGGCGGGCTCGGCCGCTGGCGGCCCGCTCGCTGGTCCGCGAGATCGGCGCCGATCTCGTCCTCGGCACCGGCGGCTACGTCTCGGCCCCGGCGGTGATCGGCGCCCGGCTCGCCCGGCGGCCGGTCCTGCTGCTGGAGCCGAACGGCAAGGCGGGGGTCGCCAATCGCTGGCTGTCGCGCTGGGCGGCCGCGCGCGGCCGTCGGCTACCAGGCGACGATCGCCGATCTCAAGTGCCCCTGCCGGGTGACCGGCGTGCCGGTGCGCGCCGCCTTCTTCCAGGTTCCCGCGGAGCTCTCGCCGCTCGACGCGCCGCGCCTGCTGGTGCTCGGCGGCAGCCAGGGCGCCAAGCAGATCAACGCCGCGATGCCGGCGGTGGCGGCGCGGCTCGCCGCCCGCTTCCCGGCGATCCGCATCACCCATCAGGCCGGGGCGCGCAACCTGGAGGAGGCGCGGGCGGCCTACGCGCAGGCGGGCGTCGGCGCCCCCCACGTCGAGGTCGTCCCCTTCCTCGACGACGTCGCCGGGGCGATGGCGGCGAGCCACCTGCTGGTCTCGCGGGCCGGGGCGATCACCCTCGCCGAGATCTGCGCCGCCGGCCGCGCCTCGCTGCTGGTGCCGCTGGCGATCGCCCAGGGGCATCAGGTGGACAACGCCCGGCTGATCGCCGAGGCCGGCGCCGCCGAAATGATCCCTTCCGATCAGCTCTCGGCCGACCGCCTCGCCGCGCGGCTGGAAGAGCTGCTGGCCGACGGCGCCCGCCTCGCCGCCATGGGGCGGGCGGCGCGGGCCCTGGCCCGCCCGCGCGCCGTCGCCGACATCGCCGATCTGGTCCAGGAACTGGGAGGGGTGAGCTGATGTTCAACCGGTTCACCGACCTCTCGCGCATCCACTTCGTCGGCATCGGCGGCGCCGGCATGAGCGGCATCGCCGAGATCCTCCTCGAGTACGACCTCGAGGTGAGCGGCTGCGACCAGTCGCTCGGCGAGGCGACCCAGCGGCTGACGGACATGGGCGCGCAGATCGAGAAGGGGCACTCGCCCGATCACCTGGAGGGGGTCGAGCTGCTGGTGACCTCCTCCGCCGTGGCCGACGACAACCCGGAGGTGCGCGAGGCGCGGCGGCGCGGCATCACCGTGGTGCGGCGGGCCGAGATGCTGGGCGAGCTGATGCGCCTGAAGTACGGCATCGGCGTCGCCGGCACCCACGGCAAGACCACCACCACCTCGCTGATCGGCACCCTGCTGACCGACGCCGGGCTCGATCCCACCGTGATCGTCGGCGGCCGGCTGCGCCTCCTCGGCACCGGCGCGCGCCTGGGCAAGAGCGACTACCTGGTGGCCGAGGCGGACGAGTACGACCGCAGCTTCCTGCGGCTGACCCCGGTGATCGCGGTGATCACCAACATCGACCGCGACCACCTCGACACCTACGGCACGCTGGAGGCGATCCAGGACGCCTTCGTCGAGTTCGGCAACCGCGTCCCCTTCTTCGGCCGGCTGATCGTCTGCCTCGACGACGCCAACGTGCAGAAGGTGCTGCCGCGCATGGCCGACCGCCGCATCCTCACCTACGGCCTGTCGCCGCAGGCCGACCTCTCGGCGGTCAACCTCGAGCCGCACGGCGTCGGCAGCCGCTTCGGCGTGCGCCTGCGCAACGACCGCCTGCTCGGCCGCGTCGACCTCGGCACCATCGAGCTGCCGATCCCCGGCCGCCACAACGTGCTCAACGCGCTGGCGGCGGTGGGCGTGGGGCTGGCGCTGCGCATCGACTTCGACACCATCACCCGCGCCCTCGCCGGCTTCGAGGGGGTGCACCGCCGCTTCGAGCACGTCGGCACCTGGCGCGGCGCCACCGTGGTGGACGACTACGCCCACCACCCGACGGAGGTCGACGCCACGCTGCAGGCGGCGCGGCAGACCTTCCCCGAGGGGCAGGTGTTCGCCGTCTTCCAGCCGCACCTGTACACGCGCACCCAGGATCAGGCCGAGGAGTTCGGCCGCTCCCTGCTGGGCGCCGACATGGCCGTGGTCACCGACGTCTACCCCTCGCGCGAGCAGCCGATCCCCGGCGTCACCGGCGAGCTGGTGGTCGAGGCGGCGCGGCGCAGCGGGCATCGCAACGTCCACTACTGCCCGTCCTGGCAGGACGCGCCGGAGCTGCTGCGCGACCGGGTCGGCGCCAAGCGACGTCGTGATCACCCTCGGCGCCGGGGACGTCAACCGGCTGGCCCAGGCGCTGGTCGAAGAGGAGAAGGCGGGATGACGGGCACCACCACCGCCACCGCCTCCGTGGTGCCGCCCGGCGCGGGCGGGCGGGTGCTCGACTTCCGCCGCCGCGGCACGCCGCCGCGCCGCCGGCGCAAGAGCCTGCTGCGCAAGCTGCTGAAGCCGCTCGCCGCCGCCGTGGGGCTGGTGGCGCTGCCGGCCGGGCTCGTCGCCTGGGTGCTCACCGCGCCGCTCTTCCGGCTGCGCACCGTCGACGTGCGGCCGATGAAGGGCTCGCCGGCGGCGGGCCGCGTCTCGGAAGCCTCGATCCGCCAGGCGCTCGCTCCTCTCGAGGGGAAGAACCTGGTGCGGATGTCGCTCGCCGACGCCACCGCGCGGGTGCGGCGCGACCCCTGGATCCAATCGGTGGAGATCGCCAAGGAGCTGCCGGACCGGCTGCGGGTGCGCATCTCCGAGCGCAAGCCGATCGCCCTGCTGCTCGCCGGCCGCGACCTCGTCTTCGCCGACGAGGAGGGTCGCGCCATCGCCCCGGTCGCCACGCCGGTCGAGCTGGAGGCGGCGCGCAAGGCCGGCCTGCTGGTGGTGAGCTTCCCCGGCAAGCCGCACCCCAACGGCATGGCCGCCGCGCTCGAGGTGGCGGCGGAGCTCGGGCGGGTGGAGCCGAACTGGGCGGCGAACCTGGCGCAGATCGAGGTGCTGGGCGAGGAGGACTTCCGGCTGCGCACCAGCGCCCTGCCCTTCCCCGTCCTGGTCAAGGAGGGGGAGGTGGCGCCCAAGATGCAGCGCCTGCTCACCCTGCTGCCGGAGCTCGCGCGGCGCTATCCGAAAATCGACGCGGTCGACCTGCGCTTCTCGCGCCGGATCGTCGTGCAACCCGCAGCGAATTCTGTCCCGTCGCCGGCGGCGGCCGGCGGGACTGGAGCTTAGAGTCAACTTTTTTTGAGAAGAGGGTCAGCTATGGCCAAAACGGAACCTTACTTCGTCGGTATCGACATCGGGTCCTCCAAGGTGGGGGTCCTCATCGGCCAGCGCGACGACAAGGGCGGCATCGAGGTCGTCGGCAAGGGGCTGGCCCCGAACCGCGGCACGCGCAAGGGGAACATCGTCAACGTCGAGGCCACCGTCGAGGCGCTCAAGGCGGCGAGCGAGGAGGCCGAGGTGATGGCCGGGGTGGAGATCTCCCGCGCCTACGTCGGCGTCGCCGGAGCCGACATCCGCAGCGTCAACTCGCGCGGCATGGTCAGCGTCGCCCGCAAGGACCGCGAGATCACCCGCCAGGACATCCAGCGCGTGCTCGACGCGGCGCAGTCGGCCGCCCTGCCGTCCGACCGCGAGATCCTGCACGCCATCCCGCAGGAGTTCATCGTCGACGAGCAGGGGGGGATCGACGATCCGCTCGGCATGCTGGGCACCCGCCTGGAGGTGATGGTCCATCTGGTGACCGGCAACATCACCCGCTCGCGGACCCTGCTGACCAGCGTCAACCGCGCCGGCATCGAGGTCATCCAGATGGTCTTCGAGCCGCTCGCCACCGCCGAGGCCGTGCTCACCCCGGACGAGCGCGAGCTCGGCTCGCTGCTGATCGACGTCGGCTCCGGCACCACCGAGTACGCCCTCTTCTGCGAGGGGGAGATCCAGTACAGCGCGGTGGCGCCGATCGGCGCCGGCCACTTCACCAACGACCTCGCGATGGTGCTGCGCACCCCCTTCGCCGAGGCCGAGCGGATCAAGGTCAAGCAGGGGTGCTGCCTGCCCAGCATGGTCACCGACGAGGAGGGGATCGCCGTCCCCACGGTGGCCGGCGGCACCTCGCGGATCGTCCCCAAGCGCGAGCTGTGCGAGATCCTGCAGCCGCGCGCCGAGGAGCTGTTCACGATGATCCGCGAGGACCTCACCCGCCACGCCTCCGACGAAGGGCTGCGCGGCGGCGTCATCCTGACCGGCGGCGGCGCCCAGCTCGACGGCCTGCTCGAGATGTCCGAGCAGATCTTCGACGCCGGCGTGCGCTACGGCCTGCCGCGCGGCCTGGGCGGATTGGTCGACGTCATCAGCAGCCCCACGTGGGCGACGGCTTCCGGGCTCCTGCTCTACGCTCGCAACGCCGAGGAGAGCCAGAACAAGGTACAGAAGAAGTCGGGTTTCAGCGTGCGCGGGATGGTCGGCAGCCTGCGCGGAATGTTCTCGGATTTGCTCTAAAATCAGACGTCACCCAGATAAAGGGGGTAAGCATGATTCTCTTCGAAGACCAGGACGCCGCGGAGGCCGGGAAGGACAACCGGCTCCGCGTCCAGGCGGTGGCGGATACGACGCCCGCCCGCATCAAGGTCATCGGCGTCGGGGGCGGTGGGGGCAACGCCGTGAACCGCATGATCGACGCTCAACTGCGCGGCATCGAGTTCATCGCCGCCAATACCGACCTCCAGGCCCTGGCCAAGTGCCGGGCGCCGATCAAGCTGCAGATCGGCACCCTGCTCACCAAGGGACTGGGTGCCGGCGCGGATCCCGAGATGGGCCGCAAGGCCGCGCTCGAGGACACCGACCGCATCCTCGAATGCCTCGAGGGGGCCGACATGGTCTTCCTCACCGCCGGTCTGGGTGGCGGCACCGGCACCGGCGCGGTGCCGGTCATCGCCTCGCTGGCGGCCGAGATCGGCGCGCTCACCGTGGCGGTGGTCACCAAGCCGTTCGGCTTCGAGGGGCGGCGCCGCCTGCAGTACGCCGAGCGCGGCGTCGAGGAGCTGCGCAACGCGGTCGATACGCTGATCACCATCCCCAACGAGCGGCTGCTCAACTTCGTCGAGCGCGGCACGCCGCTGTTCGAGGCCTTCCGCATCGCCGACGACGTGCTGCGCCAGGCCGTGCAGGGCATCAGCGACCTGATCACCATCCCGGGCGAGGTCAACGTCGACTTCGCCGACGTGCGCACGATCATGACCGGCATGGGCATGGCGCTGATGGGCACCGGCATCGCCAAGGGCGAGCACCGGGCGCTCGAGGCGGCGCAGCGGGCGATCTCCTCGCCGCTCCTGGAGGAGACCTCGATCCAGGGCGCCCGCGGGGTGCTGATCAACATCTCGGGCGGCCACGACCTGACGCTGCACGAGGTCGCCGAGGCGGCGCGCATCATCTCCGACTCGGTCGATCCGGACGCCAACATCATCTCCGGCATGGTGATCGATCCCACCCTCGAAGAGGCGATGAAGGTGACGGTGATCGCCACCGGCTTCGACCGCAGCGCCGACGACCGTCCGCGGATGCCGGCGGCGACGACGTCGTACTCCTCGAGCCGTCCGTCGCCCGTCCCGGCGCCGAGCCTGGCCGCGATGCCGATGATGGAGAGGGACAGGGAGCGGGAGAGAGAGCGGGAGCGCCCCGAGGAGCCCGAGAAGTCGGCCGCCGACGTGCCGTTCTACCGCAAGGCGATCGCCCACATCCGCGGCGACGACCCGAACGGCTTCGGCCCCAACTGGTCGAACGTGGATGACTACGACATCCCGACCGTGCTGAGAAAGCAGATGGACTAGTGACGAGCCTCACTCCGTGCCGCCATACCCCCCGCCGAGCCGTTGGGTCGGGAGGTCGGGTGGGGCTCCGCCTCTACTGGATCCTGCCGCTCGTCCTGCTGGTCCTGCTGGCGGCTCCTGCCGTTGCGCTGGACAATATCTATCTCGTCCGCCATGCCGAGAAGGTCGACTTCTGGCCTGATGAGATCGACTCCTTCCGTCCCCTCTCCGCCGCGGGAGTCGCCCGTGCCGAGGCCCTGGCCAAGCGGCTCGAAGGGGCCGAAATCGCCGCCATCTATGCCAGCCGCACCACCCGCGCCCTCGCGACCGCCATGCCGCTCGCCCAGGCCGCGCACATCCCGGTCGTCGCCGACGAGGCCTCGACCAAGCCCGGCGAGATGTCCGGCTTCCTCACGCGGCTGCGGGAGAAGCACACGGCAGACCGGGCCGTCCTGATCGTCGGTCACTCGAATACAATTCCCGAGTTGCTCGTCCTCCTGGGAGCGAAGTCCGACTGCTTTCAGCGCCTGGGGATCACCGGCCAGCCCGGGAGCCTGCTGATCGAAGGGTATGAGGGGGTCTGGAAGGTGGATCTGAAGAAGCAGGGTTGCGAGGCGATCTCCCGTCAGTAGACGAGCCCCTCGTCCCCCCTTCAGGCCCCGCTAAAGTCAGCCCCGCAAGGGGCGCAGGCATAAAGCCTGGGGTTTCAACCCCAGGAAGTTCCCCAAAACCCACTGAGCCCCGAAGGGGCGACGGCAGTCTTCCTCGAAGCGATGACCTGCCGTCGCCGGGCGAGATGCGTAGCCTTGGCTACCGCCGCCACGGGCGGGCTGATCCAGGAGGGAGCGAGCAGATCCGCCACAAAGTCCCTTCCTCCACCGCAACTTGACCCGCTCTGCCGCAACCTCGCTTCCGGCAGAGTCGCGGGAAGCGTCACTCCACTGCAACCTCCACCGCTCCACCGCAACGTCGCCATCTTCACCGCAACGTATGCTTACGTTGCGGCAGAGGGCTGGACGCACCGCAACGGTTCTGGATCCACCGCAACGTAAGCCTATTCACCGCAACCTCGCCATATCCACCGCAAGTTCTCGCTCTTCGCTGCAACAGACCGTAATCCACCGCAACCTGATCCCCTCCACCGCAACGTCCCCATCTCCACCGCAACATCTCAGTATCCACCGCGACGTTCGCCAACTCACCGCAACCTAGGCTTATCCACCGCAACCTATCGATCTCCACTGCAACCTACCGATCTCCG
>CAVXIG010000066.1:0-103485 GCA_963761645.1 uncultured Acidobacteriota bacterium
CGGATCTCGGAGGCCAGCCCGGGATCCGTCCCGCTCTCCACCGCCGCGCCGGTCTCCGCCAGCGCGTCCAGGAGACCGCGGGCGCGGCGGCGTTCGGAAGCCTGCAGCGCGAGGGCCTCTTCGTGCGACCCCATCAGGATGTCCACGTAGAGATCCCAGTAGTGCTGCTTGGTGGCGAAGTAGGAGGTGCGGAAGCCCAGGCTGGGCGCGTCGTCGCGCAGGTTCTCGATCAGATCGAGAGCCGGCTCGAGCTCCTGGCGCGCCGCCTCGAGATCTCCCAGGCGAGCCAGCGAACGGGCGGCGCCGAAACGGCTCAGAGCCATCCCCTGCCGGTCGCCGGCCTTCTCGAAGAGCGCCCGCGCCTCCCGCTGGCGCGCCACGGCTTCCCTGTCCTGATCGCGGGCGTAGTGGACGCGCCCGAGGTTCGAGAGCGCGATCCCTTCTCCCGCGGTGTCCCCGAGCTTGCGGAAGAGGGCCAGGGCCTCTTCCTCGGTCTTCCAGGAGCCGTCCAGGTCTCCCGCCTTGAGCCGGGCGATTCCCAGGTTGGACAGGGTCACCGCCGCTCCCTGCTCGTCCCTGGCCTGGCGCTGAAGGGCGAGGGCTTTCTCCAGGTTCGTCCTCCCCTCGGCGAAACGGTCCTGCCGCAGGTCGAGCTCCCCGAGATTGCTCAAGGCCGTGCAGAGGAGCTCCGCGTCCGCGCTCTGCTCGGCGATCCGCCGGGAGGCCTCCAGCACATCCCGGGCTTCCTGGAGCTTCCCCTGCGCCACATACAATCGTCCCAGATTGTGTAAGGTCCTGCCCTCGTTCGGGGTATCGTCGAGCTTCCGCCAGAGCCCCAGCGCCTCCTCGAAAGCCTCGACCGCCAGACGGGTCCTGTCGAGAGCGAAATGGACCGCGCCGATGTTGTTGAGGGAGCTCGCCTGGCCATGGGGGTCTTCCAGCTTCCGGAAGATCTCCAGCGCGCGCTGGGAAGAAGCCAGGGCCTCATCGGTCTTCTGATGGGCATCCAGGATCCCGCCCCGGCGGTTGAGCACCGTCGCCTCGCCGCTGGGGTCTCCGGCCGCCTGATAGGCGGCGATCGATTCGCCGTAGAGCTCGAGGGCCTGCCCGGCATCCCCCAAATTCTCGCGCATGGTTCCGAGCCGGTAGAGCGCCAGCCCCTCCTCTCCGCGATCCGGCAGCGAGCGCCAGATGGCGAGCGCCTGCTCGTAGCTCGCCGCCGCCTGGGCCCAGTCCTTGTTCCTCCTCAACTCCTCCCCCTGGCCATAGACCCTCTCCGCCTTCACCCGGGTCCGGTCCTGATCGGTCGCCGGCCGCAGATCCTCGATCCGCATCTCGTACCGGCCAGGTTTCGCGGAGGCCTCCTCGGACTTCACCTCCACCCGATAGTCGCCGGCGGCCTTCGCCACCTCCGAGACCCGCTCGGCTCCGTGAATCCCGCTCGGACTGTCCATCTTCGCGATCGGATCACTATTCGGCAGGCCGCCCGGCGCGAACAGGGAGAGGGCGACGTCGATCCCTCTCTGCTCGGCGGCCAGGCGGACATACTGCCCAGGCTCCAGCCGGACGAGATAGGAATGGCTCTCGCCGGCGGCGAGATCGCGCACGATCGGATGTCCCAACTCGAGCCGCACGGGCTCATTCATCTTCTTGTCTCCTGATCCTACGCTCTCGCTCCGGGCTCGGCAGCCGGAGAACATGGCGGCGGTCATTGCCATACATGAGACACATAAGGCCACAAACAGGGTGTAGGCGATGTGCTTCCCTTTGAGGCGGGTCATCTCGAAAGAGCCTCCCGGTCAGACGCGAACTCTCGACATCTGCATCAGAACGCGACGGGTTCCCGTCGCGAGGACCACGCGGCCCGATCGTTACTCGGAAGTCGCGATTTTCAGGGTCTTCACGGCGATGGGAAGCCCACCCGCATCCGGGACGATCCGGACGCTGTACATGCCGTCGGGAAGGCGGCCGCGCGGCACGACGAGCCTGAACTCCGCCGCCGGGATCAGATGCACACGGGAGCTGTGCCATACGCGCTCTGCCGCCGGCGTCGACGATCTCGAAGCGGCCTTCCTGCGGAGCGATCCCGGCATCCACCACGAGCACGAGCAGGACGTGGCTCGCCCCGCGAGGGATCTCCAGGACCGAGCCTCCCCGGTTCCCCGTCCCCAGCACGACCTCGTTGGCGGGAATGTCGAAGATCGGCTCCGAGAGCCGGCCCACCTCGCGGCGCAGCAGGACCACCCAGATCGAGAGCCCGACGGCCAGGAGCGCGAACATCGCCGCCAGCCGGTACGCCGAGGCCCAGGAGACGGCCGGAGAGGGGCGCCGCGGCCCGGGCCGGGCCGCGGCCGCGAGGGCCCGGGCGCGCTCGGGGACCTCCCGGATCCAATCCGCGTACTCGGGATCCGCGTCCACCTCTTCGGCGAGCGGAGAGGCTTCGAGATCTCCGGATTCCAGCCGCCGGAAACGCTGGAGCGCCTCGGCCACGATGTCCGGCTCCAGCGCTCCCGAGCGCAGCTTCGGCTCGAAAAGGCCGGCATCCAGCCAGACGCCGAACCGGCAGCGCAGGCTGAGCGGCCCGCCGGAGAGCTCGGCGGGGACCTCGACATCCGCGCTGCCGGCGAGCGGGCGGGTATCCGCGGGGACCGCCAGCAACTCGCCGGGCCGCCGGTCCAGGATCGCCCACTCCACCGGCAGGTCCGCCGTTGCCGCGAGAACGAAGAGATCGCCCGGGAGCCGGCGGTGGCGTCAGTGGGCATCGGGTCCACCCTTTCCATCCCGAAAACCAGATTTCCCAGCTTAGACTTCCCCAATAACGATCTAACGGCGGTTCTGCCGGAATTGGCGGCGCGGCACCGCTCCAGGAGATCCCCCAGGGTCTCGTACAGACCGGGCAGCCTTTCGCGAGGAATGCGCAACTGCTCGGCGAGCCTGCGGAGGGAAGGGCGCTCCTCACCCTCGGCTTCCTGCAGCAACTGATCGAGCCGGGAGGCCGGCATCCCCGGCTCTTCTCCTTCCGACTGCCTGAAGCCGGACGAAATTCCAGAGCGTCGAGAGATAGTCCCGGGTCTTCTCGTTGATGTCGAGGCGCCTCAGAGAGGTCATGACGCAGTCGACCAGCTTGCGAAAGAGCTGGCGCTCCTCGACCTGGTTATCCGGCGGGACCAGCCGCGCCCGAGTCCCCCGCGGCTCCTCTCCGATCTGCGGCACGGCCTCACCCTGAAACTGGTCGAGGATGGCTGCCCATCGGGCCCGCACGTCGGCTTTCAGCGGATCGACCAGATCCTTGAAGCGAAAGGTCACGAAGCCCTCTCTTCCCAGTTCCGGCAACCGCTCGCGCAGCCGCCGGACCACCTCCTCCTGCCGGTGGCCGCGCAGGGTGACCAGATCGGGCAGCAGCTCGTCGTTCCAGCGGTCCACCAGGGCGGCGAGCCCCTCCCGCGCGGGCTCCAGGGCCGAGCCGCTCGGAGAGGCGCTCAGGACCGTGTGATTGCGGATCCGCTCGTCGCCCTGGAGCACGTACAGATCCTTCTCGGCAACCGCCGTTCTCACCGCCGACTGCAGGACCTGGAACACCTGCGAGCCCAGGGGATCGTGCTCTTTCTGACGCTCATGGAGAAAGTGGCGGATGTTGAGAAATATCAGCCCGTCGATATTTTCCTTGAGCTTGAGCTGCGCCTCCAGGCTGCGCAGGCGCAGGACGAAGATATAGCTGTAGCACTCCGCCAGAAGCTCCTCCAGAGCCGTCTCTTTCCTGCCGCCCGCCTCCCAGGTCTCCCAGCCGTAGATGCCGAGGTAGACCGGCGGGGTCTCCCACAGGCCCCGCCGCTTGAGCTCGCTTCGCAGCGCGGCCCGCAGGGCGCTCCAGAGCTGCTCGAGACGGCGCGTATCCAGCGGCTCTCTCCGGGCCAGCGCACGGACGTGATCCGTGAAGACGGACTCCCCGGTGGAGGTCTTCGTTTCCTTCCGGCCCCAGGAGATCCCCGCGATTTTCAAGGTATCTCCCATTCCATCACAAAGCGGACCGCGATGACAGCCGCGCGATTTCTCCGCGCCAGGAGGATGTCCGGAAAGTGGAGACGCCCCGTGGGGCGTCTCCGAGGCGGCGAAGAAGATCCCTCTACCACGGTGCACCCGCGGGAGCGTCCAGTGGAGCACGGGCCGGTGTCCGCCGCTCTGGAGACGCCCCACGGGGCGTCTCTCCAGACCCGATCCCGCCAACTTTGGAAAACCCTCCGTTAGTCCCTGCCTGAGGCGAAGTTGGGACGTCTCGAAGCCGGCCGGCGAACGCACCGGCCCGACCGTTTCGGCGGTCGGGCCGGATCCCAGAAACGCAATTTTTATCAACGTTTCTCGGAGCCGTTCCGGCTCAAAAGGGAGAGGTCCGTGTCCAATCAGAGCTCCTGCGTTCGCAACACTTTCTTTTCGACCCTCTGCATCGCGCTTCTCGTCATTTCAGCGCTTGCCAACCCGAGCCCGGCCGAGGCCCAGGACTGCCAGACGGCCCTGGGGAGCTCGACCGGAGCCGTGGAGTTGAGCAACGGCGACACCACCAGCAAGAAGAAGGGAGTCGACGAGTGGAACGGCGAAGTGGTCAAGCTCGTCACCACCCTGCCCGGCGTGCTCGTCCTCGAGGGCGACGGCGACGGTGCTCAGGATTCGGTCTACACGCAAGGTTCCTCCACCTCCCATCCACTGATCGATAGCGCCCAGTTGGGGACCGGTCTGGGGGAACTGCAGGCCGTCGTCCCGGCGGGAATCCACTGCATCCAGGTAACTCCGGGGGTCAACGCCACCGGCGACTTCGAGGTCTTCGCCTCGTTCACCGATGTCTGTCATCTGGGCGACTGTCGACGATCATGGCAACAGCCTCCTCTGCGCCACGCCGATCGAGATGGGGGGGAGCCCCACCAGCGGCGAGATCGGCCCGGCGAGCACAGCGGACTACGATGTGTTTACGTTCGAGCAGGAGGATGCCGCGACGGTCACCGTCACAAGCACGGGAGGGGACGTGTAGCCGGTCTGTACGACAGCGAGGGTACGCTCCTGGACACCGGCCTGACCTTCCAGATCCCCGCGGCTCTGGCCGCGAGCCGTTACTACGTCCAGGTTTCGGGGGATGACGAAAGCACGTACACGATCAGCGTGGCCTTGGATCCCGCAGCCCGTAACTCCTACGGGAAGATCTCTCGCCCATCCTCGCCCATAGTGGCCGAACCCAGAGGCTTCTCATCGCGCCAGCCGTCCGGCTGGCGCACCGAAGCCGCTCGATCATCGCGCGAGGCGAGAGATCTTCCCGTTGCAAGGCTTCTCTGGGACCATTCTCCGCGGGGCCGGCGCCGGTCTGCTGCTGATCGAGAGACCGGATACCGGCTCTGAGAAAGGGGCCCTGCCGCCCTTCTGAGAAGTCCTCGTTTCTCTGACGCGAGGGCTTGACCCAAAAGGGACCACTCCCGGGGCGCTGATGGCTGAAATGCCGACGATGAGCGTCTCCTGGTTCTGTAAGGCAAGCCGGAGGATTCCGCGGATCGGGAATAGCTCAGCCGGCTGAGGCTGGCCGATAGAGCGCCCAGGCAAGCAGGTCGATCTCGCGCTGGATTTCGTCAATGCGCGCCTGCCGGCGCCGGACGCCCACTTCCTGCTCCTCGAGGAAGCCCGCGAGGGCGAGCAGCCCTCGTTCGCTTCGCGGCAGTTCCAAGGGAGTCTCCATGAGCGATCCTGGCAGATTGCCCAAGATGCGGGCCAGCAGAGCAGCGATCTCCACCGGCTGCTTTACGGACTCGCCAACGCGCGCCACCGTCTCGCGCCGCACCCGTACCTCGGAGCCGGCGGCTTTCGCTCCTTTGAGGTCGCGCTCCAAGGCCGTTCCCTCGATCTCGACGAGGGAAGACGGCAGCTTGAGGATGGAGAGATACTCAAGCTCCCGGTGCTCACGCCGGAACCGCTCGGCGAGCGCGAGGACCGGAATCTCGATCCGAGCTCCGATCCGAAACCCTTCGTCCTCAAGCGCCACCAACTCGCGCCACAACGCGTGCCGCTCCTTCTCCAGCCGTACGAAAGGCTCCTGCTCCGCCGGAGAGATCCGTTTTATCGGAATTGCTTTGATATCGTCTGGATAGACGTGTTCCTTCATCGAGCGTTTTGTCGCCTCAAGCCACTGCTGGATCGGTTCGCTCAAGCAGAGAGCGCCCAGGTACAAGTCGGAAAATTCTTTGGACAGCTTTAGTTCGTAGCGTCCATCAATTTCCTGCTCTCTGCGCACCTTCGCCAGGGAGCGGTTATCGACGCCTTCGAGCAAGTTCCATCGCGCCGCAATGCTAACACTATGGTTGGTCAGGTAAAATGGCGGTTCGCTATTTACTGCGATACCTGTGAAGGTGCCAAACATGACCTTAGGAACAGCGAAGAGCTCGGGAAAGGTAGGACGGCTTATCCAGTCCGGGCAGCGAGTGTGCTCGCCATATTCCAGCCATTGGACGCGACCGATTCCCCCGCGTCTCACTTCACGGGGATCTAGGTAGGGTCTGGTGTGAATCTCGTCCGAGCTTTCGGCGACGAGGTCGTCGCGACCGAACTTTCGGTGCCGAATTCGTTTCCCTTGCTCACCCAGGTCCTCAACTAGCTCCTCTCCGAAACGAGCAGGGTCGTAACTCGAGGGGACGAATAAAATCTGGCCCTCGCTGAGCTTTTCGTTCGAATGAAGCACCATACCCTTCGAGACATAGCATATCTCTTCCAACAGCACGGTATTCTTGAGGTCGAGATGAACCTGCTCTCGCGTGCTAAAGAGGCGGTCGGGATCGGCCTCCGCCTGCACGATCTCGTCGAGCGGCTCGGCGATGATCTCTCCGCGCTCGTCTCTCCTCTCCGCGATCGCTCGCCGGACACGATGCTCCGGCGCCGGCGCACCACGCGAGAACGAAAAGATCACATTGTTCTGCCACTTCGCGTCCTCGAACAGCTTGAGCCCACGGGTCACCAGGATGTCGTGGAGCGTCGTCTTCCCGATCAGGAGCTCCCGAAGCTTCTCCGCGTACGGGGCGGTCGCCAGCGATTCGATCGTCACCAGGCAACAGCGGGCATCCGGCCGGTCGGAGAGCAGCCGCTGGTATTGCTCGACGAACGGGACGTAAAGGTCCCACTTCTGGTAACGGGTGGTGAACCATTCCTGATTCTCGAGCTGGCGCCGGTAGGCGGCCCAGGCGGGAGCGTCCTCGTCGGCGCGCACGTAGGGCGGATTGCCGACGAGGACGTCGAAACCGGCGGCGAACGGGCCCGTGCGCGCTTTCATCTGCTCGGCCGCCGCCCGGTCCTTGCCGAGAAGGAAGAGGGACGTCTCGGAGACGTCGCCGAGCTTCGCCGCGACGATCAGCGAGTCCTCACAGTAGATCCGGAACCGGTCCACCACCAGAGTGATCCCCTCGTCCTTCGCCTGCTTGAGCAGGTCGAGCACCTGGATCAGCAGGTTCGTCTCCGCGAGATAGCAGGCGAACGGGTTGATCTCGAGGCCATGGAGCGAGCGCTGCACCTCTTCGAGCGCCCCTCGGAGCTTCGCCTTCGGGATCCGTCCATCGCGGTTGCGAAACGAGTCGAGCAGGCGGCGGCAGGCCTCCACCAGGAAGCTGCCGGAGCCACAGGCGAGATCGGCGAGGCGGCGGCCGACGATCTCCTCGCCGGTCCAGCCGGCGAGATCGAGCATGTGGGTGACCAGCGCTTTGGGCGTGTAGTAGCGCTCCTGCTCGTGCTTGCCCTCTTCGAGATACCGGCCGTACACGGCGCCGATGATGTCGGTGTCGATACCCTCCAGGTTGAACGCGTTGAGGACGAGCAGAGCGCGCAGCAGCATCTTGTCGTCCATCCGGTACCAGTCGAACAGCTCGGATGCGCCGTAGAAGTGGACGTAGACGTTCTGCGCGCACTCATAGGCCATGCGCGTCAGGTACTCGTAGGAGCGGCCGGAGGCGTAGTCGAGGTACTGCCGCACCCGTTCCTGCCAGAGGACCAGGCCGCCATCGGACAGCTTGCGGCGGAACAAACCCTTGTCCTCGCAGATGCGCACGAGCAGCAAACGGATGATGTAGACGTAGGCGGTCTGGCGCGCGAACTCGCGCCGGAACTCGGCCTCGGGCAAGCCGACGAGAGCGCTCGAGGAGACCCGTTGCGCCCAGGTCCTGTAGGCCTCCGCCGTGCGCAGTGTGGCTCGGTATTCGTCCTCGAGCTGCTGAATCTCCGCGTAGTCCTCGAGCGCCCGGCGGCAGACCTTGCGGAGTGCCTCTTCCATGCCCTGAAGGACCTTGCGCTTACCGTTGGACGGGCCGTTTTTCGACCCGCTCTTCGACGGCCGGGTTGAAGGCTCGGCAGCCGGCGAGAGGTCGAGCTGCGCGGCTGCCGTCCCACTCGAGAGCCTGACGTGAGGCTCGAGAACAGCGAGCCAAGCCTCCAGTTTCTCGTCGAGATCCTCCAGGCGCGGGCGCCGGCACCAGTCGTCGAGAGGAGCGAGGAGACGGCGCTCGAACTCCTCCTTCGTCAAGTCGAAGCTGGTCTGGCGAAACTCCACGTCCCGGCGCACGCGCGCCGCGGCCTCTGCGGGAGCGATCTCCGCCCGTGCGGCCTCGTACGCGCGGTGGCGGACGAGCACCTCGTCGAGTTGGTGGAGCACGTCCTCCGCGAACTGTTCGATCAGGTCGCGGAGGGCGACAACCAGGCTCTCGGGCGCCTGGCGCACGTCGGCGGCCTGTTCGCGCCAGATCCGCTCGTAGTGGGCGAGAAGCTCGTTCTCCACGTCCTGGGTGCTGCCACGCCGGGAGAGGGCCTGCTGGACGCGCTCGATTCCCTCAACACCCAGAGGAGGGGTGGTGAGCGATCGATTCGTGAGCTCGCGAGCGTGGGTGAACGCAAAGCGTGAAAACCGCTTCCAGAGCGCTCGAAGCGCACCCCGCTGGCCGAGACCGCCTCCCGTCAGTGCCGCCCGTCCGAGCGCATGGAGGTCGATCTGGACCAGCGGGGTCGCTCCCTCGGTGCCGAATTCCCAGGCCTCGAGACGCCAGCCATTGCAGAGGAGGCCGACGCGGCCGTGCACCGCGCCAGCCAGGACATAGCGGCGGAGCTGTTCGACTGGGGACTCTTCCTCTGTTCCCTTGCGCTGCCGGCGCTCGAAGTCGCGCACCGAGGTGGACTTGTCTTCAACCAGAAACACAGGCAGCGGTCCCAGAAACTCTTCGACCCGGACTGTGAAATCCGGGCGATCGGAGCCGTCCGTCAGCGCCTGATTGTAGGAGTAGTCGCCGTCGCGGTAGCCGAGGGCCTCGAGGATCTGGCGGGTGAGGGCGTCGACCACCGGTTGCTCGTCCGCCGCCGTGGAGCCGGCAGCGGTGCGCTGGTCGAGGTAGTCGGCTAGCGCCGCTCGCCGGCCGCCGGAGGGGATCTCCCAGCGAGCCAGCAGCGCACTCAGCCGCTGGACAAAACCGGAAAACTCCTCCTGCTCGACCTGGTGCTCACGAGCGAGCTCTAGAATCTCGGGGAGAGGTCTCTGCATTGTCAGGAGCGCGGGCTGACGTCTAGGACTTGTTGAGAGGAATGGAGCGGGAGACGGGATTCGAACCCGCGACCAACAGCTTGGAAGGCTGTGACTCTACCCCTGAGTTACTCCCGCGCACTCAAAACGGAACGAACCGCGAACGAAGAATGGTGGAGGCGGGAGGATTCGAACCTCCGTAGGGCGAAGCCCGGCAGATTTACAGTCTGCTGCCATTGTCCACTCGGCCACACCTCCAAAGAACTGCGCCGCGCTGGATCGGGGGCTGGAGCCGGCACCCGGATTTGAACCGGGGACCTACGGTTTACAAGACCGTAGCTCTACCCCTGAGCTATGCCGGCGGGTCGGGACCCAGGCACAAGAAACCAGCAGGACACTCCCGAATCCAGGAGCCGGGTGAGTCTAGCCGCTCGCGGCGCCGCTGGCAAGCGGTACCCCGAACAGCCGCAGGATCCGCAGCACCGTCCAGGCCACGCCCGCCGCGGACACCAGCCCCAGGTAGAGCATCACCAGCCGCGGATCGCGGAGGACGCAGTCGCTCCGCCGCAGTCCCGCCCGCCAGGAGCGCCAGTAGGCGTGGAAGCCGACCGCCCCGAAGACCGCCGCCGTCAGCGCCGGGGTGAAGATCCAGGCGAGCAGCGCCACCGTCGCATAGACGCAGAGCGGCAGCGGATCGGGGATCGCCGGCGCTGGGACCGGACGCCGCAGCGCCCCCTCGGCGGCGAGCGCACCTTGAGCCTCGCGCGCCCGCCGGGCGGCGGCCAGTTCGGGGGTTTCGGGGAGGATTTCGCTCATGGTTCCAGGTCCTATAGCCTCATTCGTAGGAGCGGCCCTGTGTGGCCGCCCCTACACCGTCCCGGCCGCCGCCGCTCCCGCCCGCTCGGAGAGCTTCAGGCGATGGAGCGCCGGCCAGCCTTGAGCGGCGCAGAAGGGGACGCACTGGTGCCCCTGCTCCCCCTCGGCGCCGACGTGGACGCAGCACTGGGTCAGCCGCTCCTCGATCATCGTCTGGATGTCCATGAACGGCTTGACGGTGATCCGCTTCACCCGCTTGCCCAGGAGGTCGCGCAGGGTGTTCTGCCTCCCGGTTATTCCCCCTAATAATGACTCCCCCGCCAGCCGCGCCAGCGTCGAGAGCCCGAGATCGCAGGCCGTGCAGACGTTGCGGAACAGATCCCCGATCCCCAGCTTGGGCCAGCGAGCTGCTCTCGGAGAAGAGGCCGAGGAACGACTCCTTCACCATCCGTCGCAGGTCGGCCGACAGCTCCGGATCCACGATCCGGTTGCTCACCAGACCGAGATGCGCCTTCAGCGTATCGTGCCCGACGATCGCCGCCAGCGATTTCCACTCCCCGGCGTCGGTCTTCAAGAGATAGCCGATGCTGCAGCAGTGCGGATGGCTGCAAGGGAGCGCCGTCAGATCCCGCCAGGTGACCAGGCCGCCGGTCTGCCCTTCCAGCCGCGCGAGCACGCCGCCGTGGGTCAGCCGCGCCTGCGGATCGATCGGCGTCGAGCGGCCGCTGCCGAACTGCGGCTGGATCGACACGCCCCCGACGAACGGGGTCTCCAGCGCGTGGAGAAGGACGTCGCCGATCTCGTCGTCGTTGACCCCCAGCGACGCCGTCATCGTCAGGGTGGTGAACACCCCCGCCTGGGAGAGGCGCTCGACGGCCCGCTGCTTGATCCGCCGCAGGTCCGCCCCGCGGTGATGGCGGTGAGTCTCCAGCCGAAAGCCGTCGAACTGGAGGTAGACCTCGATCCGCCGGTGGTGGCGCTCGAGGAAGGCGAGAAGGCGGTCGTTCTGGGCGATCTCGATGCCGTTCGAGTTGATCAGGATGCGCCCGATCGGCCGCTCGAGCGCCGCCTCCAGCAGCTCGAGCAGACGCGGATGCAGGGTCGGCTCGCCGCCGGACAGCATCAGCACGTCGAGCCGCCCCTCCTCGCGGGAGAGGCGGGTGTCGATGTTGGCGAGCACGGTCTCGACCGGCACGGCGCCGCGCGACTCGGGGGAGCTGGCGGCGAAGCAGTTCGGGCAGCAGAGGTTGCAGGAGCGCTCGATATCCTCCAGGAGGATGCAGGTGTGCTGGGTCTGCATCTCCCCGAGCCCACGCAGATAGGCCTGCGGGATCGGATCGAAGTTGCCGGGAACGTCCGCCACGTGGCGCTTGGTGGGAGCGGTCCACTGCTCGAGATAGGCGAGGATCTCGGGGGACTCGTCGTAGAGGGTGCGCACCTTGCCGTGCTCGGGGCAGCCGCGCACCAGCCAGACCTGTCCCTCTTCCTCGGCGAGATAGCCGGCGAGCCGGCGCACCTCGGCGAGCGGCCGCTCCGGGTCCTCATGATGGCAATGCGGGCAGAAGGCCGAGACGTAACGCAGCAGGCGGTCGCCGCGGAGAGTCATGCCGGGCATTCGGAGTCTCCTTTCAGCCCACGAAGCAAAGGCCGCCGAGGACGATGACCGCCGCCCCCGCGAAGAGGCCGATCCCCTGGAGGAGCGGGAGACGGGATTCGAACCCGCGACCAACAGCTTGGAAGGCTGTGACTCTACCCCTGAGTTACTCCCGCGAACAGGCCCGCGAACGAAGAGAATGGTGGAGGCGGGAGGATTCGAACCTCCGTAGGGCGAAGCCCGGCAGATTTACAGTCTGCTGCCATTGTCCACTCGGCCACACCTCCAAAGAACTGCGCCGCGCTGGATCGGGGGCTGGAGCCGGCACCCGGATTTGAACCGGGGACCTACGGTTTACAAGACCGTAGCTCTACCCCTGAGCTATGCCGGCGGGTCGGGACCCAGGCACAAGAACCCCAGCGGGACACTCCCGAATCCAGGAGCCGGGTGAGTCTAGCCGCTCGCGGCGCCGCTGGCAAGCGGCACCCCGAACAGCCGCAAGATCCGCAGCACCGTCCCCGCCACGCCCGCCGCGGATACCAGCCCCAGATAGAGCATCACCAGCCGCGGATCGCGGAGAACGCAGTCGCTCCGCCGCAGTCCCGCCCGCCAGGAGCGCCAGTAGGCGTGGAAGCCGACCGCCCCGAAGACTGCCGCCGTCAGCGCCGGGGTGAAGATCCAGGCGAGCAGCGCCACCGTCGTATAAACGCAGAGCCGCAGCGGATCGGGGATCGCCGGCGCCGGGACCGGACGCGGCAGTGCCCCCTCGGCGGCGAGCGCCGCCTGGGCCTCGCGCGCCCGGCGGGCGGCGGCCAGCTCGGGGGTGTCGGGGAGGATCTCGCTCATGGCGTCGATCCTACTCCCGCTCCCGCCCGCTCGGAGAGCTTCAGGCGATGCAGCGCCGGCCAGCCTTGAGCGGCGCAGAAGGGGACGCACTGGTGCCCCTGCTCCCCCTCGGCGCCGACGTGGACGCAGCACTGGGTCAGCCGCTCCTCGATCATCGTCTGGATGTCCATGAACGGCTTGACGGTGATCCGCTTCACCCGCTTGCCCAGCAGGTCGCGCAGGGTGTCCTGCCTGCCGAGCAGCGATTCTCCCGCCAGCCGCGCCAGCGTCGAGAGCCCGAGATCGCAGGCCGTGCAGACGTTGCGGAACAGATCTCCGATCCCCGGTTGGGCCAGCGAGCTGCTCTCGGAGAAGAGGCCGAGGAACGACTCCTTCACCATCCGCCGCAGGTCGGCCGACAGCTCCGGATCCACGATCCGGTTGCTCACCAGCCCGAGATGCGCCTTCAGCGTGTCGTGGCCGACGATCGCCGCCAGCGATTTCCACTCCCCGGCGTCGGTCTTCAGCAGATAGCCGATGCTGCAGCAGTGCGGATGGCTGCACGGCAGCGCCGTCAGGTCCCGCCAGGAGACCACGCCGCCGGTCTGCCCCTCCAGCCGCGCCAGCACGCCGCCGTGGGTCAGCCGCGCCTCCGGATCGATCGGCGTCGAGCGGCCGCTGCCGAACTGCGGCTGGATCGACACGCCCGCCCACGAACGGGGTCTCCAGCGCGTGGAGCAGGACGTCGCCGATCTCGTCGTCGTTGACCCCCAGCGACGCGGTCATTGTCAGGGTGGTGAACACCCCCGCCTGGGAGAGGCGCTCGACGGCCCGCTGTTTGATCCGCCGCAGGTCCGCCCCGCGGTGGTGGCGGTGGGTCTCCAGACGGAAGCCGTCGAACTGGAGATAGACCTCGATCCGATGGTGGTGCTTTTCCAGGAAGGCGAGCAGGCGGTCGTTCTGGGCGATCTCGATGCCGTTCGAGTTGATCAGGATGCGCCCGATCGGCCGCGCCAGCGCCGCCTCCAGCAGCTCGAGCAGCCGCGGATGCAGGGTCGGCTCGCCGCCGGAGAGCATCATCACGTCGAGCCGCCCCTCCTCGCGGGAGAGGCGGGCGTCGATGTTGGCGAGCACCGCCTCGACCGGCACGGCGCCGCGCGATTCGGGCGAGCTGGCGGCGAAGCAGTTCGGGCAGCAGAGGTTACAGGAGCGCTCGATATCCTCCAGGAGGATGCAGGTGTGCTGGGTCTGCATCTCCCCGAGCCCGCGCAGGTAGGCCTGAGGGATCGGATCGAAATTGCCCGCCACGTCCGGGACGTGGCGCTTGGTGGGAGCGGTCCACTGCTCGAGATAGGCGAGAATCTCGGGCGACTCGTCATAGAGGGTGCGCACCCTGCCGTGCTCGGGGCAGCCGCGCACCAGCCAGACCTGACCCTCCTCCTCGGCGAGATAGCCGGCGAGCCGGCGCACCTCGGCGAGCGGCCGCTCCGGGTCCTCATGATGGCAATGGGGGCAGAAGGCCGAGACGTAGCGCAGCAGGCGGTCGCCGCGGAGGGTCAGTGGCCCGGCAGACGATCCCGCGCAGGGTCGCCAGCTGCGCCGGGTGCTTCCGCAGAAGTCGGACATCAGGTCCTTTCATGAAAGCATTGTTGCCCTGGCTCAGGAAGTAGACGCAGACGCCGCCCAGGACGAGGACCCCCAGCCCGACGGTGAGAAAGAATCCGAAGAGGAGCGCGAGCCCCCAGGGGCGGGTCTTCTCCGGAAAGGCGAGCACGAAGCCGCCCAGGAACTCCGCGCAGCCGATCAGGAAGAGGGTAAAGCCGAGGGCGGTCGTCACGCTCTCGCCAGCCCCCGAGGCCCCGATCCCAATCGCGGCCCCCACGAGCACGGCGTTGGCCGCCAGGACCAGCAGGGCTTTCGGCCAGACGCGCTGCCGGGGCGCCACCGGGGCCTGCTGTCGATACACCGCGACCGCCTGGTCCACGGCGGCCGGGTCGTAACCGGCCTGGAGGAGCTGGCCGCGCAGGGCCTCCAGGCTGTAGCGCCCGGAGTGATCCCGCAGGTAGGCGAGGATCGGATCGAGGCTCGGGTCGGTCATGGCTCTCCCTTCAGGGGGACGAGAATCCGGGGCTCCCGCCGGCCACGACGCACGAATCGACGTACGAAATAGCCGGCGAGCAGCAGGGCCGAGGGGATCAGGAAGAGCTGCGAGCGGGTCAGCCCCGCCCAGACCACTTCATTGCCGCGCACGAATTCGATCAGGAAGCGGAAGACGGCGTAGGCGAGCAGGTAGACCTTGAACAGCTCCCCCCGGAGATCGGGCCGGGGGCGCAGGCGCAGCAGCACGGCGAGCATCGCGAGGTGGAAGGCGATCTCGTAGACGAAAGGACGGATGCAGCGGCACCCCGATCCAGGCCGGCGGGAAAGCCCGGCAGGAGCGCCGCCCGCGCCGCGTCGACCGTCACGCCCCAGGGGAGGCCCGTCGGGGTGCCCGGGGTCTCGGTGAGCAGGCAGCCGAAGCGGCCGATGCCGATCCCCAGCGCCACCGCCGGGGCGAAGACGTCGCCGGTAGGCGCGCGGTAGCCGATCAGGCGCTTGGTCGCGATCGCTCCGAGATAGGCGCCGGCCAGCCCCCCGAGCACGCTCTTGCCTCCATACAGGAGCATGCCGGCCAGCGTGGGATCGGGCGCCGCCGCGAGATAGCGCCAGGAGGTGCTCAGCTTGGCCGCGACGCCGCCGCAGAAGAGGGACGCCGGTGAGGATCATGAACAGCCGGTCGTCGAGCGTCCGGCGCCGTCGCGCCTCGGCCAGGAAGACGATCACGGCCGCGAGGGTGCCGAGCGCCAGGAAGGCGCCATGCACCGCGGAGGGGTCGATCGGCAGGGTTGGCAGCCGCAATGGATTTTCCCAGGCTTTTCGAAGACTCTAGGGGCGGGGGTCGGCGGCTGTCAAGGAAGCGGAGACGGGCCGTTGAAATTTTCGGGCACGCCGGATTCGGTGGTATCTTTTACGCCTCGAAACTCCTGCCGATCTAAGGCCAGAAAGGGCAATCTCATGAACGGAACGTCTCAAGTACCCCCCGCCCCGGGCGTGCCTCCCGTCAAGAAGGGCATGAGCCCCCTCGCCTGGGTAGGCGTCGGCTGCATCGTCCTCCTGGTGCTCGCCGGCATCGCCGTCGGCGTCATGGGCTGGTTCGCCAAGCGCGCGGTCGACAAGTTCGCGGAAAATCCGACCATGACCGCCGCCGAGCTGATGGTGAGGGCCAACCCGGACCTCGAGCTCGTCAGCTCCGACAGAGAAGACCAACACGATCACGGTCAAGGACAAGAAGACCGGCGAGGTGACCACCATCAGCGCCGAGGACGCCAAGAACGGCAAGTTCACGATCAAGAGCGACAAGGGTACGGCGACCTTCGACGGCTCCGGCGCGAACGGCGCTCCCGTGCAAGGTCGACCGACGAGAAGGGGCAGGTCTCCACCTTCAACGCCGGCGCCGGCGCGCCGCAGAACCTCCCCTCCTGGCTGCCGATCTACCCCGGCGGCACGGTCCAGGGCACCCTCGACACCACCACCAACGACACGCGCTCGGCGACCTTCACCGTCAACACCAAGGATGACTCCACCAAGGTGCTCGACTACTACGAGGCGCAGCTCAAGAGCAGCCGGCCTCAAGCCGGAGAAGACCACGTTCAACAGCAACGGCCAGACCGGCGGCACCGTCTCCGGCAAGAGCGAGGACGGCAAGCGCGAGGTGAGCGTGATCGTCTCGACCACCACGGAAGGGACCCAGGCGCTCGTCTCGTTCCAGGAAAAGAAGTAGGCGCAGAGTCTTACTCCGCCGCCCCCGCCTCCGGGGGCGGCGCTCCGCTGGGAGCGCCCCAATGTCCGCAGCCTGCCCGAGTCCCGTCCAGGCGACCGGCCTCAAGGGGTCCGCGGCCCTCGTCCGCGGTCTCGGCACCTGGGATGGCGCCCTGCTCACCATCGGCTCGATCGTCGGCACCGGCATCTTCATCACCACGGCGGACATGGCCCGGGTGCTCCCCCACCCCGGCCTGATCCTGCTGGTCTGGCTCGCGGGCGGGCTGCTGACGCTCGCCGGAGCGCTCACCTATGGCGAGCTCGGCGCGATGTACCCGCGCGCCGGCGGGCTCTACCACTACATCCGCGAGGCGTACGGGCCGCTCTGGGGGTTCCTCTACGGGTGGACGGCCTTCCTGGTCATCATGTCGGGCGGGATCGCCGCGCTCGGGGTCGCCTTCGGCGAATACCTGGGGAGCTTCCTGCCGTTCTTCTCCACCGGCAACGTCCTGCTCGCGGTGCCGCTCGGCTCCTGGACCTGGAAGGTCTCCGGCGGGCAGGTGGCGGCGGCGCTCGCGATCCTGGTGCTGACCGCCGTCAACCACCTCGGCCTCAAGGAGGGGGCCTGGGTGCAGAACGCGCTGACGGTGATCAAGATCGGCTCGATCGCCCTCTTCGCGGCGCTGGGCCTGCTGGCGCCGGCGAAGGTCGTGCCGGATCTCTACGGACCGGTGGCCCACATCCCCGGCGGCCTGCTCGCCGCCTTCGGGATCTCGATGATCGCGGCGCTCTGGACCTACGACGGCTGGTACGGCCTCACCTGCTCGGCGGGCGAGGTGCGCGATCCCGGGCGCAACCTCCCCCGCGGGCTGATCTTCGGCACGGCGGCGGTGGTGCTGCTCTACATGCTGCTGAACCTGGTCTACGTCCGCACCCTGGACATGGCCGCCATGGCGGCGACGCCGCGCATCGCGGAGACGGCGGCCGCGGTCCTCTTCGGTCCGGGGGCGGCGCGGCTGATCGCGCTCGCCGTGCTGATCTCCACCTTCGGCTGCATCTCCTCCACCATCCTCTACACCTCGCGGATCTACCTGCCGATGGCCGAGGACGGCCTCTTCTTCCGCTCGCTCGCCCGGGTCGATCCCAGGCGCCGGACGCCGGTCGCCTGCCTCTGGGCGCAGACCGCCTGGGCGCTGGTGCTCACCTTCTCGGGCAGCTACTCGCAGCTCTACACCTACGTGATCTTCGCCAGCGTCATCTTCCACGCCATGATCGCCGCCGCCGTCTTCATCCTCCGGCGCCGCCGGCCGGACCTCCCCCGCCCCTACCGGACGTGGGGGTACCCCGTGGTGCCGGCCCTGTTCATCCTGGCCTGCCTGCTGCTGATCGGGAACACCCTGAAAGAGAGCCCGGTGGAATCCCTCCTCGGCCTCGGCCTGGTGGCCCTCGGGCTGCCGGCGTATGTAGTATTCCGGCGGCGGAACGCGGCTTCCGGCGGCTCGTAGCAGAACTTTGGACCCGGTTCCGCGTACGATGCGGGGGCTGTGCGGGCGCAATACGACGCCGCGCCGCCGCTGTTCCAGAGTTGTTCCGGGAAAAAACATGACGGCCGATTTTCAGGCCGTCTCAAATCCCATGGATTGGAGGAATCGAGTGAAACGGACCCCTGCAGCGCTTGCGCTCGGCGTTTTCCTGCTGGCCGGCGGCGCCTTCGCGGCGCCTCCCAATGCCTACCAGGGCACGCCTGAAAAGAAGGACGAGGCGGTGAAGACCAGCCAGAAGACCGGCCAGCCGTCCAAGTCCGCCAAACCCGAGGAGAAGAAGGAGGAGAAGAAAGGCGGCATGACCGCCGGAACCTTCGCCGGCCTCGAGTTCCGCAATATCGGCCCGGCCGTGGTCGGCGGCCGCATCGTCGACCTCGCGGTCGACCCCAGCTCGCCGAACACCTGGTACGTGGCGGCCGCCGCGGCCGGCGTCTGGAAGACCACCAACGCCGGCACCACCTGGGCCCCGATCTTCGAGGGGCAGGGCTCCTTCTCCATCGGCTGCCTGACCATCGATCCCAAGAACCCGCTGGTGATCTGGGTCGGCACCGGCGAGAACAACAGCCAGCGCAGCGTCTCCTACGGCGACGGCGTCTACAAGTCGACCGACGGCGGCAAGAGCTGGGACAACGTCGGTCTCAAGAAGTCCGAGCACATCGGCAAGATCCTGATCGACCCCCGCGACTCGGACACCGTCTACGTGGCGGCCCAGGGGCCGCTCTGGTCGGCGGGCGGCGACCGCGGCCTCTACAAGACCACCGACGGCGGCAAGACCTGGAAGCCGGTGCTGACGATCAGCGAGAACACCGGCGTCACCGACATCGCGCTCGATCCGCGCAACCCGGACGTCGTCTACGCCGCCACCTACCAGCGGCGCCGGCACATCTGGACGCTGATCGACGGCGGCCCCGAAGGGGCGATCCAGAAGTCCATGGACGGCGGCGCCACCTGGAAGAAGCTGACCAACGGCCTCCCCGGCGTCGACATGGGCCGCATCGGCATCGCCATCGCGCCGTCCAAGCCCGACACCGTCTACGCCATCGTCGAGGCCTCCGGCAAGGCGGGCGGCTTCTTCCGCTCGACCGACGCCGGCGGCAACTGGGAGAAGCGCAGCGCCACCGTCGCCAGCAGCCCGCAGTACTACCAGGAGCTCTTCGTCGACCCCGAGAACGCCGACCGCGTCTACTCGGTGGACGTCTTCCTGCTGGTGACCGACGACGGCGGCAAGAGCTTCCATCCGGTGGGCGAGAAGGACAAGCACGTCGACAACCACGTGGTCTGGATCGATCCGGCCCACCGCGACCACCTGCTGGTGGGCTGCGACGGCGGCCTCTACGAGACCTGGAGCCGCGGCCAGGACTGGCGCTTCCACGCCAACCTGCCGATCGCCCAGTTCTACCGGGTGAGCGTCAACAACGCCAAGCCGTTCTACTACGTCTTCGGCGGCACCCAGGACAACTTCAGCCTCGGCGGCCCCTCGCGGACCGCCGGCAACAACGGCGTCCGCAACTCCGACTGGTTCGTCACCCAGGGGGGCGACGGCTTCCAGTCGGCGGCCGACCCCGAGGACCCGAACATCGTCTACGCCGAGGCGCAGTACGGCGCCCTCGACCGCTACGACCTGCGCACCGGCGAGCAGGTGCAGATCCAGCCCCAGCCGGGCAAGGGTGAGCCGGCGCTGCGCTGGAACTGGGACTCGCCGCTGATCATCAGCCCGCACTCCCACACCCGGCTCTACTTCGCCGCCAACCGGCTCTTCAAGAGCGACGACCGCGGCAACTCGTGGACGCCGGTCAGCCCCGACCTCACCCGGCAGATCGACCGCTACAAGCTCAAGGTGATGGGCCGGACCTGGGGCCCCGACACCGTGGCCTACAACGCCTCGACCTCGCTCTACGGCAACATCGTGGCGCTCAGCGAGTCCCCCAAGAAGCAGGGGCTGCTCTACGTCGGCACCGACGACGGCCTGATCCAGATCACCGAGGACGGCGGCGCCAACTGGCGCAAGATCGACAAGTTCCCCGGCATCCCGGACACCACCTACGTCTCCGACCTCGAGCCCTCGCCGACCGACGCCGACACCGTCTACGCGGCGTTCAACAACCACCAGATGGGGGACTTCAAGCCCTATCTGCTGAAGAGCACCGACCGGGGGAAGACCTGGACGTCGATCGCCGGCGACCTGCCCGCGCGCGGTTCCGTCTGGTCCGTGGCGCAGGACTTCGTCGATCCCAGCCTGCTCTTCGCCGGCACCGAGTTCGGCATGTACTTCTCGCGCGACGGCGGCAGGAACTGGATCCAGTTCAAGAGCCTGCCGGTGACCCCGGTGCGCGACATCGTGATGCAGAAGCGGGAGAACGACCTGGTGATCGCCACCTTCGGCCGCGGCTTCTGGATTCTCGACGACTACTCGCTGCTGCGGAACCTCAAGCCCGAGGCGCTGGAGCAGGAGGCCACGATCTTCCCGCCCCGGCAGGCCCCGATGTACATCCAGTCCTCGCCGCTCGGCCTCCCCGGCAAGGCGTTCCAGGGGAGCGCCTTCTACGTCGGCGACAACCCGCCGTTCGGGGCGGTCTTCACCTACTACCTGAAGGACGACATCAAGACCCTGAAGAAGCAGCGTCAGGAGTCCGAGAAGAAGCTGGTGAAGGAGGGGGGCTCGCTGGTCTTCCCGAGCTGGGACGCGCTGCGGGCCGAACGAGCAGGAGGCGGAGCCGGAGATGCTCCTGATCGTCAAGGACGAAGAGGGGAACGTCGTCCGCCGCCTGAACGCGCCGGCCAAGGCGGGCTTCCACCGGGTGGCCTGGGATCTCCGCTTCCCGCCGGCCAACCCGATCGAGCTCGACAGCGGTGAGCCGGACCTGTTCGGCGGCGGTCCCCAGGGGCCGCTGGCGGCGCCCGGCAAGTACACCGTGACGCTGGCCAAGCAGTCCAACGGCGTGGTGACGCCGGTCGGCCAGCCGCAGACCCTCCAGGCCACACCGATCGGCATGTCCGACCTGTCGGCTCAGGATCAGGCGACCCAGCAAGCCTTCCAGCGCCGGACCGCCGCTCTGCAGCGGGCCGTCCTGGGGGCCGCCCAGGCCGTGGAAGAGGCCCGGAACCGGCTGCAGTTCATCCAGCGGGCGATCCCGCAGACGCCGAAGGCCGACCTCAAGCTGGCCGAGCAGGCGCGGAACCTGGACCTCCATCTCCAGGACATCCAGGTGAAGCTCACGGGAGATCCGATCCTGGCCGCCAACAACGCGCCCACGCCGCCGGCGATCGTGGACCGCATCCAGAACGTGGTCGGCAGCCACTGGAGCGTCTCCGGAGCGGCCACCCGTACCTGGGAAGAGGACTACAACATCGCGGCGGCCGAGTTCGCCCCCGTGCTGGAGGACATCCGCAAGACCATCGGCACCGACCTCAAGGGGCTGGAAGACCAGCTCGAGAACCTCGGAGCGCCGTGGACCCCGGGCCGGTTGCCGAGTTGGCGGCCGGAGTAGGTTGAGCTCGTAGGGGTGGGGCTCGTCCCCACCCCCTGCCCTGCCAGGGGTGGAATTTATCCAGCCTGGGGTGGCAACCCAACCTCTTCCACACATCTCGCTCGTTCAGCCCCGCAGGGGCGCAGGCAGCCAACTCTGGCCAGTCCTCGCTGCCTGCGCCCCTTCGGGGCTCGATGGCGTTGGGTGGCTCGCTTCCTGGGGTTGAAACCCCAGGCTTTATGCCTACGCCCCTGCGGGGCTGACTTTCGAAACACCCTCCTACACACATCTTGCTCGTTCAGCCCCGCAGGGGCGCGGGCGTAAAGCCTGGGGTTTTAACCCCAGGAACGAGAGGTCAAACTCTCTGAAGCCCCGAAGGGGCGTAGGCAGATTGCGTCTTTCCAATGGCCACAAGCCGCCCGCGTCCTGGAACTGGACAGCCTCATACCCTCAGCCCAGCAGGTATCTCTCGTCGTACGGAATCCCATGCTTCTTAAGTAGCGCGATCAGTTCGTCCTTGAAGGACACCTTTTTGTGATGCTTCTCCTGGCCACGGACGTAGCTCTGTACCTTTTCGACAAGCGATTCACTGACCGAAAAGATCCCGTACCCTGCTTGCCATTCGAAGCGCTCCAACCGGCCGGGTCGCTCGTTGACCCAACCCGAGGATTTGCCCTTGATTTTCTGGACCATCATGGAGACCGCGATATCCCTTTTGAACTTGGCAAGGATATGGACATGGTCAGGTATACCGCCGATCTCCAGCAGCACACCACGCTCCCCACGGATGATGCCACCAATATATTCGTAGAGAGGTTCCCTGACATCGTCGCGGATCAATGGGATACGGTCCTTGGTCGAGAAGACGATGTGATAAAGAAGGTTAGCGAAAGTGGTAGCCATGAGTCTCCTCGGACCGAGCCATTGAGGCGTGACGGTGTCTTCTTCCTGAGCCTATCTTCTTGGCAGAGGATACAAGAATCTGACGGCGTCGCCAAGAGCGAAGATCGAGAGGCCGCCTGCGCCCCTTGGGGCTTTGGGGAGGGAGGGAGCGTCTACCTGGGGTTGAAACCCCGGGCTTTACGCCTGCGCCCCTCTGGGGCTGGAAAAGCCAGCCGAAGGAGAAATGTTTGTAAGAGGCTGAGTTGCGACCCCAGGCTGGACAATGGCCGCCCTTCCAGGACGATCCAGCGCGAGTCGACAGGCGTCAGGGAAGCGGACCCTCGGCATCCGGTGCTATCCTTTCCCTCAAGGAGAAAGCCTGATGGCATCCACGATTGAAAATCTCGAAGCCATAGTCCTCCAACTCTCCGAGAAAGGGCGAGCCAGGCTGGCCAGAGTCCTACTCTTCAGCCTCGAAGAGGAGACCAAAGAGGGTGCCGAGCAGGCCTGGATCGAGGAGGCCCAGCATCGCTACGAGGAGATCCAGCGCGGCGACGTGGAGGCGCAGGACTCGGATGCCGTCTTCCGAGAGGCCCGAAAATCTCCTTGATTACGTAACGCCGTTCCGAGATCTACGATTCGATCTTCCGGCTTAGTCTCACCAAAATCTGGGATCCAACTCGGTACGTCAATTTACATCGGCCTAGAATACTTCTTCAATGCGGCTGTAGACTAGCTCCTTCGCAGCTATGAGCAATTGAAAGCACTAACCCTATCGAGCCCCGAAGGGGCGTAGGCAGATTGCATCTGGATGGCTGCCTACGCCTCTTCGGGGCTTTGGGAGAAAGGGGGCCGTCTACCTGGGGTTGAAACCCCAGGCTTTATGCCTACGCCCCTGCGGGGCTGACTTTCGAGACACCCTCTCAAGCTCTTCCTAGCGTCTCTGGCCCGATCAAGGCTGGACTCAAGCTGTAATTGACGACTTCAACTTCCTGAATCCACAAAGGCCCGACCCGACACACCTCCAGCAACCACCCACCATCGAGCACCAAATTCCAGAGCATTCGTCAGGTCAAGGACACGGCTTCGGCGGTCTACCCGCCAACGAACGACAAGCCTGGAGGGAAGCTCCCAAGAGGAAAGCGCACATCACGGCTCCCCGTCCGGAGCTTTTCGGGCGGCTTCTTGGTATGCGGCCACGAATAGTGCATGGGCCTCGCGGCGCCATGACGAACAGCCTGGCTGACGGCGAAAGCTCCTCCCTGAGGTAAAATCCCCCTCCTCAAAGGGAGATCTCCATGCCACGTACCCGCATCGCGCTTACGGTCAGCGACTGGGAGAAGCTGACGCAGTCCGTCACGGCGGAGACGACCGCCGAGGCGCCCCCGCTCGAGTTCATCCATGGGAAGCTTCAGCGCTTCCTCGACGAGTTCCGGCAGCTCGCCGTCGAGCAGGACGTCCATGAGGCCCGCAAGCAGGCGGTGACCCGCCGGATGAACGAGATCCTGGAGGAGGGGCGCAAGACGGCGTCCGCCCTGAAAGTCGGGCTCAAGCAACACCTCGGCAATCGCAACGAGGATCTGGTCAAGTTCGGCATCCAGCCGCTTCGCGCAAGGAAACGGCGCAAGAGCGTAAAGCCCGCGCCGGAGGGCGAAGGTTCCCCTTCCTCCGGCGAGCCTTCCGCATAGCCCGCGAAACTTCCGGCGGCTACCGGCGGGCAGGGATCGCCGTCCTCCCTCTTTCCAACGGCGCGTTGGAAACAGGGAGAACGGTCCTCCCTCCCCTGACGGCTCGCCGGAGACAGGGAACGCCGTCTTCCCTCCTTTCAACGGCTCATTCGCAAGAGGGAGCACCGTTCTCCCGGTCCAAAACGCCTCGCCGGCAGGAGGGAAGGCCGTCCTCCCTTCTTCGGCAAGCCGTCATGAGGAGGGAGAGAGACGTCTCCCGGTCCAAAACGTCCCGTCATGAAGAGGGAACGCGATCCTCCCGGTTCCGATGAGACGATTTGAAGAGGGAGGACGGCCTTCCCTCCTCCTGACGGGCGGTTCGGAAGGGGGAGCGCGCCCTTCCCCATCCAAAACCGGCCGTCCAGGGAAGGAACACGGCGTTCTAGCCTTGCCACGAGCCGTTGCAAGCTTCGCAGTGGTCATGGCGGACAGAAGGAAGTGGCTATTGCCTCGCCACCGCTCCCGAACGAGTATCCCTGTGATGACGCACAGAAAAGGACCCTTCCATGCAAAGTTCCCGGGTTACGCTCGCCGCCGCCGCCGTCCTGGCCACCGCCATGGGGTCCGTGGCTCCCGCTGCACTCCGGCCAGGACAACCCGAAGCCCATTGAAGCCGCCGACCTGACCGGCCTGCACGATTTCGATTTTCTGGTCGGTCAGTGGCAATCCCATCATCGCCGCTTGAAGGAGCGGCTGGCCGGCTGTCATGAATGGGTGGAGTTCGAGGGGACGCTCTCCATGCGCAAGCTCATGGACGGCTGGGCCAATGTGGACGACAACGTCTTGAAGCTGCCGGGCGACGAATATCGCGCGGTCGCCCTGCGCGCGTACGATCCGAAGACCGGGCAGTGGGCCATCTGGTGGCTCGACGGCCGCAATCCCTTCGGCGATCTCGGCCCGCCGGTCAAGGGCCATTTCGAGAACGGCGTCGGCACCTTCTATGCCGACGACACGCTCCGCGGCAAGCCGATCCGCGTGCGGTTCGTCTGGTCGCGGATCACGGCCACTTCAGCCCGCTGGGAACAGGCTTTTTCACCCGATGGCGGAAAGACCTGGGAGACGAACTGGACCATGGAGTTCCGGCGGGTCTCGTAAACGTCGACGAGTCCTGAACTCCGCCCCCAGTCTCGCTCGTACCAACGTCCGAGACAGAGGAGGTCCGAGATGCTCGAGAGATTCTGGATACTCGCAGGACTGACCGTGCATGGACCGGATCGCGATCACCAACGATGTGAGCGACGAGCACGAGGACTACCACGGCGCAGTCGCAAGTCAGGCATCGCTGTCAGATACCTGCGGACGACCGATCCAGCCTGGCTGCCAAAACCTCCGGCCAGGGCCTGGCGTCTGGTCGCCGGCCAAGTCCTCGCTCGCGCACCGATCCCGCCTGGCGAGTCCCGATTCACCTCGACCGCCAGACCTGAGACGAGCTCACGTCGGCCGTCTACGCGCTGCACGCAGTAGCGGCCATCGACCTGAGCATGAGATCCGGCACCAGGGGAGCGGCCTCGTCGGTCAGCAGAGCAGGGCGTCAGGCAGAGCCGCTGAAGGCGGAGACGCCGGACGTTCTGTTCGTCCCCGGCAAGACCCGCTACCGGAAGATCTTCAAGCGCGCGCCCGACGGCCACGTCACCGGTTCGCCGAGCCAGGGAGGCCTGGGACATCGATTGGAAACGGCTGCCCTGAGGGATTGGGCGTATAATTAAGCAATCCAATCGATCCAAGCGCCGTGAAGATCCAATCCGGGAGGACCTGAACGATGGCAAAGAGCAAGATTCAGAACATGCGGCTCGCCCTCGATTTCGTGACCGAAGGCGATCCCGGCATCCAGCCCGAGGGCCTGGGGATGGCGCCGGCGAAGCCCAAGATCCAGGCCTGGACCAAGGCCGAGAACATCCAGGGGTTCGGCATCGCCGAGCGCATCACCAAGGGGCAGAAGCTCGGCGACCTCGCGCTCAAGGTCTACGTCGAGCGCAAGCTGCCGAAGAGCAAGGTCGAGAGCCTGGTGCCCGAGAAGGTCAAGATGCCGGGGCTGGACGAGCCGGTCTTCACCGACGTCGAGGAGATCGGCAAGGTGCAGCTCGAGGCCAACACCGCGCGGCACCGCCCGGCCATGCCCGGCTGCGGCGTCGGCCACTTCGAGGTCGAGGTGGGCACCTTCGGCTGCCTGGTCCGCAAGCGCGGCAAGCCGGACCTCTATGTGCTGAGCAACTCCCACGTGCTCGCCAACGAGGGGCTCGGCGCGGCCGGGGACATCATCCTCCAGGCCGGCAAGCACGACGGCGGCCTGCAGCCGGACGACGTGCTCTGCGAGCTGGCCGAATGGGTGCCGTTCCAGTTCGACGAGGACGGCTTCCCCAATCTCGTGGACGCCGCCATCGCCAAGGTCAGGAAGCCCGCCGAGGTGACGTCGGCGGTCAACCTGATCGGCGTTCCCAAGGGCTTCAGCACGGTCGTGCGGCGCGGCATGAAGGTGCGCAAGTGCGGGCGCACGACCGATCTCACGGTCGGCGAGATCAAGGACGTGGACTACCGGCTGCCGATGTTCTACAAGCAGCCGGGGGACGGAGCCCAGGGGCGGGTCGGCCTGCGCGACCAGGTGCTCTGCACCCGCTTCACCGCCCCGGGCGACAGCGGCTCGGCGGTGTTCAACATGGACGGCAAGGTCGTGGGGCTGCACTTCGCGGGCTCCCCCTCGGCCAGCATCTTCAACCGCATCGGCAATGTCCTGGACGCGCTCGAGCTGGAGCTCGTGAGCGAGGCGATCTGAAGGGGGTCTGAGATGGCCAAGCCGGAGCAGGTCAAACGCGCGCTCGACCTCTTCAGCGACGAGCTGTCGCGGATGAAGAACGTGGTCGGTCTCGGCAGGGTGCCGTCGGAGCGGTCTCCGGGGGAGTGGGACCTCGCGGTCTATGTCGCGAAGAAGATCCCCGAGGATCTGCTCAAGAAGGCGGACCTCGTCCCCAAGATCCTGGAGATCCCGGGCCGCGGCGGGTCCCACAAGGTGACCACGCAGGTGATCGAGCAGGGCGTGGTGGAGCTGGAGAAGATGGAGGCCACGCGGACCCAGGGCGTTGCCCTGGGCTGAGGAAGGGCGGCCCGTTGGGCCTCAAACAATTCCGGCTGGGTGGAAGGGCCAAAGGCCCGGGCTCCTTAGCCCAGGGCAACGCCCTGGGTCCGGGGGCGTGGCCGCCGCCGCTGTTCAGGCTACTCCCGGACGATCCGGACCCGCTTCACCCGCATCGCCGGGGTCTCCTTCGGCGCGGTCCGCAGGCCCGGCTGCCCGGCCGGCGGCTCCAGGCCGCGGCGGAGGAAGGTGAGCGTCAGATCGCCGTCCCACCGGCCTTCGGACTCCAGCGCGCGCACCAGCTTGCCGATGTCGTAGCCGACCGTGGCGCCGGCTCCGCCCTTGGGGCCGAAGGCCGAGAGCGTGCCCAGGTAGTACGGGCTCGCCGGGTCCGGCTTCGCTCCCCGCGGCAGGTTGGCGTAGACCTCGAAGAAGGCCCCGGAACGCCCCTCCACGCCGTCGAGATAGAGCCCCAGCCGCTCCTGCCCTCGCTCCCCACGGATTCGGGGAGGGCCACCGGCACCTTGACGGCGACCGTGGTGCGCTCTTTGTCGAGCGTGATCTCGCGATCCGAGGTCGAGAGGACCTGGGGTTTCGAGCTCTTGGGCGGAGGCGCTTCGGAGGCGGACATGGCCGGCACTGCGCTCGCGGCCGGACGTTCGGCGGTGCCCGGCCGGCAGGCGAGCAGGAAAAGGATCGGCAGGAGCGCGGCTCCCGGGTGATCGCGAAGCCGTCATCCGCAACTCCTCAGAGGAGCGACTCCTCGGACCGTCCGGCCGGAGGGGACCGGACGATCCGAGTGTAGCACTGCCCTTTTGACTCGCGGCTACTCGCGGACGAGCTTCACCCGCGCGAAGCGGACCTCATGGGTCTTCGGCAGCGCCTCAGGGCTCGCCTGCCCCGGAGCGGGCTCGAGCCCCTTGGGGACGAAATCGAGCTTCAGGTCCCCTTTGAAGCCCGCCTGCCCCTGCAGCCGCTCGACCAGGCGCGTGACGTCGTAGGCGAGCCGCGCGTTCTCCTGGAGCGACTTGTCGGCGCCGTGCCCCGCGTGGGCCGAGGTGCCGTCGGCGAGCTGGCCGAAGATCGCCAGGTTGCCGACGTAGCTCGGGCTCGACGGGTTCGGCTTCGATCCCGCCGGCAGGTTGGCGTAGACCTCGTAGTAGACGCCCGGCCGGCCGAAGCGGATGCCGTCGATCACCAGCGTGAGCCGGCTCCCCTCCGTGCCCACCGACTCCGTCCCCGCCGCCGGAATCGTCAGCGCCACGGACGTCCGGGCGCCCCGCAGGCTGGCGTTGACGGCCTTGTCCACCACCACCGTCTGCTTCTGGTCGGTGAACGGAGCCGCCGGCAGCGCCTCGGGGAGGGCCTCGGTCGTCGGCAGGTCGCCGCTCCCCTCGGCGTAGCGGTAATGGAGCTGCGCCGCCGAATCGACGACCTGCTGGCCGGTCATCTGGACCGCCTGGCCGTTCTCGTCGAAGAAGGTGAAGACCTGCGTCTTCCAGAGGTTGTCCGACGGGTTCGTCCGCCCCTCGCCGAGCGTGAGCCAGTGGTTCCACAGCCGGTCGATGTTGGCGTGGTGGAGCCAGAAGACGGGATCGCGCGCCGCCAGGTTGGGATCGCTCATCCAGCCCTCATCGCCGCCGACCAGCACGTGGATGATGTTGTGCGGCTGGCTCTCGAGCTGGCCGAAGATGCCGCCGAAGTGGACCGGCCCCGAGACGAGCTGCCCGCCGAAGCTCAGCGGCGAGCCGGTCGGCGAGCTGAAGTTGGTGAACGACATCGCCTGCGTGAAGGTGGTGGCCGAGGCCGGGACCTGCGCCCCCTGGTTGATGCCCGGGGCGCGCTCGGCGACGAACAGCGGGTTGCCCGTGCTCGGGGTGCGCAGCGGCGGCGGGATCGCCCGCTGCGCGGGGTCCGTGTAGTCCCAGAACGGCAGGGCGAAGGCCGGATCGCCCGACGCCTTGCGCAGGATGCGCTCGAAATAATAGAGATACATCCGGTGCCAGGAGAGGAAGAAGTAGGTGCCGTGCTGGCAGGTGTTCCACTGCGGCAGGGCCGGCGTGTCGTAGGTGCCGTGCATGTTGGCCTGGTAGAGCCAGCTCGTCGGGTCGGTGGCCGGCCGGCTCTGCATGGTCTGGACCCCCTGGCGGAACGCCGCGATCTGCGGGCCGTTGGGGTCGAGCTTGCCGATGTTGGGCCGGACGTAGACCTGATCCGCCGGCTCCCCCGGGGTGTCGGTGGTGGTCAGATCCGTCGAGGCGCCGACGCCGCCGTCGGACGTGGCCGGGTTGTCGGAGGTGGCCGGGCTGTCGGACGTGGCCGGCTCGCCGCCACCGCACGCGGTCCAGAGGATCAGGAGGGAAGGGAGAAGGAAGAGGAGAGACCTGCGCAAGGGCACCATGAGCGTCTCCTTTCAGTTCGAGGGACGTAATGGGAGGATTCCTACAATCTATCGCTCCCAGCGATCACTTGTAAACTGGCGAAATCGGGAGCGGAAACGTTACAGGCCGGCGTGGCCGCCCGCCCGTACAGCCGATATCCTCGGCGCCATGAAACGGGTTCCAACCGGGATCGTCCCCGTCATCGCGGTCGACCGCGCCTCCGCGAAGCCCCTGCACCGGCAGATCTACGAGGGGTTCCGCGAGGCGATCGTCGAGCGCCGGCTGCGCGCGGGCCAGCGGCTGCCGTCCACCCGCGGCCTCGCCGCCGAGCTCGGGATCTCGCGCATCCCCGTCCTGCAGGCGTTCGAGCAGCTCCTCGCCGAGGGCTATTTCGAGAGCCGGACCGGCGCCGGGACGTTCGTGGCCGGGTCGCTCCCCGACGATCTCTCGACGGCCTCCAACCGGCCGGGCCGCGGCCGGCCAGCGGCTCGGCCGGCGGTTCGGCCCGGACGCCGAGCGGTCTCCCGCGCCCCCGAGGTCCTCCTCGCCCCGGACCCCAAGCCCTGGCTCCAGGGGTGGGGCGCCTTCCGCGTCAGCCAGCCCGCCGTCGACCGCTTCCCGTTGCAGATCTGGTCGGGACTGGTCACCCGCCACGGCCGCAACCCCCGGAGCAGCCAGATGGTCTACGGCGATCCGATGGGCTACCGGCCGTTCCGCGAGGCGGTGGCCGAGTATCTGCGCACGGCGCGCGCCGTCCGTTGCGACGCCGAGCAGATCCTGGTGGTCAGCGGCTCCCAGCAGGCGCTCGACATCTCGGCCCGCGTGCTGCTCGAGCCGCACAGCCAGGTCTGGGTCGAGGAGCCGGGCTACGACGGGGCGCGGGACGCCCTGAAAATGGCCGGCGCCCGGCTCGTCCCGGTCCCCGTCGACGGCGAGGGGCTGGACGTGGCGGCCGGCATCGCCCGCTGCCCGCAGGCGCGGGCGGCCTACGTCACGCCGTCCCATCAATACCCGCTCGGCATGACGATGAGCGCCTCGCGCCGGCTGCAGCTCCTCGACTGGGCGCAGCGGAGCGGCGCCTGGATCATCGAGGACGACTACGACAGCGAATACCGGTACGAAAGCTTCCCCGTCGCGGCCCTGCAGGGGATCGATCAGGATTCCCGGGTGATCTACATCGGGACGTTCAGCAAGGTTTTGTTCCCGGCGCTGCGGATCGGCTACATCGTGGTCCCCGCGGACCTCGTCGGGCGTTTCGCCGCGGTCCGCGAGGCGATGGACATCTTTCCGCCGACCCTGTATCAGGCGGTGCTCGCGGACTTCCTCGGCGAGGGGCACTTCGGGCGCCACCTGCGCAGGATGCGGCTGCTCTACGGCGAGCGGCGGGCCGTGCTGGTCGACGCTCTTCAGAAAGAGATCGGCGCCGCGCTACGGGTGATCGGCGATCCCGCCGGCCTGCATCTGACGGCGCTCTTTCCGGAAGGATGGGACGACCGGGCGATCGCGGAGCAGGCCGCGCGGCAGGGCCTCTGGGCGATGCCGCTCTCGGCCTGCTCTCTGGAAACCGCCTCCTCCGGGCCTGGTCCTGGGCTACGGCGGCACGAGCCGGACGGAGATCCTCGACGGCGTCCGCCGGCTTCGCGGCCTGCTGGATTCCACGTTATAGCGGCCGTGCCGTAGCGGGTCGCGGTCGCCCGCGGAACAGCATGCTGTCGAGGCTGTACGCTCCGCCGCCGCGGGAGGCGATGTAGAGGAAGAGGAAGCAGTAGATCACCGCCGGCTCGCCTTTGTTCGACGATCGGCCAGAAGCCGCCCTTCGCGTGCACCATGAAGTAGGCCACCGCCATCATGCCGCTGGCCAGGAAGGCCGCGAAACCGGTGAAGAGGCCCACGGCGATCATCAGGCCGCCGAAGAACTCGATGATCCCGCCCACCAGCATCAGCGGGTTGGAGGTCATCTGCGGGCCGCCAAAGGCGCCGAACAGCTTCTGCGCGCCGTGGCAGGCGAAGAGGACGCCGGAAACGAATCGGAAAAGGGCGTAGGTGACTTCCGAATATCTGCCGAGATAACGGTCCATAAAGGGCCTCCGGAGTCGGACGTGGAGCCCGCATTATTGCATGACCAGCGACATGATCCCCTCCAGCTATATGAGCCCTTCCAGCGCCGCCGCGAGCTCCCGGACGCCGCGCCGGATCTCGGCCTCGTCCACGGCGGCGAAGCCCAGTTGCAACCCGTCGCGCGTCCAGACGCCCGCGGCTGGATTCGCTCAAGGGGGTCACCTCCACGTCCCGCGCCGCCGCCGTCCTGCGCGGCCGACTCGCCGTCGATGCCGCCACAGAGCCAGCCCACGGTCTGCAACCCGGCCTCCACGTCCGGGATCTCCAGCAATCCCGCCAGCCGTTCCCGGGCGCCCTCCAGGAGCGCCGACGACCGCGACGCGTACACCTCCCGCATGCGCCGGAGGTGGCGCCCGAAGTGACCCTCGGCGATGAAGTCGCACAGCACCGCCTGCTCCAGCAGCGGCGCGTGCCGGCTGATCACCGACTTCGCGGTCGCGAAGAACGGCGACCAGGTCCGGCGGGATCACCAGATAGCCCAGCCGCAGCGAGGGGAACAGCACTTTGCTGAAGCTGCCCGCGAAGAGCACCAGCCCGTCGCGATCGAGCCCCTGCAACGCCGGAACCGGGCGCCCGGAATAGCGGTACTCGCCGTCGTAGTCGTCCTCGAAGATCAGCGCGTCCGACTTCCGCGCCCAGTCCAGCAGCGCCAGACGCCGCGGCAGGCTCATCGTGATCCCCAGCGGAAACTGATGCGCCGGGGTCACGTAGACCAGCCGCGCCCCGCGCAAACCCGGCTCGCGCAGCTCCATGCCCTCGCCGTCCAGCGGCATCGCGGAGATCTTCGCCCGGGCGGCCTCGAACACGAGCGCCGCGCCCACATATCCCGGATCTTCCATGGCCACCTGGTCCCCGGGATTCAGGAAGAGCCGCGCCACCAGATCGAGCGCCTCCTGCACCCCGGAGACGATCATCACCTGCTCAGGCGCGCACTTCACCCCGCGGGACGTGCTCAGGTAGCCGGCGACCGCGTCCCGCAACGGCGGGTATCCCAGCGGATCGCAACCCCGCAGGAGGTTCGTCGAGACCCGCCGCAGACGGCGGGCCGTGATCTGCGCCCACAAGGTGGCGGGAAAGAGGTCCAGCGCCGGCAGGTTGACGCGAAAGGCGCGGCTGGGGCGGGCTTCGAGAACCGGAAACGGCGTCACCCGCCGGCCGTAGTCCGAGAGGTGCCGCCGCCCTTTCTGTTCCGTGCGGTACCGTTCCGTCCGCGGTTGCGCGCCCGTCTCGCGCGGAACCTGGAGCAGCGCGTCCGGCAGGATCTTGCTCACGTACGTGCCAGACCCCACGCTGCCCTTCCACGTACCCCTCCGACCTGAGCTGCTCGAAGGCGTTGACGATCGTTCCGCGCGACAGTCCATATCGATCGGCGAGATCCCGTGTGCCCGGAAGCCGCGCCCCGGGACGCAGGCGACCCTCCAGGATCTCGGCCCGCACGGCCGCGCACAGCCATTGATACGCCGGCGTCCCCGCGTCCCGCGCGGGCAGCATCAGCTCGAAGGAAGTGGTCCGCTTAGCCATTCGGAAGTGGTCCAGGAAGAATACCGTAAATGGACCTTGCGGAACCGGTCAACTCTCCTCTACTCTCGGCGCCATGGAACCGACCGAACGCGCCGCTCTGCTCGACCGTATCCGCCAGCTCGAACGGGCCGCCAGCCCGCTCGATCCCGGCGCCGCCGACCGCCAGCTTCTTCGCGACGCGGCGGTGGGCTCCTCCGAGCGGTTCCTGGAAGAGATCGACACCCTCAAGGCCTACGAGGAGACCGAGGACAAGGGGATCGGCCTGCTCCAGGCGCCGATCTCGGAGCACGGGATTCCGCTCGAAAACGTGATCGAAATGCTGGAACGGGACGTCGTCCGGCCCGGGGCGAACCCGGCCTCGGCCGGCCACCTGGCGTATATCCCCGGCGGCGGGATCTATCATTCGGCGCTGGGCGACTATCTGGCTGCGGTCAGCAACAAATACGCGGGGCTCTTCTTCACCGGCCCGGGACCGGTCCGGATGGAGAACCTGCTGATCCGGTGGGTGGCCGATCTGGTGGGCTATCCCGCCACCGCCGGCGGCAACATCGCTTCCGGAGGCAGCATCGCCAGCCTGACGGCGATCGTCACCGCCCGCGATGCCCACGGTCTGAAGGGGGCCGATTACGCCTCGGCGGTGGTCTACCTGACCGCGCAGGCCCACCACTGCATCGAGAAGGCGCTCCGCATCGCGGGCCTGGGCGAGGCGCAGGTCCGCCACATCCCGATCGACGATCGCTTCCGGATGCGCCCCGAGGCTCTGGAGGCGGCCATCGCCGCCGATCGCGCCCAGGGGCTGAAGCCGTGGCTGATCGCCGCGGCCGCCGGCACCACGGACACCGGCGCGGTGGACCCGCTCGACGCCATCGCCACCATCGCCGAGCGCGAGCGCTGCTGGTTCCACGTCGACGCGGCGTACGGCGGCTTCTTCCTGCTGACCGAGCACGGCCGGAGCCTGCTGAAAGGGATCGAACGCTCCGACTCGGTCGTCCTCGACCCCCACAAGAGTCTGTTCCTCTCCTGGGGCTCGGGCATCGTGGTGGTGCGGGACGTCAAGCCGCTCGCCGCCGCCCACGGCTACTCCGGGGATTACATGTACCTGCAGGACGCCCTGCGCGAGCCCGGCGAGATCTCCCCCGCCGACGTCTCGCCCGAGCTGTCGAAACCTTTTCGGGCGCTCCGCATGTGGCTGCCGCTCATCCTGCTGGGAACGAAGCCCTTCGCGGCGGCGCTCGAGGAGAAGCTGCTGCTGGCCCGCTATTTCCATCAGGAGATCCAGGCCCTGGGCTTCGAGGCCGGCCCGCCGCCCGACCTCTCCGTCGCGACCTTTCGCTGGGCCCCGCCGGGCGCCAGCCTGGAAGAGGCCAACCAGATCAATCAGCAGATCGTCGACGGGGTCAAGCGCGACGGCCGGATCTTTCTCTCTTCGACCTTGCTCGACGGCCGGTTCACGCTGCGCATGGCCGCCCTGTCGTTCCGCACCCACCGGAAGACGATCGATCTGGCGCTGCGGATTCTTCGCGAGCAGGTCGAGGCGGCAAAGAAACAAGGGATTGCAGGGACTGCAGGGACGACAGGGACATAAAGAACAATCCTGGATGTCCTTTAGGTCCTTGCCGTCCTTTTTGTCCTTTAAACTCCCAGCTTCTCCGTCAACAGCACACTGATCAGCTTGGGATTGGCCTTGCCGCCCCCTGCGGTCACCTGCTTGATCACCTGGGCGATCAGAAAGCCGAGCAATCCGGTCTTGCCGTTGCGGTAGCTCTCCACCTGGGCCGGGTGCGCGGCCAGCACGTTTTCGATCACAGGCAGGATCTCGGGGCGCATCCGCTCGATCTGCTCCAGCTCCTCCGCCGACAGCGGCTCCGGCACCTTCTCCTCCATCACCTTCGGGCGCCTTCGGCTCCGGCGGCTTTGCGGCGGGCGCGGCGGGCTTCTGGGCCTCCGGCGCCCAGGAGTCGCGGAGCGGCACGATGCGGTTGAAGACGAGATGATCGGGGCGCGAATCGACCGGATCGCGGAAGAAGTACCCCTGCCGTTCGAACTGCACGCGCTCGCCGAGCTTCGGCGTCCGCCGCGCCCGGCTCGATGCGGCTGCCGGTGAGCACTTCGAGCGAATGCGGGTTGAGGACGGCCTCGAAGCCCCCCTCCTCCAGATCCGGCCGCTCGACCTTGAACAGGCGGTCGTAGATCCGCACCTCCACCGGGATCGACTGGGCCGCGGACACCCAGTGCAGGGTGCCCTGCACCTTGCGGCCGTCCGGGGCCGAGCCGCCGTGGGTGGCGGGGTCGTAGGTGCAGCGGATCTCGACGATCTCACCCGTGGCCGGGTCCTTCACCACGCTCTCGCAGCGGACGAAGTAGGCGTAGCGCAGCCGCACCTCGCGGCCCGGGGCGAGGCGATGGAAACCCTTCGGCGGCTCCTCCGCGAAGTCGTCCCGCTCGATGTAGAGGGTGCGCGAGAACGGCACCTTCCGGGTGCCCTCCTTCGGCACGTCGCTGCGGGTAGAACGGCGCCTCCAGCTCCTCCACCTGATCCTCGGGGTAGTTCTCGATCACCAGCTTCAGGGGGCGCAGCACGCAGAGCACCCGGGGGGCCTCGGGGTTCAGGTCCTCGCGCTGGCAGTGCTCCAGCAGCGCCACGTCCACCGTGCTGTTGGCCTTGGCGACGCCGATGCGCTCGCAGAAGTCGCGCAGCGCCTCGGGGGTGAAGCCGCGGCGGCGCAGGCCGGCGAGGGTCGGCAGGCGCGGATCGTCCCAGCCCGCCACCAGCTTGCGCTCGACGAGCTCCAGGAGCTTCCGCTTGCTCATCACGGTGTAGGTGAGGTTGAGGCGGGCGAACTCGGTCTGCCGGGGCGGGTCCGGGAACGGCAGGGTATCGACCAGCCAGTCGTAGATCTCGCGGTTGTTCTCGAACTCCAGCGTGCAGAGCGAGTGGGTGATGCCCTCGATCGCGTCCGAGAGCGGATGCGCGAAGTCGTACATCGGGTAGATGCACCAGGCGTCGCCGCGGCGGTAGTGGGTGGCGTGCTTGATGCGGTAGAGCAGCGGGTCCCGCATCTTCATGTTGGGCGAGGCCATGTCGATCTTGGCGCGCAGCACGTGGGCGCCGTCCGGGAACTCGCCGGCCCGCATGCGGGCGAAGAGATCGAGGTTCTCCTCCACCGTGCGGTCGCGGTAGGGGCTGTTGCGCCCCGGCTCGGTGACGGTGCCCCGGTACTCGCGGATCTCGTCCTCGCTCAGGCTGTCGACGTAGGCCTGGCCGCGGCGGATCAGCTCGACGGCGAAGTCGTGCAGCCGCTCGAAGTAGTCGGAGGCGAAGAAGAGGTTCTTCCCCCAGTCGAAGCCCAGCCAGCGCACGTCCTGCTGGATCGACTCGACGAACTCCAGATCCTCGGTCTCGGGGTTGGTGTCGTCGAACCGGAGATGGCAGATGCCGCCGTTCTCCAGCGCCAGGCCGAAGTTGAGGCAGATCGACTTGGCGTGGCCGATGTGGAGATAGCCGTTCGGCTCCGGGGGGAAACGGGTGACCACCCGCCCCCCATGCTTGCCGGCCGCGCGGTCGCGGTCGACCATGTCGCGGATGAAGTTTCGTGCGGTATCGGGCGTATTGGACATGCGGAGTTCCTCGAAGGATGATCCCGAAATACGGGACCGGCGAAGGTATCACAGAGGCCGGGGGGGCCGCTCCCGCAGCAGGGCCAGGCACTCTTCGGCGAGGACCCCCGGGAGGATCTCGGGGGCGCCGGCCATCCGGCCAGCTCGGGGTCGGTGAGAATGGCGTACTGCGAGGTCAATCCGCCGGCCTGCCCGGCCGGGACGCCGTAGACGACGCGGCGATCCCAGAGCGCCGCAACACGTACGCGCATAGCACGCAGGGCTCACGGTGGTGTACAGGGTGCAGCCGGAGAGGTCGACCGACCCCAGGCTCCGGCAGGCCGCCCGCACCGCCTGGACCTCGGCGTGCGCGCTGGGGTCGAGCAGGGTCCGCGTCTCCTCATGCCCCTCCGCGAGAACGACGTCGCCGCGCAGGACCAGGGCACCGACCGGGGTCTCGCCCGCCGCGAGGGCCGCCCGCCCGAGCGCGAGGCAGCGCCGCATGCAGGTTTCGTGGATCATCGCTCAACTAATAATGCGCGCACCATCGATTTCAAAATAAAGATTTGTGGCCGGTGGCGGAACATCGCCGCGCTTGTAGCACACCGTCAGGCCGTAACTTTCCTGGGGCTCGAACGTACAACTGGCTTTGCCCGACTTCGTAAGCGCAGAATAGACGCTGAGACTTGAGCAAGAGGCCTGAGGACAGCGGTAGATCGGGAAATGCTACGATCTGCCGTGCGTGTCCGCGAGACTGACCCAGATCGCGGCGGTCCCGCGCTCTGCAGATCCTTCGGGAAAGAAACCGATGGGCCGGAATGGAAACGCAGATACACGACCGGATCCCGATGAATCTGAGGAACGTGAGACAGCCGGTAGGATGCCAGGTAAGGCTTCGTGGCGTCGAAAGGGGCGAACTCGATCGCGTAACCCTGTCCGATCAGCTTCGAGCAGGTGCGGAGGGTTCCGTCGCCGGAGTATTGCTTCGCCTGCATCCCCATCGGTTTGCAGCTCGTCAGCGCGAGCGCGGTGGCAAGCGGAAACAGCCAGCTTATCCGCCTAACCAAGATTTGACTCTCTCATAGCTGGTTTCTACCACAGTTCAGGGAAGCCACCGGCCCACCGTCGACTTGTAGCGGCGATACGGATCGCCAAAGCGGCGGGTCAGGGACGGCTCTTCGTAGAGCACCACGAGAAGGTGAGTGAACAGAAGGAACAGGACTCGCCAGCCCAACGATCGATGGTGACCGCAAGGCCAGACCCGCTCCGAAGAGAATGCCGAAGGCGCCGACGTACATCGGATTGCGCACGTAGCGATACGGACCCACCGCCACGAACTCGCGTGGGAGGGTCAAAGGGGGCTGGAGTGCCACGCCCCCTGGCGACGAAGGTGACAATGCACCAGAGAAGATCAAGAAGCCCGCCTATGAGAATGAGAATCAGGCCGAGAGGAAAAGCCCAAGCTGGGATGGTGAAAGGCAGTCGAGCGTCGAACGGCCGTACCGAAGCCGCGAGCCACGCCCAAAGAAGCACGAAGGCCGCGGAGTATAGAACCGCTCGCAGGACCAGGAGGATTCTGTAAGCCATTGGGGCTCTCCTCATGGTTATGAATGACGTGGCAAAGCCGTACCGGCACTGACGGCACCCCTGATTACCGCCTAATTCTCAGAAGTATTTTCGCTGATCTCGATGGCCGTGACCACTGCCGATGGGAAATAGGTTTTCGTCTCCCGCTTACCCTCGGCGTACTTACCTGGGATTCCGATCTGCGGAGTCGACCTTGAGAAGCAGGCTGGCAGGCTTCTTGGGAAACTCAGCGTACTCACGCATCTCGATTTCGCTCATGGAGATTCCCGTGAGCTTGCCGTATTTCTTCTCAACTTCTCTCAGCGGCATCCCCGGATGGACACCCTCGGCGGTCCGATACTTCTCGCCGAACACGCTGATGGCCTGCACTTTGTCCTGCTCGTTGATTGGACTTTCCGCATTGTCCTCGCCAGCGTAAAGAATCATCTCCAGGATCTGGCCGCTCTTCACCTCGATCAGCGCCAAGCCCTCACCATCCGCTGTCCTGGCAAACTTTTGCTTGGGCAGAGCCTTTGGTGCCTGAGCGACCGTCATTCCCAGCCGGACAGGTCCCGCCGAATTCTTGGTAATCAGGTGAGTGGGGGACAAAGGCACCGGCTTCTCCGGTGGCTTCGACGTGCCGGTTTCTCGACCCTGAACCATCGCCGCACCAATAAAGGCCAGGGCTGCGAACACCACGAACCGCATGTTCTTGTATTTCATCTCTTCTCCTTGTCAATGACTCTACCAACCTATCATTATCGCCGCCGGACGCCGAAGGGTGAATCCTGCCGCCCCTGTCGGGGCTCCGGGCGGTCGGGACTGGACCGAGTCCCGGGGCTCACGCCGCCGGGCTAATTCCTGGCGCCCCTGCGTTCTTTGACCCACGAATTGCGTCAGTGGACCCGCGGGTCCGGCGACGCCTTCCATCGTCGCTCTAGGGCTCCGGGCCGACGGCTTGAGCAGCACGAGTCGTTCCGCGAGGCGGCGCTCGTTCTGGCTGACAGGAAGCGGATCTCGAAATGCGGCCGCCAGGCAGCCGGTGCAAAGGTGCCGAGGGTGTGGTAGGGTTCCGCAGCTCCTCTTGACATCTGGATCGAGGAGGCAGAGGGCGGGATTGTCGAGCATCCCGGGGATGTCGGTCGCCAGCCGGGTGCAGGCGGGCACGACGTCTCCACCCTTATTTCCGCGATAGCGCTGGACGAGGGAATTGACGGCGAGCCGTATCTTCCCCGCCGATGCCGAATACGTGGCATACCAGGCGGCCATCTTGCGGCGCTGCTCCTCGGCCGCTCTTTCTGCCGCGTGGCCACGCTGTTGGCCTGCGCGACCCGCCGACCGCAGGATCGCGCTCACGTCGTTCTTGTGCTCCCGGTTCACCTGCGCCCGGTACTCCACGTCGTACCGCTGGACATCGACCTCATGGGTCTGCGGCGCCTGGGTGGTTCCCACTGCCAGAAGGCGCGGTGAATTCGGCGGGCGAGAGGCCGCAGGCCTGCTGGAGGGCCTGATCGGTGGTCTTGCCCGCGGCATAGGCGGTGATCATCTGGTGGATCGCCCCGGTGCCGAAGCGCGCCTCGATGAAGTTGATCGTCCAGGCCGCCTCCGGTAGGCGAGATCGATCAACTGCGTTTCGGCGAAGCCGCGGAGAATGGGATCGATCGTCGGGAAGGAGAGCACGCGGCCGGCGCGGGCCAGGTCCGGCATCGGGTTGAGCCGCCCCGTCCCATCTCGATGTGCTGGGCCAGCCCTTCCTGGAACCAGTGCGGCGCCTGATCGTGGGTCGCCGCGGCGATCATGGCGTGAGCCAGCTCGTGGGAGAGGATCGAGAGGAGCTCCGGGTGCAGGCTCCGGACCTCGGCGAACGGCACCCGCACCTTGCCGTCGAAGAGGCCGACCACGCCCATGTCGCCGCCGAAGTTCTCGAAGAAGTCGCGCATCGGAAAGAGGTAGACCTCGACGGGCTTGTTCCCGGCCTTGGGGATCCAGCGCTCGAGCCGCTGGCGCTCTTTCTCCAGGGCCACCGTCACGCCGCGCGCGTACTGCTCCCCCGTCGCCTTCGGGTAGCGCACCTCGAAGTGGTCGGAGTGATAGCTGGCGTAGGAGGTCGCCTGATCGCGGAGGAGCGCGGGCTTCCTGATCGGCGCTGCCGCGGCATCGGCAGCTGGCGCGGCCGCCTTCTCGCCGAGCTCGAGCGCGGAGTGGGACCGCCTGCTGCTGCTGTCTAGCTCTGAGAGCTCAGGAGTTTCGGGGCGGGCCGGCGGCCCGCGAAGTCGCTCTTGGCCAGACGGATGAGCAGTGGCGGGCCTCTTCCTTGCGGTCCTGTTGACGGAGGTGGGCGCGCAGGCGGACGAGCGACGCCGGCGCGCGGTCGATGTCGGAGACGAGGGGCTCGGTCAGCACCAGCAGCTCGCTCCAGCGGTTCTGCTCGGCCAGGGCGACGCCGGCCATCTGGGCGACCCGCAGCCGGCGGGGCGGCAGGGTCTCCCCTGGGGCCACGCCGCTGGTGAGCGACGGCAGATCCGCCAGGGCCTTCTCCTCGTCATGCCGGCTCCAGGTCCTGGCGTCCTCGACGGCGGTGCCCTCCGGGGCGAGCTCTGCGCCCCCCGGCACGGACAGCTCGGCGCCGCCGAGGGCGAGGTGCAGCGACTGGCCGCAGGTGGCGAGCTGCGCGCCATAGGGCAGCGGCAGCGGCCGGCGGGGAACCTCCGGGAGAGCCGCGGCTCCTCGGGATCGCCGAACTTGAAGAGCGGGAAGAGCTTGGGGCGGGTCACAGGAAGGCGAACACGGGATCGTCGAAAAGCTCGGAGCGGGGGGACGGCTCGAGCTGCCAGGCGCGGAGCAGGAGATCCTCGGACTCCGCCATCCGATCCTCGGCGGCGGCCCGGCGCGAGGCGGTGTACCAGGGCTCGCTCAGGCGCGAGCCCATCTGGGTCAGGAGCGTGAGCTCGGCCTCGGCGAGATCGGCCTGGTCGGTCAACGACTTGGCGAACGCGGCCTCCAGGTGCAGGGCGTCGACGTCGAGGCCATCTTCGATCGCCGCGTCGTAGAACGCCTTGGTCTCCTCCCGCTGGAGACGGCGGAAGGCGAGGCGGGCGTGGAGCAGGTCGGCCAGCGGGGTTTTCGCGGCGGGGATGCGGCTCAAGGTGGCGCCGGCGGCGGTCAGGTTCGATTCCAGCAGGAGATACTGCGCGCGCCAGAGCTCCTGGATCTCGCGCAGCCGCGGGTCGGCGGGGGGCGCGGCCAGCCGCCGCTCGATCTCCGCGCGGTCGCCGCCGTCGGCGAGGGCCTGGCGCAGCGGAGCGAGCGCGGCGAAGCGCAGGAGGCCCGCGTCGGCGGCCGGCGCGGGCGCTTTTCTTGCCGCGCGCGGCGCCGCGGGGAGGGGGTCGCCGCCCACATCCAGAGCCCCATGCCGGCCGCCGCCACGACGGTCGCGGCTCCGGCTCCGAGCGCCGGCCGGCGCTTGCCGGCGCGCGCCAGCAGGAAGGTGCCGGCGGCTCCGCCAGTCCGAGCGCGAGGAGAGCCAGGACGGTCGGCCACGAAGCACGGGCGGCGGGCTGTCTGGAAACAGCGCTGGAAGCGGCGGCGGAAACGGCGCGGCGGGGAGCGGGCGGCTTCGCGGCGGCCTGCTGGAGCCTGGGCTGGCGGGCTCGGCGCTGATGCGGAGGCCGGCGATCTTCCAGCCCCCCTGGTGGACCAGACGGAGGACCAGCGTCTCGTCCAGCCCGGAGGCGAACTCGACGCCGAAGACCGCGGTCTGCGGCTCGAGTTTCGGCCCCGGGGTGAGGAGCTGCCAGGTGGCGCCGTCGGCCGGTCCGGCCCGTACGCCGATCTCCCGCATCGCGGCCTCGCGCCCCAGTTGGCGGAGCGGCGCGTCGGCGGCCAGCTCTTCCCACCAGGCCACGGGCCCGCCCTGGAAATAGGCGGCCACGAGCTCGACCGCCGCCCGCTCGGCTTCCGACAGTTGGCGCGGTTTGGGCAGCTCGACCAGGGGGCGGCTACGGTCGGAGGAGACCGGTCCGGCGCCGGTCAGGACCAGCGCCAGCAGGAGGAAAGCCGCCGCGCGCACCCATCCCGTGCCTCGGAGCGTCGATCCTCTCCAAACGCGATTTCCACAGCCCGGCTTTCGAACCTCGCTCGCTCCGGCCATCGATGCCCATCCCCTGGTATGGATGACTCGAGGATAGCATTCGTTTCCTGAAGGGAATTCGCCCGTTCGCGGACGGCCGGTAGGTCAGGGCGGCGGCGAAGCGTTGGGGGTCGAGGCCGGCCAGGAGCAACCGTTCGACTCCCGCGCGGGCGATGGCGACGGCGAGCGCGTCACCCGGGCAGGCGTGGACTCCGGCGCCGAAGGTGAAGATCCGCCTCTCCTGGCGGCAGGGGTCGAAGCGCTCAGGCGCCGGATTGGCCGCCGGATCGCGGTTGGCCGCCGCGAGGAGGACCAGCACCGCGTCCCCCTCCCGCATTTCCTGGCCGACCACGCCGCCGTCGCGGGCCACGAAACGGCGCGTGTTCTGCACCGGCGGATCGTGGCGGAGGACCTCCAGGAGGACCGCCGGCAGCAGGTCCGGATCGGCGGCGACCCGCTCGCGCGCTTCGCGATGCCGTCCCAGCGCCACGAGCGTGTTGCCGATCAGGCCGGCGCTCGCGTCGTGGGACTGGACGAGCAGGCCGATCCGGTTGGCGACGATCGCCTTCCCCGTCACCGGGACCGAGAGCGCGAAAAAGCTCCAGCAGGGAGCTCGCCGCCGTCATGGCCGCGCTCGATCTGCTCAGAGAGTGCTCGCGGGCGCCAGGGCGGCGACGAGGTCGCTCGTCGAACGAGGACGACCGCCGGTAGCTCATCTATGGCGGAACTCCCGAGCAGGCTCGCCACCGTGTAGACCGGCAGGCGGAAGTGGAAGCCCGCGAGACCTTTTGAATCGTCTGGCCGCCATCTCACCGAAGTGGAGCCGGAGTGGGACCGCCTGCTGCTGCTGTCGTTTGCAGAACGATCCCAGAGTAGCCCGCGCCACCGTGTGCTCCGGAGCAGGGCACGTGGCCGGGGCTGTGCGTCATCTGCACGAGGCGCCGGTAGATCTCGCCGGCCGGCGATCCCACGAGCGCCCGGGGCGACCGGCTCGGCCGGCGGCCGCACGCGGCAGAGATCGCTCGCCAGCACGGCGGTCACCGCCTCAGCGCTCGCCGCCACCCAGAGACCCAGCGCGTCATCGCGATAGAGCGGATCTTTGGGCGACCAGCCCGCGTGGAACGGGTAAGGAAGGGGATGCGTCACCGCCGCGATCGGATTGGACGGGAAAGAGCTCTCGGGCACCATCTGCAGATTCTCTGCCCGCCGGCAAATTGTCACATGTGGAAGGCGCGATAAATTTGCTTCCGAGCACCTTCTTGTATGGATGAGATCCTCCAAGCTCGGAGTGCCCGCCGATCCTCCCGAGGGAGCGCTTCCCTTCGGAAGCCCCTTTGCCGCGGCGTTCCGGGGAGAGTCTTTGCGCGAAGTGTCGCAAAGCGGCAGAGACTGGCGTATACTCCGCGCAATTACGCAGGAGCATGACGATGTGGTCCCGCAGAGAGCTGAGCCTTTGCCGGCCGGCAGGCTCAGCGCCGCGCCCCGCCGCGGATTTCAGGCCTGAATACCGGGCCTTTCGAAGAATGGAGTCGTCTGCTTTGAATCTCCGCACGAAGTCTATCCGGCTCGTCGCCGCGGTGGCACTGGCGGTCCTGGGGATCGCCTTGTTCCTCGTGGCCAGGCTCGTCGACGTGGCGGACGATCCGCTGTTCGCCCGCCAGATCGGCTGGAATCTGCTGTTCATCGCCCTCTCGGCCGGCATCCTCGCCGCCGGCGCGGCCTTCTGGGTGGTGCGGCGGATCACCCTCCCCCTGCGGCGGCTCTCCGAGACCATGTCCCGGATGGCGCGCACGGGCGAGCTCCAGAGCGGCTTCCCCACCGCCGGCGGCGGCGGCGAGGTCCAGCTCATCGAGGAGACCTTCCGCGGGCTGGTAGCCTCGCTGGAGGAATCGCAGCGCGCCCGCGAGCGCTCGTACGTCGAGGCCGTCGGCGCGGTGGTGACCGCGGCGGACGCCCGCGACCACGAGACCAGCGGCCACTCCTTCCGCGTCGCCCTGTATGCCGTGGCCCTCGGCAAGGCGATGGGCCTGCACGGCGAGCAGCTCAAGGCGATCGAGTGGGGGGCCCTCCTCCACGACGTGGGCAAGATGGTCGTGCCGGACGAGATCCTGCGCAAGATGGGGCCGCTCACCGACGAGGAGTGGCACATCATGAAGCAGCATCCCACCTGGGGGTTCGACATGCTGGCCGAGGTGAGCTTCCTGCAGCCGGCATCGCTCGACATCATCTACAGCCATCACGAGCGGTGGGACGGCGCGGGCTATCCGCGCGGCATCGCGGGGGAGGCGGTGCCGCTGAGCGCCCGCATCTTCGCCGCGGTGGACACCTACGACGCCATCACCTCCGACCGCCCCTACCGGCGGGCGCGCCCCCACCAGGCCGCCGTCGCCGAGCTCCAGCGGGTGGCCGGACAGCAGCTCGATCCGGCGGTCGTCGAGGCTTTCCGCCAGCTTCCCGAGGTCGAGCTGCGCCGGCTGCGCGAGCTCTGCAAGCGCGTCCACCCGGGCCTGAGCCTGCCGGCGGACCTGCTCAACTCGCTGGCCGAGCCGGAGCAGAAGGCGGAGTTTTGGGGCCTGAGAATCGGGACCTATGAGGGTCCTGCATCCCGATCTCTCCGCTGAGGAGCGCGCTCGTTTCTTCGAGAAAGGAATCGAGCTCTTCAATCGCGGGCGCTTCTTCGATGCCCATGAGGCCTGGGAGGAGATCTGGCGCTCGACCACGCCGGAGCCCAGGGACCTCTTCCAGGGCCTGATCCAGGTCGCCGCCGCCCTCCACCAGTTTCTCGATCTGCACCGCAACGAAGCCCCCCGCCGCACCCTCGCCAAGGCGAGGCGGCGGTTGGAACCCTACGTGCCCGCCGCGCTGGGGATTGACGTCGCTGATCTGCTGGAACAGGTGGGAGCCTGGGAATCATGGCTGGAACGCCGCGAGGGGGAGCCGCCTTCCATCCCCACCCTCAATCCAAAATCCAAAATCTAAAATCCAAAATCAAGGAATTCCATACCGCCGCCGCTTCTCCCACAGCGCCTTGCGGCTGATCCCGAAAAGCTCCGCCGCCTTGCCCTGATGGCCGCGGGTGTAGGCGAGGGCGTTCTTGATCTGCTCCTTCTCCACCTCGACGAGCGGCCGGGGGCGCGATTCGAGCAGCCCCTCGGGCTGGGGCGGATCGACCGGCCCGCCTTCCTCCCCTTCCGGAGTCATCACCAGGCCGCGCTCGAGCGTGTTGCGGAGCTGCCGGAGGTTGCCCGGCCAGGGGTGCTCCAGCATCCAGGCGCGGGCGCGGGGGGCGAGCGTGGGAGCGCGGACGCCGAAGCGCTCGCCGAGATCGGCCAGGAGATGGTCGAGGATCGCGGGCAGGTCCGCGCGCCGCTCGCGCAGCGGCGGAACGCGGAAGGCGAGGACCTCCAGGCGATAGAAGAGGTCGGGGCGGAAGGTCTCGCGGGCGACGCGCCGGGGGAGGTCCTCGGAGCCGATGGCGATGAAGCGGACGTCGGCCCCGGTCTCGGCGCCGCTCAAGGGGGCGTAGCGGCGCTCGGCCACCAGCCGCAGCAGCTTCGGCTGCGACGAGAGCGGCAGCTCCTCGACGTGGTCGAGGACGAGCGTACCCCCTTCGGCCCGCGCCACCCGCCCCGCGCTCGCCTGCTCGGCGCCGGTGAAGGCGCCCGCCCGGTAGCCGAAGAACTCGCTCTCGAAGAGCGTGCTGGGGATCGCTCCGGGATCGACCTCGATCAGCGGCCCCGCGGCGCGCGGGCTGGCGCCGTGGAGGGCGCGGGCGAGGGTCGAGCGGCCGCTCCCCGGCTCGCCGAGGATCAGCACCGGCGCCTCGGTGGGGGCGGCGCGGTCGACCCCGCGCAGGCCGTCGGCCAGGGCGGGAAAATCTTGCAGCAGACGGGAGAGGGAGAGAGGAGACTCCGCGCTCACGCGCGGAATCCGGCCGTCGCGTCGGGCGCGTCCCCCCACAGCCGTTCCAGCGCGTAGAAGCGGCGCTGCTCTTCCTGGAAGACGTGGACGACGAGATCGCCGTAGTCGATCAGCACCCACTGGGCGCGGTTGTAGCCTTCCACGTGGAGGGGGCGCACGCGGCGCTCCCGGAGCCTCTCCTGCACGGCGTCGGCGATCGCCTGCACCTGGCGCTCGCTGGTGCCGCTGCAGATGAGGAAGTAGTCGGTGAAGTCCGTGATCTTCTCCAGTTGCAGGACCTTGAGGTCCACGGCCTTGCGGTCGTCGGCGGCGGAGACGGCCTCGCGAACTCTTTCTCGGGTATCGACGGGTTGGGTGATGGGTTCTGGATTCATCGGTAGAGGTCGTACTTTTGCAGGTATCGTACCACCAAGTCTGGGACCGCCCCCTCGGGAAGGGGGAGGCCGGCGGCGAGCAATTCCCGCAGGCGGGTCGAGGAGACGTCGACCGGCGGCTGCTGGAGCAGCAGGGCCTTGCCGGTGCGGGCCCATTCGGCCACCTCGGGGTGGAGGGGGACGGTTTCGAGGTCCCACCCGGGACGGGTCAGGACCACCAGCCGGGCGGCTTCGGGGATCTCCCGGAAGCGGACCCAGTGATGGAGGTCGGCGAACGAATCGCCGCCGATCAGCAGGAAGAGCGCGGCGTCCGGCATCTCGCGCCGGAAGTGCTCCAGGGTCTCGATCGTATACGCCGGCCGGTCGAGGGTCAGCTCGTGCGGCGAGGCGTAGAGCCCCTCCTCGCCGAGCAGCGCCAGCTCCACCATCGCGTAGCGGGCGAGAGCCGGCGCCAGGGCCCGGCCCGGCTTGTGCGGGGGGCGCGCGGTCGGCAGGTAGATCACCCGGTCGAGCCCGAGGGCGGCCTTGGCGGCGCGGACGGGGTCGAGGTGACCGTGGTGGATGGGGTCGAAGCTGCCGCCGAAGAGACCGACCTTCATGAGCTCTCTCAGAGCCGCTTGGAGAGGTCGGCGATCAGCCCGGAGATCCCCTCGTGCGTGGCCGAGCTGATCTCGCGATAGGGCACGCCCCGCTCCTTCGCCGCCCGGCGCAGCTCCTCTTGCCGCTCGGGGACCGCGGCGTCGAGCTTGCTGCCGACGATCAGCCGCGGGCGCTCCATGAGCTCGGCGTTGAACGCCGTGAGCTCCTGCTCGACGATCTTCAGATCCTCGGCGGCGCTCCCCTCGAAGCTCGAGAGGTCGACCAGGTGCAGCAGCACCCGGCAGCGCTCGACGTGGCGGAGGAACTGGATGCCCAGGCCCGCCCCCTGCGCCGCGCCGGCGATCAGGCCGGGCAGGTCGGCGATCACGAAGGGCTCGGCGAGCGGCCCCTCGGCGACCACGCCGAGCTGGGGGACGAGGGTGGTGAACGGGTAGTCGGCGATCTTCGGCCGCGCCGCCGAGACGACGCTGATCAGGGTCGATTTGCCGGCGTTGGGCAGGCCGATCACGCCGACGTCGGCGAGGAGCTTGAGCTCCAGGCGCAGGTGGCGCTCCTCGCCGTCGGTGCCGGGATCGGCCCGCCGCGGCGCCTGGTTGGTGGCGGTCGCGAAGCGGGCGTTGCCGCGGCCGCCGTGGCCGCCGGCGGCGATGCGCAGGCGCTCGCCGTCCTCGAGGATCTCGCCCAGTTGCTCGCCGGTCTCCTCGTCGTAGATCACGGTGCCGAGCGGCACCGGGACCTCGAGGTCCTCCCCCTCCTTGCCGGAGCAGTTGGAGCCCTCGCCGTGCCGGCCGCGCTGCGCCGCGTAGAGCGAGGCGAAGCGCAGGTGGTAGAGGGTGTTCCGGTTGGCGAAGCCGACCAGATAGACCGATCCCCCATCCCCGCCGTCGCCGCCCGAGGGGCCGCCGCGCGGGACGTACTTCTCGCGCCGGAACGCCACGCAGCCGTTGCCGCCACGTCCGGCCCGGACGTGGATTCTGGCTTCGTCGAGGAAGATCAAGGTCGGCTTCTAAGCAGAGACAACGGAGGTGAGACCGCGGAGCCGGACGGTCCGTCCGGCTCCTGGGGACTACTCGGCGGCGGCAACCGCCCCATTCGCCTCGTTCTCGACGGGGGTGACTGCTGCGGCGGCCGTCTCGATGTGGACGAACTTGCCGCGCCGCCCCCGGTCCTGGAACTTCACGATGCCGTCGAGCTTCGCGAAGAGGGTGTCGTCCTTGCCGCGGCCGACGTTCTGGCCGGGGAAGAACTTGGTGCCGCGCTGCCGCACGATGATCGTGCCGCCGCTGACCTGCTCGCCGCCGAAGCGCTTGACGCCCAGGTGCTGGGAGTTCGAGTCGCGGCCGTTGCGGCTGGAGCCCTGTCCTTTTTTATGTGCCATGAGCTGATACCTCTCCTCAGGGTCCCCTCTAGCGGGAGGACGGCAACTGAATCTCGTCGATGCGGACCCGGTGCATGTGCTGCCGGTGACCGATCGTCCGCCGGTACGTCGAACGCTTCTTCTTCTTGAAGACGCGGATCTTCGGCCCCTTCACCTCGCCGACCAGGGAGGCGGTGACGACCACGCCCGCGAGCGCGTCGCCGAGCTGGGGGCCGTTGTCGCCGGAGACCATGAGCACCTGGTCGAAGTTGAACGACTTGCTGTCGCCCGGATCGCCGAGGAGCTCGACGTCGATCACGTCGCCGGGGGCGACGCGGTATTGCTTACCGCCACTTTGAATCACTGCGTACATTGGAAACACTCCCAGAGTCGTCACAGACGCGTGGACGGTGGAACCTACCACAGGAGCCTCGGCCGGTCAAGAAACCGGGTATCCTTCTTGCTGTAGGCTGCACCGCCATGCTGATCAAACTCTTCGGCCGCCTCACCGCCCTCTACCTCCGCCTGCTGGGCGCCCGCCGCCGGGTGCTGGAGACCGGCGAGGTGTCGCTCGTCTATTACGTGATCGGCCCCGAGGACGGCGAGCCCTGGGTGCTGCTCCACGGGCTGGGCTCGGTCGCGGCGACCTGGAGCCCGGTGATGCGCGGGCTGCGCCGGAGCTGCCGGATGCTGGTCCCCGAGCTGTCGGCGCTGGGGGGCACCCGGTGCCCCGGCGACGGGTTCGGCATCCAGCCCGCGGTCGAGATCCTCCAGAAGCTGCTGGACCGGGAGCTCGGCTCCCGGCCGGTGACCCTGCTGGGCCTCAGCCTGGGCGGCTGGATGGCGGTCCGCCACGCTCTCCGCCACCCCGAGCGGATCTCCCGCCTGGTGCTGGTCGACGCCGGCGGCTACCGGGATCAGGACTGGGAGAGGATCCAGTCGCTGGTCGAGGTGCGGGACCTCGCCGGGGTCGACCGCCTCTACCAGGCGCTGTTCTTCAAGGCGCCCTGGGTGATGAGCCTCTCCAAGGCCACCTTCCTCAAGGTCTACACCTCGCCGGCGGTCACCAACGTCCTCGCGGAGCTCTCCGAGACCGACACCTTCGACGACGGCGACCTGGGCTCCCTGCGCATGCCGGCGGCCCTGATCTGGGCGGAGCAGGACGGGCTGTTCACCGTCGAGACCGGCCGCGCCATGGCGGCGGCCATCCCGCGGTCCCGGCTGGAGATCGTCCGCAACTGCGGCCACGCGATCCACATGGAGCGCCCGCGGGCGCTGACCGCGGCGCTGCAGCGTTTCCGCCGCGGCCAGCCTGCTGGCGGACGACCGCGCCCGCGCCGTGGGGGCACCGGTGGCCGCCGCCAGGCAGAGCTCAATCCCGAGAATGGAGGAAACGATGGCCAGCCCGGAGTACTACGTCTGCCTGGAGTGCGAGACCCCCTGCTACACCTTCGAATGGGAGGACGGCAAGCTCACCGAAATCCTCTGCGTGGCGTGCGGCAACGACAACCCCGACGAGTTCGCGCTCCCCGAGGAGATCGAAGAGATGACGTCCTGACATCTGATCAAATCGCGCTTAGATCGACCAGCCCCCGCCTGCCCGGCGGGGGCTTTTTGCTGGGATCGAACATGGATCTAATGTTTTTCGACTGAGATTTTTGACGCAAGGGGGTTGACAAGACCTTAGCGTCTGCCTATCATCATCTCCAGAGGGTGGGAGACGGAAAGAGAGCCGGCCCACCGATCCCGAACGATTCGAAGAGCTGACCAACAGGAGGAATGACCATGTTGAACAATGTGACCCGCTGGAATCCGGCCGTCGCCTACCTCAACCGTGAGCCGTTCGCCCGCCTGTTCGAGAACTTCTTCAGCGAGGCGGCGCAGGGGGAGGAGGTCTCCAACCGGAACTGGGTGCCGCCGGTGGACATCCAGGAGACCGAGGAGGGGTACCGCCTGCAGGCCGAGCTGCCGGGCCTGACCAAGGAGGACATCGACATCACCCTCGAGAACAACGTCCTCCGTCTCTCGGGCGAGCGGAAGTTCGAGCGCGACGTCAAGAAGGAGAACTTCCACCGCGTCGAGCGGACCTACGGCACCTTCAGCCGCGCCTTCGCGCTGCCGCAGCAGGTCAACGCCGAGGGGGTGCAGGCGGGCTTCGAGAACGGCGTGCTGACGATCCTCGTCCCCAAGGCCGAGCAGGCCAAGCCGCGCAAGATCTCGATCAGTTGAGACCGGTTCGAGATCCTGCCGCAGGGGCGCCCTGATGCGGGCGCCCTTTTCGTATCTGGAGCGTTTTCCAGGGGTCAATTACGCGTTCGCCGCCGCCTCGACCGCCGTACGGGTCGAGGGCTGGTCGGGGGTGGCGGCCGGCAGCTCGACCACCACCGTCGTGCCCACCCCCTTGGCGCTGCGGATGCCGAGCCGTCCGCCGTGGGCGCGGGCGATCCGCTCGGCGATGGCGAGGCCGAGCCCGGTGCCCCCCTTGCGGGTGGAGTAGAAGAGCTCGAAGATCTTCCGCTGCTCCTCCGCCGTCATGCCGATGCCGTTGTCGGTCAGCTCCAGGGCCACCGCCGAGCCCTGGCGGTAGGCGGCGAGCTTGAGCATCGGCCGCCGGCCCGCCTCCTCGGCGGCGGCGAAGGCGTTCTGCGCCAGGTTGAGCAGGAGCTGCCCCATCTGCCCGGGATCGATCCGGATCCACGCCCCGCCGCTGCGGTCCTCGATCTCGATCTGCACCTGCCGCTTCTGGATCTCCCCCGCCAGCACCTCCCGCATCCGTTCGAGCGGCCGCACCGCCGGCACCTCCTCGAGCTCGAGGGGGCGGGGCTTGGCGTAGGCGAGGAAGTCCGAGACCAGCCGCTCGAGCCGGCTGAGCTCGGAGCGGGTGATCGCCAGCAGCCGCTTGCCGGTGGGGGCCGAGCCGTGCTCGTCGAGCTCCTCCTCCAGCATCTGCATGTTGAGGTTGAGCGAGTTGAGCGGGTTGCGGATCTCGTGCGCGAGCCCGGAGGCGAGGGTGCCGAGATAGGCCAGCCGCTCGGCCTCGGCCGCCTGCACCTCCAGCCGGTGCGACCGCCGGAGGACCAGCCAGACCGTGATGTAGGCCGAGATCAGCAGCAGCATCGACAGGATGCCGATCAGCGACGCCTGCCGGATCAGGTCCTTGCGCAGCACCTCGATCCGCCGGCTGAGCTCGGGGCCGCTGATGCCGATCTCGATCTGGCCATAGTTGCCGATCGGCACGTGGATGTCGGGGACCTCGAACGAGGACTCGGTTTCGCGGACCCGTTTCTCGACGTGGGGCGAGGGCTCCAGGCACTGCTGCAGCTCGGGTGAAGTGGGGATGGGCGGAGCGATCGCCGGCGGCGGCCCCTCGCGATCGGTCCCCACCGGCATCCGCGCCTGGGTGCGCGCCTCGTAGACGAGGACGCCGTTCTTGTCGCGGATCTCGACCCGCCGCACCAGCTCGCGCTGGCGCAGGACCTGATCGATGTAGGTCTGCGTCTCCCGCTCGACGGCCACGGCGGTGTAGAGGTCCTTCCCCTCGCGGTCGGCGCGGCGGGCGATCTGCTGCGCCAGCTTCTCGGCCTCGGAGCGGGTTTCGAGCAGCACCCGGTCGATCTCCCGCTGCGAGAGGGAGCGGAAGATCAGCCAGCCGAACAGCGCGATATTGAGCAGGACGAAGAGCCCGAAGACCAGCGAGACGATCAGGAGGTTGCGGGAGGAGGAGGAGGGTGCCGCGCGTTCCATGCCGGCTCAAGGATAGCACCCGGGATCGGGAGCTTCTTTTTCCCCCCGCTGTCGGATACCATGGCCGCGCTCCCATGCGCGAAAAATTCTCCCTTCAAGCTCTGATCCTGGTCGTCGCCGGCGCCCTGCTCGCCCTCTGCCCCGTTGGCTGCCGGCAGACCCCCGAGCGCGCCGCCGGCCCGGGCGCCGCAAGCGCCTCCGGCCCACGGCGGGGCGGCACGGTGGTGACCGGCTGGACCGCCGAGCCCGGCGGGGTCAACAGCCTGATCCTGCCCTCGACGCAGATCAACAACGAGATGCTGTTCCGCATGTTCCTCCATCTGCTACGAGGAGCAGTCCGACTTCCAGGAGCACCCGGCCACCTTCAAGCCGGAGCTCGCGGAGTCCTACGACTGGTCGCCGGACCACAAGACGCTCACCTTCCATCTGCGCGGCGACGTGTTCTGGAGCGACGGCGTGCCGGTGACCGCCGAGGACGTGCGCTGGACCTGGCAGGCCCAGCGCAATCCGGACGTCGCCTGGGAGCTCGCCGATTCGAAGGACTGGATCACCGACGTCGAGGTGGTGGACCCGCGCACCGTCCGCTTCCATTTCTCGCGGGTCTACGCCAAGCAGTTTCTCGACGCCAACGAAGGGCCGGTCTTCCCCAAGCACGCCTGGGAGACGCTCCCCTTCGCCCAGTGGCGGCAGAACGGCGACTGGTTCCGCCAGCATCTGGTGGTGGACGGCCCGTTCACCCTCGCCTCCTGGCAGCCGCAGCAGCAGATCGTCCTGCAGCGCAACGAGCGCTATCACGAGAAGGGGCTCCCCTACCTCGACCGCGTCGTGATGCGCCAGATCCCGGACCAGTCGAGCGGCCTGACCCAGCTCCTGAGCGGCGAGCTCGACTTTCTGCCCCAGCTCAATTTCGGCGACGCGCCGCGCGTCAAGGCCTCGCCCCGGCTCGAGCTGATCGCGTACTGGTTCAACATCTACGTCGCCGTCACCTGGAACAACGAGCGCCCGCTCTTCAAGGATCCCGAGGTGCGGCGGGCCCTCACGCTCGCCATCGACCGCAAGACGATCGTCGACACCCTCCTCGGGTCCTACGGCAAGGTCGCGGACTCCCCGATCCTGACCTCGGTCTGGGCCCACGATCCGGCGCTCCACCCCTGGCCGTACGATCCGGCCGAGGCGCGCCGCATCCTCGCCGCCAAGGGGTGGCAGGACACGGACGGCGACGGCATCCTCGACAAGGGGGGCAAGCCGTTCGCCTTCGAGCTGCTCACCAACACCGGCAACCAGGCCCGGACGGACGCGACGGTGATGATCCAGGACCAGCTCAAGAAGGTGGGCATCCGCGCCACGCCGCGCCAGGTCGAGTTCAACACCCTGGCCACGCAGACGATCGCCGGCAAATACGACGCGGCGATGATGGGCTACACCATCGACACCAGCCTCGACCTGCGGAGCAACTTCCACAGCGCATCGATCGCGGAGGGGAGCAACTACGCCCGCTACCGCAATCCCGAGATGGACCGCCTGATCGAGGTCGGGGCGTCGCAGCCGGACCTCCTCGCCGAGCGCCCGTACCTGAACCAGATCCAGCAGATCGTCCACCGCGACCAGCCGGTCACCTTCCTCTGGGAGTCGCAGCGCCTGACCGGCGTCAACAAGCGGGTGAGGAACGTGCGCCCGACGCCGACCTTCGCATTCTTCAATCTGAAGGAGTGGTGGGTCGAGCCGAAGGGCTGACCGCCCGGCCTTGCTCGGTTTCCTCCTGCGGCGTCTCGGCGCCTCGCTGCTGCTCCTGCTGCTGGTCCTCACCTTTACCTTCTTCTTTCTGCGCCTGATCCCGGGCGATCCGATCCACGCTTTCGAGGGGCAGCGCCTCTCGCTCGAACAGCAGCAGAGGCTGCGGCAGATCTACGGCCTCGACCGCCCGCTGCCGGTGCAGTACCTGCACTGGATCTCGGCGGTGGGGCGGTGGGACTGGGGCACCTCGCTCTCCCAGCAGCGGCCGGTCTCCACGGTGCTCGGCGAGGCGCTGCCGGCGACGGCGCTCCTCGCCTGCGCCGCGCTCGCGGTCGAGTACGCCCTGGCCCTGCTGTTCGGCATCGTCTCCGCCCTGCGGCGGGGGTCGGCCCTGGACCATGGCATCCGTATCGTCACCCTTCTCCTCTACTCCCAGCCGACCTTCTGGCTGGGGCTGATGGCGGTCCTCCTCTTCTCCTACGTCTGGCCGGTGCTGCCGGCGAGCCATATGCACTCGGTGGACGCCGACCTGATGAGCCCCGCCGGACGGTGGCTCGACCTCGGGCGCCACCTGCTGCTCCCCGCCCTGGTGACGGGCCTCGGCACGGCCGGCGGGACCGCCCGCTTCCTCCGCGCCAGCCTGGTCGAGGTGATGAGCCAGGACTACATCCGCGCCGCCCGCGCCAAGGGGCTCTCCGAGCGGCGGGTGGTCTGGGTGCACGGCATGCGCAACGCCATCGTGCCGCTGATCCAGGTGTTCGCTATCCAACTGCCGCTGCTGCTCTCCGGCGCGCTGATCGTCGAGGTGGTCTTCTCCTGGCCCGGGCTCGGCCAGCTCACCTATCTGGCGATCAGCACGCGCGACTACCCGCTGATCCTCGGCGCCACCGCGCTCTCCGCCGTTCTGGTGGTCCTGGGCAACCTGCTGGCCGATGTCCTCCACGCGCTGTTCGATCCGCGGGTGCGCGATGCCTCAGAGGGAAGTGGCGCTCGCCCACGCTGCTCTGGGGGGGCGGATTGATCGCCCTGCTGACCTTCAGCGCCCTGGCGGCGCCGCTGCTCGCTCCCTATGATCCGAACGAGCAGCTCGACCCGCCGGCCGGCAGCTACCGGCCGCCCGGGACGGTGCTGGCGGCGGTCCACCTGGAGGATGGCTCCTGGCGCCTGGCGGAGCGCGTCCGGCGCACCCCCGCGAGGGGCTGGAGATCGAGCGCCTCGGGAGTCGTCGAGACGCTGCCCGCCGCGCGGGTGGTGAACCTGACGCCCGGCGGCGTCCTCGACCGCCGGCTCTACCTGCTCGGCAGCGACCGGTTCGGCCGCGACCTCTTCTCCCGCACCCTCTACGGCGCCCGCGTGTCGCTCGCCGTGGGGTTGATCTCGGTGGTGCTGGCGCTCACCTTCGGCGTGGCGCTGGGCTCCGCCGCCGTCGCTCGGCGGCCGGCTGGCCGACGCCGTGATCATGCGCGCGGTGGACGCCCTGCTCGCCTTCCCCTGGCTATTCCTGATGATCGCGCTGGCCGCCTTCTTCCGCCCGGGCACGGTGGCGGTGGTGGCGCTGCTCGGCTGCACGTCCTGGATGGGGATCAGCCGCCTGACCCGGGCCGAGCTCCTCAGCCTCAGGAACCGGGAGTTCATCGTCGCGGCCCGCGCCATGGGACAGCATCCGCTCGCCACCCTCTGGCGGCACCTGCTGCCCAACGCTTTCACGCCGGTGCTGATCCAGGCGACGCTGCTGGTCGGCGTCCTGATCCTCCTCGAATCCTCCCTCTCCTTCCTCGGCCTGGGTATCCAGCCGCCCACCCCGAGCTGGGGAAACCTGATTGCCGAGGGGCAGTCCGTGCTCGTCGAGGCCTGGTGGATCGCCACCTTCCCCGGCGCCGCTCTCGCGGTGACGGTGATCGCCTTCAATCTGCTGGCCGACGGACTGCGGGACGCCCTCGATCCGCGCCAGGGCGGAGACGCCGGGGGTGCTACACTCCCCGCGCCGTGAACGAACCCCGGGCTTTTCAGAGCGCGCCCCGCCGCCGGGCGCTGCTGACCGTCTTCCTGACCATCCTGCTCGACCTGATCGGGTTCGGCATGATCCTGCCGTTCCTGACCTTCTACGCGCAGGAGTTCCACGCCACGCCGCTGCAGATCGGCCTCCTCTTCTCCTCCTACAGCCTGACCCAGCTCCTCTGCGCGCCGCTGCTCGGGCGCCTCTCGGACCGCGTCGGCCGGCGCCCCGTGCTGCTCGCCTCGATCGCCGGCAGCGCCATCTCCTACGTGATCTTCGCGCTCGCGCCGTCGTATGCCGTGCTCCTCCTCGCCCGCTCGCTCTCCGGGGTGGCGGCGGCCAACTACGCGATCGCCCAGGCCTACATGGCCGACGTCTCCTCCCCCGCCGAGCGCTCGAAGGCGATGGGGCTGGTGGGGGCGGCGTTCGGGCTCGGTTTCGTGCTCGGGCCGGCGCTCGGCGGCATCCTGGAGCAGGCCGGCGGCGCCCTGCCGGCCCTCGCCCACCTCGGCCCCCGGCTGGTGCCGTTCGCCGCCGCCGCGCTCTCGGCGATCAACCTGCTGATCGCGTTCTTCAGCCTGCCGGAGTCGCTGTCGCCCGAGCTGCGGCGCGACGCGGCCTCCCGCGGCGGCGCGTGGCACGGCATCTCGGACCTGCGGGCGGTCTGGCGCGACACTCCGCTGCGCGGGCTGATGGTCCTCTTCTTCCTGGTGATGTTCTGCTTCTCGATGATGGAGACCACGCTCGCCCTCTTCTGCCAGGCCCGCTTCGGCTTCGGCGCCCGCCAGACCTCGTGGCTCTTCGTCTTCGTGGGCGTGGTGCTGGTGATCGTCCAGGGGGGGCTCCTCGGCCGCCTGGTCCGCAGGTTCGGCGAGCGCCGGCTGATCCTCTCCGGGATCGTGCTGATGGCCCTGGGGCTGGTCCTGCTCCCGGGGTCGAAGCTCTGGCTCCTGCTGGTCAGCCTGCTCCTGCTCGCCGTCGGGCAGGGGGTCCACAACCCTTCCACGACGGGCCTCCTCAGCCGCCTCACCGACGAGCGCTCGCAGGGGAGCACGATCGGCCTCTCGCGCTCCTTCGGCGCCCTCGCCCGCATCCTCGGGCCGTCGGCCGGCACCTTCCTCTTCGGCGCCGCCGGCCCCGGCTGGCCCTTCTGGAGCGCCGGCCTGCTGATGGTGGTCGCCCTGGTGGTGGCGATCGACGTCCTGCGCAAGGTCACGGTCGCCGTGTAGGTCCGCGCGGTGCTGACCCGAGACTTCGACTACGACCTGCCGGCGGCGAGCATCGCCCAGGAGCCCGCCCCCCGCGGCGAGAGCCGCCTGCTGGTGCTCGACCGCCAGGGACCCGAGCGGCACTCGCGGGTGAGCGACCTGCCGCGCCTCCTCCATCCTGACGACCTGCTGGTGCTCAACGACACGCGGGTGATCCCGGCGCGGCTCTACGGGCGGAGCGCCGGCGGCGGCCGGATGGAGATCCTGCTGATCGAGCCCGTGGCCGAGCGCGAGTGGGACGCCCTGGTCAAGCCGGGGCGGCGCGCCCGGCCGGGCGCCCGGATCGAGATCGCCGAGGGGCTCGCCGCCGAGGTGATGGACAAGCGGGAGGATGGGCGCCATCGCCTGCGCTTCACGGAACCGATCGAGCCGCACCTCGACCGGCTGGGGCACATCCCCCTCCCCCCCTACATCCACCGGCCGGACACCGACGAGGACCGCGAGCGCTACCAGACCGTCTTCGCCCGCCAGCCCGGCGCCGTCGCCGCTCCCACGGCCGGCCTCCACTTCACGGCGGAGCTCCTGGAGGAGATCGCGGCCGCCGGCGTCGAGATCGCGCGGGTGACTCTCCACGTCGGCATCGGCACCTTCAAGCCGGTCAGCGCCGAGCGGATCGAGGAGCACCGGATGGAGAGCGAGCGCTACGAGATCGGCGAGGAGACCGCCGATGCGATCCGGAGCGCCCGGGCCGCCGGGAGACGGGTCGTGGCGGTGGGGACCACGGTCGTCCGCACCCTGGAGAGCGCGGCGCTGGCGGGGAACGGCGAGGTGCGGGCCGGGAGCGGCGGCGACGAAGCTCTTCATCACTCCCGGGTTTCGGTTTCCAGGTGGTCGACGCGCTGCTCACCAACTTCCACCTCCCCTGCTCGACCCTGCTGATGCTGGTCTCCGCCTTCGCCGGCCGCGAGCGGATCCTGGCCGCCTACGAGGAGGCGATCCGGGAGGGGTACCGGTTCTACTCCTACGGCGACGCGATGCTGGTCGAGCGGGCGATCCGGCTGGCCAGCACGGCCGCGCCGTAGCCGTTGTCGATGTTCACCACCCCGATCCCGGGCGCGCAGCCGTTCAGCATGGTCAGCAGGGCGGCGAGGCCGCCGAAGCTCGCTCCGTAGCCGACGCTGGTGGGCACGGCCACCACCGGCGCCGGCACCAGGCTGGCCACGACCGTGGGCAGGGCGCCGTCCATGCCGGCCACCGCGACCACCACGTCGGCCTGGCGGATCGCGGGGAGATTGCCCAGCAGCCGGTGGAGCCCGGCGATCCCCACGTCGTAGCACCGCTCCACCTCGTGCCCGAACCAGGAGAGCGCAGACCGCGGCCTCCTCGGCGACCCCGAGGTCCGAGGTGCCGGCGGCGAGCACGGCGATCGGCTCCCGGCAGCGGATCCCCCTGGCCGAAGGTGAGGATCCGCGCCCGCTCGTGGTAGACCGCCGCGGGATGGTCCGCCAGCAGCTCCGCCGCCGCCTCGGGGCGCAGACGGGTGACCAGGACCTTGCCATGGGCCCGGATCATCCGCTCGGCGATCGCCCGCAGATCCTCGGTCCGCTTCCCCTCGGCATAGACGGCCTCGGGGAGGCCGTTGCGCAGCTCGCGGTGGAAATCCAGCTTGGCGAAGCCGAGATCGGCGTAGGGGAGCTCGGCGAGATCCTTCAGGGCGTCCTCCGGGGACCGCTCGCCGGCGGCGACCGCCTCGAGGAGACGCTTGAGCTGATCGGGATTCACGACGGAAGGGAGCCCAGGTCGGCGCCGCCCCGGCGATAGCCCTGAGGGTCGTAGGCCACCCGCTCGAAACCGAGGGAGCGCAGGCGCGGCTCGAGCTCGCTCCAGATCGCGGTCAGGCGGGGCACCTCGTCGGGGCCGACCTCGACGCGGGCGGCGCCCTGGTCGTGGCGGACGCGGACCACCCGGAACCCGGCCGCGGCCAGGACGTCCTCGGCGGCCTCGATGCGGCGGAGCTTGCCGAGCGTGACCACCTGCCCGTGCGGGATGCGCGAGGAGAGGCAGGCGTTGGCCGGGCGGTCCCAGACCGAGAGCCCGAAGGCGCGGGCGATGGCGCGGGTCGCTTCCTTGTCGACGCCGTTGGCGAGCAGGGGGGAGTAGACCCCGCTCTCGCGGACGGCGCGGAGCCCCGGCCGGTCCGGCCCCGGATCGGAGGCGTTGGTGCCGTCGCAGACCACCGCGTAGCCGCGCTCGGCCGCGAGGCGGACCATGGTGCCCATCCGCATCCCCTGGCAGACGTAGCACCGGTGGCTCGGATTGGCGACGAACTCCGGATCGTCCAGCTCGCTGTAGGTGACCACCTCGTGCCGGATGCCGATCTCGGCCGCCACCCGGCGCGCATGGTCCAGCTCCGCCCCCGCCAGCGTCTCCGCCGCCGCCGTCACCGCCAGCGCGCGGTCGCCGAGAGCCCGGTGGGCCAGCGCCGCCACCACGGCCGAATCGACCCCGCCCGAGTAGGCGACGAGCGCCGATCCCCGGCGGCGAGGTCGGCGACGAGGCTGTCGATGGGGAGGGTGGGCATCACGAACCGGATGCTAGCACGCGGGGTGCCGAGGGCTCCGGATGAAAGAGATGAGGCAGACGAAAGGGAATCTCCTGGAAGGACAGCAGGCCAGAACCTTATCAAGAACCACTTCCAGTTCCCGCTGAGAAGAGATGGCTTTAACTTGTTCCCGAACACGTCTTGGCACAGAAGCCGAAGCGTCGCTTCATCAGCCGGATCACGGTTTCCCGAGCACCCTGGATCCTGCCTTCTCTTCTGGCCTTCCGCTCCCATTCTCTGATTCTCTCTTCCAGCATAGGGACCTCCTCCAGATCCTCGACGTCAGGGATTGTAACGCCTCGATGGCTTCGCCGCAGTACCTGCAAAGTCCAGGCGGTGAAAGATCCGCCGCAAATCGCTTTGCTCCCCTCTCGGAAGCAGGACGGCCAGCTCTCGGGCACTTCGGGAGAATTCGCTGGAATCGAGGCTCGTCTCCAGCCGGGTCAGAATTGAGACCAGATTCCCCGCCTGCTCCCGCTCCTCTGGGGTGAGACGGTTCTCGTCCACGAGGAAATACTCCAGTTGAGGGAGATGCCGGCGCAGACCGTCCGGGATGGACGTGAAGAGGCTCAGCAGATCGCGGGGAGCCCTCCAGGGGCGCTTGCCATTATAGAGGACGATAGGCAGGATCGGCGGCAGCCGGTCGGCAGCCTTCAGCCCCCGGGCTCGGATCAGCTCCTGGAGGAGCAGGCCCACGTAGACCAGCAGCCTTACCGCCATGAAGGGGTCCGGAGTCGACTGGAACTCCAGCAGCAGGTAGAGGTAGAACCAGTCGTCCCCACCGCCACGCCAGCGGAGTCTCCAGACGACATCGTTGCGCCGGTCCTTGAGGTCGTCGCTGACGAAACTGCCGTTCACCCGTTCCAGGGTCGCGAAATCGAGCCGCGCGATCCAGTCCTCGTGAATGAAGCCCCGCAGCAGATCCTCGACCATTCTTGGGTGGGAAAAAAGCAGCCGGTAATTGGGATCGTTCCCCGCCATCCGCCCTCCGTCTCGGAGACAAACGTTCCCCTAATAAGACGTAAAATCTGGGCCCTCCTGACAAAGCCCTACAGGAGAGAGACTTACAAGCGGTTTTTTGACGTCGCTAGCGAAGAGGCCGGGGAAACTTCATCGTCACCGGAACCAGGAAGAGGATGCTGAACGCCCCGAAGGCGTAGAGGGGAACGAAGGGCGCGGCGCGCTGGTCGGCCCAGGGGGCCATGGAGCGCAGGAGGCCGAGGATGGCCGGCGGGCCCAGGTAGTAGATCAGGAGGAAGCGGCGGCGGATCGGGGCCGGGAGACCCCAGGTCCGCCGCACGTAGACGATGCCGAAGGCCCACCCCAGCGCCACCGCCACGCCGTAGTAACTGTAGAGCGTCAGCGGCAGGCTGCCGGCGAGCGCCACCACGCGGGTGAAGCTCAGCAGGCTCAGCGCCCAGCAGGCGAGAAACAGGCCGAGGACGATGGCGTCCCCCCGGGTGATGTCCCCGGCCGGCCCCGAGGGCCCGGAAGGGCTGGGGGACGCCGTCACCGGGCTCCGGACCGCCCCGGCTCAGTCATACGAATCCACCGGCGGACAGGTGCACATCAGGTTGCGGTCCCCCCACGGATTGTCCACCCGGTTGACGTACGGCCAGAACTTCCGCTCGCGCACCCAGGGGGCGGGGAAGATCGCCTGCTCGCGGCCGTACGGCCGGTCCCAGTCGTCCGCCGTCACGTCGTCCGCCGTGTGGGGAGCGTTCTTGAGCGGGTTGTTCTGGCGGTCCATCTTCCCCTGCTCGATGGCGCGGATCTCCTCGCGGATGCGGATCATCGCGTCGCAGAAGCGGTCGAGCTCGGGCTTCGACTCGCTCTCGGTCGGCTCGATCATCAGCGTCCCGGCCACCGGGAAGGACATCGTCGGCGCGTGGAAGCTGAAGTCCATGAGCCGCTTGGCCACGTCCTCGGCCTCGATGCCGGCGGTGGTCTTGAACGGCCGCAGGTCGAGGATGAACTCGTGCGCCACCCGCCCGTGGCTGCCGGCGTAGAGCACCGGGTAGTGCTCGCGCAGCCGCGCCGCCATGTAGTTGGCGTTGAGGATCGCCGTCTCGGTGGCGCGGGTGAGCCCCCGGCCGCCCATCAGGGCGATGTAGACCCAGGAGATCGGCAGGATGCTGGCGCTCCCCCAGGGGGCCGCCGAGACCGGACCGATCGCCTCCTCGCCGCCGGTCGGCACCACCGGGTGCCCGGGCAGGAAGGGCGCCAGGTGCGCGGCGACGCAGATCGGCCCCATGCCCGGGCCGCCGCCGCCGTGCGGGATGCAGAACGTCTTGTGCAGGTTGAGATGGCAGACGTCGGCGCCGTAGTCGCCCGGCCGGCAGAGCCCCACCTGGGCGTTCATGTTGGCGCCGTCGAGGTAGACCTGGCCGCCGTGATCGTGGACGATCCGGCAGATGTCGCGGATCCCCGGCTCGAAGACGCCGTGGGTCGAGGGGTAGGTCACCATCAGCGCCGCCAGCCGGTCGCGGTGTCGCCTCGGCCTTGGCCCGCAGGTCGTCGAGATCGACGTTGCCGCCCTCGTCGCAGGCGACCACCACCACCTTGAGGCCCGCCATCACCGCCGAGGCCGGGTTGGTGCCGTGGGCCGAGACCGGGATCAGGCAGACGTCGCGGTGCCGGTCGCCGCGGGCGTGATGGTAGGCGCGGATCACCATCAGCCCCGTGTACTCCCCCTGCGAGCCGGCGTTCGGCTGCAGCGAGCAGGCGGCGAAGCCGGTGATCTCGTTGAGCCAGGACTCGAGCGAGCGGAAGAGCTCCTGGTACCCCTGCGTCTGGCTGACCGGAGCGAACGGATGGATCGCCCCGATCTCGGGCCAGGTGACCGGCGCCATCTCGGCCGTCGCGTTGAGCTTCATGGTGCAGGAGCCGAGCGGGATCATCGAGGTGGCGAGCGACAGGTCGCGCGACTCCAGGCGCTTGATGTAGCGCAGCATCTCGTGCTCGGTGTGGAAGGCGTTGAACACCGGGTGCGTCAGGTAGTCCGACGGCCGCGCGTGCGGCGCCGGGAAATCGAGCTCGGCCCCTTCCGCCAGGCGCTCGGCCGACAGGCCGGCCGCGCGGTCTCCTGCCCCGAAGACCGCGAGCAGATCCTCGACGTCGGCGGCGGTGGCCGCCTCGTCGAGCGCGATGCCGACCGCCCGCTCCCCCAGCTTGCGCAGGTTGATCCCCCGCGCCTCGGCGGCGGCCAGGATCTCGTCGGCGGAGCGCTCGCCGGTGCCCACGCGCAGGGTGTCGAAGAAGGGCTCGCGCCCCACGGCATAGCCGAGATGGCGCAGCCCCTCGGCCAGCGCCGCCGCCAGGGCGTGCACCCGGCGGGCGATCGCCTTCAGCCCCTCGGGGCCGTGGTAGACGGCGTACATGCCCGCCATCACGGCGAGGAGCACCTGGGCCGTGCAGATGTTGCTGGTGGCCTTCTCGCGGCGGATGTGCTGCTCGCGGGTCTGCATCGCCATGCGCAGGGCGGTCTTGCCCCGGCGGTCGCGCGAGACGCCGATGATCCGCCCCGGAATCTGGCGCTTGTACTCCTCGCGGGTGGCGAGGAACGCCGCGTGCGGCCCGCCGTAGCCCATGGGGACGCCGAACCGCTGCGCCGAGCCGACCGCGATGTCGGCGCCGAATTCGCCCGGCGCCCGCAGCAGGGTCAGCGCCAGCAGGTCGGCCGCCACCACTACGAGGGCGCCGGCGGCGTGGGCCTGCTCGGCGACCGGGGCGTAGTCCACCACCCGGCCGTCGGTCGCCGGGTACTGGAGGAGGACGCCGAAGAGGTCCCCCGCCGCGAAGTCGATCGCCGCCGGATCGCCGACCCGGACGTCGACGCCGATCGCGCCGGCGCGGGTCTTGACCACCTCGATCGTCTGCGGATGGCAGTCCTCGGCGACGAAGAAGACGTCCCGCTTGCCATTGCCGATGGCGTGGCAGAGATGCATCGCCTCGGCCGCGGCGGTGCCCTCGTCGAGCAGCGAGGCGTTGGCGACCGGCAGCCCGGTCAGGTCGGCTACCATGGTCTGGAAGTTGAGCAGCGCCTCGAGGCGCCCCTGCGAGATCTCCGACTGGTAGGGGGTGTACTGGGTGTACCAGCCCGGGTTCTCCAGGATGTTGCGCTGGATCACCCCCGGCGTGATGCAGCCGTGGTAGCCCATGCCGAGGAAGGAACGGAAGACCTTGTTCCTGCCGGCGATGCCGCGCAGGGCGCCGAGCAGCTCCTGCTCGCCGAGATCGCGGCCGGCGGGGAGCCCGGCGAGGTCGAGCGGCGCCTCGCGGAGGATCGACTCGGGGATGGTCTCGCGCACCAGTTGGGCGAGCGAGCCGGCGCCGACCACCTCCAGCATCTGCCGGACCTCCCCCTCGCTGGGGCCCAGGTGGCGGCGGACGAAGGTGTCGGTGGGATTGAGGACGGCGCCGCCGGTCTCCGGCGACGAGCCGGAGAGATCACCGAGGGCGACGGCGCCGGTCGCCCCGGGCGAATCTTTAAGCTTCTCCACTCTGAACGAACTCCTCGTACTCCTCGGCCTTCATCATGGATTTCAGATCGTCGGCGGAAGAGAACCGGATCTTGATCAGCCATCCATCGCCGTGCGGATCCTCGTTGAGGAGCTCCGGATCGTCCACCACGGCGTCGTTGATCTCGACCACCTCGCCCGCGACGGGCGTGAACACCTCGGCGACGGCCTTGACCGACTCGATCGTGCCGAGCTCGTCGTTGGTGTCGAATACCTGGCCGATCTCCGGCAGCTCCACGAACACCACCTCGCCCAGCTCCTGCTGCGCGAACTCGGTGATGCCGAGCACACAGAGATCGTCCTCGATGCGGAGCCACTCGTGCTCCCTCGAATAGAGATAATCTCGGGGATACATTCCTCTTCGCCCTCCAGTTGAGGGCCGGTTTGGCTGGTGAATAGAATTACTCGGATCGTAGACCTATCTCGACCTTTTGTAGAAAGGAGTCTCCACGACCACCGCCGGGAGGGCCTTGCCGCGGACCTCGATCGCCAGCGGCGTCCCCGGCGCCGCCATCTCCGGCGGCACGTAGGCGAGCCCCAACGCCTTCTCGAAGGTGGGGCTCCAGGTGCCGCTGGTGACGGCGCCCACGATGCCGCCCTCCGAGACAACCGGGTGACCCTGGCGCGCGATTCCCCGCCCCCGCACCTCGAAGCCCACGAGCTTCCTGGGGATTCCCGCGGCCTTCTGGGCGGCGAGGGCGTCGCGGCCGAGGAACTCCCCCTTGTCGAGCTTGACCACCCAGTTCAGGCCGGCTTCGAAGGGGGTCGTCGTGTCGTCGATCTCGTGGCCGTAGAGGGCCATCGCCGCCTCCAGGCGCAGGGTGTCGCGGGCGCCGAGCCCGGCGGGGACGGCCCCCGCCTCGACCAGCCGCCGCCAGACCTCGGGAGCGTCCTCCGGCGGCAGGTAGAGCTCGAAGCCGTCCTCGCCGGTGTAGCCGGTGCGGGAGATCAGCGCCGGCACGCCGGCCACAGTCCCCTCGGCGAAACCGTAGTACTTGAGCCCGGAGACGTCCCGCGAGGCGAGCGGCGCCAGCGTCTCCAGCGCCTTCGGACCCTGCAGCGCGAGGAGCGCGTAGCGGTCGCTCTCGTCGATCACCTCGACGTCGCCGGCCACCTCACCGCCCTCGTCGCCGGCGGCGTGCGCGGCGATCCACTCGAAGTCGCGCCCGGCGTTCGAGGCGTTGACCACCACCAGGAAGTCGTCCGCGGCCAGCCGGTAGATCAGGATGTCGTCCACGTAGGTGGCGCGGTCGGTCAGCAGGCCGCTGTAGTGCGCCCGCCCGGGGACGAGCCTGGAGACGTCGTTGGGGGTCAACCGTTGCAGGAACGCTTCGGCGCCGGCTCCGCGCACCCGGACCTCCCCCATGTGGGAGACGTCGAACAGGCCGGCGGCGGTGCGCACGGCGCGGTGCTCCTCGATGACGCCGGCGTACTGGACCGGCATCTCCCAGCCGGCGAAATCCACGATCTTCGCTCCCGCCTCGCGATGGCGGTCGTAGAGCGGAGTCCGTTTCAAGCTCTGGCCTTCCGGCATTGGATCGATCTCCTCCCGTGGGCGCGGAAACGGTATCACGAGAGGGGGCGCAGGAAAGCCGGCCGCCGCGGGTTCCTGCAGGTGAACAGAATGAGCTTCCGGCCTCTTGGCCCGACTCGAAAGGAGAGACCGCATGACGATCCGCCGATCGACCCTGACCCTCACCGCCCTTTTCGCCCTGCTCATCCTCCCCCTCGCCGCCGAGGCGGCGGGGCGGCAGCAGCCGCGCGATCCCGGGGCGATCCTGCGCAATCCGCGCGCCCTCGCCGCCTATCTCAGGCTGACGCCGGAGCAGGTGACGGTCGCCCAGCGGCTGGCCGCCGAGCTCAAGGCCAGGGAGACCCCCCTGCTCCAGGCCGAGAAGCCGCTGGCCGAGGCCTACAGGAACCTGCTCGAGGCGGCCAGCCCGAACCCCTGCGACGTCGGCCAGGCCGCCCTCGCGCTGCGCGCCAACCGGGAGAAGATCCGGGCGGCCCTGGAGGACTTCGATACGAAGTTCTCCGCCATCCTCACTCCCGACCAGCTCGCCCGCTACGAGGCCTTGAAGGCCGCCGCCCATTTCCTCCAGGGCGAGGACTCGTAGGCGTTCCGCAGGGGCGGCCCGGTGTGGCCGCCCTGTCACAGACCCGCAACCCCGCCGTTACCCCGAATCCTTTGCGGTCTGAAGGCTTTGCGATACTTTCCCCGGACAGGGGGTGTCATGAAGCTTCTTCTCATCCGACATGCGATCGCCGAAGAGCGCGAGGATTTCGCCAGGACCGGCAAGGACGACCGGCTGCGTCCGCTCACCGACGAGGGGCGGAAGAAGATGAAGCAGGCCGCCCGGGGCCTGCGGGAGATCGTGCCCGGGATCGATCTGCTGGCGACCAGCCCGCTGATCCGGGCCGCCCAGACCGGCGCCATCGTCGATTCCATCTACGGCGGCCTGAAGGAGGTGGAGATCGACGAGCTCTCCCCCGAGGCCACCCCCAACGACTTCCTCCGCTGGCTGCGCAAGCAGAAGGCGGAATGCATCGCCGCCGTGGGGCACGAGCCGGGCATCAGCCTGCTCCTCTCCTGGCTGCTGACCGGCAGCGAGCGCCGGATCTTCGCCTTCCGCAAGGGGGGCGCCTGCCTGCTCGACTTCCCCGGCGAGGTGGGCGCCGGCACCGCCACCCTGGTCTGGGCGCTCACCCCGGGACAGCTCCGGGATCTCGCGGACTGATGCCCCGATGAGCTCCGGACTCCTCTCCCGCCCGCCCGAGGAGGGAGCCCGCCTGCTCGCCCTCTCCTTCCTCGATCAGGCGGCCGAGGCCCGGCCGCGGCTGGCCGACGCCGCCGACTCCGAGGCGCTCCACGACTTCCGCGTCGGCCTGCGCCGGCTGCGGAGCTGCCTCAAGGCTTACGGCGCCCAGATCGACATCCCGAAGAAGCTCGAACGGCGGCTCCGCCGTCTCGCCGGCTCGACCGGCCCGGGGCGCGATACGGAGGTCCAGATCGAATGGCTGCGCGGCCGCGTCCCGCACCTCTCCTCGCAGCACCGGGCGGGCCTCGCCTGGCTGCTCGCCCGCCTCGCGGAGCGCAAGCGCCACGCCTACGAGGACATGGAGGGGGAGGTCGCGGACGAGTTCGACAAGCTGGAAAAGGAGCTGCGCGCCCGGCTCTCGGTCTATCGCGCCGAGATCCGCCTCGACGCCAGGAAGGACCGCCCGACCCTCGCCGAGGCGACCGCCGGCATCCTCCACGGCCAGGTGGCGGATCTCGAGGAGCGTCTGGCGAGGATCGAGGACGCCGGCGACGAGCAGGAGGCCCACGAGGCGCGGATCCGCGCCAAGCGGGTGCGCTACCTGCTCGAGCCGCTGGCGGCCGAGATCCCCAGGACCGCCCCGATCGTCAAGCGGTTCAAGGCTCTCCAGGAGCTCCTCGGCGACCTCCACGACGCCCATGTCCTGGAAGCCGAGCTCGCCGAGGCGGTCGAGATCGCCGCCGCCGAGCGGGCGGGGAAGATCCTCGAGCTGTCGCTCTGCCGACGCTCCCGACGAGAACCTCCTCCGCGCCGAGCGCCGGCGCGCCCGCGAGTCGGGCCTGATCGCGCTCGCCCGCCTGAACCGCGCCCGCCGCGACCGCCTGTTCGCCACCCTGGAAGCCGAATGGCTGGAGGGGAAGGCCGGGGACTTCCTGCGCGAGGTGGAGGGGCTGGGGGAGGAGATGGTGGTGGCGGCAAAGGCAACAAGGGACGTAAGGGACCGCAGGACGGGACGACGGTTCCTCTTCAGTATCCCCGTCCCGCCCAGAGTCTGCCCGCCGTCGATCACCAGCACCGCCCCGGTGGTGAACCGGGCGCCGTCGCCCGCCAGGTAGAGAACGGCCCCGGTGAGATCCTCCGGCTGCCCCATCCGCCCCTGCGGGATGGTGGCGAGGGCCCGCCCCTGGGCTTCCGGGCTGGCCCAGAGCGCCTCGCTGAAGCGGGTCTGGATCAGGCCGGGAGCGATGGCGTTGACGCGGATGTTCTCCCCCGCCAGCTCGACCGCCAGCGTCCGCGTCAGCATCAGGACCGCCGCCTTGAGGACGCCGTACACGCCGAGGCCGCCGTGGGGGATGAGGCCGGCCACCGAGGCGACGTTGACGATCGCGCCGCCCCCCCGCTCGCGCATCAGCGGCACGGCGGCGCGGATGGCGTGGACGTACCCCTTCAGATTGACCTCGAAGGTCTTGTCCCACTGGCTCTCCCCGGCGTCGAGGAGCGGCCCGAAGTGGGGGTTGGTCGCGGCGTTGTTGATCAGGACGTCGACGCCGCCGAAGGCCTCCCGGGCCCGCGCCATCAGCGCCTGGACCTCCGCCTCGCGGCCGGTGTGGCAGGCGACCGCCAGGGCCTCGCCGCCGGTCTCGCGGATCCGCCGGGCGACGGATTCGACCCCTTCGAGCTTGCGGCTCGCCAGCACCACCCGGGCTCCCGAGGCGGCGAAGGCCTCCGCGATCGCCTCGCCGATCCCCCGGGAGGCGCCGGTGACCACCACGACACGGCCGGCGAATGAATTTTCCATGGCGGGAACGATATCCTAGAGGGGAGATTCCGGACGACTCGAAAGGAGAGGCGACATGGCGCGAAGCACCCGAAGCGTCGGAATGCTGTTGCTGGGCATCTATCTCATCCTCGCCGGCCTGGGGCTGCTGATCGGGCTGAGCTTCGCCTACATGCGGGTCCTCGAGGGGCTGCTGGCGCTGATCGCGGGCATCCTGATCCTGATCGGCCGCTGAGCGCGGTATAGACTGCGGAAAAGGAGGAGCGTCATGGCGGTCGAGATCACCGGCAAGTACATCGGCAATCTGAAGACGGAGCTGACCCACGGCCCCTCGGGGATGGTGATCCGGACGGCGGCTCCGGTGGACAACCAGGGGGACGGCAGCTCCTTCTCCCCCACCGACCTCGCCGCGGCGTCGCTCGGCGCCTGCATGCTGACCCTGATCGCCATCGTGGGCGAGCGCGACGGGCTCGACCTCACCGGCCTCTCCTTCCGCCTGGAGAAGCACATGGAGTCGAACCCCCGCCGCATCGGCGCCATCCCGGTCACCATCCACATGCCGGCCGGGCTCAGCGGGGATCAGAGGAAGAAGCTGGAGAACGCGGCGCTGACCTGCCCGGTCCACAAGAGCCTCGCCGAGGGGGTCGACAAGCCGGTCGAGTTCGTCTACGCGGAGGCAGTGACGCTCGCGTGAAGAAGCTCAAGCTCCTCAAGAGAGCGCTCGCGGGTTCCAGAAATTTTCAGTTCGACGAGTTCGTGACCCTGGCCGAAGCCTTCGGCTTTCGCCGATCCGGACGCAGGGGAGTCACCACATCTTCGTCCACCCCGAGATCCCAGAACTGCTCAACCTGCAGAACGTGAACGGCGAGGCTAAGCCTTACCAGATCCGCCAGTTCCTGCGGCTGGTGGAGCGCTATAATCTGAATCTGCGGGAGGACTCGTGAAGGACTACCACATCAACATTTTCAAGCGAAGAGGACGGCGGCTATATCGCCGATATCCCTGATTTAGACGCATGCTCCGCATTTGGCCACTCTCCGGAGAAGCACTGGCTGAGGTTGAGATTGCGAAGGCTGCATGGCTGGAAGCGGCTCAAACGGGAAAGCCGATCCCGGAACCACGCTACCGTCCCGTGATCTACCAGACGTCATCGTAGAGGCGCTCCCCTACCCCTTCGCCTCGTACCAGCTCTTCCCCCACCCGGCGTCGACCACCAGGGGGACCTTGAGGTCGGCGACGCCCTCCATCTCGGCCTTGACGATCGCCGCCACCGCCTCGGCCTGCTCCTCGGGGACTTCGAGGACCAGCTCGTCGTGCACCGTCAGGAGCAGGTGGGCGCCGGGCTGCTCGTCGCGCAGGCGGCGGTCGACGGCGATCATCGCCAGCTTCAGGATGTCCGCCGCCGTCCCCTGGATGCGGGCGTTGATCGCCATGCGGCGGGCGTTCTCCCGCAGGTTCCAGTTCTTGCTCTTGATGTCCGGCATCCAGCGCACGCGGCCGTAGAGGGTCTCGACCTTCCCCTCCCGCTCGGCGCTCTCCAGCGTCTCCTCCATGTAGCGCTTCACCCCGGGGTACTGGCCCATGTAGGCGGTGATGAACCGGTCGGCCTCCTTCGAGGAGATCCCCAGCTCCTGGCTGAGGCCGTAGGCGCTCATGCCGTAGAGGATGCCGAAGTTGATCGTCTTCGCCGCCCGCCGCTGCTCGGGCGTCACCAGCTCGGGAGCGGCGCCGAGGACGACCGCGGCGGTGGCGCGGTGGATGTCCTCGCCGGCCGCGAAGGCGTCGATCAGCGCCCTCTCCTCCGCGATGTGGGCGAGGATGCGCAGCTCGATCTGGCTGTAGTCGGCGACCAGCAGCACCCGGCCCGGCGGCGCGATGAAGGCGCGGCGGATGCGCTGCCCGAGCTCGGTGCGCACCGGGATGTTCTGCAGGTTCGGATTGGTCGAGGAGAGCCGGCCGGTGGCGGCCACCGCCTGGTTGAAGCGGGTATGGATGCGCCCGTCGGCCCCCACCAGCTCCGGCAGGGAGTCGATGTAGGTGGACTTGAGCTTGGTCAGCTCGCGGTAGCGCAGCAGGAGCTGGGCGATCGGATAACCCCGGCGCGCCAGCTCCTCCAGCGTCTCGGCGCCCGTCGAGTAGCTCTTGGTCTTCTGCGTCTTCTTCAAGGCCGGCAGGCCCATCTTCTCGAACAGGATCACCCCGAGCTGCTGCGGCGAGTTGAGGTTGAACGTCTCCCCCGCCTGCTTGTAGATCTCACCTTCCAGCCCGGCGATCTCGGCGCCCAGCTCGACCGACATCGCCTTGAGATAGTCGACGTCGAGCAGGATGCCCGCCTCCTCCATCCGCAGCAGCACCGGCACCAGGGGGGCCTCGATCTCGGTGTAGACCTTGGCGAGGGAGCCCGCCGCCAGCTCCTGGGCCATCACCTCGGCCATCCGCCGGGCGATCTCCACCCGCTCGGCGGCGTAGGCGGCGAGCCGGGAATCCCCCACCGGCGGCGCCTGCCCCTTGTCCCAGCCGGCGTCCTTGGCGGTCAGCGGCTTGCGGCTCAGCCGCTCCAGCGCCAGCTCGTCGAGGGAGTGGCCGTGGACGGACGGCTTCAGCAGATAGGAGACCAGCATGGCGTCGAACAGCGCCGATTCGCAGAGCGGGCCCGGGCAGAGCCGCAGGACCTCCTTGAGATTGTGCCCGGCGAGGCGGACCGCCGGCGCTGCCGATCCACCCCTTGAGGCTCGCCAGGGCGGCGTCGCGCAGGCCGTCGCGCCGGAAGTCGGCGTAGATCACCGTCTCCTCCCCCGGCGAGGCCACCGCCAGGCCGAGCGGGCGGTCCTCGCCGAGCACGGCGACGTAGACCTCGCCGCCCACCAGCCGGCCGGCGCGGTCGGCCCACACCTCGGCGGTGACCGCCTCCTCGGCGACCGGGAACTCCACCGCTCCGGCCGTCGTGGGGCCGGCCGGGCCCAGCTCCTCGACGAGCGAGAAGAACTCGAGCTCGGTGAAGACCTTGCGCAGCGTCTCGACGTCCGGCGGATCGCGATGCAGGGCCTCGGGGTCGAGCGGCACCTCCAGATTGGTATGGATGGTCGACAGCTCCTTCGACAGCCGCGCCTGCTCGGCGTGCTGCTGGAGACCCTCGCGGTACGCCTTGCGGGAGACCTCGCCGGCCCGCGCCAGGAGATCCTCCAGCGTGCCGTACTCCTGGATCAGCCCCTTGGCCCCCTTCTCGCCGATCCCCGGCACGCCCGGGATGTTGTCGATCGAGTCCCCCATCAGGGCCAGGACGTCGGCCACCTTCTCGGGCGGCACGCCGAAGTCCTCGGTGACCTCCTGCGGTCCGTAGAGCTTGTTGCGCCCGGTGTGGTAGAGCGAGACCCGGGGCTCGACGAGCTGCATCAGGTCCTTGTCGGCGGAGACCAGCACCACCTGGTAGCCGGCCTCGGCCGCGCGGCAGGAGAGGGTGCCCAGCACGTCGTCCGCCTCGTAGCCGGCGAGCTCCAGGATGGGGATGCGGTAGGCCTCCAGCACCCTGCGGATCAGCGGGATCTGGCTCTGCAGGTCCTCCGGCATCGGGCGGCGGTTCGCCTTGTAGTCCTCGAACTTGTCGCTGCGGAAGGTCCGCCCCCCCTCGAGCGCCACCCCGATCAGCTCCGGGTCCTCCTCGCGCAGGAGCTTCTTGAGCATGGTCACGAAGCCGTAGACGGCGTTGGTGGGCTCGCCGCGGGAGTTCGAGAGGTTGCGGATCGCGTAGAAGGCGCGGAAGATGTTCGAGTACCCGTCGATCAGGAACAGACGGGGACGGGAGTCGCGGGGCGGGGTGGGGCTCGTCTCAGTCGTCAAGGCCATGGCGGGGACATTCTATGCCGTCCCATGCCGTGGCCGGCTGGCACGGCTCTCGCTTTCTTCCAACCACCGAGCAGGCCCGTCCGGCTGCCCTACCAAAGGAGAGTGGGATGAACGGAATCATTTCCTGGATCGTCTTCGGCCTGATCGCCGGCGCGATCGCCAAGTTCCTGACCCCCGGCCGGGATCCGGGCGGGTGCATCATCACCATCATCATCGGCGTCGTCGGCGCCCTGCTGGGAGGGTGGATCGCGACCCTGCTCGGCATGGGCGGCATCTCCGGGTTCGACTTCCGGAGCTTCGTGATCGCCATCCTCGGCTCGATCCTGCTGCTGTTCCTCTGGAGGATGATCTCCGGCCGAAGGCGATAGGACGGTTCAGGGAACCAGGGGGCCGGCGCGCCTGTCCCAGCAGGTGCGCCGCCTCGGGGAGGATCAGCGCCTCCATCGCCAGCGTCACCGCCTTGGGCGAGCCCGGAAGGAGGAAGACCGCGCGGGTGCCGGCCAGGCCGGCGGCCGCCCGGCTGAGCATCGCCGCGGCTCCCACCTGCTGGTAGGAGAGCATCCGGAAGAGCTCGCCGAACCCCTCGACCGGCTGGTCGAGGAGCGGCCCCACCGCGTCCAGGGTGACGTCGCGCGGCGAGAAGCCGGTGCCGCCGGTCGCCACCACCACATCCACCTCGGGGTGCGCCAGCATCCGGCGCACGGCGTCGCGGATCGCGGCCACGTCGTCGCGAACGAGAGTAGAATCCACGATCCGGTGGCCGGCGGCCGAGATCCTCTCGCGGATGGCATCGCCGCTGACGTCGTCCCGCTTTTCCCGGGTATCGCTCACTGTAAGAATGGAGAAGCCCAGCTCGGCGGGGGCGGCGCGGCGGTGCTGCTCGACGCTCATGGCTTTCAAGGCTAGCACGGCAGAGCCGGAAAGTGTCCGCTTCTGGGACGGGCGCATCCCGGGTCCGAACACTCCCGGCCCGTGAAAGAACACTTAAATTTTTTGGAATCAAAAACTTACGACGACTGAAACCTTGGCACGCGGGATGCGTAGAGTGACCGGAGAAACGTTATGGGAATGGACATACCTAGGACCGGAGAAGCTCAGAAGCGCCGCAATCGGCGCAACATCTGGATCGTCGCGGGCATCGCGGGGGTCTCGCTCGTCACGTTCGGATTGTCGCGGCTCGAGCCGGCGGCGCCGACGGTTCAGAAAGAGACGGTGTGGATCGACACCGTCAAGCGCGGACCGATGACGCTCAGCGTCCGCGGCCCCGGCACGCTGGTGCCGGAGGACGTGCGCTGGATCTCGGCGCCGGTGAACGCCCGGATCGAGCGCACCCCGCTGCTCCCCGGCGTGACGGTCACCCCGGACACGGTGCTGGTCGAGATGAGCGATCCGCAGCTCGAGCAGAACGCGCTCGAGGCGGAGTCGCAGCTCAAGGCGGCGCAGGCCGACTACGACAACCTGAAGGCCCAGCTCGACAGCCAGCTCCTCGGCCAGCAGGCGCAGGTGACCGCGGTGAAGTCGCAGAGCGAGCAGGCGAAGCTGCAGGCGGAAGCGGACACCAAGCTCGCCAAGGAGGGCCTGCTGCCGGACATCACGCAGAAGCTCTCGAGCCTCAAGTCGGAACAGCTCGTCAAGCAGGCCGTCATCGAGGCCCAGCGCTACCAGCAGAACGGGCGCTCGGCCGCGGCGCAGCTCGCCGCCCAGCGCGCCCGCGTGGCGCAGATGCAGGACCTCTACGCGCTGCGCAAGCGCCAGGTGGAGTCGCTCAAGGTGCGCGCCGGCATCCCCGGCGTGCTGCAGGAGCTGCCGGCGCAGGTGGGCCAGCAGGTGACCGCCGGCACGGTGCTGGCGCGGGTGGCCCGCCCGGAGCGGCTCAAGGCCGAGCTGCACATCCCCGAGGTGCAGGCCAAGGACGTGAAGGTGGGCATGAGCGCCCAGATCGACACCCGCAACGGCATCGTCAACGGCCGCGTGGCCCGGGTCGCCCCGTCGTCGCAGGACGGCACGGTGATCATGGACGTGGCCTTCGACGGGCCGCTCCCGGCGGGCGCCCGGCCGAACCTCTCGGTGGACGGCACGATCGAGCTCGACCGCGTCGACAACGTGCTCTTCACCGGCCGCCCCAGCTACGGCAACCCGAACACCAAGGTCGAGCTGTTCAAGGTGCAACGAGGACGGCAAGACGGCGGAGCGGGTGCAGGTGGAGCTGGGCCGCATGTCGGTCAGCACGGTGGAAATCGTCAAGGGTCTTCAGGCCGGCGACAAGGTGATCCTCTCGGACACCTCGGCGCAGGATGGATACAAAAAGATTCGCTTGAACTAACAGCCTGCGCCGCCCGGCCGGAGCCGGCGGCTGAAGCTTTGGAGGAATTTATGGCCGCATCTTCTGATTCGCTGATCCATCTCGACGGAGTCGTCAAGGTCTTCATGACCGACGAGGTGGAGACCCACGCGCTGTCGGGCATCCACATGGAGATCCGCAACGGCGAGTACGTCTCGATCGCGGGGCCCTCCGGCTGCGGCAAGACCACGCTGCTGTCGATCCTCGGCCTGCTCGACTCCCCCAGCGACGGCAAGTACTGGCTCAACGGCAAGCAGGTCGCCGACCTCTCCTTCTCCGAGCGGGCGCGGATCCGCAACCGGGAGATCGGCTTCATCTTCCAGGCGTTCAACCTGATCGGCGACCTCACGGTCTACGAGAACGTCGAGCTGCCGCTCACCTACCGCGGCATGGCCGCCAAGGAGCGCAAGGAGCGCGTGCAGGAGGCCCTCGAGCGGGTCGGCATGTCGCACCGCATGAAGCACTACCCGTCGCAGCTCTCCGGCGGTCAGCAGCAGCGCGTCGCGGTCGCCCGCGCGGTGGTCGGCAAGCCGTCGATCCTGCTCGCCGACGAGCCCACCGGCAACCTCGACTCGAAGAACAGCGAAACGGTGATGGACCTCCTCGCGGACCTCCACAAGGACGGCGCCACCATCTGCATGGTCACCCACGACCCTCGCTTCGCCCGCTACGCGCAGCGCACGATCCATCTCTTCGACGGCCGCGTGGTCGAGGAGGAGACGGGAGTGCAGCGCGAGCTCGAGAGCCGCGAGCTCAAGCGGAGCGGATTCGAGGTCGTCTAAGGAAATAGGTACCCCGCGCGTCGTTGCGCGGGTGATGTTCGCGCGCCTTTGAAGGCTGCCGCCCCGATTGCGGCAGCCCTTTTTTTTGTCCCCTGCTACAGTTCTCCTGATGAACGGCGTCACCCACAAGCCCCGGGTCCTGATCGCGGACGACCAGCGCGAGGTGCGCGAGGCGTTGCGGCTGATGCTCAAGGCCGAGGGTTTCGACACCGAGACCGCCGGCTCTCCGGCCGAGATCCTCCAGGCGGTGACCACCCGCGACTTCGACGCCGTGCTGATGGATCTCAACTACACCCGCGACACCACCTCCGGCCGCGAGGGGCTCGAGCTGATCGCGCGGCTGCGCGCCGTCGACGACGCGCTGCCGATCGTGGTGATGACCGCCTGGGCCAGCGTCGACGTCGCCGTCGAGGCGATGCGCCGGGGCGCCCGCGACTTCGTCGAGAAGCCGTGGGACAACGCCCGCCTGCTCACCATCCTGCGCAACCAGATCGACCTCCGCCGGGCGCTGCGCCGCGGCCAGCGCCTGGAGGCGGAGAACGAGATCCTGCGCTCCGACGGCGAGCCCATCCTGATCGCCCGGTCCCCCGAGATGCAGCCGGTGCTCGACCTGATCGAGCGCGTCGGCCCGTCGGAGGCGAACGTGCTGATCACCGGCGAGAACGGCACCGGCAAGGGGGTGGTCGCCGAGAGCGCTCCACACCGCCTCCGCGCGCGCCCAGATCCCGATGGTGACGGTCAACACCGGCGGCCTCTCGGAGGCGCTGTTCGAGAGCGAGCTGTTCGGCCACGTGCGCGGCGCCTTCACCGACGCCAAGACCGACCGCGTCGGCCGCTTCGAGCTGGCGGACGGCGGCACCCTCTTCCTCGACGAGATCGCCAACATCTCGCTCAACCAGCAGGCGAAGCTCCTGCGCGTGCTGGAGACCGGCGAGTTCGAGCGCCTCGGCTCGTCGAAGACCCGCACCGCGGACGTGCGGATCGTCTCGGCCACCAACGCCGACCTGCGCGAGGAGGTCGCGGCCGGCCGGTTCCGCCAGGACCTCCTGTTCCGCCTGAACACGGTCGAGATCCGCATCCCGCCGTTGCGCGAGCGCCGCGACGACATCCTCCCCCTGGCCCTGCAGTTCCTGGAGCAGCACGCGCAACGCTACCGCAAACAGTTCCGGGGGTTCGAGGAGGCCGCCACCCTGGCCCTGCTCGACCACCCCTGGCCGGGCAACGTGCGCGAGCTCGACCACGCCGTCGAGCGCGGCGTCCTGATGGGGCGCGGCGACGGGGTCCGGGCGCCGGATCTGGGCCTGCAGACGGCGGCGCCGCCCGCCGCCGCTCCGCCCCGCCTGGAGGATCTGCCGCTCGAGGACGTCGAGCGGGTGCTGATCCAGAAGGCGCTCGCCCGCTACGGCAACGTCAGCCAGGCGGCCAAGGCGCTGGGGCTCTCGCGCAGCGCCCTCTACCGGCGGATCGAGAAGTATGGCCTCTGACCCGCCGGCCCGGCGGCTCCCGTTCAGCGGCCTGCTGCGCGCCAGCCGCCGCCGGGCGCTCGCCTTCGAGGACCGCATCCTCCTCCTGGCGCTCGCCACCGGCCTGCCGGGAACGGCGCTCACCCTGCTCTTCGTCTGGCTCGATCCGCACAGCCTCAGGCTCCGCTGGACGGTGACCCTGTTCTCGCTCTCCCTCTGGGGGTGGCTGGCCCTTCAGCTCCGCGACCGTGTCGTGCGGCCGCTGCAGACGCTCGCCAACCTCCTCTCCGCCCTGCGCGAGGGGGACTTCTCGCTGCGCGCCCGCCAGCCGCAGGAGGCCGACGCCCTGGGGCAGGTGGTCCACGAGGTCAACGCCATCGGCGAGGTGCTGCGCGAGCAGCGGCTGGGCGCGGTCGAGGCCGCGGCGCTCCTCCACCGGGTGGTCGACGAGGTGGACGTCGCCGTGTTCGCCTTCGACCATCACGGCCAGCTCCGCCTGGTCAACCGCGCCGGCGAGCGGCTGCTCGCCCTGCCGGGCGAGCGCCTGCTCGGCAAGCCGGCGGAGGATCTCGGGCTCACCGGCCTGCTCGACGGCGAGGTCTCGCGCATCGTGCCGCTCACCTTCCCCGGCGGCCCGGGGCGCTGGGAGATCCGGCGCAGCACCTTCCGCGAGCTCGGCCTCCCCCACCGCCTGCTGGTGATCTCCGACCTGTCGCAGACCCTGCGCGAGGAGGAGCGCCAGGCCTGGAAGCGGCTGATCCGCGTGCTCGGCCACGAGCTCAACAACTCGCTCGCCCCCATCCACTCGATGACCTCCACTCTCGTCAGCCTGCTCACCCGCGAGCCGCGGCCGGACGACTGGCAGGAGGACATGCAGCACGGCCTGGAGGTGATCGGCAACCGCTCCGGGGCCCTGATCCGCTTCATGGCGGCCTACGCGCGGCTGGCCCGCCTGCCGCCGCCGCGCCGGGCGCCGTTCGAGCTGGCGAGCCTGATCCGCCGCACCGCCGCCCTCGAGACCCGGCTCCCCGTCTACGTCGAGAAAGGGCCGGAGGTGACGATCGAGGCGGACGCCGACCAGATCGAGCAGCTCCTGATCAACCTGATCCGCAACGCGGTGGACGCCGCCCTGCTGACCGGCGGCGGCGTCGGCGTCGGCTGGCGGGTCGACGGCGCGAACGTCGAGGTGCGGGTCGAGGACGAGGGGCCGGGCCTGTCGAACACCGAGAACCTCTTCGTCCCCTTCTACACGACGAAGCCGGGAGGGACGGGGATCGGCCTCGCCCTCTCCCGGCAGATCGCCGAGGCCCACGGCGGCACCCTCACCCTGGAGAACCGCACCCCCGAGCCGGGGTGCGAGGCGCTGCTGCGGGTGCCGGTGTAGGTGCGCGCCCCTTCACGCCTTCTTCAGATACGCCAGCATCTCCTTGGCCGTCGCGGCGTCGGGATCGTTGGGGGCCAGTTGGAGGAAGGCCTGGAGCCGCTCCTTGGCCTTCTCCTTCTTGCCGTCCTCCTTGGCGTAGGTGAGGCCCAGGACGTAATGGGCCTTGGCGAACTTGGGATCGTTCGGGGCGATCTCGACGACGCGCTCGAAGTAGCTCGTCGCATCCTCCAGCTTGCCGGTGCGGGCCCGCTCGGCCCCCTCGTTGAAGAGGCGGACGGCGGTCTCGGGGTTCTTCGCGTCGGCCGCCGCCAGCGCGTTGAGCGCCTCGCGGGCCTTGTCGCCGTCCCCCACCTGCTTGAGGGCGTCGTAGCGCGCCCGCAGCCCCTCGACATCGCCCGGCCTGAGGGCCAGGTAGCGGTCCGCGGCGGCCAGGGCCTCGGCGTAGCGCTTCTGCTCCAGATAGACCGAGGCGAGCGCGATCTGGGGCTCCGGCAGGGCGGGGTTGAGCGACGCCGCCTTCTCGAGCTTCGTCGCCGCCGCCGCCATGTCCCCTCCCCGCAGGGAGGTGACCCCCTCGTTGTAGGCCAGGATCGCCTGGTCGGCGCCGGACAGCTCCTTGGGCCCGTCGCCGGCCGGCGCCGACGCCGCCGCGCTCTTCGGCAGGGTGAACGTCAGGCGGAGCGTGTCCTCCAGCTTGGGCTTGACCGGTCCCGTGTAGGGGCCGTAACCCGTCTTTTCGACGCTGAGCTGGTATTGCTGCGTGGCGTCGAGGATCAGCAGCATGACCTGCCCCTTCTTGTCGCTCACCTTCTCCAGCTTGTAGCCGGCCCCCGGGCGGGTGAGGGTGACCTTCGCCCCCTCGACCGGCGCGCCCGTCTCGTCCACCACGGTGGCGATGATCCTCCCCTCGCCGACAGCCTGCAGCGCTCCGCTGAAAGCGAGCGCCAGGGCGAATGCGGCGAGCGCGGCGCGACGGATGGAAGTCATCATTGGGTCGTCTCCTATCTTTCGGTCGATCATGGTTTCGGCCAGAATTCTAAGCCAAAGCCGTGCCAGAGCTCAGTGTACCGCCGGGCCTCGGCCACGGTCTGCAGGTGGATCTCGACGGTCTCCGCCACGTCCTGATTGTAGCCGCCGGCCATCACCGCGACGACCGGCAGGCCCGCCCGCCGGCAATGCGCGAAGACCAGGCGGTCGCGGGCGAGCAGCCCGGCCCGCGAGACCTTGAGCCGCCCCAGGCGGTCGCGCTCGTGGGGATCGGCCCCCGAGACGTAGATCGCGAGGTCCGCCCGGGCTTCGGGGATCGCCCGCTCGAGCGCCGCCTCCAGGGCCGCCAGGTACTCGGCGTCGGCGGTGCCGTCCGCCAGCTCGACGTCGAGGTCGCCGCGCTCCTTGTGGAAGGGGAAGTTGTTGCGGCCGTGGATCGAGAAGGTGAAGACGGTCGGATCGCCGGCGAAGATGGCGGCCGTGCCGTTCCCCTGGTGGACGTCGCAGTCGATCACCACCACCCGCTCCACCCGGGCCTCGGCCTGCATCGCGCGGGAGGCGATGGCGGCGTCGTTGAACACGCAGTACCCCTCGCCGCGGTCGCGGAAGGCGTGATGGGTGCCGCCGGCGAGGTTCACCGCGGCGCCGTCCACCAGCGCCGCGCGGCAGGCCTCGATGGTGCCCCCCGCCGAGCGGCGCGAGCGCTCCACCATGGCCGGCGACCACGGGAAGCCGATGCGGCGCACCTCGGCGCGGTCGAGCTCGCCGCCGGCGACCCGCCGCAGATACCCGGCGTCATGGGCGCGCAGGATCTCCTCGTCGGTCGCCGCGTGGGGGACGATCAGGTCCTCGGGCGCCACGATCCCCGCCGCCAGTCACCCGCTCGCGCAGCCGGCTGTACTTCTCCATCGGGAACCGGTGCCCCTCGGGCAGGGGGAGGACGAACTGGTCGCAGTAGAAAGCCTTCACGGAGGGGAATGATACGATCCCAATCCTTCGAACAGGGAGGTGCGATGCTGGCTCAACAGATTCCTGAAATCCAGTCCGCGCTGGCCGAGGCCGGCCTCGACGGCTGGTTCTTCGCCTGCTTTCAGCAGAACGATCCGCTCGGGATGTCCCTCCTGGGCCTCACCGGCGAGGGCAAGCTGGTCAGCCGCCGCTGCTACTACCTGGTGCCCCGGGAAGGGGAGCCCAGGAAGCTCGTCCACGCCATCGAGTCCGGCATGCTGGACCATCTGCCCGGCGAGAAGACCGTCTACAACACCTGGCAGGGGCACGGCGAGGGGGTGGCGAAGCTGGTCTCCGGCTTCCCCCGGCTCGCCGCCCAGTACAGCCCGAACAACGAGCTGCCCACCGTCTCGCGCCTGGACGCCGGCACCTTCGAGCTGCTGCGCGCGGCCGGCGTCGAGGTGGTCTCCTCCGCCGACCTGGCGCAGCAGTTCGTCGCCACCTGGAGCCCGGAGCAGCTCGCCGGGCACCGCCGCGCCAACGTCCACCTGCACCGGATCGCCCTCGAGGCGTTCCAGCGCGTGGCCGAGTCCCTCCGGCGCGGCGACGAGATCGACGAGTACGCCGTCCAGCGCTTCATCATGGACGCCTTCGAGGTCGCCGGCCTGTGGGCCGAGTCGGACCCGATCGTCGGCGTCAACGCCCACAGCGCCGATCCGCACTACCAGCCGGGCCCCGGCCACTCCTCGCCGATCCGCCAGGGGGACTTCCTGCTGATCGACCTCTGGGCCAAGGAGAAGGCGGCGGCGGACAGCGTCTACGCCGACATCACCTGGGTCGGCGTCTGCGCCGCCTCGCCCACGCCCAAGCAGCAGGAGGTCTTCTCCGTGGTGGCCGGCGCCCGCGACGCCGCCTGGGAGCTGGTCAACAGCCGCTTCCCCCGGCAGACGGTGCGCGGCTTCGAGGTGGACGACGCCGCCCGCGAGGTGATCCGCAAGGCCGGCTACGGCGACCTCTTCATCCATCGCACCGGCCACTCGATCGGCATCACGGATCACGGCCAGGGCGCCAACATGGACAATCTGGAGACCCACGACACCCGGGCGCTGCTGCCGATGACCGGCTTCTCGATCGAGCCCGGCGTCTACATCGTCGGCGACTTCGGCGTGCGCAGCGAGATCAACGTGGCCCTCACCGCGGAAGGCGCCGAGATCACCGGCGCCGAGCCCCAGCGCGAGCTGCTCCGCCTGCTCGCCTGAGATCCCGGCCCGATGAGCGCTCCCCGGGATCGGCGTCCGGAGGGGGACGGCTGGCGGTGCGACCCGCTCGCCCGCCTCCCCCCCAGCCGGCTCGCCGGCGAGATCGGCCCGCCGCTCGCGAGCTTCGACGAGGAGAAGGCGGCGGAGCTCTGCGCCGGGATCGCCCGCAACCTGCTCGGCGACTTCGCCCCCGCCCTGCTGCTCCTCCCCGGCACCGAGCGCCGCCGGGCGCAGGCGCTCCTCGCCCACGCCTTCGCGCTCTTCGACTTCGCGCGGCAGGGGGGCCTGGAGGGGGAGAAGCTGGCGCAGATCAACCGCTGGGAGTTCACCCTGGAGGCGGCCCTGTCCGGAGAGCCGGTGGGCCAGCCGATCGTCCTTCGCATGGCGCGCGAGAACGAGCGCCGGCGCTGGCCGGCGGACGCCCTCGAGGATCTCGCCGCCTGTGCCCGCCACCGTGCCACGCGGCACCGGCCGGCCACCGTGATCGACGCCGACGTCGAGGCCCTGAGCCTCGGCCGGTCGCTCGCCGCCGCGCTGCTCGAAAAGAGCCTCAACGCCGAGGTCGACGCCCTGGCGAGCGCCCTCGTCCGCCTGGGGGCGCTCCAGCGCCTGGGGGAGGAGCTGGCGAGCAAGCGCTGCCCGCTGCCGGTGAGCGAGGTCCCCGAAGACGCCGACGGCCGCTGCGACTCCGCGCAGCTCCTCGCGGCCGCGCGCCGGGAGTGCTCGCGGATCCGCTCGCGCCTGCTGCGCGCCCCGCGCGGCCTGGCCAGCCTCCCCCACGGCTACCGCCGCGCCGCCGTCTTCTCCCTCCTCGCCGCCCTGCGCCTGCTCACCGAGATCGAGGACCCCGAGATCGATCTCCTGAAGGCCCCCCCTCGCCTGGCCCTGAGCTCGCGGATCGGCTTTTTGCTGCGCGCGCGGTGGGTGGGGAGGTGAGCTGGCGGGACGGATACACGGACAAACCACGGACTCACACGGACTCACACGGACAAAGTCCCTGCTGTCCCTGTTCGTCCCTTTCGTCCCTGTAAGTCCGTGTACTGCCGCCGCGATATAGGATTCGCGGCCATGAGACTCCCCCTGCTCGCCTCTCGCCCTCCTCGCGCTCGCCGCGCCGCTCGCGGCCCAGGACTTCTCCGGCCTGAAGGAGCCGATCGAGCCCGACCGGCCGGACTTCACGGACGGCCCCGGATTGACGCCGCCGCGGCATCTCCAGATCGAAGGGGGGTACACCTTCGCCCGCACCGGCGCGGAGAAGGCGAGCTCCCTGGGGGAGATCCTCCTGCGCTACGCCCTCGACGATCGCTGGGAGGCGCGGCTGGGCCTGAATTCCTACGACTGGATCGACAGCGGCGTACCCGGCGAGAGGCGGATCTCGGGGTTCGAGGACCCGGCGATCGGGGTCAAGGTCCGGCTCAACGGCGCCGAGACGGCGGATCGCGCTCCCGGAGTCCCGGCGCTGGGGCTGCTCCTGCAGACCGACGTTCCCGTGGGATCGAGCGCGCTGACCGGCGACGTCTGGCAGCCTGCCGCGACTCTCGCCTTCGGCTGGGAGCTGAGCGCCGACTGGTCGCTCGACGGCAACCTGGGCTACGCCTATGCGGCGGACGGCGACTGGCGCTTCGGCCAGACCTTCGCCAGCCTCTCGGCCGGCATCTCGATCAGCGACCGGCTGGGCGGCTTCCTCGAAGGCTACGTCCTCTCCAGGGAAAGCGCGGACGGCTCCGCCACCCACTACGCCGACGCCGGCCTTACCTGGCTGCTGTCGAACGACCTGGCGCTCGACATCCACGTCGGCGCCGGTCTCGACCGGCCGCGCCCGAACTGGTTCGCCGGCCTGGGCGCGTCGGTCCGCTTCTGAGCCCTGTCTAGTAGATCTCTCCCGGCTTGAGGCCGATGACCTCGCAGGCCGTCCCCTGGTCGCCGAGGGCCTTCTCCAGCTTCTCCGGCGTGCCGGTCAGCACGGGGAAGGTCCCCCAGTGGATGGGGATCACCTTGCGGACGCCGAGGAAGCGGCAGGCGCGGGCGGCCTGCTGGGGGTCCATGGTGAAGTGGTCGCCGATCGGCAGGAAGGCCAGCTCGGGACGGTACATCTCGCCGAGGAGCTGCATGTCCGAGAACAGCGCCGTATCCCCCGCGTGATAGAAGGTGAAGCCGCCGGCGAGCCGCACGATGTACCCCGCCGCCGTACCGCCGTAGAGGGTCTGGTCGCCGTCGGAGATGCCGCAGGAGTGGTCGGCGCGGACCATGGTCACCTGCATCCCGAGCACCTCCTGGCAGCCGCCCAGGTTCATGCCGGAGCAGTTCTCGACCCCCTTCGTGCCGAGCCAGGTGCAGATCTCGAAGTTCGCCACCACGATCTTCGGCTTGTGGCGCTTGGCGAGCTCGACGGCGTCCCCCATGTGGTCGGAGTGGGCGTGGGTGATGAGCATCGCGTCGATCCGGTCGAGCTTCTTCAGCGCCTCGGGGCAGGCCGGGTTGTTCTGGACCCAGGGGTCGATCAGCACGACCTCGCCTTCGGGAAGCTCGCAGAGGATCGTGGCATGGCCCAGGTAGGTGAACTTCGGACGCGGGTGCTGGCTCATTCCTTCCCTCCCTTCGATGTCATCATCATCGCGACACATCGCGGGAGATTCTACACAAGGAGACCCCCATGAACGGCAGAGCGATCGAGATCCTGGTCGTTCCCTACGACGTCGAGCGCGGGGACACCCCGATGGCCCGCGGCCCGCGCGGCCTGCTGGAGCACGGCTTCCCCGGACGGCTGCGGGAGGCGGGCTGGGAGGAGATCCAGGTCGCCGAGATCGCCGCTCCCGCCGGCTCTCCGAAGCTCGCGGCGGTCGCCGCCATCGCCGGCCGGATCGCCGGGGAGGTGGAGCGGGCCGGCTCGCTCGGGCGCCTGCCGGTGGTCCTCTCCGGCGGCTGTCTGGCCAGCCTGGGGGTGGTGGCCGGCCTGCAGCGGCGCGGGCACGACGTCGCCGCCCTCTGGATCGACGCCCACGGCGACGGCAACACGCCGGAGACCTCGCCGAGCGGCTACTGGGACGGCATGGCGCTGGCGGCGGTCTGCGGCCTCAGCCTGCCGGAGGTCCGCGAGGCGGCCGGCCTGATCCCACTCAACCCTCGCCACGTGATCCATCTCGCCGGCCGGTCCTTCGATCCCCTGGAGCCCGGCAATTTCGATCGCCTCGGGCTCGTCCGCGTGCCGCCGGACCGGATCGCCTCGGAGGGGACCCGCGAGCGGCTCCGGAGCTGTGTGGCGGACCGTTCGCTCTACCTGCACGTGGACGTGGACGGGCTCGACCCGCGGGACGCGCCGGCCGTCGGCTACCCCGAGCCGGACGGCGCGCGCCTCGCGGACCTTCTGGGCTGCCGCGCCGCGCTCCCTCCGGCCGCCGCGATCACCTTCTCCGCGCTGAGCTTCGACCGCGCCAGCCCGGAGGAGGCGGAGCGGACGGTGGATGCCTGCGTCAGGCTGGTAGCGCTTTAACGGCTGAAAAGGAAAACGGCCGGGGGTGAGCCCGGCCGCTTCGAGAACAGATCCGCGACGGCCCGGAGGCCGCCGTGCTCAGACCTGGAACTGCTTGAAGAAGTTGTCGCGGAGCTTCGCGTTGAACTCGTGGTCCGTCAGACGGTAGTAGATCGTCTGGGCGTCACGGCGCGGAGCCACCAGCCCGTAGGCCTTCAGCTTCGCCAGGTGCTGGGATACGGCCGAAACCGAAACCCCGAGCATCTCCGCGAGATCGCACACGCAGAGCTCTTTCATGTTCTCGAGCAGGTAGAGGAGCTTGAGCCGGGTCGAGTTCCCGGCGAGATTCATCAGCTCCGCGGCCTCCTCGATGTCCGGCGTCCCCTCAAGGTTCTGCCGGATCTGGGCCATTTCTTTGGATGACATGTTCGGCGCCTCGCCTTTCATTTTCTTACCTCCACGTTTCATACAATGCAATTCCTATCCTCTTACACCCTCCAGCGGTGCACCCACTGGACGGAATGCAAGCTCCCCGAAGACCTGCCGACCCGATTCTAACAGCGATGTTGAACAATCTCAGATTATACTCAGGGTCGCTTACAAAATCCAGCCTCCGGAGAATTTTTTTTCGGCCGCCTGTCACGCTTTGGTCTCCAGGCGCACCTTTATACTCCTGAACAGGGCTTTCCGCCATTTCATTCCTCGCTTGAGGAGACGTTTTGGCACCGCTGTAGAATAGGCTCGAAAGGAGGAGCGCATGCCCCCGACGAGCTCCATCTCCATCGAGTACTGCACGAGCTGAGGCTATCTACCGCGGGCCGCCAGTCTGGCGGCCGAGATCGAAAAAAAGTTCGGCATCCAGCCACAGTTGATCCGCGGCCGTGGCGGCGTCTTCGAGATCGTCATGGCCAACGACCTGATCTTCTCCAAGAAGAAGCAGGGGCGCTTCCCGATGCCCGGAGAGGTCGAGGCCGAGCTCGAGAAGCGGCTCTCCGCCTGACTCCAAGCGTTGAGCCTCGCCCTTTCTCTCTCCCTGCTCCTCGGCGCCGGCCTCCTCGGGCTGGCGCTGAGGACCGAGGAGCGGCGGCGGCGGGCCCCGCCGCTCCCCCCGCCCCTCCCCCAGCTCCTGAAACCACCGTCCTCCTGCCGGTGCGCGACGAGCGCCTCAACGTGGAGGACTGCGTGGCGACGCTGCTCGCGCAGACCGCCGCCCCCGCGGTGCGGGTGATCGACGACGGCTCGACGGACGGCACCGCCGGCCTGGTCGAGAGGAGGGCCGCGGCGGAGCCCCGCCTGTCGCTCCTCGCCGCCGGCCCTCTTCCGGAAGGCTGGCCGGGGAAGGTCCACGCGCTCTGGGCGGGCTCGCGGGACGCCGCCACCCCCTGGCTGCTGTCGACCGACGCCGACACGCGTCACGCCCCGGACCTGCTGGCGCGGGCGCACGCCGCGGCGGCCGGGCAGCGGCTGGACGCGGTCTCCCTGGCCGGCTTTCAGGAGGTGCGCGGCCTGGGCGAGAACCTCCTGGTCCCGGCGGTCTTCGCCCTGCTCGACGGGCTTCTCGGCGACTGGCAGGCGGCGGCGGACGGCGCCGGTCCGGCGGTCGCCAACGGCCAGTTCATCCTCCTGCGCCGGGACGCCTGGGAATCCTGCGGCGGCTTCGAGTCGGTCCGTTCGGCGCCGATCGACGACGTGGCGGTGGTCGCGCGCCTGCGCGCCGGCGGTTTCCGCACCGGCTTCCTCCGCGCTCCGGGCCTGAGGGTGCGCATGTACCGCGGCCTTGGCGAGGCCGTCCGCGGGTGGCGGCGCAACCTGGGCGCCCTCTTCAGCCATCTCCCGGGAACGGCGGCCGCCGTGCTCGCCGTCCTCCTGCTCCCCGCCGCCGCCTTCGCCGCCGCCGCGCTCACCGGCCGCTGGGTGGAGGCGGTCCTGCTCTGGACCGCCGGCGCCGCCGCCTCGATGCTCTGCCGCTCGGGCAGCGGCCACGCCCCCGCCTACGGGCTGCTGTATCCGCTCGATGCCCTGCTGCTCGCCGGGGTGCTGCTGCTGGGAATCCTGGACCGGCGCCGTGGAAAGCTGGTGAGCTGGAAGGGGCGGACCCTCACCCCTTGATCAGGGCTGAGCCCTGATCGCCCCCTCGTACCAGCACTCCTGCCCCGCCGTCTCCTCCACCGATACCGCCAGGGCCTCCACCCGCGAGCCGGCGAGGTGGGGGGCGAGGTCGTGCCAGAACATGCGGGCCAGCAGCTCGATCGAGGTGTTGGCGAGCGGCAGCACCAGGGTGTCCTCGTGAGGGAAGCGGTAGGCCCGCTCGCCGAAGCGGAGCTCGACCGCCCCGCCCTCGCGCTCCCAGCGCAGCCGCGGGCTCTCGCCCGGGATGAGCATCCGGCTGTCGAGCCGGGCGCAGAGGGCGCGCAGGGCCCGCTTGAAGCTCTCGATGTCCACCAGGAGCCCCTCGCCGTCGAGGTCCCCGCCGGCGAGCTCCACCCGCACCCGGTAGTTGTGCCCGTGCAGCAGCTCGGCGCGCCCGTCGCCGAAGAGGGTGAAGTGGGCGGCGGAGAACTTGAAATCTTCCTTGGCGAGGACTACACGGTAGCGAGCCATGCGGCGATTCTACGCGGAGAAACTATCCGGGTTGTAACATAACCGCCGGTCGCCAACCCCTTGAGGAGGGAATCTATTTGAACGCCACGGCCCAGCGCATCCGGACGGTCCTCGCCGCCTCGCTCTTCCTGACCCTCACCACGGCCGCGGCGGGATTCTCCGCGCCGAGCTCCTTCGCCCCCGAGGGGACCCCCGTTCACTACATGCCCACGCGGCGGTACGACCTGCAGCACCTGCGCCTCGACCTCGCCTTCGACTGGGACGCCAAGAGCGTCGCCGGCACCGCCACCCATACCCTCGCCCCCCTGCTGCCGGGGGTCGATTCCCTGGCGTTCAACGCCGCCGGGCTCGACGTGCGGAAGGTCCGGGTCAACGGCGCCGAGCGGCCGTTCTCCCTCGATCCGCAGGCCGAGACCCTGACCGTGAAGCTGGACCGCGGCTACGGCCCGCAGGACCGCCTCGAGGTGGCGATCGACTACTCCTCCCGCCCGCAAGGGGGCCTCTACTTCGTCGGCCCCGACGCCGGCTATCCCAAAAAGCCGCGCCAGATCTACTCCCAGGGGGAGCCCGACCTCAACCGCCACTGGTTCCCGGCCTGGGACTACCCGAACGACCGCGCCACCACCGAGATGATCGCCACCGTCAAGCGCCCGCTCGCGGTGGTCGGCAACGGCAAGCTGCTGGAGGTGACCGACCGTCCCGACGGCCGGCGGACCTACCACTGGCGCATGGACGTCCCCCACACGACCTACCTGATCTCGGTGGCGATCGGCGACTTCACCAAGGTCACCGACACCTGGCGCGGCATCCCGGTGGAGTACCACGTCCCCCCCGGCACCGACGAGGCCACCACCCGCCGCTCTTTCGGCGACACCCCGAAGATCCTGGAGTTCTACTCCCAGGCCACCGGCCGCCCCTACCCCTACGCCAAGTACGCCCAGTCCGCCGTGGTCGACTACATGTGGGGGGGCATGGAGAACATCTCCGCCACCACCCAGACCGCCCGCACCCTGCACGACGCGCGGGCCGAGGTCGACTCGCCGAGCGAGGGGCTGGTCGCCCACGAGACGGCCCACCAGTGGTTCGGCGATCTCCTCACCTGCGAGGACTGGTCGAACACCTGGCTCAACGAGGGGTTCGCCGACTACTTCACCGCCCTTTACGTACGGTCGGCCCACGGCGACGACGAGTTCGCCTGGGAGGTGGAAGACCTCCGGCGCTCCTACTTCCGCGAGACCGAGAAAAGCTACCGGCGCCCGATCGTCGACCGCCGCTACGCCGACCCGATCGACATGTTCGACAGCCACTCCTACAGCAAGGGGGCGCTGGTGCTCCACACCCTCCACTACCTCCTGGGCGAGGAGGGGTGGGCGAAGGGGATCCGCTCCTACGTCGAGCGCTTCGCCGGGCAGACGGTGACCACGTCCGACTTCCAGGACGCGATGGAGGCGGCCACCGGGGTCTCCCTCGGTCCGCTCTTCGAGCAGTACGTCTACGGCGCCGGCCACCCCGAGCTGAAGGTCAAGTGGGACTATCAGCCGGACACCCGCCAGGTGCACCTCGAGATCCGGCAGACCCAGAAGCTCGACGGCCAGACCGGCCTCTTCTCCTTCCCGCTCGAGGTCGCCCTGGTGGGCGAGCGGGAGACGGTGACGCGGCGCGTCCCGGTCGCCGCCCGCGACTTCCAGGACCTCTACATTCCGAGCGACGAGCGCCCCCGCACGGTGGTGCTGGATCCGGAAGGGTGGATTCTCGATACGGTCGATTTCATCAAGCCGGCCGCCGAGTGGACGGTCCAGCTCACCGCCTCCAAGCCTCTCGCCGCCCGGCTCGAGGCGATCCGCGCGCTCGGCGACCTCGGCGGCGACGAGGCCGTGGCGGCGCTCGGCCGGGCCCTCCGCGAGGAGCCCTTCCACGGCGCCCGGGAGGAGGCCGCGAAGGCGCTGGGCAAGATCGCGAAGGACCCCGCCCTGGAGCCCCTCCGCGGCGGGCTGGCCGACAAGGACAGCCGCGTGCGCACCGCCGTCCTCGAAGCGCTCGGAGCGTTCCCCGATCACCGCGAGCTGATTCCCATTCTCCGGCGGGCCCTGGAGACCGACGACAGCTACGCCGCCCGGGCCGCGGCGGCCGGCGCGCTCGGCGAGTTCAAGAAGCGGCGCGACGAGGCCGCTCCCGCGCTGATCGCGGCCCTCTCCCAGGAGAGCTTCCGCGAGCAGGTCCGCGGCGCGGCGATCAAGGCCCTGGCCAAGGTCGATCCCGCCCGCGCCTGGGACCACGCCGTCCGGCTGGCGAGGTACGGCGCCCCGATCGACAGCCGCTCCTCCGCCCTCGAAGCCCTGGTCGCCATCCAGCAGGAGGACAGCCATCGCCGCGACGAGGTGCGCAAGATCCTCGAGGGCTACCTCGACGACCCCTACTACTCCCTGCGCGAGAGCGCCTACCGGCGGCTCGGGGAGTTGGGGGACCCCGCCGCCATCCCCGCGATCGAGCGCCGGGCGCGGCTGGAGGTCGACGGCCGGCAGCGGCGCAACGCCGAAAAGGCTGTCGAGAAGATCCGCGCCAGCGAAGCGAAAGGGCGCGAGGATCAGGCTCTCCGCGACCGTGTCGAGCAGCTCGAGCGGGAGACGGAGGTGCTCAAGGAGCAGATCCGGCAGGAACAGGAGAAGGAGAAGAAGGGCGGGGCTACTCCCCTCCCTTGATCCGCGCCGCCTTCTCCACCAGATCCGCCAGCTCCGCGGCCCTGGCGCTCTCCGGGAGCCCCTTCCGGGCGTCGCGCGCCTGGCGGGCGACCTCGGCGAGATCCATCCGTGGGGAGCCCTTCAGGACCTCGGCGAACTCGGCCACCAGGGCGGCCAGGCGGAAGCCGGGCGAGGCTTTCTCCCAGGAGGGAGCGAGCCCGGAGAGGAACACCGCCTTTTCCGTCGCGCCCAGGCGCAACGTCAGCACGCGGCCGTCCCGCGGGGCTTCGGGCCGGAGCTCGATCTCATAAAGCGTGGAGATGCCGTTGCCGAGCAGCCGGTAGCGGACCACGACCTCGGGGTTGAATTCCACCTCCACCCGATGGCCCGCGGGCAGACGGAAGCAGATCAGCCGGTATCGTGAATCCCGAAACGGCGTGGGAGCGCCCTCCACCGGGGGCACACCGCCGGCCTCGAAGCCGTTCAGCACCTCCCCGACGCGGATCGCTCCCGGATCGGGCAGCTTGCCCTGCAAAAGCAACCGACGCACCAACTCGTACGAGGCGGTGCCGGAGTCCGTCTCGAAAGTCGAGAGTCGCTGGGTGGCCGTGTCCCTGAACGGGTTGACCCAAGCCGGCTCGTAGCGGAGGTCGAGGTTGGGCTTCACCGAATCCGCCATCGACGCCTTCTCGCCGGTGATCCGCGGCTGAGAGTCGTCGGCGACATTGGCCCGACGCTCCTGCTTCGCCGCGGCCTGAGGAGCGGGAGCCGCCGCCGGCGGAGCGGCCACGCTCTCCGGAGCTTCGACCGCTTGCACGGGGGGCTCAGCCTCCCGCGGAGCGCCCGTCCCACCCACGACTCCTCCGGGGACTCCTCCGGGGACTCCTCCCACGACCCCGCCTTCAACGCCTCCTTCGACGCCTTGCGGGGCGACGTAGCCCAGCGACTTGAGCTCGCCCATCTCCTTCCTGGAGAGCGGCTTCGGCGGTGGTGGAGGCGGCGGCGCCTGCCGGGCTCCGAGGAGCGGCTCCGCTTCCCCGGACGGGCTCATCCGCGCCGGGGGGGGCGGAGTCGAGGGGGCAGCCGGGGCCCGATCCGTCCTTTGCAGAAGCGACTTCGAGCCGGCGGTCTCCTGCACGGGAGCCATCGGCGTCCGGAGCTGGAGGGCCAGCAGGCCGGCGCCGATCATCGCCACCACCGAGGCCGCCATCAGCCAGCGCTGCCGCGGGGCCGCGGGGCTCGGCGTCTCCACCTCCGGCGTCCCTGTGCCTACCGGGATCGACGGCGGGATCTCGCTCTTGATCTTTTCCAGCAGCCCGGCCGGCGGCTCGAGCTCTTCGCGCTCGGCCAGCTTCCGGGCGATCTCGCGCTCGTTCATGCGGCTCATCGGGCGTCCTCCTCCAGGGCCAGCGCCAGCAGCCGGAACGCCTTCTTGAGGCGCTTGCGGATGCCGACCGGCGTGATTCCTTCCTGGCGCGCGATCTCCTTGACCGGCAGGTCCCCCCAGAAGACGGCGGTGACCGTGTAGCGCAGCTCCTCCGGCAGGGCGAGGACCGCGCGCCGCAGCCGGTCCCCCTCCATGCCCCGGCCCACCATCTCGTCGGCGGCGGGCGCGGGATCCGCAACGGCCGCCTCGTGCTTCTCCTCGAGCGGCACGAGGCGCCGGGGCCGGCGCAGATGGTTGAGGAAAGTGGTGTAGGCGATACGGAACAGCCAGGTCGAGAACTGCGACCGGCGGTCGAAGCCGGGCAGCGCGTCCCACGCCTTGCGGTAGGTCTCCTGCGTGAGGTCCGCCGCCAGGTCGGGATCGCCGCTGAGCCGGCGCAGCAGGGCGAAGACCCCTTTGTAGGTCCGCTCCACCAGCCGCTCGGCCGCCTCCCGGTCCCCGGCGGCCAGAGCGGCCAGCAGCCGCCCCTCCTCGCCTGGATCCGGCCGGTTCCTCAACTCGCCTCCCGAAAGACTCGTCGGAGCTGCTGTTCGTAGAGCGCTCATCCTAATCCCTTGGACACCGGACCAGGAAGAAAGGAAACCGCGAGCTCACCGAAAGCGTTCGCAGACACTTTACAAGTAGGAGCTGGATCAGGCTCCAGCTCTCTCCAGAAAGGACGCTCTCATGAAAAAACATGTCAGGAAACTGAGACTCCACCGTGAAACCCTGCGATACCTTCAAGCCGCTGAAGTCGGCGGTGTCCAGGGCGGCGCCAACACCCACGAGCTCAACACCGGCTGCGCCTGCACCGTTGGATGTGGCGGCACAGGGGGCGGGGGCACGGGGGGCGGGGGCACGGGGACCTGCGGGTGCGGCAACACCCACGAGTTCATCTCCGGTTGCGCCACGAACTGCGGTTAGCCGCTGAAAGGAGAGAACGATGAGAAAGCGCCTGAAGAAGAAGCTGAGCCTCAACCGCGAGACGCTGCACCACCTGCAGGCGGACCAGCTCGGCAAGGTCGCCGGCGGGGCCTGTACCCTCGAGGACATGACCACCTGCGTCTGCACGGACGCCTGCAACAGCGGCGGAACGGGGGGAACGGGCACCGGCAGCGGCCCCTGGTGCCCGACCAACACGCGCCTGGACTACGCCTGCTGCGACTGCTGATCCCCACTTGGCGACGGGACTCCGATCCCGTCGCCAACGCTGGTCCGGCTGGCTGGAACGCTCATATTGGGTGACGAACGGCCGCAGAAAGTCGTGCGCTCGCAGAAGGCACCCCGGATCGCGTTCCGGATGGACGTAAAGATCAAAGATCATTCTCCGCAACCCAAGGGCCAGGGCCTGGGAACGCAACAGCAGCCCCTTCAAGGAGGCTTCGGTGTTTTTGGGGAAGCAGGTGAGGTGTCTGAGGCAAGAAAGTCATCCTCTAAGTCCGGGAATGCCGTCCGTAGGTGAGTGATCCACTGATGAAAGCGTTCGGGGGATCGTCGTTTCAGATCGGTAATCACCCAGGGAAGGTTCGAGCCGTCGGGCCTGAATCCAAGTCCCTGTCCTGGCGGGCTAGCTCTGCGAATTAAACTGCTGTTCAGGATAATCGGCTGAATGCCTGAGGTAAGCAACTTCCTCAGCCACATACTGACGGGAAATCTTGACTCGTCGGCCGGAAGATTTCCAAAACCCGAGCGCCGCGTCCCTAACTTGAAATGCGGTGACCGATCATCGTCTTCACTCATCTCGGAGAAAAAGCTATCGAATCCGTCCTCCTTTACCACAGTGACCTTATCGCGACTAACGTCTACATCCATCAGGATCGTAGATGGAACCTTGGCGATTTCAGGAAAACCGCTCCTGGTTCTGGTCATTAGTGGTGTCGCGCTCATTAAGATTACACGCTCCGCCACCACTCCTCGTTCCTGAGTTTCGGAATCTATTGAGAGTGCGACCTCGTAACGAACTGTGTCCCAACCTTTTCCGACCCAATGCTTCTGAAGCTCCTGAGGAATTCGAGCCTCGATCGCCAACTCAAACTGCGTTCCCTCCCGACGCCAGAGAAGGTCATAGAAATTCTGCGTCCGCTCTTCAATCGCCGCATCAGGGCCATCCGAGACCAGCCGGCCCAGGAAGGCGATGACATCCAGGAACGTGGCCTTGCCGCTAGCGTTGGGTCCAACGAGGACGTGGAAAGGTCCGAGGGGCTGGTTGACGTAACGGAGAGCAGCGATATCCCAGCGCTTCGATCCGCGTAATCATGGCCGGATCATATCCGCTTTCCACCAACGTCCAATGGCGTCCCCAAATTGGCACCAGCCTGCAACTGCCGATCCCAAGAAAGCAGGGACATCAAGGACACCAAGGACGAGCACGCACGGTCGCAGCCGTACCGGCTCGTCCTTGACGTCCCTGCTCCCCGTCTAGGGCTTCCGCGTCATCCGCTCGTCCGGCTCGCCGGGCTGCACCAGGATCATGGCCGTGGCCGGCCTCTTGCCATCACGCTCGAACCGCACGGCGTAGCCCGCGGGCAGCCCTTCCGGCCGGAACCGGGTGGCTGCCGTGGGCACGAGAAGGAAGGCTTTCGACCCCAGCGACAGCCGCAGCCGCTCTCCCGGAAGATCGATCTTCACGCTTTCCTCCTTGCCGGCATAGCGTCCCACCAGGGCTTCCAGATCGGCCCGGCTGACGGCCACCTCGGGATCGCCCAGGCTGAGGACGAAGGCCGGCCGCTCCATCTTCGCCACGCAGGAGGTGTCGAGCCGGTCGACCGCCCCATCCTCCACGATCTTCACCTGGAGAGCGGTGACGCAATCCTGCCCCTTGAAGCCGCCCCGGCCGTGGCCGGCGTCGGGAATGAGGACATATTTGCCGTGGCGGAGGGTGCGAGCGGCCTCCTCGCCGTCGCTCGACGGGGTGGCGGGGTCGCGCTCGCCGGCGAGGATGAGCGCCGGCACGTCCGAGGTCACCGGCGCCAGGAAGCTCTCCGGGATCTTCGCCGCCGTCCACCCGGCGCAGGCCTCCCGCTGTTTGCGGATGCGGAGGTCGCCCAGGAAGGTGCCGGCCACCGCGGCCGGAATCTCCTCGTCGCGGATGAAGGGGAGGTCCTCGGAGCACGTGATGCTCAGAAAGTAGCCCTGGCTCATCGAGGTAATGCCCTGGGAGTTGGCGCTCGCCGTCTCGGCCAGCGGTTTCCAGTTCCCCTGGGCGGCCAAGTGGACCCGCAACGGCAGCTCGGCCGCCGAGGACGGATCGTAGAGCATGTAGCGCAGGGTTTGGGCGACGCCGGCGCGCGACAGGCGGACCTCATACGGCTTGGCGGTCTTAGGATCGGTGAGCCGCACGCGGGCCGGCTCCAGCTCGGCCCTCGCGAGCACCGCGGTGACCTCGTTCCGAAGATGGGGAAAGGCCCGGGCACAGACCGGGTCCCCCGCGCATTCCGCCACTAGGCCGTCCAGCGCCTTCTGCGTGCTGCGGGCGAAGAAGAGCGGCGACCGGTCGTGGGTGGGCACCACGCCGTCCATGATCGCGGTGCGCACCCGGTCCGGGTGGCGCCGCAGGTAGACCAGAACCAGCCGGGTGCCGTAAGAGCCCCCCATGAGGTTCAACTGGGGGTAGCCGAGCGCGGCGCGCACCTCTTCCACGTCGTCCACGGTGTTGTCGGTCGTGTACTGGGTGAGATCGGCGACCTTGCTCAGCCGCTCGCGGCAGGCACGCACCTGGTCGGCGGGCAGGAAGTTGTCGAGAACGCCCTGGACCCCCTGGGTGCCCTGAAGCTCCGGGCAGCGGAGGGGAGCCGAGCCGCCGGTGCCCCGCGAATCCACCAGCAGAAAGTCGCGGTGCTGGCGCAACGGCGCCAGGAGCCGGCCCATGTAGACCCCATCCTCTACCGAGGATTCGCCCGGCCCGCCCGAAAAGAAGACGACCGCGTCGGGCCGCCGGTCGGGGCCGAGGGCCGGCAGCACGACGACCCGCAGGGGGATTTTGCGCCCCGCCTTCGCCGCGCGATTCTCGAACACCTGGTAGGTGCCGCACCGGGCATCCTTCGGCAGCTCCGGGTCGTTGCAGGCGCCGAGGGTCAGCCGCGGCGCCGCGGCCCCAGCGGGAAGGACAGAGAGACATAAAATGACAAAAATGGTGGTTCGCTTCATGGAGACCTCCTTTTCATTCCTCTACGACCCCGGTAGAAGAAATGTTTCAGGAAGTCCTCTCTCAGCGACTCAGTAGGTGGGGCGGTGGAAGAAACAAAAGGACGAAAAGGACTGCAAGGACGACAAGGACAAAACAAGAGAGACCGCCGGGCTGTTCGTCCTTGCCGTCCCTGTCGTCCTTTAGGTCTCTGTCTTCTCCCCCTCCCCCGCCAGCACCATCTGCACCACCGTCTCCATGTGCCCGGTCTGCGGGAACAGGTCGAAGAAGACCAGGCTCTCGATCCGGTAGGTCGGCTGGAGCTGCCGCAGGTCGCGGGCGAGGGCGGCGGGGTGGCAGGAGACATACGTCAGCCGCGCGGGCCGGCGCTCGAGCAGGGCTTGGCGCACCTCGCGGGCGAGGCCGCCGCGGGGCGGGTCCACGATCACGCGGTCCAGCCCCTCCGGCATCCGCTTCGCCCAGCTCTCGACCACCTGGTTGACGATCTCCAGGTTGGTCGCCTGGTTGCGGCGCGTGTTGAGCCGGGCGTAGCGCGAGCCGATCTGGTCGGACTCGACGGCGATCACGGTCGTGTACAGGCGGGAGAGCGGCAGGCTGAACAGGCCGACCCCGGAGTAGAGATCGACCGCCGTCTCCCCCTTCCAGGGGCCGACCGTGACGTCCACCAGCCGCGGCAGCAGCCCGCGGTGCGACTGGAAGAAGCAGCGGGCGTCATAGGCGTAGGTGATCTCCCCCACCTTCGTCGACACCTCTCCATGCGGCAGCCCCTCGATGACCGGCGCCACGGTGACCGTGCCGTCATCCCCCGCCGCGAGGTCGATCCGCTGCGGCGCCCCCTCCACCCAGATGGGCGGGCAGCTCGCGCAGCAGCTCCTCGAGCTCCGGCACCAGCAGCGGGCAGCGGGAGACCGGGATCACGTCGTTGGTGCCGCGGGCGTGGTAGCCCACCCGGACGCCGCCGGTCACCGGGTCGACCTCGGTGTGGAGCTGGGTGCGCAGGCGGTACCCCCAGGGCTCCCCCTTGATCACCTCGACGTCCGCGGGGAGCACCAGGTGGCCGAGATGCTCCAGCGTCTCGCGGACCGCCTGGACCTTGAGGCGCGTCTGCGTCTCGTCGTCCAGGTGCTGGAGGTCGGCAGATGCCGGAGCGCGAGAGCTCGGGCACGGGGTCGGGCCGGCGGGCCGGCCCCGGCTCGAGGATCTGGACGATCTCCGCCCGGCCGTAGTCCGGCTTGCGCTCGACGATCCGCGCCCGCACCAGGTCCCCCGGGGCCGCGCGCGGAATGAAGATCGGCACGCCCTGGAAGCGGGCGAGCCCGTCCCCCCCGGCCACCAGCTTCTCGATCCGCGTCTCGATCTCGGTGACGTCGATCAGACGGGTACCGGGCGGCGGGGCCGGCGGCGCGGGGGGCACGAACGGCGCACGCCCTTCGAGCACCTCCTCGGCCCTTTCCCGGGCTGTGGGGGACGGCACCCGGCGATCGTCGGCCGTGCGGGGCGGCGCGCGGGCGGCGATCGTCGCGATCTCTACCCTGATATGGGCGGGGCGGACGGCGGTCGTCCCCTCCGCGGGGAGGACCTGAGGGGCGGCGGTCATCCCCACCCCTCCCCTGAGAAGGCGGACCTGATGGCCGGCGGTCGTCCCGGTCGCGGCTCTGAAACGGTGGACGGCGATCGTCCCGGTCGCGCGGCGGCCCCGATGGACGCCGGTCATCCCCGCCCCGCCCCTGAAAGGGCGGCCGCGGCGGACGGCGGTCGTCGCTTCCACGGGGAGGACCCGGTGGCCGGCGGTCGTCCCGTTCGCGGCTCTGGAACGGCGGACGGCGGTCGTCCCGGTCGCGCGGCGGACCTGATGGGCGCCGGTCATCCCCGCCCCGCCCCTGGTAGGGCGGACGCGGCGGACGGCGATCATCGCCTCCACGCGGCGGACCCGGCGGGCGCCGGTCATCGCCTCCACGCGGCGGCCCCTCCGAAGAACGCGGGCTCGCCGGGCCACGGCGGTCCGGATCGCCCGGAGCGCCCTGCCGCTGCCAGGGGGCGCGGGAGCCCCCGCCGGCGGTCCGTTCCCGGCTGCCGCCGCCTGCCGGCGGCCGGCCCGGGGGCCGATCCGAGGGGCGTTTCGGGCCGCGTCCACCGCCGCCCGGCCCCCCTCCGCTCTGTGGTCCTCTCATACTGTTCTTTCCTTCGTCGTTCTCTTCAACCGGCCGCTCCTTCCACGAGGATATGAATCCGGGGCGCCAACTCCGGCAGGCGCCGCTCGACTTCTGCCCGCAATTCCTCGACTCGGAACCGGCGCGACAGGTGATGCAGGACGATGGCCTCGTTCTGGAGCTCCGAAGCCTGGCGCTCGATGTCGCCCAGGTGGAGGTGCTTGAACCGCTCCCCCTTGTCCCGGTGCTCCTCGTTCAGGAAGGTGCACTCCAGCATCAGCACCTTGCTGCGAAAGATCCGCGGCTCCATCTCGAAGATCTTCGGCCCGGTGTCGCCACAATAGGTGAGCCAGATGTCCTCGACGACCTCGCCGGTCTCCACCCCCTCCTCGCGCAGCCGGATCAGCTCCGCCGCCGCCAGCCCCGCGTAGGTGGGCGCCAGGCGCCGCCGCCCGCGCCAGAGATGGTAGCCGAGGCTCGGCACCACGTGGTCCGTGGCGAAGGCCTCCATCGTCAGCCCCTTCCCCACCGGCACCCGGTCGCCGGGGGAGAGGGGCACGAGATCGTAACGGTACCGGGCCCGCTCCAGGCGCTCCGCCGCGGCGATGAACGCTCCCACGTCCTCGGAGATCTCGGCCGGGCAGAACACCCGGGTGTGGACCAGCCGGTGGAGCGAGCGCTGGGAGAGCACGTACGGCAGCCCCATCGCGTGGTCGAGATGCCCGTGGCTGATGAACACGTCCGGGGCGCCGGCGAGCTGGTGCGCGCCGCGCCCGACGTCGAGCGCCAGCCCCGGGGGGTGGACGCGGAACCAGTTGTCGTCCCCGGCGCGCGACCATCCCTCGATGCGGAGGTCACCAAATCTGAGCTCGACGGGTCGCATACAAGATCGAAAAGGCGAGCCCGCCACCCGGTATTTCAAGCACAGCGTCCGGGCGGCGGAGCGGAGGGATCGGGGCGGTCAGATCTCCCGGTACAGCCAGCGGCGGAGCGGCTGCAGGCGGTTGTACACGCTCTGCCAGTCGGGATCGATGAGCCAGAGGGTCGCCGCCACCGAGGAGAGCAGCGAGTTGCCGTCCTGGGGCGTGAAGCAGAAACCATAGACCTCGCGCTTGTGCCGCACGGCGAGGGTCGGCATCACCGCCACCGTCTGCGACAGGATACGCCCGTAGTACCCATGATCGCGGCCGAAGCTGAAGATCAGGTTGGCGTAGCGCTTGTCGGTCACCGCCACCAGCGGGTTGTCGCGCAGGCGCTTCTTGGCCTCCTCCAGCGTGATGTCGCGGTCGAGCTCGAGGTTGAACCAGATCGAGTGCATGTACTGCGTATTGAGCTTGACCGCGCTCGAGAAGAGGTTGAGGTCGAGGTCCAGGGTCTCGAAGACGTGGTGGGCGTCGCGCGCGTGATGGGTGCCGAAGTTCGGGTCCTCGTGCTTGCCGACGTTGGGGGCCGGCACGAAGCCGTCCGCCTGCGAGATGTCGTTCGACCGCCGCATGCAGACGAAGGTCCCCTTCTTCAGGGCGTACTTGCCGTCCTGGTGGGTGAGCGTCTTGATCAGGGTCGCGATGTTGTGGGTGTTGCAGGAGACGATCTGGAGGAAGCGGTCCTCGCCGGCCACCAGGACCTCGTCGTTGATGCCGCGGGCGTAGGGCTTGCCGAAACCGAACTCGCTCCCCTGGGCGAGGAAACCCTTGGGGCCGGTCAGGTTCTCGTAGAACTTCTCCTTGTTCTCGTTCCCCGCCGGGGTGCAGTCGACGATCACCGTCGCCCGCTCCAGGGCCTCGCGGGACTCGAAGCTCACCTCGTGGCCCAGCTTCTCGAACTCCGACCGGACGTCCTCGTCCACCGCCAGTTTGGCGCCGCGCTGGATCAGGTGATTCAGCTTGGCCCGGTCGGACGCCAGCGGCGTCCGCTTGTGGAAGGTGACCTCATCGATTCCCATCTTGTCCCGGAAGTCGGTGAAGAGACCGAGCAGGGGCTCGCCAATCGTTCCCGTGCCCACGACGTGGACGATCTTTTTCATGGTTCCCTCACGAGAAAACGGTTGAAAGACGAAGCCAAGGAGTTGAAACCCGCGACGCGCGGGAGATTAGCACAGGGCATGCCATCCCCCCTTGCCGTCCCAGGGTCAAAATATTGTAAAGTCTCTATGTGCAGATGTACCGGCCCCTACTCCTCCGCACTGCCGTCCCCCACCTCGCCGTGCTTCCCGCCGCCCCGCCACTGCGGGTCGCTGCGGGCGAAAGAGTCGATATCCCGCGGCACCTCGACGATCGTGCGAGTGACCTTGGGATCGCAGATCTCGTTCTCGCACTCGTAGGTATACACGTTCCAGTCGTCCCGCCGTCCAAACGACGTAAGTGTCTGATACGTGTTGCAGTTACCGCATTTGATTGAGATGTTGCGGATGTTGACCTTTTCCTCTTCAGCCATGAAAACCTCCCGCTGGACATCTTGTCACGATGGCCCGGCTCTTGCAGTTTGGGGCTCGACATGAGAGTAGCACCACGCCTCAGGGCGTTCCTGGCGTTGGCGGCGGGCCTCCTGGCCCTGGGGACGGCGACCGGATCCCGCGTTTTCCCAGGAGCCGCAGACCCCGCAGTTCCAGGACGAGGTCTCGGTCGGCCTGGTGCTGGTGCCGGTGGTCGTCCGCTCCGGCGCGGGCTATGCCAAGAGCCTGGACCAGAAGGATTTCCAGCTCCGCATCGAGGGCAGGACGGTGCCCATCGAGAGCTTCGAGCGCCGCTCGGACGCCCCGGCGAGCGTCATCCTGCTCCAGGACCTCTCGGGGAGCATGGCGAGCGGCGGCAAGCTCGCGCAGAGCCAGCAGGCGTTGCGCTTCTTCCTCGACAAATCGCTGCCGGGCGACGAGTTCTCCATCGCCAGCTTCGCCGGCGGCATCTTCGAGGTCGAGGTGCCGTTCACCAAGAACCAGGGGGCGCTGCGCGAGGCGAGCGAGCGCTGGGTCGCCTACGGCACGACGACCCTTCACGACGCGGTGGCCCGCATCCCCCAGATCTCGCTCGAGGGGCGCAACCCGAAGCGGTTCGCCCTCTTGATCACCGACGGCGTGGACAACGCCAGCCGCCTGACCCCCGAGCAGGCGCGCGCGGTCGTCCAGGAGGCCCAACTCCCCACCTACGTGCTGGGGCTGGGCGTCGGGCAACCCCTACGAGCTGGACCCAGGACGGAAAGAAGATCTACCGCTACGCCGACGTGCTGAGCCTGCTCGCCGCCGTCACCGGCGGACGCTACTACTCCATCTCCAACCAGGAGGATCTCCAGAAGGCACTGGCTGAGATCCTCGACGATGTCCGGCACCAATACGTACTGGGTTTCTCGACCGGTGACGGGGCGGTGAAGTTCCGCCCGCTCACGGTCGAGATCAAAGGCAAGAGCAGAGAGCGCCGGGCTGTCGTATTCCGGCGCGGCTACAAAGGAACCCCGCCCGCGGAAACCCGCGCGGGCGGCTGAACCGCAACCGGGAACCCCGCTCCCCGCCGGAGGGACGGGCCCGAGCCAAAGGGAGAATCGCCATGAACAGGAAACCGTGGATCGTTGCCCTCTCGCTGACCGCCGCCCTCGTCGGCACCACGGGCTGCGCGACCAAGAAATACGTCAAGCAGGAGACCGGCGCGGTCAACACCCGCGTCGACGAGGTGCAGGGGCAGGTCGAGCAGACGCAGACCCGTCTCAACACCCACGACAAGCAGATCGGCGAGATCTCGCAGACCGCCCAGGACGCCCTGCGCCGCGCCCAGGAGGCGGGCAAGCTCGCCGAGGGGAAGTTCCTCTATGAGACGGTGCTGACCGACGACAAGGTGAAGTTCGGCTTCGACACCTCCGACCTCTCGCCCGAGGGCCAGGCCGCCATCGACGAGTTCGCGGCCAAGATCAAGCAGGACAACAAGAACGTCTACGTCGAGATCCAGGGGCACACCGACAACGTCGGCTCGGAGAAGTACAACGAGGAGCTCGGGCTGCTGCGCGCCGAGTCGGTCCGCCGCTACCTCAACCAGAAGCAGAACTTCCCGCTCCACCGCATCAACGTCATCTCCTACGGCGAGAGCAGCCCGATCGCGGACAACAAGACCCGCGAGGGGCGTTCCCAGAACCGTCGCGTCGCGCTGGTCGTGCTGGACTAGGGAAACCTGAAACCGGTAAGTAGGGGCGCCCCTGGTGGGCGCCCTGCCCGCCCTCTTAAGCTCCGGTTTACGCTCCGGCCTTCTTGATCAGCTCGCGCAGGGTGTCGCCGTCGGCGATCCCGGTCTGCAGGTAGGAGATCTTCCCCTTCTTGTCCACCACCATCAGCGTGGGCAGGCCGAAGACGCCCATTTTGGTGGCGACCGCCTGGTCCGGATCGAGCAGCACGGGATAGGGGAACGGCTTCTCCTTGAGGAACTTCTTCACGTCGTCGGGCGTCTCCCCCACGTTGGCCGCCAGGAACTGCACGCCCCGCCCCTTCAGATCGCGATAGACGGGCTCGAGGATCTCCGCCTGCAACCGGCAGGGCATGCACCAGGTGGCCCAGAAGTCGACCACCACCACCTGGCCGGGGAAGCTCTTCGGGCCCAGCTTGCGGCCATCCACCGACGCCAACTGGAAGTCGGCCGGAGTGCCGGCGGCCGCGGCCTTCGGGGGAGCCCCGTTGACGGGGGCTCGGCGGCCTTCCCGGCGCTCGCGCCATCCTTGCAGCCCACGACGAGAAGAGAAACGAACACGGCAGCCGCCAGAACGGGGCGCCGGGAGCGGAGCACGCGGGAAAGGGTCGTGATCATCATGGCCTCACAAGGATAAGGGATGGCATTGCGCCCCGAAAGCGGGGGCGTCCACCGGCGGGAACAAAAACCGGGGGGCGGGAAATCCCGC